>DATAZG010000090.1:0-25389 GCA_036272155.1 Pseudonocardia sp.
CGACCATCGCCACTCACGACCTCAACCGCCGCATCGAACTACCGAACCGCCGCAATGCCGCGCCGCACCGGGAGGTACCCATGCTCGCCGCCCAGTCGTTCGCCATTCCGCCCACCGGCCGGCTACTCCGCGCGGCCCTGTGAGCGCGGCCCTGTGAGCGCGGCCCTATGAGCGCGGCCCTATGAGCGCGGCCCTATGAGCGTGGCACTGTGAGCGGTCCGGCGAGCTGCTCGAGCGCGGCACGGTGACCGGAGCGGCGGCCCGCCCGCCCAGCCTGCGGGACGTGCTGTGCGAGTGGGGCCGGATCGGCTGCCTCGGGTTCGGCGGACCGCCCACGCACATCAGGCTGCTGCGCCGGCTGTGCGTCGAGCGCCGGGGCTGGCTGCGGCCCGGCGAGTTCGAGGACGCGATCGCGGTGTGCAACCTGCTGCCCGGGCCGGCGTCCACCCAGCTGGCGATCTACTGCGCCTGGCGGGTCCGGGGCCGGCTGGGCGCCCTGGTCGGCGGCGCGGCGTTCATCGTGCCGGGGTTGGTGCTCATCCTCGCGCTCGCCGCGCTGTTCCTGGCCGGCTCGCCACCGGGCTGGGTGCGCGGGGCCGGCGCCGGGGCGGGCGGCGCGGTCGCGGCCGTGGCGGTGCACGCCGGCGTCAGCCTGCTCACCCCGAGCTGGCGGCGGCGCCGGCACACCGTGCGCTGGCTCGGCTACGTGCTCGCCGGCCTGGTCGCGGCGGCCACGGTGGGCCCGTGGCTGGTGCTCGTGCTGCTCGGCTGCGGCGCGGTCGAGCTGTGCGCCCGGCGACTGCTGCCACCCGGGCCGGTGCCGGGGCTCGCTCCGTCGCCGCTGCTCACGGGCGGGGCGGTCGGCGCGGGTGGGCTGCTCGCGCTGGGGTGGGTGGCGTTGAAGGTCGGTGCACTCTCCTACGGCGGCGGATTCGTGATCATTCCGTTGATGGGCGCGGACGCCGTCGGGCGCCATCACTGGATGACCGGCGCGCAGTTCCTGAACGCCGTCGCGCTCGGCCAGATCACCCCTGGGCCGGTCGTGCAGACCGTCGCCGTTGTCGGCTACGCGGCGGCCGGCCTCGCCGGCGGGGTGCTGGCCTCGGCCGTCGCGTTCGCGCCCTCGTTCGCCTTCGTGCTGTTCGGCGCCCGGCATTTCGACCGGCTGCGGGACAGCGCGCGGGCCCGGGCGCTGCTCGACGGTGCCGGTCCGGCCGCGATCGGCGCGATCCTCGGCTCCGCGCTCCCCCTCGCCATGGCGCTGAGCCGGCCCTGGCAGTACGCGGTGCTCGCCGGGGCGGCGGTCCTGCTGTTCGCGCTGCGCCGGGGCGTCGTGTCCACGCTGCTGCTGGCCGGCCTGGCCGGCGTGCTGATCACGCTGCTCTGACGTCCCGGCCGCCGCGGCGCCCGGCCACCGGCGCCGGGCCAGCGCCCGGGCCCCGGCTAGACGTCGTTCGGGCCGACGTGCGCGCAGACCTCCAGCTCCATGCCGTCCGGGTCACGGAAGAAGAGGGACCACTCGCCGCCGAGGCGCTGGATCTCGCCGATCTCCGCGCCGGCGGCCACCAGCCGCTCGCGCACCCCTTCGAGCGTGGCGCGCGAGTCCACGGCGAGCCCGAAGTGGTCGATCGGACCGCGCGCACCCATGGTGCGGCGGGTCCCCACGATCGACTCCTCGGACACCTCGAACACGTTCAGGGCGGCGCCGCCACCGAGGTCGATGATCGCCATCCGGGGGTGGTCGTCCGTGGCGGCCATCTCGAAGGTCACCTTGCCGCTGAACGCCTCGTCATAAAAGGTCGTCAGCCGGTCCAGGTTCGCGGTACAGGTGGCGACGTGGTTGAAGCCGACCGTCTCAGGCATGCACCGAGCATGGCACCGCCCGGCACCCGGACGTTAGCAATTTCCAGTGGTCAGAGGGGGCGACGGGCAGGCAGCCCCCGGACGCCACGTGTGGGTTCGGTGGGAACGGGCATCTCCGTAGGGTGGATGTAGTGAACACAGGCCCGGCGCACGGTTCGTCCGGGCACGACGGAGGTCCCGGCCCGCCCCCGGTACCCGCGCCCCGGCGGGAGTTCCCCCCGACCTCGCGCGCGGTGCCCACCCAGATCAGCGAAGCGGTCCCCCAGCCCCTGCGGGTGGCGGCGGCGATCGGCTGGCGGCTGCTGGTGATCGCCGCCGCCCTGTACGTCACCGGGGTGGTCGTCGGCCACCTGGCGGCGCTCGTGGTGCCGGTCGCGATCGCCGTGCTGCTGGCCGCGCTGCTGGCGCCCGCGGTCGGTGAGCTGGTCGACCGGGGAGTGCCCAGGGCGCTCGCCACCGCGGTGGTGCTCATCGGCGGGCTGGCGGTGCTCGGTGGCCTGCTCACCTTCGTTGTGATCACCTTCGTCAACGGCATACCCGCGCTGGAGATCCAGCTCGCGTCCACCATCGACTCCATCACCAACTGGCTGGCCACCGGGCCACTGCACCTCAACGCCCAGCAGCTCACCACCGTGCGGATGAACCTGCTCGCCGCGCTGAACGCCAACCAGACGAGCCTCACCGCCGGCGCGCTGACCACCGCGGCGACCATCGGCGAGACGTTCACCGAGATCCTGCTCGTGCTGCTCACACTGGCCTTCCTGCTGCACGGCGGCGCCAGAATCTGGCAGTTCCTGCTGCGCGCGGCGCCGACTCGGGCCCGCACCCGGGTCGACGTGGCCGGTAGGCGCAGCCTCGCCGCGCTGGTCAGCTACGTGCGGGCGACGGCGAGCGTGGCGGTCGTGGACACCGTCGGCATCGGCGTCGGTCTCGCCGCGCTCGGGGTGCCGCTGGCGGTACCGCTCGCCGCGCTGGTCTTCCTCGGCGCGTTCGTGCCGATCCTCGGGGCGGTCGTGATCGGCGGTATCGCGGTGCTGGTCGCACTCGTCGCAAAGGGCGTCGTGCCGGCGCTGATCCTGCTCGGCATCGTCATCGCGGTGATGCAGCTGGAGAGCCATGTGCTGCAGCCGCTGCTGCTCGGGCGCGCCGTCAAGCTGCACCCGCTCGCCGTGGTGCTGGCCATCGCGGCCGGGTTGCTCACCGCCGGGATCGCCGGCGCCCTACTCGCCGTCCCCCTGCTCGCGGTACTCAACTCGGGCATCCGCTCCCTGCTCAGTGACGCCGACGCCCACGTCGATCCGGCCGACGTGCACGCCAGCCAACCCGAGGGCTCCACCCCGCCCGACCCGGAGCTCGACACCTACGCCGAGTAGGCCGGCCCGACACCGCCGACCACCCGGAGTGCTGGCAGCGAGCAACAATCTGTGCCCTGGACGAGTGTTTTCCGCCGACCCTTCGAGTGGCGACTGGAATTGCTCATCACTGTCCGATACTCATTACCCCGTCGGACTTGTTGATCAGGAGGTCACCACCACCATGGCGAACTCGGATCGCGGGCACGGCACCGGACCCGACCCCGCCGACCAGCCGGAACATCTCCCGGCGCCGGACCGGGCTCCGGACGCCCAGGCATCTCCCGACCTCCCCGCCGCACCCCCGCCGAGTGGCGACGAGCCGCCGGTCGAGCAGGCCCCCGAGGCTGGTCAAGCCCCCGGTCAGGCGCCCGGGTCGGGTGACACCGGCCCCGCCGAGCAGCCCGCTCCCGGCGCGCCGCCGCGGCGGATCGAGCTCACCGTCGCCGAGCTGCTGGGCCGCACTCCCCTGGCCGCGGCCGGGCGCCGGCCCACCCGGCACTCGGTGCACTCCTTCGAGAAGATGTCGCCCCGCCGCCGGGTTGCGCTGACCGCCGGCGCGGTGGTCGCCGCCGGGTCGGTGGTCGCCGCCGCCCTCTTCGCGCCGAGCGACTTCCTCCGTCCCCGCGAGCCGAGCCGCACCAACTCGGACGGCGAGCCGGAGAGCCGGCCGCCGACCCCGGGCGCGGCCGCCGACTCCCGCTCGGCACTCCCGACCGGCGCCCCCAGCCCGACCGGCGGGACCGAGGTACCCGACACCTGGACCCCGCCCACGGTCTCCTCACTCCCGCTGCCGCCGCTCGCGGGTCCGGCCACGCCGCCGAACACTCCGGGCCCCTGGCTGGCCCCGCCCGCACCCTCCCAGGGTGACTCCGGCGGTAGTTCGGGCCGGGGTTCCGGCCTCGCCGCCGGCGCTCCGCCCGGCCGGTCCGGCGCGCCGGACCACAGTTCGGCCCAACCCGGCACGGGCTCTCACGCGCCCGGCGCCCGCTCCTTCGGCGTCAACTCGCGCGACACCGGGCCGACCAGCGCCAACGGTGCCCGCGCCAACAGTGCCAACGCCAACCGCGCCGGCTCGACCAACCGAGGCACCGGCCCGAACGAGGCCCGCGCCACCAACGGCTCACGGACCGCCGACACCTCAAGCCCCCACCGCTCGAGCTCCCCTCGAGCCACCACCGCGGACGGCGGGGTCGCCGGCTCGACCGCGGTCGGCCCGGTCGAGGTGCCGGTCACCGAGCTGACGGACGCGGTGCCGGTCACGGACCTGCTCCCCACGACCGATGGCACGGGCCGCCACGTCGGCCGGTTCAACAACACCCGCGCCCCCGCCGGCACCGCGCTGAGCAGCCTCACCGAGCCGATCGGGCCGTCCGGCCTCCTCACCTGATCACCCACGTGGTCGGACCGGGTCAGGTGAGCTCCGCCGAGGCGTCCTCACCGAGGACGGAGCCGATCCGGCCGATCGCGTCCGGCCGGCGCGCGTGCAGGACGGCGACCGTGGCGATCCCGACCACCAGCCACGCCAGCACGTCAGGTAGGCGACGGCGGCCATCGTCATCGGCACGAAGCACGTCACCCCCGAATGCGTACAGCCAGCCCGCGACGAAGCCGGCGGACTTCCCGAGGCTGCGGCTCGCATAGGTGTACGCATAACCCGCCGACGCCATTCGCCGGGTGAATCCGACGACGACGAACGCCAGGGCCAGAGTTGCCGGCCACGGGGCGTCCTCGCGTACGGCGGCACGGGCTACCGCGACCGGCCGGGTTCAGCGGCGCCGGGCGTGCGGCGCACGGGGAAGGACGCTAGGGGCGCGGGACCGACGCTTCGTGTACGCGGGATAGACAGGGGCGGCGGCGAGCGCGACCGTCAGTTCGTGGCGCGCAGGATGGGCGCGGACTGGGCGACGGTGAGCGTGCTGGCGATCATGGTGTCGACCAGCAGGCGCTGCTCGGGGTCGATCACGGCGGGCAGCTTGCCGTCCACCCTGGCCGGGTCAGGCGGAATGTGCGGGTCCAGCTGCAGCGCCACCTCGGCCACCGCGTCGGCCAGCGGGGCGCTCGCCGAGGCGCGCATCAGCAGCGCGGACATGCTCGCGGACAGCCCCTGCAGGGCCTCCGAGGCCCGCTCGGCGGCCAGCTGCTGCTCGGCGGACGGCTCCGGGCTCACCGAGTCGGTGGCCCGCAGGTTCTGGTGGGCGCCCGTCGCGGCCCGGAACCTCGGCCGCAGCGCCATCGGGTCGAGGTTGCGGTTGATCAGGGTGGCGGCCACCTCGTGGACCAGCTCGCGGGCGTCGCGGACCGCGTCGTTGAACCGGGTCGCGACGTTCGGCTTGGGCACGCCCGGCACCGCCACGAAGCCGAAGACCAGCGCGATCGCCACCGCGAGCGCCATCATGCCCAGGTACTCGAGCAACGTGGTGCGCAGTTCCAGGTGCCGCGTGTTGACGTTCAGGCCGACGCTCATCAGGACGGTGCAGGCGTTGAAGACGACCGGGTTGCGCTGCATGAAGAACAACATCCCGACCAGCATCGCCCCGATGCCGATGGGCACCAGCGCGGTCTGCGGCAGCTCCACGAGCACGATCAGCAGGGCGAGTGCCGCCGCGCCGGCGAGCGCCCCGTAGGCCCGCTGCCTGGCCACGCGGATGGAGTCCTGCAGCTGTGGCTGCATGATGGCGAACACGGCCAGCAGGAACGACAGCCGCAATGGGCTGCTCGCCCACAGCATGGACAGCGACAGCGCGAGCAGCATGCCCAGCGCGCACCGCACCGCGTGCCGCAGCTGGGCCGAGTCCCAGTTCAGCGCACCGCGCAGCGAGGTTTCCCACTGGTCCCGGCCGAAGTACGCGGGCATCGCCACCTCGGTGCGGTCCCGGTGCGCGGCGGCGGCCTGGATCGCCTCCAGCCCGAGCCACACGCTGGTCACCAGCTCGCGGGTGGCGCCGGGCAGGGAGATCCTCGGCTCGACCCGCTGCACCCGCCCGGCCGGGTCCGGGGCATTGCGGGCGGACACCTCCCCCGCCAGCCGCTGGGCATCCTCGTTGGCCGCCGCCAGCACCTGGTCGAGCTCGGCCACGGCGGGCCCGCTCAGCTGGCCCCGGCGCGTGGTCAGCACCCGCACGGCGTTGTGGTAGCGCAGGATCCCGCCGAGCACGCCGGTGGTCCAGGCGCGTGGGCCGTCGGCTCGCCACTGCGCCATGGCGTTGTCGCCGGCCGCCCCCGGGCCACCGGTCAGGACGCCGGCCAGTGCGGTCCGCATGGCCGCGTCCGGGTCCTTGAGACCCAGCAGTGTCCGCACGGCGAGCACGACGACGACCGCGATGGCCGGCGCGGCGAAGTCCTGGCCCAGGGTGAACGGGCCGGCCAACTGGAAGCCGCAGGCGAAGGTGGACGCCATGCCGAGGCCCATGCCGACGGTGATGAACCGGGTGCCGAGCACCGGTAGCAGGCCCACCCCGAACACGATCAGCACGACCAGCGCGATCGCCGGCCACGGGGCGACCGCGGCCAACGCCTTGAGCCCGCCGACCACCACGACCAGCAGCGGGCCGAACCAGGCCAGCAGTCGAAGATCGGCGCGCAGGGTGCCGCCGAAGGACGCCATCAGGCAGAACATCGCGCACAGCGCGGCCAGCACCGCGGCGGCGCCAAGCCCCACCAGCACACCCAGCCCGGCCGCCACGGCGATCACGACGAGCATCAACGCAGCCATCACGAATGCCCCGTCCCGATCACTCCGGCGATGCTAATGCATGCGTCAGGCCGATCTTCGCGCCAGCCGGCGGCGGGAAACCGGCCGGAGCACCGGCGCCCGGCGCGCCCGTCAGGGGCCGGGTCGGGGAGCCGGCCCGCACTGCGCCGGCCCGGGCACCTGCCGGCTGGCGGTGGGCGCGGGGTCGTCGGACCCGCCGCACATGTCGTCGCCGACGATGCCGGTCTGGAACGCGGTGTAGGCGCCCGGTACCGCGGGGACCTGCTGGGCCCGGCCCTGCCCTGGCACCCCCGGATACGCCGTCGCGGCCGGTGGGGAGGTGAAGTCCCCTGCCGAGGACGGCGGGGCGAGCGGGCTGGTGAGCAGGAGTACCGAGCTCGCGGCGACGACGACCCAACCGAGCGCGGCCGGCACGGTCGCTTGGGGCGTCACCAACCGGGCGGGGGCCGCCAGTGCGATCCAGAGTCCGACAGCAAGACCGATCACACCAAGTCCATCCACTAGTACTTCTCTACACGCCCGATCCCCGGCCTGACGCCGGATCCGCTCGACCGAGTGACAGACCCACTCGCCCGGGTTATTTGCCGGTTGGCGGTGTGACTCACCCGTTCGCCGCTTGCGCGGACTCCGCCGGGAACTCCCATCCGGCCCACGCGGCAGCGCCCCACAGTGCTTTACGTGAAGCCCGGTGCATCATTTCGAATTGCGCGACCGTGCCGTTCCGGACAATTCTCCCCGGAATCACGGGCCGACCGACCCGGACGCTGGGGGATGCGCCGAAAAATGCTTTCGGGCGCCGGTACCGGCGCGGCTACCATGGGCCGCCGTATCAAAAGGAGATATGTCGTGGGATACAGCCTCGGGGTCGATCTCGGCACCACATTCACCGCCGCCGCGATCTCGGACCACTCCCAGGCCGAGATGGTCACTCTCGGCGAGCGTTCGGTGGTGACGCCGTCGGTGGTCTTCGTGCGCGAGGACGGCGTGGTGGTCAGCGGTGACGCCGCCGCCCGCCGGGCCGCGAGCGCTCCGGAACGGGCCGCGCGCACGTTCAAGCGCCGGCTCGGCGACCCCACTCCGCTCCGGCTCGCCGGTACGTCCTACGGCGTCACCGAGCTGCTCGGCCTGCAGCTGCGCGACGTCCTCACCAAGGTCACCGACACGCGCGGCGCGCCCCCCGAGCGGGTCGTGCTCACCCACCCGGCGAACTGGGGTGCGTTCCGCAGGGGGCTGTTCGAGGAGGTCCCCCGGCAGGCCGGGTTGGCCGGATCGCTGCTGATCACGGAGCCGGAGGCCGCCGCCGCCCACTACGCGGCGTCGCGGCAGCTGGGCACCGGTGAGGTCGTCGCGGTCTACGACCTCGGGGGCGGCACGTTCGACGCGACGGTGGTGCGCAAGCTGGCCGACGGCGTCGAGACCCTGGGCACCCCGGAGGGCGTCGAGCGGCTCGGCGGGGTCGACTTCGACCAGGCCGTGTTCGACTTCGTGAACTTCTCCTCGGACGGTGCGCTGGACGAGCTCGACCAGCGCGACCCGAGGGCCTTCGTCGCGTTGGCCCGGCTGCGCCAGGACTGTGTGCTGGCCAAGGAGGCGCTCTCGGCGGACACCGAGACTCTGCTGCCGGTATTCCTGCCGGAGAAACAGTTCGATGTGCGGATTACCCGGGCCGAGTTCGAGAACCTGGTGCGCGCGCAGATCGAGTCCACCATTTCCGGGCTGGCGCGTGCACTGCGCTCGGCCGAGGTCACGGCGGCCGATCTGAGCGCGGTACTTCTCGTCGGCGGATCCTCGCGTATTCCGCTGGTGGCGGAAATGGTGTCCGAGGAGCTCGGCCGGCCGATCCTCGTCGACACCCACCCGAAGTACGCGGTCGCGCTCGGCGCCGCCACCGTAGCCCGGCTGCCCAGCACGGCGCGGGCGAACGGCGTCGTGCCCGGATCGGTCCCCTTCGCGGGGCCCATGCCCGGCGCCGGCCCGCTACCCGGCGCCGGACCGGCGCCGGGCGCCGGATCCGTCCCTGGCGCCCGACCCGTGCCCGGTATCGGACCCGTGCCCGGCGGGGTGGCGGCGGCGTTCTCCGGCCCCGGCTCCTCCCCCAGCTCCGGCTCCTTTCCGGGCCCCGCCGCATTCCCCGGACTGGCGCCGAACCCTGCCCCCGGGCCCTTCCCCGGGCTGGCGCCGAGCGCGGGCCCCGCCCGCACCGTGCCGAACAGCGCGCCGCCGGGCCCCGCCTTCGCGCCGCCACTCCCCCGGCCGACCCCGGGCGGACCGGCGTTCGCCCCACCCACCACGGGCCCCATACCCACCGGACCGGGTAGGCCCGGCTTCGCCCCGGCGGGCGCTCCGCGCACCGCCATGCCGGGCGGGCCCGGCTTTCCCCAGCCCACACCGGGCCCGACGCACCCCGGCCCGACGAACCCCCGCCCCGCGTCTCCCGGGCAGCCCCCGTCGACCCGGTCGTTGGCCGCTCCGCCGCCACCCGGCACGAAGCTGACCTCCAGCGATCGGTCCGGACAGCCCGATGAGCAGCCCAGCCCGACCTCGTCGCTCGGCTCGAAGCTGCTCATCGGGGTGGCCGCGGTGGCTCTGCTGCTGGCGGCCGCGCTGGTTGTGCTCTACGTGCTGCACCAGCTCCAGGTCGGCTGAGTCGCCGACCTGGAACCGGCTCAGAAGTGCAGGCCCTGGGAGCCGAACACCCACAGGGCCGAGGTCAGCCACAGCACGATCAGCGCCGTGAACGTCAGCCCGCCCGTCACCGGGAGCAGCCAACCCGGCATACCGCGCCGGCTCAGCGACAGCATCTTGGTCACGAAGGCGCCGTAGAAGACGCACCCCGCCAGCGAGTGGATCAGAACGCGGGGGCTGTGGTCGGCGAACCCCAGCGCGTACAGGCAGTGCACCAGCACCGGCACGGTGAGCAGCACGGCAATCCGGCCGGACCAGCGGTGCAGCCCGGGCAGCCAGCGCATGGTGGCCCCGGTGTAGAGCATCCGGGCGGAGACCACCTGGCCGATCGCCAGCAGCGCGGCGAGCGTGACCAGCCAGGACTTCACGTACGTACCGCTGCTGAAGCCCGACAGGTTGATCGCGAACCCGGTCGGCTCGTGCAGGTTGCCGTACACGCCCAACGCCACGGCGACGCCGCAGCCGAGCAGCACCGGCGCCAGCACCGCCCCCGCCCTCGGGTCCGGGGACGGGGGCGGCCCCTGCGGCGGGGCGGACATGCCGGTCATAGCGGGACCCCCGGCGCCGGGAGCCGGCTCGCTACTGGCCGACCACACGGTCGCCCCCTTCGACGGACTGGGCGGTGGCCGGGTCGAGCGGACCCGCCGGGGTGACCGTGTCACCGTCGTGGGCCAGGCCCGTGACCTTGCCGGACGAGTCCTTGATCCAGCCGGTGGTGCGGGTGCTGGACTTCGCCCGGTACAGCCCGGCCGGCGCCTTGGCGGGCGTGGCGGAGTACGTCCAGGACTTGCCGCGAGCGGACACGGTGCCGGTCAGGGTTCGGTCCGACAGGGTGCCGCTCAGCGCGTTGGCGCCCTTGCCCTTGGCGTCCAGCGTCCCGTTCGACGCGCTGCCCTGGTACCAGCCCTCGACGGCCTTGCCGTCGCACAGGTACGCCGAGACCTGGCCGTCGCGCACGGTCACGGCGATCGCCGCGTGGTTGCCGTCGGTGTAGCCGGTGTACTTGGCCGTGGCGGGGAACTGGGTCGCTCCAGCCGGTGGGGCCGCCGCGGCGCCCGCATCGGGCGCGGCTCCCGGTGCCGCCGCGGCTTCGGGTGCGGCGCCCGCGCCCTGATCGGCCGAGGCGGCCTGGTCGGGCGCGGCGGCAGGCTGGTTCGCGGCGGGCGGCTGGGCGGCCGCCGACGGTGCCGGCGCGGCCACCGCGGCCGCGGTGGGCGCCGCGCTGCCCGGCGCCGCCTGGGGTGCCGAACCCGCGGTCGGTGACTTGGCCAGGTTGACCGCCAGCAGGACGAGGCCGAGCACCACAACGGCGAGTAGCGTCACGATAGGTCCGCGCGACTTCATGATGTGCTCCTAGAATCTGTTGTAGCGCGGTCGGCCGTCGGCGCGATTCCCTTTCCGGGGCACCAATGGCGTGCCGAACGGGGGAATTGCCGGAATGCCTTGATTACCTCGGCCGTCGGGGCTGCCCAGGATGGGCCCACTGGACGAGATTCGCAGCGCACCGAAATGTCGCCAATGGTGCCGGCCCCCGGCACAGTGGTGCCGACCCCCGAGGTGGGGGTAGGGTAAACCCCAGTAGACCGACGGTATTCGATCCGGGCCGGACCCGATCTCACGCGCGTTGTGCTCATTCTTCCTGTCCCCTCAATGGTGGCCCACCGGGCCGTGATGAGGAGAGGACAGCAGCATCGACCGACGCCGTCTGCGCACTATTGCACAGAGCGCCGATTATTCCGCCGAATGGACTCGACCCGGCCGCCTGGCACCGGTTCGAACCCCGCCGAGCTCAACCACAGCGGCCTCGGACCGCACGAACGAGCCCGCTGTGGTTGAGCTCGGCGAAATGGGCCGCGGCTCAGTCGGCGGTATCTGTGGCTGCCGGCTGCGACACACAGGCCACGGCGACCGCGCCCAGCGCGGCCACCACCGCAAAGATGTAGAACCCCCACGGGTAGGCCAGCCCCGCGGTGAGCAGCGCGCCGCCGACCAGTGGCCCGGCGATCGCCCCGAGCCGGCCGATGCCGCTGGCCGAACCGAGCGCGGTGCCGCGCGCCCAGGTCGGGTAGCGCTCACCGATGTAGGCGTACACGAGCACCTGCGCGCTGAACACGAACAGCCCGGCCAGCAGCACGCTGACGTACACCCCGGCGCCGGGCAGCTTGACGCTGAGCAGGGCCAGGAACAGCATCGCGGCGACGAACCAGGTCAGGGTCGCCGGGCGCAGGCCGATCCGGTCGGCCACCCGGCCGGCGACCAGCATGCCGAGCACCGCGCCGACGTTCAGGGTGAGCAGCAGCGCCAGCGCGGCGCCGAGCTGGTAGCCGGCCGAGCGCATGATCTCCGGCAGCCACGTGTTCAGGCCGTAGACGAGCAGCAGCCCCATGAACGAGGCCACCCAGAACGCCAGCGTGGCCCGCAGGTAGCCCCCGCTGAACAGGGTGCCGATCGGGTTGCGCTGCTGCGTCTGCCGGCCGCCCCCGCCCGGCAGCTCGCCCGCCTTGGCCCGCAGGTACCAGGTGGACTCCGGCAGGTAGCGCAGCATCACCGGGACCAGCACCAGCGCCGGCAGCGCCCCGATCACGAACATGGACCGCCAGCCGAGGCTCGGGATCACCAGGATGCCGAGCAGCGCGGTGAGCACGGCGCCCACGTGGTAGCCGGTCATCATCGTGGTGGTGGTCGAACCACTCCGACCGCTCTTCGCGTACTCGTTGACCAGTGCGAGCGCCACCGGCAGCACACCGCCCAGGCCCAGCCCGGCGAGGAACCGGAGCACCCCGAACACCCATGGGTTCGGCGCGACCGCGCAGAGCAGCGTGAGCACCGAGAACGCCACGACGGTGATCAACATCGTGCGGCGGCGGCCGATCACGTCGGTGAGCGGGCCGACCGCCAGCGCCCCTGCCATCACACCGAGCAGGCCGACGACGGAGATCAGCGAGGCGGTGTTCGGGGTCAGCCCCCAGGCCGGGAAGCGCAGCAGCGACGGCAGCACCACGCCCAGCACGACCAGGTCGAACCCCTCCAGCGCCACGGCCGCCCAGCACAGCGGCAATACCCAGCCCGCGTACCGCTCCCGGGCATTGATCAGGCTCGTCGATGAGTCCGTGGACATCTGGGCCACCCTTTCGCCAGGCTCCCCGACCGGGGGTCTGCGCAGTATCCGGACGGGTGAGGGCGGCGTCAGCCGGCCCTTCCGCTCAGCGAAAGGGTTGCTGGGCAACGGCCGCGAACAGGGCGTTTCCAGCGGGTTTGAGGCAACCCTTAGACATCGTTCGATAACAGAACAGTCACAAAATTGGCCCACCGCACCCGGTCGCCGACCCGTGAGCGCCCGGCCAGCGACGCGGGCCACGGGCCGGCCTGGGCGCCCCGCCGAGCCCGATCCCCCCTGGTCATGACCACTTGAGGGCCTCGCTCGCCCGGGTGATCCGAGTGCGGGGCGCCCGACGGCCAGGTTTTCCCGATGCCACTGATGCGGCCCGCCACGTCAGATTTATGTGTCACGTTCCATGTGGGTTGACCTGGCCTTTGTATGCTTAGGCGGTGCTGATGTGTCGGGTTCTCGGTGCCACGGAGGTGGATGTCGCCGGCGCTCGGGTCAAGCTGGGCGGCCCGGTGCCCCGGCGGCTGTTCACCGAGCTGATCGCTGCCGCCGGCCAGCCCGTGCCGGACGACCAGCTCACCGAGGCGGTCTGGGGCGCCGATACGCCCGCCCGCGCCGCGACCACGCTGCAGGTCTGCGTCTCCCGGCTGCGCCAGGCGCTCGGCGTCGAGGCCCGCCAGCTCCTGCAGCGCACCAGCTCCGGCTACGCACTGCGGCTGGACCCCGACGCGACCGATGCCGCCCGGTTCACCCGCGCGGTCTACGACGGCCGCCGGCACCTCGCCGAGGACCGCCCCGCCGCCGCGCTGCGCGTGCTGACCGAGGCGCTGGCGCTGTGGCGCGGCGAGCCGTACGCCGACCTGCCGTCCTCGAACCTCGTCGCGGCCGCCCGCGCCCAGCTCACGGAGCTGCGCGAGGTGGCGTTCGAGGAGCGGGCGGCCGCCCGGCTGGCACTCGGCGACGCGGCGCGCGCCGTGAGCGAGCTGAGCGCCGCGGTGACCGCCAGCCCGTACCGGGAGCGGCGGTGGGCGCTACTCATCCTCGGGCTGTACCGAGGTGGCCGCCAGGGTGACGCGCTGGCCGCGCTGCGCCGGGTGCGCGCGCTGCTGTCCGACGAGCTGGGCGTCGACCCCGGCGCCGAGCTGCGCGAGCTGGAGCGGCGGGTGCTCAGCCACGACCCGCGCCTGCTGCTGCCCGAATCGGCCGAACCCGCCAAGCCGACCGGGCGGGCCGCGAAGGCCTGCCTGACCGGCCGGGGCGGCTCCACCGGTCGCGGCGGCGCCGCCGGCGAGGCCGACCGGAACCGCACCTGGCCGCTGTCCACCTTCGTCGGCCGGGACCGGGAGCTGGCCACCGTCGCGGCCGCGCTGCGGGACCGGCGCCTGGTCACCCTGGTCGGCCCCGGCGGCGTCGGTAAGACCCGCCTCGTCGTGCAGTACGTGGCGCAGCGGGTGGACAGCCCGTGGCTGGTCCGGCTCGCGCACGTCCGCGAGCCGGCGCTCCTCACCGAGGTGGTGGCCGACACCGTCGGAGGTCCCGGCGGGTCGTCCGCCGACCTCGCCGACACCCTCGCGGACCGCCCCGGGCTGCTCGTCCTCGACAACTGCGAGCACCTGGTCGAGCCGGTGGCCGAGCTCGTCCTCGAGCTGCTGGAGAACTGCCCCGACCTGCACATCCTGGTCACCAGCCGGGAGCCACTCGGCGTTGACGGCGAGACGTGCCTGCCGGTCGAACCGCTGCCGCTGCGCGACCCCGACGGCTCCGACGGGCCGGCGGTGACCCTGCTGCTGGACCGGGTCGGCGCGGTGCGCACCAACTGGAGCCCCAGCGAGGCCGAGCGGGCCGAGGCCCGGACGGTCTGCGCGGCCCTGGACGGCCTGCCCCTGGCGCTCGAGCTGGCCGCCGCCCGGGCCAGGGTCCTGAGCCTCCGCGAGATCTCCGCCCGGCTGGACGACCGGTTCACCCTGCTCGGCGCGGTGCCGCGCGGCTCGCTGAGCACACACGCGACGCTGCGCGCGGCCGTCGGCTGGAGCGTCGAGCAACTCCCCGAGGTGGACCGGGCGTTGCTGCACCGGCTGTGGGCCTTCGACGGCGAGTTCACCCTCGAGGGCGCCGAGGCGGTCCGGCCCACCACGACGTCCATGATCGACTCACTGGCCACGCTGGTGACCCGTTCGGTGGTGGTCGCGGACACCACGGTCTCCCCCGCCCGGTACCGCCTGCTGGAGACCGTGCGCGCCTACTGCCGGGAGTCGGACCCCGACCCGGCCGCCACCCGGCAGGCACACGCCCGCTGGGCCGGTGAGCTCGCCGCGCGCACCTCACCCGCGCCGGCCGGGCCGCACGCCGGCCGGACGGCGACGCGCCGGGCGCCGGTCACCCTGACCCCGGCGCTCGGGCGGCCCAAGCTCGACCGGGCCCGCCGCTCGCTGGCCGCCCTCGACGCGGTCACCGACGACATGGCCCGGCTGCGGCGCCGGTTCGCCGAGGTCATCGCACTCGCCGAGCAGACCGGCGCTCCCGGGCGGCTCCCCCGCACCCAGGCCATCTGCCAGCTCGCACTGACACTGCTCAGCATCCAGGCGGCCGGCCTCACCAACGACCTGACCGGCCGCGAGCTGTCCGGCGGCGAGCTGTCCAGCCGCGAGCTGTCCGGCGGCGAGCTGTCCGGCCGCGAGCTGTCCGGCCGCGAGCTGTCCGGCGGCGAGCTGTCCGGCGGTGAGCTGTCCGGCGGGGGGCGGCTGCTCGGCGGCTCCGGGTGGTCGAACCTGGCCGCCGGCTGGTCGAGCCTGTACGACGCGCGCGCGGCCACCGACCCGGCAGCCGGCGCCGAACAGGCCCTCGGCTCGATCCGGTTGGCGCTGCGCTCGTTCGAGGAGGACGGCGACCGGCCGCTCGCGCTCGCCGCGCTGCACACCGGCGCGTCGGCGCTGGAGCTGACGAACCGGGCCGACGACGGCCTGCTGCTCAAGGCCGCCACCGGCCAGCACGCCAAGAAGCTCGGCATCCCCGTCGAGCACTTCGTGCGGATCGGCACCCTGCTGGACGGGTCGAGCCCCGCTCCTCGGCGGCGCCGGCCCGTCGCGGCCAGGCCTCAGCACACCGACGAGGCGCCGGCGGCCCGGGCGGCGCCCGCACAGCCCCGGGTGACCCTGAGCTGGCCCCAGATGGCGGCGCTGCTGGCGGTCGGCGACTGACCGGACGACTGTCCCGCGGCGGGGCCGAGCCCCACACCGGACCGGCGCCTGGCCGGGTGACCGCGCGGTGCGGTTCAATCGGGTCATGCTCCTCGACGAGTTGCGCGAACTGATCACCCGGCACGCGCGGCCCGACAGCACCACCGCCATCGAGGACGTGCTGATCTCGAAGGTCGACGCGCCCTACCCGCCGGCGCCCTCGATGTCCGGCACCGTGCTGGCGCTGATCGCGCAGGGGGCGAAGCGGCTCGCGCTGGGCGAGCGGGTGTACGAGTACCGCGCCGGGCAGTACCTGCTCGCCTCCGTCGACATGCCGGTCACCGGCCACTTCACCGAGGCCAGCCCGGAGCGGCCGGCCCTGGGCTTCGGGCTGACGCTGCGGCCGGCCGCGGTCGCCGAGCTGCTCCTACGGGCCGGTGACGGGTCGAGCGACGGCGGCGGTGCGTCCCCCGGCATGGCCGTCAGCGACGCACCCGAGGAACTGCTGGACGCCGTGGTCCGGCTGCTGCGCCTGCTGGACCGGCCCCGCGACGTGGAGGTGCTCGCGCCGCTGGTCAAGCGGGAGATCCTCTGGCGGCTGATCACCGGCGAGCAGGGCGAGACCGTCCGCCAGCTTGGCCTCGCCGACAGCAACCTGACCCACATCGCCGGGGCGGTCCGCTGGATCCGGGACCACTACAGCCAGTCCTTCCAGGTCGCGGACCTCGCGCGGCGCACCGGCATGAGCGTGTCCGCCTTCCACCGCAACTTCCAGGCGGTCACGGCGATGAGCCCGATCCAGTTCCAGAAGCAGATCCGGCTGCAGGAGGCCCGGCTGCTGGTCGCCACGCACCCGAACGAGGTCACCGGCGTCGGCTACCGCGTCGGCTACGACAGCCCGTCGCAGTTCAGCCGGGAGTACCGCCGCCAGTTCGGTGCCCCGCCCAGTCAGGACGCGGCCCGCCTCCGACACAACCCGGCCCCACTGGCCGACCCGCACTAGTCGGCGTCGTCCGACCTGTCAGGGTTAATGGACACGACTAGTCCCACTTGTCACGTCCACTGGACCCGACAAGTCGGACGGTGGTGTCGCCCGGAAGGTCGAGCGGTAGGCGGTTGCTGTCGTTCCGGCAATTTTCTCGAAGTTTCTGCGCAAGGTCTCCAGTGAGCCGAAACCCACCATCGCGGCAATTTCGGACACCCGGTAATCCGTGGTCTCCAGCAGTACCTTGGCCCGGTTCACCCGCTCCCGGGTGACCCAGTCGAGGACGCTCGTGCCGGTCTCCTCGCGGAACTTCCGGACCAGGCTGCGCTCGCTGACGTGCTCGTGCTCGGCCAGCCTGGCCAGCGTCAACGGTTCGTGCAGGTGCTCTCGCAGCCAGCGCAGCAGCGCGTCGAGCGACTGGTCCGCGTCGAGCCGCAGGGAGTCCTTGATGAACTGCGCCTGGCCCCCCGGCCGATGGGGCGGGCTGACCAGAATGCGCCCGAAGTCGTTGGCGTAGGCATGGCCGAGGTCCATGGCCAGCAGGTACAGCGAAAGGTCGACCATCGAGAACATTCCGCCGGAGGTGTGCACCCCGCCGTCATCCACGTACAGTTTGTCCGCCTCCAGCCGAACCCGTGGAAAACGTTCCCGGAACTCCTCGGACAACACCCAGTGCGTGGTTGCCCGGCGCCCGTCCAGAATCCCGGCCAGACCGAGCACGAACGCGCCGCCGCAGAACGACACCACGCGCGCCCCGCCGGCGTGGGCCGTGCGCAGGGCGTCGAGCAGGGCCTCGCTCCGGGGCGCCAGGGGCTGCTCCACGCCGGGCACCATCACCGTGTCGGCGGTGTGCAGGGTCTCCAGCGGGGCGAGCTCGCCGAGGTCCGTGCCGAGCGGCAGGCGCAGCCGGGGCCGCTCCCCGCACAGCACGACCTGGTACGGCGAGACTGCGTCCCCGGTGACGGCGGCGAGGGAGGGCATCCGCCGCCCGAAGATCTGCTGGGCGACGGTCACCTCGAAGGCCACCGTGTCGGGCGTGACCAGCAGCGCGATCACGTGCTTGGCGCGGCCGAGGGAGGTCGGCGGGCACTTCGCGGGGCGCATGCCCGCTCCGTTCGGCGTTGGCTTCGGGCGTTGGCTTCGGGCGTCGGTGTCGGCGTTCGTTTCGGGCGTCGGATCGTGGTGGCGGCCGAGATCGGCGGGATCCGTGGCCAAGCTGGCGGGATCCGTGGCACACCAGCATATCCAGCCAGGCAGGGTGGAGCTCAACAGCTCACGCACCACCGATACCTGAGGAGAACACTGTGCCGTCACTGGGCTTTCTGGTGGAGTTCGAGGCTCGTCCCGGTAAGGAGGACGACGTGGCCAAGTTCCTGGCCGACGCGCGGGCGCTCGTCGAGGCGGAGCCGGGCACCCTGGCCTGGTTCGCCTTCCAGGTCGGGCCCACCTCCTTCCGGATCTTCGACGCCTTCGAGACCGAGGAGGACCGCCAGGCCCACCTGAACGGCAAGGTCCGCGAAGCCATCGTGGCCCGGGCCGACGAGCTGTTCAGCGTGTTCCCGACGATCACCCCCGTCGACCTGCTCGCCGCCAAGCTCCCCCGCTAGGGGAATGTACTCACTAGTACAAAACGTCGGGTAGGGTCGAGGCTGGCCCGCGCTCGCCGAGCGCGGGGGCCCCGACCTCCCGAAGGGAACCGGCCCAACCCGTGTTCACCTACCAGCCGAGCGACGTGGACCGGGCGGCCGTGCCCGCCTCCTACGGCACCGAGGACCGCTACCTGGGCTATCGCGAGGCGGACGACCGCCAGCCCTACGCCAAGTACTTCCGAGCCGACGCCCTGCCGATGCAGCCGCACGTCGCCGAGCAGCTCCTCACCGGCATGGCGCCGACCGAGTACGGCTACGACATCGACGAGGCGGCGGCCAGGCTCGAGCGGCCCGGCTACCACAAGATGGAGACCGGCTGGACCGTGCTGGACAGCGGTGTCGTGGTCGTCAACTGCCTGACCGACATGCCCGGGGTCACCGGCGAGATGTGGGACTGGTGGTTCGCCTGGCACAGCTGCGAGTCCGCGCGCTACAAGCTCTGGCACCCGGACGCGCACCAGTACAGCGCCGTCGGCCAGCACCGCTACGAGAGGCCCGAGCTGACGCACCGGCAGTGCTACCGGGACAACGTGTCCTACGTCGACGAGTACGTGGCCGGCTCGATGATCCCGCTGGCCATCCGGTTCCTCGACCCGGTGCGCGTCGGATTCGCCGAGAGCCGGCCGGGCAGCACCACGGTCGTCGGCCGGGTGGGCCCGAGCATCGCGCCGGTCGCGTTCGGCTGGATCGTGCACCAGGTGCGGGCCACCGAGGGCGGGGCGGAGATGCGCAGCCGGTTCTTCCTGAACCACGTCGAGCCGCTCGCCCTGCCCGCGACCTCGGTCGCGACGCCGTACCCCGGCCGTCCCGCCCCGCACGGGCAGCCCGACCTCACCGCCCTCGGCGTGGGCCTGCTCTCGCACTGCGCGACCGAGATGAACCACCTGGCCAGCTTCCTGCCGGCGCTGCACGACGAGTTCGGCGGCGCGCGATAGACCCTCGACCGACCGTGCCCGATACACCGGAACCGGCCACCCCCAAGGGCCGGCGCACCCGGCTGACGATGGTCGAGGTCGCCGCCGCGCTGATGTACGAGCGCGGCATCGCGGCAACCACGGTCGACGAGATCCTGGCCGCGAGCGGCACCGGCAAGTCGCAGCTGTACCACTACTTCGGCGGCAAGCAGGCGGTCGTGATCGAGGTGCTGCGGTACCAGTTCGAGCGGGTGATGGGCGCGCAGCCGTCGCTCGGCGATACGTCCTGCGTCGACCCCGGCCAGTGGCGCGACGAGGTGCTGGCCGCGCACCGGGCCCACGGCTTCGGCAGCTGCCCGCTGGGCGTCTTCGCCGGTCAGGTGGACAGCGACCTCACGCTGCGCGCCGAGCTGGCCGCGCTGTTCGACCGCTGGCAGGCCGCGATCTCGGCCCTGCTCAGGCGCGCGGGCGCCGCCGGTCGCCTGCCCGCCGGGGCCGACCCGGACTCCGGCGGGCTGGTGCTGCTCAGCGCGCTGCAGGGCGGCACGCTGCTGTCCCACCTGCGGGGCGGGGCCCGCCCGCTGGCCGACGCACTGGACCACGCACTGGCCGAGCTCGGCTACCGGGCTGTCTGATCCGCCGGCGCGCGGCCCAGCTCGTAGCGGGCGAACAGCGCGTTCAGCTCGCCCTGCGGGATCTGCCGCGCGGCGAACTCCAGGCTCCCTTGGTCGCGCAGCTGTCTCGCGCTGTCCCGGACGAAACCGAGCGCGGCGCGGGCGATGCTGCCGCCGAGGCTGATCCGGGCGACCCCGGCCGCGAACAGGCCCGGCACGGTCAGGGTCGACGTGCCGAGCCCGAGCACGACGTTCAGCGGGCCGTCCACCTCACGGACCAGCCGGGCGACGGAGTCCAGGTCGGTCAGGCCCGGGGCGTACAGGCAGTCGGCGCCGGCCAGGCGGTACAGGTTGGCCCGGCGGACCGCCTCGGCGAACGACACGCCGCCGACCAGCAGCGCGTCGGTGCGCGCGGTGAGCACGAACGGCCGACCACTCGCCTCGACCGCCTCCCTCGCGGCCTCGATTCGGGCCGAGGCCAGCTCCGGTTCGAGCAGCGTGCCGTCGACGTGGTCCTCGATGTTGCCGCCGGCCAGGCCCGCGTCGATGGCGAGCGCGATGGTCTCCGCGACGGCCTCGGGCGGCACGCCGTAGCCGTACTCCAGGTCGCCGTTGACCGGGATCCCGACGGCGGAGGTGATCTGCTCGATGCGGTCGAACATCTCCGACCGGCCGACCGCCGCACCCCCGGCCGCGACCGTGTGGTCACCCCGGCCGAGCGAGAAGGCGATCCCGGCGCTGGTCGTGGCGATGGCGTCGAACCCGGCCTCGGCCAGGATGACCGCGCTGCCCGCGTCCCACGCGTTCGGCATCAGCAGGCCCTGGCCGGTCTCGTGCAGTGCGCGGAAGGCCGCGCCGACCGAATCGTGGTCCGCCATGTCCCGTCCTCCTCGGATCGTCGTCGGGTACCCGACCATCGTCGAGTCGGCACTATCGTCGAGGCGGCGCCGGTCATCCGTCCAATGCATACTTCGGAGACCGACCATCCGCCGAATGCATGACGGGCCGCCGTGGACATCGACGCACTGCATACGTTTCTCGCCATCCACCGCCGGGGCACCATCACCGCGGCCGCCGGCGAGCTGTTCCGCTCCCAGCCCGCGGTCAGCCGCCGGCTCGCGCTGCTGGAGGCGGGGCTCGGCGCTCCGCTGTTCGAGCGGGTGGCGGGCGGGCTGGTGCTCAGCGAGGCCGGCCACGCGCTGCTGCCGTTCGCCGAGAAGATGGTGGCCACGCTGACCGACGCGGAGGCGGCCGTGCGGGCGGTCCGGAGCGAGGACACCGGCCCGGTGCGGATCGCCCTGGTCGGCACGCTGGCCAGCACGGACCTCACCTCGGCGCTACGTCGCTTCGCCCACCGCCACCCCGGCGTCGAGCTGATCCTGCGCACCGCGACCAGCCGCGAGGTCAGCGAGCTGGTTCGCCGCGCCGACGTGCAGCTGGGCCTGCGCTACCACCGCGACCCGAACCCCGAGCTGCACAGCGAGACCCTGTTCGCCGAGCGGCTGGTGGTCGCGGCGGCGCCCGGGCACCCGTTCGCTGGCGCCCGGTGCGCCGGCCTGCCCGAGCTCGCCGACCAGCGCTGGATCGCGTTCCCCGAGCCGCCGGGACGCCCCGAGGTGTCCGCCGCGTACGGGCGCCGGGCCCTCGAGGACGCCGGCATCACGGGCGACCGGATCCTCCGGATCGACAGCCTGACAGCGCAGAAGCGCCTGATCGAGGCGGGGTTCGGCATCGCACTGGTGCCCGACAGCAGCATCCGGGAGGAGCTGGCCGCCGGCTCTCTCGTGGTCCTGGACGTGGCCGGCCTCGACCTCACGCTCGAGGTCGCGGTGCTGACCCGCCGCGACGGCTACCTCGGCGCCGCCACCCGGACCCTGCTGGCCGAGCTGCGCGCGCGTACCCCGTGAGTGGTGAATGGGGCTATGACCCAACTCGCCACTCACTGGTCGCGAGGCCGGGCCACGGGGCGGGGCGGTACCCCGCTCGCGCCGTCTCTTGGGCGGTGGTCCATCGTTGCAGTGTCCGCCAGGGAAACGGGGCCGCCGAGTGCCATTGCGAGTGTCATTGACAGCGCTACCGGCAAAACCTAGCCTCACCGCAAGCTGCAGTAAATCGATGCACCAAGGTCAACCCGCCGCCCGGAAAGGCCTTCGCCGATGAACGCCCGGTCACCAGCCCTGACCAGGCGGCGGCTGCTCGCGGGCGGGGCCACGGTGGCGGGACTGGCCGCGCTGACCGCCTGCGGCGCTCGACTGGACGAGCCCGAGGACCTGAACGGGCCGCCCGAGGGCCCCCTCACGCTGCTCACCCCGATCTTCCCCGGCGCCGACGGCAAGGCGCTGCTGGAGAAGCAGCTGCTGCCGACCTTCCTGGCCCAGTACCCGAAGGTCAGCGTCACCGTCGACTACACGACCTACGACTATCTCAACCAGAAGATCACCACCGGCCTGACCACGGGCATCCCGGCCGATGTGCTGATGGTGGGCGTGGGCTGGGTGGAGCCGTTCGCGTCCCGCCAGATCCTCAGCGAGCTGCGGGTGCCGGCGGGCGGACTGACCGGCTACTCCGACAGCGTGCTGAAATCCTGCCGCTGGGGCGGCAAGCTGTTCGCGCTGCCGGCGGTGCTCGACACCCGCTTCGGCATCGCCCGCCGCGACATCCTGGCCCAGAACGGCTACGACCGGCCGCCGAGAAGCATGGCCGAGCTGCGCGACTACGCCATCCGGCTGACCCAGCGCGACGCGGGCGGCAAGCTGCTGCGCGCCGGGCTGGACGTGCAGAGCCTGGATCCCCGGCAGCTGTTCGAGACCGTCCTGTTCGCCTTCGGCGGGGACCTCTTCCGGGACGGCAAGCCGGCGTTCAGCGACCCGACCACCGTGGCCGCCCTGCAGTGGCTCACCGACCTGCAGCTCAAGGACAAGGTCATCGACCAGGGCTTCTCGAGCCCCAAGGCCACCACGCTGCCGATCGCCGACGGCCGCGCCGCGATGGCCATCGGGCACAACAACTGGTGGGTCACCACCACCAAGCAGCGGCCCGGACTGATCGACCAGCTGCAGCCGTTCCTGCTGGAGCCGGACAAACCATCGATCTTCGCGGGCGGCACCCTGGTCAGTGTCTCGGCGGCCTCCCGGCACCAGTCCGCCGCGCAGGCCCTGGCCCGGTTCATGGCCAGCCCGGCGGTCTCGCTGGCCGGTGCCGCGCAAAAGGGCAACGTGCCGGCCCTGGCCCAGCTGGAGCAGTCCGCCTACGTGCGGGACCCGAAGCACGCGCTCGTCCGGTTCGGGCTGGAGAACCTGCGCTACGGCCGGGGCGAGGGCGGCATCCCGGCCTGGCTGCCGCTGCGGGACGAGCTGTTGGCCACCGTGCAGTCGGCCACCACCGGGCGGCAGAGCCCGAAGGCCGCGCTCGACGCGCTGACCGTCACCGCGAACTCCGCCATCGCCGACTTCGGAACGAGCTGATGACCACCGTCGACCTCCCGCCGCCCGTCGAGGTGGCCGCCCCCCTGACCCCCTCTTCCCGCCGCGGCCGCACCGCCACCGGCCGGCAGCGGCGGACCGCGTGGTTGATGGTCGCCCCCGCCGGGCTGCACGCGCTGTACTGGATCGCGCTGCCCGTGCTCGCCACCTTCGTGCTGTCGGTGACGAACTACAGCGTGCTGTCCCCGCTGCGGTTCGTCGGGCTGGGCAACTACGTCAAGACGTTCGAGGACCCGATCTTCCGCACCGCCATCTGGCACACGGTGGTCTACACCTTCTTCACCGTGCCGGTGGCCATGGCGGTCGCGGTGTTCCTGGCGGTGCTGCTCAACCAGCAGATCCGGGCCCGCGCCTGGTACCGGGCGGCGATCTTCCTGCCCCAGGTCACGGCCACGGTCGCGGTCGCCACGGTCTGGTACCAGATCTACGACCCCTACAGCGGCCTGGCCAACAAGCTGCTGGGCTTCCTCGGCATCACCGGTCCGACGTGGATCTTCGACCCGTCCTACGCGCTGGCCGCCGTGATCGTGATGGGCATCTGGCAGGGCATCGGCATCAAGATGATCATCTACTTGGCGGCGCTGCAGAACCTCCCGGAGGAGCTCTACGAGGCAGCCGAGCTGGACGGGGCGAACGCCTGGCAGCGGTTCCGCAGGATCACGCTGCCGATGCTGCGCCCGGCCACCCTGTTCGTCGGCGTCGTGTCGATCATCAGCGCGTTCCAGGCCTTCGACCAGATCTACGTGCTCACCCGGGGCGGCCCCGCCCACGCGACCACGATGATGACCTACGAGGTCTACCGGAACGCCTTCGAGACCTTCCAGATGGGCCTGGCCTGCGCCAAGTCGGTGGTGCTGTTCATCTTCCTGTTCGGGCTGACCCTGATCAACCGCACGCTGACCGGCGGGGACGACGATGACTGACCCGAACCGGCGGAAGGCCCGCACCTCGCAGACCACGCGGGTGGCCACCTACGTGCTGCTCACGTTCACGGCCGTGGCGATGGTCGCGCCGTTCATCTGGATGATCCTGACGTCGTTCAAGACCGACGCCGACATCGCCACGAACCCGCCGACCTGGCTGCCCAGCTCGTGGCGCCTGGCCAACTACACCGACGCGCTGAGCGTCGCGCCGTTCGGCATCTACTTCCGCAACAGCCTGACCATCGCCGTCGGGCACGTGGTGATCAACCTGGTGCTGGCCTCGCTGGCCGGCTACGCGCTGGCCCGCTACCGGTTCCGGGGCCGGCAAGCGGTCTTCCTTGGCTTCGTGGCGATGCTGATGATCCCCACGTACACGAAGATCGTGCCGCAGTTCCTGATGGCCAAGACCATGCCGCTGTTCGGCGGCAACAACATCCTCGGCGAGGGCGGGTCCGGCTGGGTGAACACCTGGTGGGGCCTGATCATCCCGGGCGCGGTGACCCCGTTCGCGGTGTTCCTGTTCCGCCAGTTCTACCTGTCCATCCCCCGGGAGCTGGAGGACGCGGCGCGGGTGGACGGGCTCGGCGAGTGGCGGATCTGGGCGCAGATCGCCAGCCCGCTGATCAAGCCCGCGTTCATCACAGCCGGCCTGCTCACCTTCCAGGAGTCGTTCAACAACTTCCTCTGGCCGCTGCTGATCACCACCGACGACAACAAGCGGGTGGTGCAGCTCGGGCTCACCGTGCTCAAGGAGTCGGGCGAGGGCTTCACCACCCAGTGGAACCTGCTCATGGCCGGTACGACCATGGCCAGCATCCCCATGGTCGTGCTGTTCCTGCTGACCCAGCGCTATTTCGTACAAGGCCTCGCCACCACCGGAATCAAGTGACGGAATCAAGTGAATGGAGCTGTTGACGTGAGT
>DATAZG010000091.1:0-1772 GCA_036272155.1 Pseudonocardia sp.
TGGCGCCGGGGCCGCTGACGGTGGCCGCGGTGGGCGCCAGGAACCTGCACGTGCTGGCGACCAGGGACTCGCTCGGGCCGGTACGCGGTCCCGAGGTCGAACTCGCCGGGTCGGTGGAAGGGCTGTCCTGGACCGTGCGGTTCTTCGACCCGGTCGTGCTGCCCGAGCTTTCCCTGATCGACGAGTCCGAGGGACCGGCGTTCGGCGAGGTGCGGCACGCGCTCGGCGTCAGCACGGTGGTGTACCACTTCGTCGCCTCTCCCGGCTCGGGACTGTCCGCGCACAACGCGGCGCACGTCGGCACCGGCCTGGCCGGCGGACATTCGGCGGCGGCGCGGGACTTCGAGACGATCCGCAGCCGGGTCCGGGGCCGGGAGGAACTGGTGGACGAGATGGCGGGCGCGGCCGCGGCCGGGCTGGTCCGGGCGCACGCCATGCTGGCTTCGGCGATCGCGCCGCGGAATGCTTCGCTGTCCGCGCTGGCCGCCTCGGTGCGCCCTGATCCGGACGCGGTGCGGCGGGAGCTGCTGGCGGCGGTCGGAGGGCGGACGCAGTGGTCGCCGCCTGCGGATGCGGGGCCGTTGGATCCGGCTGAGGGGTCCTCGTCGTGACCGGCTCTGATCCGCCCGCCGGCGGGCTTTCCACCGTGCGGAACGCGGCGCGGCTGCTCAAGGTGTTCCGGTCGCGCGAGACCGACCTCGGCGTGTCGGAGCTGAGCCGGCGGCTGGGGCTGGGCAAGAGCACGGTGCACCGGATGCTCACCACGCTGGTGGCCGAGGGGCTCGTCGAGCAGAACCCGCGCACCGGCGGGTACCGGCTGGGCATCGTGATGTTCGAGCTGGGCCAGGCGGTCCGGGTGCACATGGACCTGCACGCGGCGGTGGGCCCGGTACTGACCGAGCTGCGGACCCAGACCGGGGAGTCGTCCCAGGTCGGCGTGCTCGACGGGCACGAGGTCGTGTACGTGGACCGGATGGAGAGCGCGCACTCGCTGCGGCTGTTCACCGATACCGGGCGGCGGGTGCCGGTGCACTGCACGTCGTCGGGCAAGGTGCTGCTGGCCTACCTGCCCGAGGCACGGCGGCAGGCGGTGCTGCGGGCGGCGCCGCTGACCGCCCTGACGCCGCACACGATTACGTCGCGGGACGAGCTGGCGGCCGAGCTGGACCGGGTCCGGCGCCGCGGCTGGTCCGAGGCGGTCAACGAGCGCGAGATCGGGATCGCCTCGATCGCCGCGCCGATCCGCGACGTCAGCGGCGAGGTGGTGGCCGCGATCAGCATCGGGGTCCCGCTGGCCCGGTGCACCGTCATGGCGCTGCGTAGGCTGGCGCCTGTGATCATGGAGGCGGCCGAGGCGGCGTCACGCCGGCTGGGCTGGTCTGGGGATTTGTCGGCTTTTTCCGCGCAGCGGAAAGAAGGGTGAGGCTTGCGATGCCACTGACCGACGCGCCCGGGAAGGCCCGGGCGCTCTATGAGGCCCGCCGCACCCGGCAGCAGATCGAGCCGTTCACCGACGCCGACCCCGACCTGGGCATGGCCGACGGCTACGCGGTGCAGCAGGAGCTGGTGAAGCTGCTGCTGGCCGACGGCGACCGGATCGTCGGCTACAAGGTTGGCCTGACGTCCAAGCCAATGCAGAAGATGATCGGGGTGGACCAGCCCGACTACGGTCCGGTGCTGGGCTCGACGGTGTACGCCGACGGGGACGCGATACCGGTTTCGGCGTTCATCCAGCCGAAGATCGAGGCCGAGATCGCGTTCGTGCTGGGTTC
>DATAZG010000092.1:0-37056 GCA_036272155.1 Pseudonocardia sp.
GTGCTGACCGGGCGCCGCGCACGGGACACCACCTGGGCGTACCTGGACGAGTTCCTCGGCAAGCACGACGTTGTCTGAGGAGCCGCCCGCGCGGCGTCCGGTGCCCCCGCGACCCCGCCGCACCCAGGCGCAGCGCCGGGCCACCACCCGGGCGGCGCTGTTGGAGGCCTGCGTGGACTGCCTGCTCGAACAGGGCTACGCGCGCCTGACCACGGCCGCCGTGGTCAGCAGGGCCGGCGTGAGCCGGGGCGCCCAGGCACACCACTTCAGCACCAAGGCCGAGCTGGTGCTGGCCGCGCTGCGCCACGTCGCCGACCAGCTGGCCGCCGAGATGATCGAGGATCAGCCCCGCCCGCCGGAGCGACCCGAGCAGGCCCAGCTGGCCTTGCTGGACCAGTTGTGGGCCCTGCACACCGGCCGGCTCTTCCCGGCTCTGATGGAGCTCTGGCTGGCCGCCCGCACCGATGCCGAGCTGCGGGCCGGGCTGAGCGACTTCGAGCGGGAGCTGACCCGCCGGGTGGTCAAGTTCTGCCACGAGCGGATGCCTGCGCTGGCCCGGCGCCCGGACTTCCGGTCGTTCCTGGCCACCGTGCTGGCCGCGATCCGGGGTCTGGCGGTGCTCGACTTCCTGGACCGTGGCGACGAGATCGCCCGGATGTGGCCGGGGATGCGCGCCCAGCTGCATTCCATGGTGGCGAACGGCGCCTCCTAAACGGTGCGGCCGCTCCTGTCAAGTGTCGTTGATTGAACCCTCAACATTATGACCTGTCTCACTTCCGGAATCCCCGCCGACTCAGTCGAGGTTTCCTGGGTATAAGCGGTGCGCCCGGGGTCGTGCGCATTGACCGGCCCCTCTGAGGAGTTCAACCATGACTGAAAAGATCGCCGACTACTCGGACCTGCTGACGCTGGACGAGGAAGCCCGCAAGCTGCTGTTCACCGAGGCGCGTACAGCGAACACGTTCACCGACGAGCCGGTGAGCGACGACCAGCTGCGCGCCATCTACGAGCTGACCAAGTTTGCCCCGACCTCGGCCAACACCCAGCCGCTGCGGGTGCTCTACGTGCAAAAGGGCGAGGCGCGGGACCGGCTGGTGCCGCACATGCTCGGCGCCAACGGCTCGAAGACCGCCGCCGCCCCCGCTGTTGCCGTACTGGCCGCCGACCTGGGCTTTCACGAGCACATCCCGACGGTCTTCCCGATTCGCCCGGAGATGAAGGACAGCTTCGAGGCCAACCCGGAGGGCCGCGAGGCGCACGCCAAGTTCAACGCGACGCTGCAGGCCGGTTACTTCCTGCTCGGTGTCCGGGCGGCAGGACTGGCCGCCGGCCCGATGACGGGCTTCGACGCGGCGGGCGTGGACAAGGAGTTCTTCCCGGACGGTCGGCTGAAGAGCCTTGTGGTGGTCAACATCGGCCACCCCGGCGACGGAGCCTGGTTCGACCGGCTGCCGCGCCTGGAGTACGACCAGGTTGTTAGTCATATCTGAGACTCACCCGGAGTAGTGAGTGGGATAGAGCGGAAACACTAGGAATCTCAGGGTCCCAGCAATTAGCGTCTTCCCTGTGAATGCGTTAACGGGGCACCGGGCGGCGACCGCGGATCTGCGGGCCCGCTACGCCCGGCTGCCCGAGGGGCACGGCGTCCGGCTGGGCAAACCGACCTCCAACCTCTTCCGGTTCCGCTCCGACGGCGACCCGGTCAGCCGGTTGGACGTCGGGGCGCTGGACAAGGTGCTCGAGGTGGATCCGGTGGCCCGCACCGCCACCGTGCAGGGCATGACCACCTTCGAACACCTGGTCGAGGCCACCCTGGCCCACGGGCTGATGCCGTTGGTCGTCCCACAGCTGAAGACGATCACCGTCGGAGGCGCGCTGGCCGGCCTCGGTATCGAGTCGACGTCGTTCCGGCACGGGCTCGCACACGAGTCGGTGCTGGAGATGGAGGTGCTCACCGGGGACGGCCGGCTGATCACCGCCACCAGGGACAACGAGCACGCCGAACTGTTCCGCGGCCTGCCCAACTCCTACGGCACGCTCGGGTACGCCGTCTCGCTGAAGGTGGAGCTGCAGCCGGTCACCCGCTATGTGGCGCTGCGGCACGTGCCGTTCGCGGACGCCGCCAGCTGCGCGGAGGCGATCGCGGCGATCAGCGCGACCGGCAGCCACGACGGCGTCGCGGTGGACTTCCTGGACGGCACCGTGTTCAGCGCGGGGGAGCAGTACCTGACGCTGGGCCGGTTCACCGACGAGCTGCCGGCCGACTCCGGTGACTCGCCCAGCGACTACACCGGCCAGCGGATCTACTACCGGTCCATCCAGGAGCGGCGGGAGGACGTGCTCACCACGCACGACTACATCTGGCGCTGGGACACCGACTGGTTCTGGTGCTCGCGGGCGATGGGGGCGCAGCACCCGCTGGTGCGCCGACTCTGGCCCAGTCGCTACCGGCGCTCCGACGTGTTCCGCAAGCTGGTCGCCCGCGACCGGCGGTACCGGATCAGCGAGCGGATCCGCGGCCGGCTGGGTCAGCCGGTCGAGGAGCCGGTGATCCAGGACATCGAGGTGCCGGTGGAGCGCCTCGCCGAGTTCCTGGACGCGTTCCACGCCGACATCGGCATCACCCCGGTGTGGCTGTGCCCGGTGCAGCTGCGCGACCCGGCCGGCTGGCCGCTGTACCCCATGGAGCCCGGCCGGCTCTACGTCAACGTCGGATTCTGGTCGGCCGTGCCACTGGCCCCGGGACAGCCGATGGGCACCCACAACCGCCGCATCGAGCAGCTCGTAGCGGACCTGGATGGGCACAAGTCGCTGTACTCGAACTCCTACTACACGCCGGAGGAGTTCGAGCGGCGGTACAACGGGGCGGCCTACCGGGCACTGAAGAAGGGCTACGACCCGGCCGGCCGGCTGCCCGACCTCTACGACAAATGTGTGCGGGAGCGCTGATGGCTATGCAGGTAGCGGAGCTGTTCCAGAGCGTCATCGGTCCGGACACCTCGGTGCGGGTGACCGGCTACGACGGCAGCGCGGTCGGGCCGCCGGACTCACCGTTCGGTATGCGCGTCCGCACCCCGAGGGCGCTGGCCTACCTCGCGTCGTCGCCCGGCTCGCTCGGCCTGGCGCGCGCGTACGTGACCGGTGACCTCGAGATCGACGGCGAGATGTCCGCGGTGCTGCGCGAGCTGGCCGACGTCACGCTGCACTCCATCCCGAAGGAGCAGCGGGTCAAGCTGGTCCGCTCGCTGCTCGGGGTCCGGCTGCGGAACCGGGCGCCCATCCCGGACGTCGAGTACAGGCCGCACGGGCGGCTGCACTCCAAGCGGCGCGACGCGGGCGTGATCGCGCACCACTACGACGTGTCCAACCGCTTCTACTCCTGGGTCCTGGGGCCCTCGATGGCCTACACCTGCGCGGTCTACCCGACCGAGCACGCCACCCTCGAGGAGGCGCAGCAGACCAAGCACGAGCTGGTGGCGCGCAAGCTCGGTCTGAAACCGGATATGCGGCTGCTGGACGTGGGCTGCGGCTGGGGCGGCATGGTGATGCACGCCGCCGCCGAGCACGGGGTCAAGGCGCTGGGGGTGACGCTGTCCCGGCGGCAGGCGGAGTGGGCGCAGAAGGAGATCGTCGAGCGCGGCCTGACCGAGCTCGCCGAGGTGCGCCACCTGGACTACCGCGACGTCCCGGAGACCGACTTCGACGCGATCTCCTCGATCGGGCTCACCGAGCACATCGGCGAGGCTCAGCTGCCGGCGTACTTCGCCGCGCTGTACGCCAAGCTCAAGCCGGGCGCCCGGCTGCTCAACCACTGCATCACCCAGCCGACCTCACACGGGCCGAAGCAGGTCGACGCCTTCATCGACCGCTACGTCTTCCCGGACGGCGAGCTGCACGGGATCGGCCGGCTGGTCGACGAGATGAACCAGCAGGGCTTCGAGATCCGGCACGAGGAGAACCTGCGTGAGCACTACGCGCGGACCCTCTACGGCTGGTGCACCAACCTGGACGACCACTGGGACGAGGCGGTCCGCGAGGTCGGCGAGCAGCGGGCCAGGGTCTGGCGGCTGTACATGGCCGCCTGCGTGGTCGGGTTCGAGCGCAACAACATCCAGCTGCACCAGGTGCTCGGGGTCAAGCTGGACGACCGCGGCGAGTCGTCCATGCCGCTGCGGCCGAACTGGTGACGCTCTAGTTCGCGGCCCGGTTGGTTACCGAGCTGCACGCCAGGCCTGTTCGATCATGCTTCGACAGGCCTGCTGTGCAGCTCGGTAACGGGCGTGTCGGTGGCGGGCGGGCGGCTCGGTCGGGGTCAGCTGCGCTGGGCGCTCTTGCCGGCACCCTTCTTGCCCAGCCGGCGCCACAGGACGAACGTGAAGATCACCGACCCGACCAGCAGTACCCCGCTGAACACCGCGCGGACCCACCAGCCGGCGCCCGGGGTGAACAGGGTGAGGTTGATCAGGAAGAGGACCAGCCAGCCCACCGAGGCCGCTGCGAACATGATGACGTGGCCGAGAGTCGGCTCAGCGGCGTTATTGCGCACCCGTTCAGCTTGACAGGTCACGCTGGGTATGACGACGACGGGCTCGAATCCACGTGAGCGTGATCTCCATGCCCCGAAAGGGGACCCAGCGGCTGACTGAGGTCACGATCCGGTAACCTCAATGGGGTCGGCCCGCGCGGATTCGGGCGGAGTCCGACGGTGAGATCCACTCGATCGGGCACTCCTCCCCGGTGTCGTCACGCTGCGCGTGGCGCCCCCTACGGTGCCCCGGGTAAGAAACCGAGGAACCTCCGCCATGCCACTGAGCCCGAAAGAACGCGCGGACTTCGACGAGATCGTCCTGCGGCTACGGCTGGAGGACGCCGACATCGGCATGATCGCGCCCAAGCGACGGTCCTTCGCGCTGCTGATCAGTGTGATAGCCGCGACCCTGGTGTTCGGCCTCGGGGTGGCACTCGTCGGCCACGGCGTGCTCGGTCCGATCCTGATCATCACGGTGCTGCTGGGCAGCCTGGCGCTGGTCGGCCGGAACTGGTGGCGCTCCCGTGCGACCGACCGCCGCCGTCGCCGCTGATCCTCGGTCCCGGTAGGTCGGACTACGGCCCGGCTGGTCCCCGCGCCGGCCGGCGGGTGCCCCGGCGGTACCGGCGGTCATGGGAGATGATTCCTCCACGGTGCGTCGGTGACGACGGTGACAACTCGGAGGAGAGGACGCCGCCCATGCCGGTCGGGATGGACCAGTTGGCCAACGATCTGCTGGGCGAGACCGAGGCGCTGCGGGTGCTGTTGGTCGGCCTGGACGACGCCGACTGGGAGCGACCCACCCCGGCCGAGGGCTGGGCGGTACGGGACCAGATCAGCCACCTCGCCTACTTCGATGACGCGGCGGTCCGCTCCGCCACCGACCCGGACGGTTTCCAGGCCGACCTGCGCCTGCTGGTGGAGAGCGGCGGGCTCTCGCCCGACGACATCGCCGCGCAGTACCGCGAGCTCGCCCCGGACCGGCTGCTGAGCTGGTTCGACGAGTCCCGCGGCAGCCTGATCAGCACCTTCGCCCAGCTCGACCCGGGCGCCCGGGTGCCGTGGTACGGCCCACCGATGAGCGCGGCCTCCTCGCTCACCGCCCGGTTGATGGAGACCTGGGCCCACGGCCAGGACGTCGCCGACAGCCTCGGCGCCACCCGGGAACCGACCGACCGGCTGCGCCACGTGGCGCACATCGGGGTGCGGGCCATGCCGTTCAGCTACGCGCTGAACGGCCGGCAGGCGCCCAGCACGCCGGTTCGGGTGGAGCTGACCTCGCCGGGCGGCGAGCTCTGGAGCTGGGGACCGGAGGGCGCCGCCGACCTGGTGTGCGGCCCGGCGCTGGACTTCTGCCTGCTGGTCACCCAGCGGCGGCACCGCGACGACCTCGCGCTGGAGGTGACCGGCCCGGTCGCCACCGAGTGGCTGGCCATCGCGCAGGCCTTCGCCGGCGAGCCGGGCAAGGGTCGTGCGCCACTGGGGTGAGAGCGCCGGTCAGCCGCCGGGCTGGTTCTGCTCAGAGTCGGACGGGCCCGCCGGTTCGTCCGAATCGGGCCCGGCACCGGACGGCGGGTCGGCGGCCAGGACCTGCAACCGCGCGGTGGCGGAGCGGCCGGAGGTGAGCCCGGTCGCGATGATCACGTAGTTGCCCGGCGGGTCCCGCTCGAGGATCGGGCCCTGCACCTTCTTGCCGGTCGCGTCCGCGGGCAGGTCGTCCATCATGCCGTTGGTGGGTCCGGTCCAGCTGAACTTGACCTTTTCGTTCGGGGCGAACCCGGTTGCGGTGGCCAGGTAGGTGGTGCCCATCTTGACCTGGGTGCTGGTCAGCGACAGCTGGGCCGCGGTGGCGGCCGCCGCCGGTGGCCGCACCAGCACGATGTAGACCACGACAGCCAGCACCAGGATGATCGCCACGGCGATGCCGATCAGGAGCAGGCGCCGGGCAGGGCCGCGAGGCCCGGCCGAGCTCGGCGGCGGGCGATTCGGTTCCTGCCACGGGGACGGCCCGGCACCGGGTGGCGGGTAGGGCCGCTGGCGGGGTGGCGCGGGCGGCCGGACCGGCGCCAGCCGGCCCGGCGGAATGGTGTTGGAGTGCGCGGGCGAGTAGGCGTGGGTGGGCACGGGCGCACCGGACGGGCGCTGTCCCGGTCCCGCGCCCGGTCGCTGCCGCGGCGGCGGTGCCTGGTTCGGCGGCACCTGCCACGGCGGCCCCTGGGGTGGCTGTCCCTGAGGTCGGGGCCCGTGCGGCTGAGGTCCGCGCGGTTGGGGCATCTGCGGTTGGGATCCCGGTTGGGATCCCGGTTGGGGGCCAGGTGGGGGTCGCTGTGCCGGGGGCCGCTGGGGTGGGGGTGCCTGCGCCGGCGGTCCCTGGGGTGGGTGCACCACTTGGGTTGCCGCCGGGTCCGACTGGGCGGACACCGGAGGTTCGGCCGGTGCGGGGGCCCGCTCGCCGCGGGCGAGGAGCACGGTGCCCACCTGCGAGGGGGGTGCCTGGGCCGCGAGGGTGGCGGCGCCGAGGGCGACCGCGTACTTGGGATGGGTGTCCACCACGGTCGGGCGCCCCAGCTCGGCCGACACCATGCGGGCCACCAGCGGGATCCGCGAGGAACCGCCGACCAGCAGGACCGCGCTGAGGTCGGCGGGTTCGACCTGCGCCGAGCGCAGCGTGCGGGACAGGGCCCCGATGGTGGAGTCGATCTGTGCCCGCACCAGGTCCTCGAAGTCCGAGCGGGTGAGGGGTATGCCGAAATGCCGCCCCGGCAGGAACACCGGGATGGTGGTCTCGGTGTCCACCGAGAGCGTCTCCTTGGCGAGCACGCAGTCCTGGCGCAGCCGGGCCAGCGCGGACGCGGTCTGCGGGTCGCGCATGTCAAGCTCGTTCAGCGCGCCGTCGCTCTTGTGGCTCACATAGCCCAGGATCGCCTCGTCGAAGTCGACCCCGCCGAGCCGTTCGACGCCCTCGGGCGTGCCGAGGATCTCCACCCCACCGGGCACCGCGCGCAGCACCGTGGCGTCGAACGTGCCGCCGCCAAGGTCGTAGACCGCCACGGTCTGGCCGTCGGCCAACTGGCGGGAAGCGGCGTAGCGGGCCGCCGCCGCCTCGGGCTCGGTCACCAGCTGGGCGTTCAGCAGTCCCGCGAAGCCGGCGACCTCCTCGAACAGGGCCCGGCGGAACGGCCCCCAGTTGGCCGGGTGGGTCAGCACCACCCGGTCGGGCGGGCCGCCCTCGCTCTCCACCACCCGGTCCAGCACGTCCCGGAGCAGGGTGCCCAGCAGCGCGGTGACCGAGTACGGCTGGCCGCCGAGGATCACCGGTGTCGGGTCGCCGAGGCGGCGCTTGAACACCCGGGTGGTGCGGTCCGGGTTGCTCAGCGCGCGCAGGCTGTTGACCGCCTCGCCGGTGAGCAGGACGCCGTCCTCCTGCAGATACACCACGGCGGGCGTGACCTCCGAGCGGTCGCCCAGGGTGAACATCTCGACCCGGGACGACACGGCGAGCGCGGCCGCGACAAATGTCGTGCCGAGGTCCACACCCAGGCTGTAACCCACCGCAACCCTCCGCTCACAGGGAAACCGATGGTAACGGGTGGGGCCAGATCAATGGCCGTTTCCGCATGATCAGTGCCCCGCCCCGGGCGGCGGTGGGCCCGGGCGGCTACCGGTCGCTCAGCGACATCAGGGCCGGGGCCAGGTCGCGCCACTGCCCGTCCGGCACGCCGCGCTTCGTTGCGGGCAGCGCCTGTACCGCCACGTGGTCCGCGCCGGCGTCCAGGTGTTCGCGCACCCTGGCCACGATCTGGTCGGCGTCGCCCCAGGCCACCAGCGCGTCGACGAACTTGTCGCTGCCGCCGTCGGCCAGGTCCGCCTCGGTGAAGCCCAGCTCCAGGATGCTGTTCACGTAGTTGGGCTGGCCCAGGTAGACCTTGGTGTACTCGCGCCCGATCGCCCGGGCCTTGTCCGGGTCGGACTCGAGGACGACGGCCTGCTCCGGGCACAGCAGCGGCCCCGCGCCGAGGGTCTCCCGGGCGCGCGCGGTGTGCTCCGGGGTGACGAAGTAGGGGTGGGCGCCGTCGGTCCGCTCGGCGGCCAGCCGCAGCATTCTCGGCCGTAGCGCGGCGAGCACCCGGCGCACCGGGGTGGTCGGGCGCTGCGCCACGTACGGGGCCTTGTCCATGCCGTCCAGGTAGTTGCGCATGGCGGTGAGCGGTTTGTCGTAGTTGTGCCCGCGCAGGTCGCCGACCAGGTTCTGGTGGCTGACCCCGAGCCCGAGCAGCATCCGCTCCGGGAATGCCTCGGTCAGCCCCTTGACGGCGCCGGAGATGGCCACCGCGTCGCGGGCCCAGATGTTCGCGATGCCGGTCGCGCCGATCAGCGTCCTGGTGGCCGAGAGGATCAGCGCGAGATGGACGAACGGGTCCCGGCCGGCCACCTCGGGCAGCCACACCGCGCCGTAGCCCAGCTCCTCCAGCTCGGCGGCCAGCTCGCGGGAGCGGCTCGCCGGCACCGTGTCCAGTGCGCCGGTCCAGATGCCGATCCGGGGGATGGGGAAGCGATCGCCGTCAGCCATGCGCCGAACCTATCGCCGGGGCCTCCCGGTCGCCCGGCGGAACCGCCGGGCGCTCCGCGCGGAGCACCGTCCCGCCGGCTAGACGTGCTGGTCGCGCGCCCCCACCACACCGCGCAGACCCGAGCAGTTCACGCAGCCGGCGCAACCGACACAGCCCCGGCAACCCACGCAGGCCACACACCCGACGCATCGGGTGCACCCGATGCAGAGCAGGCACGCCACGCAGGCGCTGAGCGCGACGCAGAGCAAGGTCAGGACACTGCCGGCGACCCCGGCGCTGCCGGCGGTGGCCACGCTGCCGGCGACCCCGGCGCTACCGGCGGTGGCGACGCTGCCGGCCACCCCGGCGCTGCCCGCCGTGGCCACGCTGCCGGCCACCGCGGCGCTGCCCGCCGTGGCGACGCTGCCGGCGACCGCGGCGCTGCCGGCGGTGGCGACCGAGCCGATGACCGCGACCGAGTCGGCGGCTCGGTCGCGGTCATCGGACTCCGGGTGCGCACCGGAGGGGTCGGATCCGGCGCGGAGCCCGCGGGTTGTGGTCACCGGATGAGCATGTCAGTAACACCGTCGGCGCGGGTGCCCGGCGCCGGGCACACTGGCGATGTCATGACGTCACCCGCCTCGAGCTCGCCGCGCCCCCGAGCGGCCGCGCACCCCGCTGCCGGTCAGCCGGACGCGCTGATCCCGCGGCCCCGCCTCGAGGTCGCGCCCGGCGCGGTGCACCTGCCGGACTGGTTGGACCTCGACGAGCAGCGCCACCTGGTGCGGGCCTGCCGGGAGTGGGCGGCGCCGCGCGCGTCGGGCGAGCCCGGGATGCGGGCCACCCGGCTGCCCAGCGGCGGGGTGATGTCGGTCCGCTCGGTGTGCCTCGGCTGGCACTGGCGCCCGTACCGCTACTCCCGGACCGTGGACGACGGCGACGGCGGGCCGGTACTGCCCTTCCCGGCCTGGCTGGCGGACCTGGGACGCCGCGCCGTCGCCGAGGCCTACCGCGACCCGGCCGCCGGTGCCGCCTACGAGCCGGACATCGCGCTGGTCAACTACTACGACGAGAAGGCCAGGATGGGCCTGCACCAGGACCGCGACGAGCGCAGTCGCGACCCGGTGGTGTCGCTCAGCCTTGGCGACAACTGTGTGTTCCGCTTCGGCAACACCGAGCACCGCAACCGGCCGTGGACCGACCTGGAGCTGCGCTCGGGCGATCTGTTCGTGTTCGGCGGGCCGTCCCGACTGGCCTACCACGGGGTGACGCGCACCATGGCGGGCACCGGTGACCCCGCCACCGGCCTGAGCAGCGGCCGGCTGAACATCACCCTGCGGGTGTCCGGTCTGGACACCTGAGGCGGGGGAACCGGCACGGGCCGGGTCTGGCGATCAGTTCACCGGATGACCGATACTTCGAACATGTGTTCGAGTTCGGAGAACTGGCAGCCCCCGCCCGCGCCGGCCATCGCCCGGTTCGCGGCGCCCGCGGCGGCGCCGGACGTGCGGCCGGTCTGGGTTCTGCTGGAGCAGGTCGTCAGGCACGATCCGGCGGTGGCGCGCACCGTGGGAGACGGGCTGGACCTGACCGGTCGGGCCAAGGGTTTCCTGCTCGAGTGGCTGCGCAGCTCCCGGGGCGACTGGCTTGCCGTGGTGCACTACGAGGTGCACTTCGCGGACGGCAGGGAGACCACCCAGTGGTGGCGTGACCAGCGGGTACCTGGTTATGCACTGCTGCCGAGGGAGGAGCGGTGACCTGCGCTAGGCGTCCGCCCGTGTCCGGTTCAGCGCGATGTCCAGCAGTGCGTCGGTGCGGCACAGCTTGACCCTGGGCCGGCCGTGCGGCTCGCCGGCGGTGCGCTCGGCGGCGTCGATGAGCTGCCAGCCCTGCTCGGTGACCAGGTCGGGCTGGCGCTCGGCGAGCCAGTCCTCGATGTCGGCCGAGCCGTCCCGGTCGTGCCGGCGCAGTTGCCCGCTCGCCAGGTCGGCGAGCAGCTGGGTGACCGTCTCGACCGAGTCCTTCCGGTTGGTGCCGATGATCCCGGTCGGCCCGCGCTTGATCCAGCCGACCACGTACTCCCGCTCGGCGCCGACCACCCGGCCCAGCTCGTTCGGGATGACGCCGCGCCGCTCGTCGAACGGCAGGCCGTCGATGGCGATGCCCTTGTAGCCCACCGCGCGCAGCACCAGGCCGGTCCGCACCGTCTCCCGCGCGCCGGTGTCGTGCGCGCTGACCCAGCCGTCCTCGGCGGTACGCAGCTCGTTGTGGCCGAGCACCAGCTCCTCGACCCGGCCGTCGCCGCGCAGTTCCACCGGGGAGCGCTGGAAGCGCAGAGTGATGTGCCGCTGCCCGTACTCGGTGTCGCTGTCCGCGTAGACCCGCATCACCCCGAGGTTGCGCTTGGCCACCTTGGACAGCGAGTCCTCGTCGATGTCGGCGACCTGCTCGGGTGCGACGTCGACCCCGGACTCGGTGTACTCGGGCAGCTCCTTCAGCTCCGGGGTGGTGAAGGCGGCCTGCCCGGCGCCGCGCCGCCCGACCACGAGTACCTCGGTGATCTTGCTGTCCCGCAGCACCTCCAGCGCGTGGTCGGCGATGTCGGTCTTGGCGAGTCGGTCGTGCGGCGAGCAGAGGATGCGCGCGACGTCCAGTGCCACGTTGCCGTTGCCGATCACCACCGCCCGCTCGCAGCTCAGGTCGAAGGTGAGGTCGGCGTAGTCGGGGTGCCCGTTGTACCAGCCCACGAAGTCCACGGCGGCCACGCTGCCGGGCAGCTCCTCGCCGGGGATGCCCAGCTTGCGGTCGCCCTGGGTGCCCACGGCGTAGATCACCGCGTCGTAGCGCTCGGTGAGCTCGTCGCGGGTGATGTCTCCGCTGATTCCACCGCCGACCTCGATGTTGCCGAAGAACCGGAACGACTCCTGCGCGGCGATCTTGGCGTATACCGAGGACACCGACTTGATCTTCGGGTGGTCCGGCGCGACCCCGAAGCGGACCAGTCCCCACGGGGTGGCCAGCCGCTCGAACATGTCGACCCGGACGTCCAGGTCAGGGTTGTCCAGCAGTGCGCCGGCAGCGTAGAAGCCGGACGGTCCGGATCCGATGATGGCAACGGTGAACGGGGCCTCGGCGACGGCCATGGGCTTCACATCCTGGATCGCGCGGTCGAGCGGCCGGGGGAGCCCGGCCGGTGGTGGCTCGTGAGCCCCACCTTGCCAGGTCCGGCCCGGTCCGGCCCGCTGGCCCGCCCGGTGGGTGGACCGGGCGGGCCGTGCACGATGGCCGGTTCTCCCGGTCGCCCGGCTGCTCACCCGGTGCCGAACGCCTCGCTGACCAGCCGCGCGAGCAGGGCGTCCGGGTCGCCGAGGCGCGCCGGCAGGCCGCGGGCGGCGAACCAGGTCGCGACGTTGTGCACGTCGCGGTGCAGAAACTCCGCGCCGCGCGGGTTGGCCACCACATCGACCACCTGGGGCAGGTCGATGAGGACCAGCCGGCCCCGGTGCACCAGCAGGTTGAACGCCGAGAGGTCGCCGTGTGCCAGGCCGTCGCCGGCCAGTGTCAGTAGTGCATCGGTGAGCTGCGCCCACAGGTCGGCCAGCTGGGTCGGGTCCGGCCGCAACTGGGCGAGCCGGGGCGCGGCGGTGCCGTCGGGCTCGCCGAGGAACTCCAGCATCACCTCGGTGCCCCCACGCTGGGCCGGGTAGGGGACCGGCGCGCCGACCCGCCACAGCCGGCTCAGCGCCCCGAACTCGGCGGCCGCCCACTGCTCGGCGAGCAGGTTGCGGCCGAACGCGGTGCGGCCGGTCATGGCGCGCATCTCCCGGGACCTGCGCACCCGGCGGCCCTCGAGGTAGCCGGCGTCCCGGTGGAACATCCGGTGCTCCGCCGGCCGGTACCGCTTGGCGGCCAGCAGACAGTGCCGGTCGGTCCCCGGGAGCACCCGCCGGACCAGGTGGACGTCGGCCTCCTTGCCGGTCTTCAGCACGCCCAGCTCGGTGTCTACGGCGGCCAGTTCGGTGATCAGCCAGCCGGGGTGGGGCTCCGGGCCGTGGTCCGCGCCGTCCCAGCTGGACCAGCGGTCACCGTCCGGTGGGCCGCCGGCGGTGTCCAGGTGGTCCTCGCGCTGCTGGGCGAGCCTGTCCCGCTCGGCCTCGGTCAGCCGGCCGCGGCGGGTCGGTTCGGGTTCGTCGTCGAAACGCGGGCGCCGGCGTGGGCCGCCGCGGCGCGGCCGGGCCGGCCGCTCACCGCCGAACAGACCGGTGTCGGAATAGCTGGAGTCGTTCAGGTAGTCGTTCAGGTAGTCGTTCGGGTGATCGTTCGGGTGATCGTCGTGCGAGCGCACTGGGAGGTCTCCTGACCAGGGGTACGGGTGCCCCACCGGTGCTCGCGTACGACGCGGGAGCTACTCGGGAGGGGCGGGCGGACGGGGACGGGCCACGCCCGTGACGGCAGTCGTTCGCATCGGGCTACCTCCGTCGTCTCCGCCGGTCAACCGGCTCCTGATCTCCTCGGGCACCACGGTGCCCCGGATGCACACGCCTGGCAACCGAGTTTCGCCGCGCCGGCTCAGGCGGCTCAGACGGTTCCGCTGGGGGTGACGCCGAGTCACAGACAGGGCGGCCCAGTGTCGACCCAAGCGCGTCCATCGTCACCGAGACCAACGTCAGTCCGGTGATTTTCGCCGGGAACCAGACTCACGTCGACCTCGACGCAGCCCACCCCCAGGTCAGCAGCCTGACTCAATCGGCCGGTCACCGACTGTGATCCCGGCGACTCCAGTCCGACCACTGACCGAGCCCGTGCCCGGCTCAACCACCCGCCTCGGCGGTCCGGCCGAACCGGTGTCACGTCACCGCTTCCCTCACCCGAGTGGGTCGGGCAGCACCAGGTCGAGCTCGTTCTCGGTGTCGCCGCGCTCGATCGGCAGCCCGGCCCGGCGTAGCACGCGCAGCAGCCCGGCCAGGTCCGTCGGCTCGGCCTTCGAGGTGGCCAACAACCGCGCCAGCCGCCCCTTGGACGCCTTGTTGTGGTGGCTGACCACGGTCCGGGAGCCGTCGGCGCGTTCGGTGAGCACCCGCACGGTGACCGCGCCCGGCACCCGGCCGAGCGCGGCGTAGGAGCCGGAGCGCAGGTCCACGACCAGCCCCTCGAGGCCGGCCAGTACCGGGTCCAGGGTCGGTCGCCAAAAGGCGGCGAGGGTGCCGCGCCCGGGCAGCGCCGACCCGGCGGAGAGCCGGTACGCCGGGATAGGGTCGCCGGCCCGGAGCAGGCCGAACAGCGCGGAGCCGACCGCCAGCCGCTCGGTGGCCCTGGCCGCGCCGGCGCCGCGCAGTGAACCGGCGTCCAGTGCGTCGTAGAGCACCCCGGTGTAGCGCCGCAGCGCCGGGCGGGTGGGCGTGGACCAGATCGCCGCGTTGCGCGCGATCTCCCCGTCCTGGCGCGGCGAGATGCCCAGCGCGGCCCGGCTCGCGACCGGGTCGGCGGCGAGCCCGACCAGCTCGTCGATCAGTTCCTTGCGGGCCGGGTTGAGCTCGGCGAAGGACAGCCGGTCCAGCTCGAGCGCGGGCCCCTCGCCGCCGTCGGACTTCGTCTCCGAGGGGGGCAGCAGGATCAGCACGACTCGGAGATTAGTCGACCCGCACCGGCGGTCGGGTCGGCCCCGGCGCGGTCCGGAGCGGGCTGTCACCCGACCCGGTGTGACGAACGTAATTTAGGTAAGCCTTACCTCACTTGGCTACGTTGATCTCGACGAGCACAGTCCAGCGAGTGGAGGTTCGAGCATGCAGCGGTCGCTGCGCGTGGCGGTCATCGGGGCGGGTCCGGCCGGGATCTATGCGGCGGACACCCTGACCAAATCGGACACTCCGGCCACGATCGACCTCTTCGACCGGCTGCCCGCGCCGTTCGGGCTGGTCCGCTACGGGGTGGCCCCCGACCACCCCCGGATCAAGCAGGTCGTGCACGCCCTGCACCGGGTGCTCGACCAGCCCGGCCTGCGGCTGTTCGGCAACGTGTCCTACGGCCGGGACATCACGCTCGACGACCTGCGCCGGCACTACCACGCGGTGATCATCGCCACGGGCTGCGAGCGCGACCGTGAGCTGGCCGTGCCCGGCATCACGCTGCCCGGCAGCTACGGGGCCGCAGAGTTCGTCAAGTGGTATGACGGGCACCCCGACGTGCCGCGGGACTGGCCGCTGGAGGCCACCGAGGTCGGCGTGATCGGCGCCGGCAACGTGGCGCTGGACGTGGCCCGGATCCTGGCCAAGTCGGCCGACGACATGCTCAACACCGAGATCCCGGACAACGTGCACAGGGGGCTGGCCGTCAACCCGGCCACCGACGTGCACGTGTTCGCCAGGCGGGGGATCGCGCAGGCGAAGTTCACGCCGCTGGAGCTGCGCGAGCTGGACGAGGTGCCCGGCGTCGAGCTCGTGGTGGCGCCCGAGGACGTGGAGTTCGACGAGGCGTCCCTGGCCGAGCTGCGCCGCAGCAAACAGACCCAGATGGTGGTCAAGACGCTGCAGGCCTGGGCGCTGCGGGACCGCCGCGACGAGCCCCGCCGGCTGCACCTGCACTTCCTGCGGCGCCCGGTCGAGGTGCTCGGCGCGGACCGGGTGACCGGGCTGCGCACCGAGCGCATGGAGCTGACCGGCGACGGCTCGGTCCGGGGTACCGGCGAGATCACCGACTTCCCCCTTCAGGCGGTGTACCGGGCCGTGGGCTACCAGGGCAGCCACGTCGCCGAGCTGGCCTTCGACCACGACGCGGGTGTGCTCCCGCACGACGCCGGCCGGGTGCTCGCGCTGGACGGGCAGCAGGTGCCCGGGGTCTACGCCGTCGGCTGGATCAAGCGCGGCCCGATCGGGCTGATCGGGCACACCAAGGGCTGCGCGCTGGAGACCGCGGGTAGCCTGCTCGCCGACGCGGACGGCCTGCCGGACGTGGCCGAGCCGGACCCGGCCGCCATCGACGAGCTGCTGACCGGCCGCGGCGTCGAGTACACGACGTGGGACGGCTGGCTGAAGCTGGACAAGGTCGAGCGCCAGCTCGGCGAGGAGCGCGGCCGGGAACGCCTCAAGGTCGTGCCCCGCGAGGAGATGGTGGAGCTGTCCCGCTCCTGACTCCTCCTGTCGAGCCTCGGGCAAGCCGCCCGGACGGCACCGGGGGGACCGGCGGAAACGGGTCGTCAGTACGCTCCATGGGTGTTCACCAGGATGTCCTCGCTGTTCCTGCGCACCCTGCGCGAAGATCCCGCCGATGCCGAGGTCCCCAGCCACCGGCTGCTGGTCCGGGCCGGCTACGTCCGACGGGTAGCCCCGGGCGTCTACTCGTGGCTACCGCTCGGGCTGCGCGTGCTGCGCAACATCGAGCGGGTGGTGCGCGAGGAGATGGACGGCATCGGCGCGCAGGAGATCCACCTGCCCGCGCTGCTGCCCCGGGAGCCCTACGAGGCCACCAACCGGTGGACCGAGTACGGGCCCAACCTGTTCCGCCTGAAGGACCGCAAGGGCGGCGACTACCTGCTCGGGCCCACCCACGAGGAGCTCTTCGCCCTGACCGTGAAGGGCGAGTACAGCTCCTACAAGGACTACCCGGTGATCCTCTACCAGGTCCAGAACAAGTACCGGGACGAGGAGCGGCCCCGCGCCGGCATCCTGCGCGGCCGGGAGTTCCTGATGAAGGACTCCTACTCGTTCGACCTCACCGACGAGGGCCTCGCCGCGTCCTACCAGCTGCACCGCGACGCCTACATCAAGCTGTTCGACCGGCTCGACCTGAAGTACGTGATCGTCTCGGCGATGTCCGGCGCGATGGGCGGCTCGGCCTCGGAGGAGTTCCTGGCCGAGGCCGAGACCGGCGAGGACACCTACGTGCGCAGTACCGACTCCGGCTACGCGGCGAACGTCGAGGCGGTCGTCACCCCGCCGCCGCCGGCCCAGTCGATCGACGACAAGCCGGCCGCCTCGGTGCACCACACGCCGGACACCCCGACCATCGAGCTGCTCGTCGACTTCTTCAACAACGCCGGCCTGGGGCGCAGCTTCACCGCCGCCGACACGCTGAAGAACGTTTTGGTCAAGACCAGGCTGCCGAGTGCCACCGAGTGGACGCTGCTCGGCGTCGGGGTGCCGGGCGACCGCGAGGTCGACATGAAGCGGCTCGAGGCGGCGGTGCACCCCGCCGAGGTGGCGCTGCTCGACGAGGCCGACTTCGCCGCGCACAGCTTCCTGCCCAAGGGCTACATCGGCCCGGTCGGGCTCGCCGCGAACGGCGTGCGCTACCTGGTCGACCCCCGTGTGGTGGCCGGCACCGCCTGGCTGACCGGCGCGGACAAGCCCGACCACCACGTCGTCGACCTGGTCTGCGGGCGGGACTTCACCCCGGACGGCACCATCGAGGCCGCCGAGGTCCGCCCCGGTGACCCCTCGCCGGACGGCGCGGGCACCCTGGTCGCCGCGCGCGGCATCGAGATCGGGCACATCTTCCAGCTCGGCCGCAAGTTCGCCGACGCGTTCGGCCTGGACGCGCTCGGCCCGGACAGCAAGCCGATCCGGATCACCATGGGTTCCTACGGCGTGGGGGTGTCCCGGCTGGTCGCGGTGATCGCCGAGCAGTCGCACGACGAGCGGGGGCTGATCTGGCCGCGCGCGGTGTCGCCGTACGACGTGCACCTGGTGATCGCCGGCAAGTCCGAGGAGATCCGGGCCGGCGGCGAGCAGCTGGCGGGTGATCTCGACGCCGTCGGGGTGCGTGTGCTGCTGGACGACCGGAACTCCAGCCCCGGCGTGAAGTTCGCCGACGCCGAGCTGGTCGGGGTGCCGACGATCGTGGTGGTCGGGCGCGGGCTGGCCAACGGGGTCGTGGAGGTCAAGGACCGCCGCTCCGGCGAGCGGGCCGACGTGCCGGTGGACGAGATCGTCGCCCACCTCACGGGGCTGGTGCGCGCCGGGTAGTCCGGGCTGTGGTTCCGCCGTTTCCGGCGGGCGCTGTCCCCTCTGGGGTGTGCCCGCCGGGGCCCCTGTCTCAGTGGTCGAGCGCGGAGTCAGTGGTCGAGCACCCGCACACTGCCCAGGATCTCCGACACGGCGGCTTCGCCGATCGGCGCGGGTGTGGCCGGGCCGCCGGCGGTGTCGTGCTGCACCACCAGCAGCAGGACGCCGGCGCCGCCCGCGGCGCCCTTGCGCGTCGTGGGCAGCGCGACGACGGTGAGCGCGCCGGCCAGGTCCGGGCAGCCGGCGTCAGCCGCCGGGCGGACCGTGACCAACGACATCGAGCCGGCCACGCTGCCGACGGTGAGCGGGGCCGGCGCGGTCGCGTTGGTGGTCGCCCCGGCGCCGTAGAAGCTGGTCGCGAACAGCGGCCCGAAGTCGCGCACGGCGTCCTCGGCGCGGGCGTCCACCCCGTCCCGGCGCACCAGGAACGTGCTGCCCACCGTGGCCCGGTAGTGCCCGTGCCCACCGCAGACGTACCGGGCCCCCGTCGCCACGCCGTCCAGCGCGACCCCCTCCACCGAGGTCTCCGGGCCGCCGGGGCTGAGCCTCCAGTCGGCCGGCACGAGGTAGCTGAGGTCGCGCGCCTTGACCGCCAGCCCGTCCGGCCCGGCGCCGAGCCGCTGCGCCAGCAGCACCGTGCCGGTGACCGCCAGCGCGACCGCCGCGAGCAGCGCGACCGCCGCGAGCAGCCAGCGCCCCCGGCCGTGCCCCAGCCAGCCGGGCGACGGCCCTTGGCCGGCCCTGGGCGGCAGGATCGGCGGCGGATAGGGCGAGGACCCCGGTCCCCGCGGTGGCCCGAGCCCCGGCGGCGGCCCCAGGCCGGCCGGCGGTTCGGTGACCCGCTGGTTGCGGGCGATCAGGGCCGCCGGCTCGCGCCGACCGCCCCAGCCGTCGGCGCCGGGCGGTCCGTAGGCACCGGGCTGGGCGAAGCCGCCAGGTGGGGTGAACGGGCCGGGCTGGGCGAAGCCGCCGGGTGGGGTGAACGGGCCGGGTTGGGCGAGGCCGCCGGGTGGGGTGAACGGACCGGTGGGGCGGCCGCCGTCCGGCGCGGGGGGAGAGCTCGGCGCGGTGAGGCCGGTGAGGATCCGGCCGTCCGGCGCGGTGAAGCCGCCCCGACCGCGCGCCCGGCGGCTCGGGCGCACGGCCGCCGCCGGATCGGGCCGAGGCGGCGCGGGTGTCTCGAGGCCGCCGGCGCCGAGCTCCGGTCCGCTGAACGGGTTGATGCCACCGCTCGGGCGCACCGCGTCGGGGTCGGCACCCCGGCGCGGCTCGGGTTCGTTGGACCAGGTCACGACGGCACGGTAGCCGTGGACCCGGGCCCGCCGGGGCCGTTTGGCGGAACTCCTCCCGGTCGGGAGGCAGGAGCACTCAGCCGGGCAGGAAGGAGAACCGGACGGTGCGCACCGGGTTGTCCACGTTGGTGTCCACCAGGCAGAGCGACTGCCAGGTGCCCCAGGCCGGTCGGCCGGCGAGCACCGGCACGCTCATCGACGGTGCCAGCAGCGCGGGCAGCACGTGGTCGCGACCGTGGCCGGGGCTGCCGTGCCGGTGGGTCCAGCGGTCGTCGGCGGGCAGCAGCTCGCGGAGGGCGGCCAGCAGGTCGCGGTCGCTGCCGGCGCCGGTCTCGATGACGACCAGGCCGGCCGTGGCGTGCGGCACCCAGGCGTGCAGCAGGCCGTCCTGACCGGCGTGCTGGCGCAGGAACTCGGCCACCTCGGCGGTGAGGTCCGCCACGACCTCGCTCCGCCCGGTCCGGACCTGGACCTCCTCGCTGTGCACGCCCCGACGCTACCCCGAGGCACGCGCCCGCCCCCGTGCCGCCTCGGGCTCTCGTCGCGCCGGGTGCCGTAGCGTCCCGGCCCATGCGCTCGGCGTTCGGTCAGCAGTTCGACATGCCCGACGGCTACCTGAACACGGCGAGCATCGGGATGCCGCCGGTCGCGGCGGCCGAGGCGGTGGTGCAGGCCGTCCGGTACTGGCGGGCCGGGTCGGGCCAGGCCGCCGACTTCGACCACCCGGTCGCGCAGGCCAGGGCGGCGTTCGCCCGGTTGGTCGGGGTCGGGCCGGACCGGGTGGCGATCGGCGGCTCGGTGTCCGCGCTGGTCGGGCTGGTCGCCGCCAGCCTGCCTGCCGGGTCGCGGGTGCTGGTGGCCAGGGGCGAGTTCAGCAGCGTCACGTTCCCGTTCGCGGCGCGCGCCGAGCAGGGCATCACGGTCACCGAGGTGGACCTGGCCGAGCTGCCGGCGCGGGCCGGCGAGGCCGACCTGGTGGCGGTCAGCGTGGTGCAGTCGGCGGACGGCGCGCTGCTGGACCTGGTCGCGCTGCGCGCCGAGGCCGCCCGGACCGGCACCCGGGTGCTGCTGGACGTCACCCAGGCGGCGGGCTGGCTGCCGCTCGCGCTGGGCTGGGCGGACGCGGTGGTCGCCGCCGGTTACAAGTGGCTGCTCTGTCCGCGCGGGGTGGCCTGGCTGGCCGTGTCCGAGGCGCTGCAGGCCACGCTGCGGCCGCACAGCGCCAACTGGTACGCCGGCGAGGACCGCTGGAACAGCATCTACGGGCTGCCCGTGCGGCTGGCGGCCGACGCGCGCCGACTGGACACCTCGCCGGCCTGGCTGTGCCACATCGGCGCGGCCGCCGTGCTGCCCTGGCTGGCCGGCCTCGATCTGGCGGCGGTGCGGGCGCACTGCGTGGCGCTGGCCGACCGGCTGCGGGTGGAGCTCGGCGGCGAGCCGGCCGGCTCGGCGATCGCGGTGGTGGACCGCCCCGGCGCGGCGGACCGGCTGCACGACGCCGGTCTGTCGGTCAGCGTCCGCCAGGGGCGCCCCCGGTTGGCGTTCCACCTGTACAACACCGAGGCCGACGTGCGCCGCGCGCTGGATGCCCTGGCCCGCTGAGCACGCGCGTCACCGCCGACCGGCCGTCAGGCGCGCCCGGGGAACACCGGCACGATGGGCTTGGCGCCGAGCTGTTCGGACCAGCGGGCGCCCCGCACGGCGGCGTCGGTGAGCCCGTCGAGTGCCATCCGGCGCAGCCCCTCGTCGTCGCAGCGCTCCAGTACCGAGCGCCAGGCGGCCGCGGCGTCCGATTCGGCGGTCACCACGAGCCGCATGGCCGACGTCTGATCGGTGACCGGCGCCGGTATGCGGTAGGCGGGCTCGGCGGGTGCCGGCCGCACCCCGCTGTCGGTGAGCACCCGGATGGTGGCGTCCCGCCGGACGCGGTGCGCGGTGAGGTCCTCCCTGGCGTGCTTGTCCAGGGTCTCGGGCAGGAACGCCTCGACCAGGCCGTAGCACCAGACGGCGGCGTACTCGGCGCCCAGCGCGGTCTGCACGGCCGAGGTGGTGATCGGGTCCGGCGCCGGCTGGCCGTCCTTGGGCTTGCCGGGCGGTTCGGAGAACGGCGCCGGCTCGGGGTTGACCGGCGGCGGTGCCGGCGGCGCGGAGACCTCGGTCGGGGTGGCGGGGCTGGACGCGTCCCCCGAGCTGGGCACGGAGCTGGGCACCGAGCTGGCGTCGTCCTGGGCGTCGGACCCCGAGCCCGGCGCCGAGCTGGACGGGCTCGTCGAGCCGGACGGCCGGGACGAGGACCGGCTGCCCCCGGATCCGGAACCGGACCTGGGGGACGGCGAGGGAGACGGCGTCGGGGTCGGGCTCATTCCAGCACCGCCTGGTAGGCCGAGCAGCAGGCGGCGATCGAGCCGGCCAGCGCGGCGCGCTGCCGGGGCAGGGTGAGCACCAGCAGGCCGGCCTGCCGGGCCGAGCTGCCCAGCGCCGCGCGCACCCGCGCCACCGCGGCGTTCACGTCGCTCTGGTCGGAGGGGGGCGGGGCGGCCGAGGCCGACGAGCTCCGAGGGCTGGTCTCACCCAGCTCCACGTCCAGCGCCGTCGCGTGCTGGCGGCGCGCGTCGGCCACCGGCTGGAGCCGGGTGGACAGTGCCGCGCCGAGCTGGCCGTAGTTGAGGATCGAGTCGACCAGGGCCGCGTCCGCCCTGGCCCGGGAGGCCAGCGCCTCGAGCGGGTCGGGCTCTCCGGTGCCGCAGCCGGCGAGCACCCCCGCCGTCGGCACGGCCGCCGCGGCGGCCACCAGCCCGAGCAGGAACGGCCGCCGGGGCAGTCGTCGGATTACCCGATCTCGGGTTGGACGGGCACACTCGGGACTGACCACGCCGGATGATCCTGCCAGGCCGGTCGGACTAGCTCGGCGCGATACCCTGAGCGGCCCGGGGCCAAACGTCGCCGAAACGTCGACTGCGCAGGCAGGGACCGCCGTCGACGACCGCGCCGGTACCGGCACCGAGATCGAGACCGAGGAGTGCACCGAATGCCCCGTCCCCAGCGGGACCAGCTGAGCGCCGAGCTGCGTCCGACGGTGGAGCGCGCGGTAGCCTCTGTCGGCTTCGATCTTGAAGAGATCGACATCCGGCCGGCTGGGCGGCGTCATCTGGTGCGGGTCGTCGTCGATGCCGACACCGGCGTCGGGCTCGACGACATCGCCAGCCTGAGCCGGTTGGTGGCCGCCGAGCTGGACGAGTGCGACGAGGTGCTCGGCGGGCCGTACACGCTGGAGGTCACGTCGCCCGGGGTGGATCGGCCGTTGACCGCGCCTCGGCACTGGCGGCGGGCGCGGCTGCGCCAGGTCGAGGTGGCGCTGCGCGACGGGGCGCCGGTCACCGGCCGGGTCGGAGACGCCGGCGCGGACGCGGTCGTGCTGCTGGTGGGCGGGGCACTGCGGGAGGTGCGCTACGACGACGTCGAGCGGGCCGCCGTGGTGGTGGAGTTCCGGCATCCGCCGGAGGAGGAGCTGATGGCGTTGGGCGGTCGCGGGAGCGAGCCCACTGGCCCGGCACCGAGTGACCGAGATGACGTTGGGGAAGTAGCGGAGGAACACAGGTGAACGTCGACATCGCCGCGTTGCGGGCGATCGAGCGCGACAAGGACATCCCCTTCGACACGGTGATCGAAGCCATCGAGACAGCACTGCTGACGGCGTACAAGCACACCGATGGCCACGAGCCGCACGCGCGCATCGACATCGACCGCAAGTCCGGCCTGGTCCGCGTGCTGGCCCAGGAGCTGGCCGACGACGGTCAGCTGGTGAAGGAGTGGGACGACACGCCGGAGGGGTTCGGTCGGATCGCCGCGACCACCGCCCGGCAGGTCATCCTGCAGCGGCTGCGCGACGCCGAGCACGAGCGCACCTACGGCGAGTTCTCCGCCAAGGAGGGCGAGATCATCGCCGGTGTCGTGCAGCGCGACGTGCGGGCCAACGCCCGTGGTGTGGTCGTGGTGCAGCTGGGCGGCACCGAGGGTGTGATCCCGTCGGCCGAGCAGGTGCCGGGGGAGAACTATGAGCACGGCGAGCGGATCCGCTGCTACGTGGTCGGCGTGTCCCGGGGCGGCCGGGGCACCCAGATCACCCTGTCCCGCACCCACCCGAACCTGGTCCGGCGGCTGTTCGCGCTGGAGGTCCCGGAGCTGGTGGACGGTTCGGTGGAGATCTGCGCGGTGGCCAGGGAGGCCGGGCACCGGTCCAAGATCGCGGTCCGGGCCACCGTGCCCTCGGTGAACGCCAAGGGGGCCTGCATCGGCCCGATGGGCCAGCGGGTGCGCAACGTGATGAGCGAGCTGGCCGGCGAGAAGATCGACATCATCGACTGGTCGGACGACCCCGCCGAGTTCGTCGGGAATGCGCTGTCGCCGGCGAAGGTTGTGTCGGTGACGGTGTTGGATTCGAGGACAAAGACCGCCCGCGTGGTGGTGCCGGACTTCCAGCTCTCACTGGCCATCGGCAAGGAGGGGCAGAACGCCCGCCTGGCCGCCCGGCTCACCGGCTGGCGGATCGACATCCGCAGCGACGCCGATCCGCGCCCGGTGGTGGACGAGCCCGCCGCCGTGGATTCCTCGGCCGGCCAGTCGGGCGACTCGGCCGGGTGAGCTCAGCGGGATCTATCCAGGTCAGCGCACCGAGGCAGGTCGGAACCGACTCGCCGACCGGGACGCCGGCCGCCCCGCCTGAGGGTCGTAGGACGGCCCGAGGCGTGGCGGCTGAGCGTGGACGCGCTACACTCGTCATGGCCTCCAGCCGCGATCCAGTTCCCGTACGTACATGTTCGGACCGCTCGTCTCGAACGGCTCCGGAACGAACGTGTGTCGGGTGCAGGTCACGGTCAGCGGCCACAGGGTTGCTGCGTGTCGTCGCGGGCCCCGGGGTGGTCATCCCGGATCCGGGGCGGCGGCTTCCCGGTCGAGGTGCCTGGTTGCATCCCGACCTGGAGTGCCTGCGTCGTGCGGAGCGGCGGGGGGCGTTTCCGAGGGCGCTGCGCGTCCGAGGTCCGCTCGCCGTTGAAAACGTCCGGCATTACCTTCAACCTGAACCGAAGTGCGAGACCGTCTCGCACCTGGATCACGAGAGTCAGGTCGACCCGTCATGAGCCAGCTGTGAAGATCGCACCATGAGTGTGCTGCGACAGTAGGACGAGGTCGAGCGGGCAAGCTGCCGCCGGCCTCCGAGCAAGAGGAGAGCAGTGGCAGGCAAGGCCCGCGTGCACGAGCTCGCGAAGGAGCTCGGCGTCACCAGCAAGCAAGTCCTGAGTAAGTTGCAAGATCTCGGCGAGTACGTGAAGTCGCCGTCCTCCACCGTGGAAGCGCCGGTGGCCCGCAAGCTTCGTGAGTCCATGGCGTCCGGTGGTTCCGGTGGTTCCGGCCAGGGTCGCGGCCGCCGTCCCGGTGGTGGTCCCCGTCCGGGTCCCGGTGCGGGTGCCGCGCCGGCCGGTGGCGGCGCGCCGAGTGGCGCGGTGCCGCGTCCGCCGGCCCCGTCCGGCCCCGCCGGCGCCCCCGGCCCCCGGCCGGCTCAAGGCCCTGGTCAAGGCCCTGGTCAGGGACCGCGCCCCGGTGCGCCCCGGCCCGGTCCGGCGCCGGTCCGTCCGGCCGCTCCGGCTCCGGCGGCCGCGCAGTCGGCCCCGCCGGCCGCACCCAGTGCGCCGCCCTCGGCGCCCCGCCCGGCCGCCGAGGCACCGGCCCCGTCGGTGAACCTGTCGTCCCCACCGTCGCCGACCCCGTCGGTCGCGCCGGGGACGCCCGCGCCGCAGGCCGAGCGTCCCGCGCCCCGGCAGCAGCCGGCTCCCGGTTCCGGGCGCCCGGAACGCCCGGAGCAGCCGGCCGCCGCCAACGCCGGTGACACCGCTGTGGTGCCGCCGCGCAGGCAGGCCCCGAAGCCCGGCCCGAGGACTCCCCGGGTCGGCAACAACCCGTTCGGCGTCGGTTCCGGCGCCCCCGCGTCGCGCCCGCCGGCCGCCCGGCCCGGGCCGCCCAGCCAGGGTGGTGGCAGCGGCGGTGGCGGTGGCCAGCAGTCGCCGCCGCGCCCAGGTGGCAGCGGCGGTGCGGGTAACCGCCCGTCCGGTGCGCCGAGGCCCAGCGCGGCCGGTCCGGGTGGTCCCCGGCCGAACCCGGGCATGATGCCGCCTCGGCCCAACCCGGGCATGATGCCCGGCCGTCCGGCCGGTCCCGGTCGCGGCGGTCCCGGTGGCGGTCGCCCCGGTGGTGGTGGCGGTCGTCCGGGTGGTCCCGGTGGCGGTGCCGGTCGTCCGGGTGGTCCCGGCGGCGGCGGTGGTCGTCCGGGTGGTCCGGGTGGCGGCGGCGGTTTCCGCGGCGGTCCCGGTGGTGGCGGCGGCGGTGCCGGCGCGCCCGCTGGTGGCGGCGGCGGTTTCCGTGGCGGTCCCGGTGGCGGCGGTGGTCGTCCCGGTGGCGGCGGTCGTGGTCGCGGTGGCGCGGCCGGCGCGTTCGGCCGTCCCGGCGGACCGGCTCGCAAGGGCCGTAAGTCGAAGCGGCAGAAGCGCCAGGAGTACGACGCCATGCAGGCGCCGTCCGTCGGTGGCGTGCGGCTGCCGAAGGGCAAGGGCGAGACGATCCGCCTGCCGCGCGGCGCATCGCTGACCGACTTCGCCGACAAGATCAACGCCAACCCGGCTTCGCTGGTCCAGGTGTTGTTCCACCTCGGCGAGATGGTCACCGCGACGCAGTCCGTGGCCGACGAGATCCTCGAGCTGCTCGGCACCGAGATGAACTACGCGGTGCAGGTGGTCTCTCCCGAGGAGGAGGACCGCGAGCTGCTCGACAGCTTCGACATCTCCTACGGCGAGGACGCCGGCGACGAGGACGACCTCGAGTTCCGGCCGCCGGTGGTGACCGTCATGGGTCACGTCGACCACGGTAAGACCCGCTTGCTGGACACCATCCGCAAGGCCAACGTGGTCGCCACCGAGGCCGGCGGCATCACCCAGCACATCGGCGCCTACCAGGTGGCCACCGAGCTGGACGGCCAGGAGCGGCTGATCACCTTCATCGACACCCCGGGTCACGAGGCGTTCACCGCCATGCGTGCCCGAGGTGCCAAGTCGACGGACATCGCGGTCATCGTGGTGGCGGCCGACGACGGTGTGATGCCCCAGACGGTGGAGGCGATCAACCACGCCCAGGCGGCCTCCGTGCCGATCGTGGTCGCGGTCAACAAGATCGACAAGGAGGGGGCCAACCCCGCCAAGATCCGCCAGCAGCTCACCGAGTACGGGCTGGTCGCAGAGGAGTACGGCGGCGACACGATGTTCGTCGACGTCTCGGCGCGGGAGAACATCAACATCGAGCAGCTGCTCGAGGCGATCCTGCTCACCGCCGACGCCGCGCTCGACCTGCGGGCCAACCCGAACATGGAGGCCCAGGGCGTCGCGATCGAGGCGCACCTGGACCGCGGTCGCGGTCCGGTGGCCACCGTGCTGGTGCAGCGCGGCACGCTGCGGGTGGGCGACTCGATCGTCGCCGGCGACGCCTCCGGGCGCGTCCGGCGGATGCTGGACGAGCACGGCGACGACGTCACCGAGGCGTACCCGTCGCGTCCGGTCCAGGTCATCGGGTTCACCTCGGTGCCAGGCGCCGGCGACACGTTCCTGGTCGTCGACGAGGACCGGGTGGCTCGCCAGATCGCCGACCGGCGGCGGGCTCGGGAGCGCAACGCCGAGCTGGCCTCGCGTCGCAAGCGCGTCAGCCTGGAGGACCTGGACGCCGCGCTGAAGGAGACCGACAGCCTCAACCTGATCATCAAGGGTGACAACTCGGGTACCGTCGAGGCCCTCGAGGACGCCCTGATGAAGATCGACGTCGGAGAGGACGTCGAGCTGCGGGTGACCCACCGGGGCGTCGGTGGCATCACCGAGAGCGACATCAACCTCGCCATCGCGGACAACACCATCGTCCTGGGCTTCAACGTCCGGGCCGAGGGCAAGGCCACTGAGCTGGCCAACCGCGAGGGCGTCGAGATCCGCTACTACTCGGTGATCTACCAGGCGATCGACGAGATCGAAGCGGCCCTGAAGGGCATGCTCAAGCCGGAGTACGAAGAGGTCGAGCTGGGTCGGGCCGAGGTGCGGGACGTCTTCCGTTCCTCGAAGGTCGGCACCATCGCGGGCTGCATGGTGCTCGGCGGGGAGATCCGCCGCAACGCCCGCGCCCGGTTGCTCCGCGACAACGTCGTTGTCGTGGAGAACCAGCCGATCAGCTCGCTGCGGCGGTTCAAGGACGACGCGGTCGAGGTCCGTGAGGGCTTCGAGTGTGGTCTGACGCTCGGCAACTTCAACGACCTGAAGGTCGGTGACATCATCGAGACCTTCGAGATGCGGGAGAAGCCGAGGGGTTAGTCCGGTGGCCGGCCGCGGCACTGTCCTCGAGACGGTGCCGCGGCCGGCGCCGCTGGGCCCCTTGCTCTGGTCATGTACTGGCGCTGGTCATGTACGTAGGAGCGTTGGAGCTGGACGTGTTGCTCGGCGACGTCAGCTCGTTGAAGGCCAAGCGGTCACTGGTGCGTCCGGTGATCGCCGAGCTGCGCCGTAAGTTCGAGGTCGCGGTCGCCGAGGCCGGCCATCAGGACCTGCACCGCAGGACCCTGATCGGGGTGAGCTGTGTGGCCGCCGATGCCGCTCAGGTGACCGAGGTATTGGATCGGTGCGAACGGCTGGTGGCCGCCCGCCCGGAGCTGGAGTTGCTCAGCGCCCGGCGGCGGTTCCTCGGCCCGCACGACGAATAGGCAATCCGGGGGACGGGAGAGGCATCGTGGTGGATCAGGCGAGGGCCAACAAGCTGGCCAAGCGGATCGCCCAGATCGTGGCGTCCGCGATCGAGCACGAGATCAAGGACCCCCGGCTGGCGATGGTCACGGTCACGGAGGCCAGGGTCACCGGCGACCTGCACGACGCAACCGTGTTCTACACGGTGCTCGGCCCGACCGTGGACGCCGAGCCGGACGCCGAGGGTGCCGCGGCCGCACTGGCCAGCGCCACGGGCGTGCTGCGCTCGATGGTCGGCCAGCGCACCGGGGTGCGGTTCACCCCGACGCTGAGCTTCGTCCGGGACGCGATCCCGGAGGGCGTGCGCAAGTTCGACGAGCTGCTGGCGCAGGCGAGGGACTCCGACGCCGAGGTGGCCAGGCTGGCCGCCGGCGCGAAGCCGGCCGGCGACCCCGACCCGTACCGCGTGCCGCGCGAGGACACCGAGGAGTAGTCGCTCAGCCGCCGCGCCCTCAGCGATGGACGACGGCGTCCAGCACACCGGGGAACCGGCTGTCCAGGTCTCCCCGGCGCAGTCGCATGAACAGGTGGCGGCCCTCGCGCCGCTGCTCGACGATGCCGTTCTCGCGCAGCACCCGCCAGTGATGGCTGGCGCTGCTCTTGGTCATGTCGGGCAGGATCTGCTGACAGGTCTGCTCGGAGCCGTCGGCGAGGGTGCGCACGACGCGCAGCCGGACGGGATGGTCCAGCGCGGCCAGCACCGCCTCGATGGTCAGCGCCTCCCGGCTGGGTTGTTCGAGTTCGGCCATGTCACTACTGTACGACTTGACTCGAACTGTTGTGAGTGAAGCCACGGTGACGGTGGTCGCGTTCGGCGTTACGGTTCGAATTGATTCGAACAGTTGACCCGAGCATCGAGGAGTCACACCGTGAACACGACCGCCACCGTTCAGCACGAGCTCGCCACGACCTTCCACCGCGCGCTGACCAGCGGGGACTGGGCGCTGCTGCGCGAGATCATGGCGCCGGAGGTCGTCTGGACGCTGCCCGGCGACAACGCGATCTCCGGGACCGCCGAGGGTATCGACGCGGTCATCGCCCGGGCCCAGCTGATCGCCGGCTACGGGCTCAACTTCGCGCTGGAGCACGTGCTGGTCAGCCGGCACAACATGGCGCTGGGCCTGCACAACACGGCGCGCCGGGGCGACCTCGTGCTGGACGAGCACCTCGCCACCGTCTGCTTCCTGCGGGACGGGCGCATCGTCGAGATCGAGACGTACCTGTCCGACCTGCCCGGCATGAACGCCTTCTTCGCTCGCCCCTGACCGAACCCCGGTGGTCGGTCCCCGGTGGTCGGTCAGGCCATCGTCCGGCGGTGATCTTGGCCACTTCGGTGGCGCCGCGGGTGCCCGCGGCGGCGCAACGATTTCCTGCCGGCGGGTTCGGCGGGGCAGGCTGGACGGGTGGGTGAAGGGGAGCAGCCGGCGGCGGCCACGGGGCCGGGCGTAGTCGCGTCGGAGGCGGGGGCGCGGGAGCTGTTGCGGCTCGCGGTGCCGGCGCTGCTCGTGCTGGCCGCCGAGCCGCTCTACCTGCTGGTCGACACGGCCGTCGTCGGCCACCTGGGGGCGGTGCCGCTGGCCGGGTTGGCGATCGGCGCGGTGCTGCTGGCGCAGGTCTCGACCCAGCTGAACTTCCTCTCCTACGGCACCACGGCCCGCACCTCCCGGTTGCACGGCGCCGGCCGCCGCGCCGACGCGATCGTCGAAGGCGTGCAGTCCACGTGGCTTGCGCTGGCCGTCGGGGCGGCGCTCGTACTCGTCGGCGAGCTGGTGGCCGGGCCGGTGGCCAGGGCGTTGGCCGGTGGGCCCGGGCCGGTCGCGGATGCCGCGGTGAGCTGGCTGCGGATCGCGCTGCCCGGGGCGCCACTGGTACTGGTCACGCTGGCCGGCAACGGCTGGATGCGCGGCGTGCAGGACACCGCCCGGCCGATGCGCATCGTGCTGCTCGGCAACGGGCTGTCCGCGCTGGCCTGTCCGGTGCTGGTCTACGGACTGGGCGGGGTGCCGCAGCTGGGGTTGGTCGGCTCGGCGGTGGCGAACGTATCGGGCCAGCTCGTGGCGGCCGCGCTGTTCCTGCGCGCGCTGCTCGGGGAGCGGGTGCCGCTCACCCCGGTGCCGGCGCTGCTGCGTGCCCAGGTCGCCATGGGCCGGGACCTGGTCCTGCGCGGCCTCGGCTTCCAGGCCTGCTTCCTGTCCGCCGCCGCCGTCGCGGCCCGGTTCGGCGCGCCCTCGGTGGCCGCGCACCAGGTCGTGCTGCAGCTGTGGAACTTCCAGGCCATGGTGCTGGATTCGCTGGCGATCGCGGCACAGGCGCTGGTCGGCGCGGCCCTCGGCGGTGGCGGGTCGGAGCGGGCCCGCGCGGTGGCGCGCCGGGTGTCCGGCTACGGGCTGGTGCTGGGCTGCGGGTTCGGCGTGCTGTTCGCCGCGCTGGCCGGCGTGCTGCCGCGGCTGTTCACCAACGACGTGGCGGTGCTGGCCGCGATCCCCGTGGCCTGGTGGTTCTTCGTGGCGCTTCAGCCGGCGGCCGGGCTGGTGTTCGCGCTGGACGGCGTGCTGCTCGGCGCGGGCGACGCCAGGTTCTTGCGCACCTGGACCCTGGTGGGGGCGTTCTGCGGTTTCCTGCCCCTGATCTGGCTGTCCCTGGTGTTCCGCTGGGGGCTGGCCGGGATCTGGACGGGGTTGGCGATGTTCATGCTGGTCAGGCTGGTGAGTGTGGTGCTGCGAGTGCGGTCCGGGGCATGGGCGGTGCCCGGCGCGGTGCGGCACTGAGGCGGCACTGAGGCGGCACTGAGGCGGCGGGATCGGGGGCTGCCGAGGTTCGACTTGTCGTGCCTAATTGCCGCGACAAGTGCCACTTGTCGTGCCTATTAACCATGACAAGTCGAACGCGGGTGCACCCTGCGCGCGCCGTGCGCCCCGAGCCCGTGCGCCCCGAGCTCGTGCGCCCGGAGCCCGCTCGCGCCGACCCCGAGCGCGAGCCCCGCGCGCCGGTCAGTGGGCCTTGGTGAGCTCGTTCATGGCGTCGTCGACCAGGGTCGGGTCGTTCAGCACGGCCTGGAAGCGCGCCTCGTCCCGTTCGCCCTGCAGCCGGGCGATGACCATGGTGGCGACGCCGTTGCCGATGCAGTTGGTCAGCGCGCGGCCCTCGCTCATCACCCGGTCGATGCCGACGACGAGCGCGATGCCGACGGCCACCGCCTCCGGGTTGAAGAACTCGCCGCCGAAGGCCTGCAGCGAGGCGGACAGGGTGACCAGGCCGGCCCCGGTGATCCCGGCGGCGCCCTTCGAGGTGAGCACCATGAGCAGCAGCAGCCCGATCTGGGCGCCGAGCGAGATCTGCTGGCCGCCGGCCTGCAGGATGAACAGGGCGCCCAGGGTCAGGTAGATGCAGGTGCCGTCGAGGTTGAACGAGTAGCCGGTGGGGATCACCACGCCGACGGTCTGCCGGGAGGCGCCGGCGGCCTCCAGCTTGGCCAGCAGCCGGGGCAGCACGGTCTCCGAGGACGACGTGCCGAGGATGATCAGCAGCTCATCCTTGATCAGCCGGACGAACTTGAAGATGCTGAACCGGCTCCACGCGGCCACCGCGCCGAGCACACCGAACACGAACACCGCGCAGGTGCCCCAGAACGTCAGCATCAGCAGCCCGAGGTTGCCCAGCGCCCCGCTGCCGAACACCGCCACCGTGTAGGCCATGCCACCGAACGCGCCGAGCGGGGCCACCCACATGATCAGCTTGATAATGCCGAAGATCACCTTACTGATCAGGTCGATCGCGCCGACCACCCGCTCACGCAGCGGCGGGGCCAGCATCGAGGTGGCGCACGCGGTCAGGATGGCCAGCACCAGCACCTGCAGCACCTGGTTGTTGACGAACGGCTGCAGGAAGCTGGTGGGCAGCAGGTCCTTGGTCAGGAAGTCGACCACGCCGGAGTCGTGCGTGGCCGGGGCGAGCTGCGCCTGGGCCTGCTTCAGGTCGGCCGCGCTGGGGGCCGCGGTGAACCCGGCGCCGGGCGCCACCAGGTTGGCCGCCAGCAGCCCCAGCGCCAGGGACGCGACGGTGGCCAGCAGGAAGTAGCCGAGCGCGCGCAGGGCCAGGCCGCCGGCCCTGGCCAGGTTGCCCAGCGAGGCGATACCGACCACCACGGTGCAGAAGATCACCGGCCCGGTGATGACCTTGATCAGCTGCAGGAACGTGTCGGCCAGCCACTTGGTGTTGCGGGCCACCCCGGGCGCGAGCAGGCCGAGCAGGATGCCCGCGACGATGGCGACCAGGATCCAGAACCAGAGCTTCGAGTAGTACCGGCCGCCGTGGCCGCGACGGTCGGTCTCAGTTGGCGGCGCAGTGGGTGTTTCGGTGGTGGCCTGGTCGGACATGCCGCTGCCCGGCGCTGGAAGTTTGGCTTACCTTAGGCAGTGCATGCCGATCTGACCACCAGTTCGATCGCGGTATCCCGGCCGCGGCAGGATCGGTGTCCATGAGCCCCCCATCCGGCCTCGTGGTCGTCGACAAACCAGGCGGCCTGACCTCCCACGACGTGGTGGGCCGACTGCGCCGCCTGCTGGGTACCCGGAAGATCGGCCACGCCGGCACGCTGGACCCGATGGCGACCGGCGTGCTGGTGCTCGGCGTGGAACGGGCCACCCGGCTGCTCGGGCACCTGGCGTTGGACACCAAGGCGTACGCCGCGACGATCCGGCTCGGGGTCGCCACCAGCACCGACGACGCCGAGGGCGAGGTCACCGCCACCGCCGATGCGGCCGGGGTCGACGAGGCCGACGTGCGGGCCGGGATGGCCGCGCTGACCGGCGCGATCGAGCAGGTGCCCAGCTCCGTCAGCGCGATCAAGGTGGACGGCAAGCGGGCCTACCGGCGGGTCCGCGACGGCGAGCAGGTGGAGCTGGCCGCGCGCCCGGTGACGGTCAGCGAGTTCGCGCTGGACGCGGTGCGCCGGGGCGCCGGGTACACCGACCTGGACGTGCGGGTGGAGTGCTCGTCCGGCACCTACGTCCGTGCGCTGGCCAGGGACCTCGGCGCCGGCCTCGGTGTCGGTGCCGGGGTGGGTGGCCACCTCACCGCGCTGCGCCGCACCCGCGTCGGCCCGTTCGCCCTGGACACCGCACGCACCCTGGACGAGCTGGCCGAGCGCCCCGAGCTGACGCACAGCCTGGAGGCCGCGCTGGCCGCCGCGTTCCAGGTGCGCACGGCGGACCCGGCCGAGGCGGCCGACCTGTCCCACGGCCGCGCGCTGGCCGCCGCCGGCATCGCCGGGGTCTACGCGGTGACCGCGCCGGACGGTCGGGCGTTGGCGCTGGTCAGCGAGGCGGACGGGCGGGCAAGGCCGGTACTCGTGCTGGCCCCCGCGAACGCCCCGTAGGCTCGCGGCCGTGCTGCGCTGGCGAGGGCTGGACGACGTGCCCACCGGCTGGGGGCGAAGCGTGGTGACCGTCGGGGTGTTCGACGGGGTGCACCGCGGCCACCAGAAGTTGATCGGGCGCGCGGTGTCGGTGGCCGCTGCCCGGGGACTGCCCTCGGTGCTGGTCACCTTCGACCCGCACCCGACCGAGGTGATCCGACCCGGCCACCACCCGGCTCAGCTCACCACGCTGTCCCGGCGCGCCGAGCTGGTCGGCGAGCTGGGCATCTCGGCGCTGCTCGTGCTGCCGTTCAGCCCCGAGATGGCCCGCCAGCCGGCCGACGAGTTCGCCCACCAGGTGCTCGTCGAGCGGCTGCACGCGGCCGTGGTGCTGGTCGGGGACAACTTCACCTTCGGGCACGGCGCGAAGGGGGACGTGCCGCTGCTGCGCCAGCTGGGCCGCCGCTTCGGGTTCGCCGTCGAGGGCCTCGAGCTGATCACCGACACCACCGAGCCGGGCAACGGGGTGACCTTCTCCTCGACCTACATCCGGGCCTGCATCGACGGCGGCGACGTGGCGCTGGCCGCCCAGGCGCTCGGCCGGCCGCACCGGCTGGAGGGCGTGGTGGTGCGCGGCGACCGGCGCGGCCACGAGCTGGGCTTCCCGACGGCCAACCTGGCGCCGACCCCGTTCGCGGCGGTGCCGGCCGACGGGGTGTACGCGTGCTGGTTCGTGCAGGGCAAGCGTCTGCTGCCGGCCGCGGTCTCGGTCGGCACCAACCCGACGTTCTCCGGCCGCCAGCGCACCGTCGAGGCTTACGTGCTGGACGTCGACGAGGACTTCTACGGCCATCACGTGGCGCTCGACTTCGTGGAGCGGCTGCGCGGCATGGTGCGGTTCGACAGCGTCGACGCGCTGGTCGAGGAGATGGGCCGGGACGTGGCACGCACCCGCGAGCTGCTGGCCGAGCCCTCCGCCGACTGAGCGAGCCAGCCCGGCCGCACCGCACAGCCCGCCCGGCCCTCCCGGCGAATTCGCCGGGAGAAATCGCCATTCGGCCCCGGAGCGACCCACCGGGCTGCGAGCATTCCAGCTGTCGGCGGAGGGATGGGGTCAGCGTGGCGGTGCGGGAGCGGGTAGAGCTCGGCGATCGGCCTTCGGCCGAGGTCAGCGGGCCCACCGAGCCGCCCGCCCCGGCGGACCCACCGGCTGCCTCGACGGCCGCCATCCCCGCTCCGGCGGGCCCCGTGCCGAGTGCCGTGCCAGCGGGCGGGCCGAGTGCCGTGCCGGGTGCCGTGCCCAGTGCCGTGCCCAGTGCCGAAGCCACTGCCGAGGCCGGCGCCAGGTCCACCTTCGCCAGGAACGTCGCCCGCCAGCGTGAGCTGTACGGCGAGCCGCTGGGGGACCGGATCCGCCGGCTGCAGGCCGCGCTCGGGGTGTCCCAGGCCCGCCTGGCCGACGGCCTCGGGCTGTCCACCGCGATGCTCAGCCAGCTGGTCAGCGCGCGCCGGGTCAAGATCGGTGACCCGGGCGTGCTGGCCAGGTTGGCGCTGCTGGACCGGTACGTCCGCCGGTTGCCGGCCGGCGAGCCGGTGCGGGCCGACGAGCTGCTGGCGCGGCTCCGGGCCGCCCGCCCGCACCTCGGCGTGCCCGGTGGCGGCCCGCAGGACCCGTCGGAGGCGCTGCGCGCGGTGGCCGCGCCGGCCCAGCTGGCCGCCGCCGCAAGTGTGCTGGGGCCCCGGTTCCCGGCGATCGCCGAGCTGCTGCGGCGCGCCGCGGCCGAACGGCGGTGACCGGGTGCCCCGGTTGTTCACCGCGCTCTGGCCGGCCCGCGCCGCGCTGGCCACGCTGCGCCGTGAGCTCGAGGCCGACGGGGGTTGGCCGCCGGAGGGCTGGCGGGCCACCCCGGTCGTCCGGTGGCACGTGACGCTCGGCTTCCACGGGGAGGCCGAACCGGGGATCCAGGCCCGGCTGCTCGAGGCGCGGGCGGCCGAGCTGCCGGCGCCCTGGCTGCGGCTCGCGGGTGCGGTGTCGTTTCCCCAGGTGGCGGCGGTGGGAGTCGTTCCGGCGGGGGAGGCGGACGCGGCGGCGCTGGCCGAGCTGGTGGTCGCCGCCGGCGGTGACCCGGCCAGCTTCCGGGGGCATCTGACCGTGGCGCGCACCTCCCGTCGCCGCGACGAGCCACCGGCCGCCGGCCCGCTGGGGCGCCACGTCGGCCCCTGGTGGTGCCCGGCCGAGGTGTGCCTGGTGCGGTCCGAGCTCACCACCGCCGGCCCCCGGTACACGGTGCTGCACCGGGTGCCGCTGCACGCCCGGCCACGCCCGGCGGCAGGTCCGGGCCACGCCGGGGGTGGGTCACCCGCCCGGGGGGTCCGACTCGCTGCCGCCCGGCCGGCGTCACCTCGTGAATAACGCCTGGTAATCTTTGTCACTGGGTGCGGCTGCGGTCCGTGGCGGCCGGCACCGATCTGTCATCCGCGCCGGAGTCGAGCGCGGTACCGCACGGCACAGCACAGAATTGAGGAGTACTCCGCCCGTGGCACTTACGGCCGCAGAAAAGAAGACCATTCTCACCGAGTACGGCGTCCATGAGTCGGACACCGGCTCGCCGGAAGCCCAGATCGCGCTGCTCACCAAGCGCATCGTCGACCTCACCGAGCACCTCAAGCTGCACCGCCACGACCACCACTCGCGTCGTGGCCTGCTGCTGCTGGTCGGTCGTCGGCGTCGACTGCAGAAGTACCTCAGGTCGGTCGACGTGGCGCGCTACCGCGCCCTGATCGAGCGGCTCGGCCTCCGTCGTTGAGAGCCCGCTAGGGGGAGTGCCTCGGCGCTCCCCCTAGCCGGCAGTCCCCGGTCGCCCGGCCCGCTGGGCCCGCCGCCGGCGCAATACCCCGAACGACAGCAATACCGAACAGAAGCACCACGAAAGCACGGAGTGCACCGGGACAGGTGCACCGGAGAAGCGAAGAAGCGCAGCGATACGCGCTGCGGCGCACCACAGAACTACACATCGAATGGCCACCGCGGTTCCGAGCCGGGAGACAACTGACTCGCCGGTCCTCGGTAGTGGCCCCCGGGCGCGGCGCTGAGCCGCGCCGAGGGCTTCGATCGAAGACCGGCCTCGATCCGGATCACGCGGTCGCCTCACCGTGAACCAAAGAGGAGATTCTCTTACATGTCAGATGACACCCGAGACGGGGTGCACGAGACCAGCGCGGTTCTCGACAACGGGAGCTACGGCACCCGCACCGTGCGATTCGAGACCGGCCGGTTGGCCAGGCAGGCGGCCGGTTCGGTCGTCGCCTACCTCGACGACGAAACCATGCTGCTGTCCGCCACCACGGCGTCCAAGCACCCGAAAGACAACCTCGACTTCTTCCCGCTCACCATTGACGTGGAGGAGCGGATGTACGCCGCCGGGCGGATTCCCGGTTCGTTCTTCCGCCGCGAGGGCCGGCCGTCCACGGACGCCATCCTGGCCTGCCGGCTGATCGACCGGCCGCTGCGC
>DATAZG010000093.1:0-34606 GCA_036272155.1 Pseudonocardia sp.
AAGCGGATCAGCTCACCGGCGACATACAGAGCGCGCTGGCTTGCCGCCGGAGATCCACGTGGATCCGGTAGGCGGCGAATAGCTTCCAACTGCGCACGGCCAGATCGTTTCATCGCTGTAAGGAAACGGTCAAACCACCCCGGTGGCAGATCGGCACCACGCGGCCGGCACGGACCTCCGTGGCCCACCGAGCGGGTGAACTGAATCGATTGAGAGCGTGACGGCGACCACACATACTTAACCAAAACAGTAGATTTAGCTGCCGTTCTGGGCAGTTCCCCAAGCCATCGCGGTCCACCGCATCGTGTGATCAGCACGGTGTTTCGGCACCGGAGGTATCACCGCCGCACGGACAACCTCCGGCTCGCCACCCATTCGTGGCGGCCCGGGTGCTTGTGCTCGCAACCTCGTGACCGTTGGACACGCTCCGCAGTCGCCTGTCACGCTCCGCTACCGATTCACCGGGCGCGCAGGGGGCCATGAGCACCTGTCAGGCCAGTTTCGGGGCAGACGAGAGGCCCGCACCGGGCGGCGAGCCGTCCGGGTACGGGCCTCTGGGGTGGGACAGGGAGCACTGGTTACGCGGGTTCGTAGGTTTCGTCGGCCGGAGCGGGGCGGTAGCGACCGCTGGGGCCGTGGGCCACCAGGGTGCGCAGCGCGTCGGCCAGCCGGTCCAGGTCATCGGCTGTGCTGTGGCAGGCCAGGCTGGCCCGCACGATGCCGTAGCTGGCCAGCCGGTCCCCGGCGGCGATCTCCGCCTCCACGCGGGCCTGCTCCTCGTCGCTCACGCCGATCCAGCGGCGCACCAGGCGGTGGTTGCAGATCGTGCCGGCGCGCACCTCGATGCCGTGCTCGTGCTCGAGGGCGGCCGCCACCAGCGCGTGGTGCAGGCCGTCCACGACGAACGGGAACGTGCCGATGCGGTCGTCGGCCCGGTAGCTGGTCGCCGGCACGGTCAGCCGCACGCCGGGGATGCCGGAGAGCACCTCGGCCGCCCTGGCCACCAACGTCCGCTCGTGCCCCTCGACGAGGTCCCAGCCGGCGTCCAGGATCGTCGCGCAGGACGCGCCGAGCCCGACGATGCCGGTCGCGTTCCAGGTACCGGTCTGGTGGCGCTCGGCCGGCGGGGCCCACACCACGGCCCCCGTGTCGGCGAGCATGTCGATGGACCCGCCGCCCGGGTCGGCCGGCTGCCGGTCCAGCACCGCGCGCGGCAACGACAGCACGCCGAGCCCGAACGGCGCGTAGACCTTGTGCGCGGAGAACGCCAGCGCGTCCACCCCGGCGGCGGCCATGTCGATCCGACGGTGCGGGGCCAGCTGCGCGGCGTCCACGAACAGCCGCGCGCCGGCCGCGTGGCAGCGCTCGGCCAGCCTGGCGAGGTCGGGGCAGAACCCGGTCAGGTTGGACGCCCCGGTGACGGCGAGCAGTTTGACCCGGCCGGCGTGTTCGCGAAACAGTTGCTCGAGATGCTCCAGATCCAGCGCGCCCGCGTCGTTCGCGCGCACGTCCAGCACCTGGGCGGGCGTGTTGTAGCGCCACGGCAGGTTGTTGGACGTGTGCTCGATCTCCGAGGTCAGCACCACGTCGTCGGCGGTCAGCGGGAGCAGCCGGGCAAGCACGTTGATCGCCGCACTGGTGTTCGAGGTGAACAGCATCGCGTTGTCGGCGGGCTGGCCGATGAAGGTCGAGATGCGCTCGATCGCGCGCTCGACGGCCTCCACGGTGACCCGAGCCCTCGGGCCGGCGCCGCGGTGCAGCGCGCCGTAACAACCGAGGAACTCCTGCACCTCGCGCACCGTGCGCTCGAAGGGCGGCGTCGTCGCCGCATTGTTGAGCTGGACGACCCGGACGTCGCGCCCGTCGGCCAGCGTGGTCCGGGAGTCCGCGCCGAGCACCCGGGGCAGGCCGAGTCGGCCGGCGCCCGGCGGACTGGTTGGTTGGTTCAGCACATCGGTCACGGCGCCATCTTGGCTGAATTAACCAGTTTGGTAGTAATTTCACCCTCCCGAGCAGCGCCGATCTGCTCAGAATCGTCACTTCGGCCGGCCACATGACACCGCATAGAGTGACGAAAACCGGTAGTTCGACGGAGCCGTCTCACTCTTCTGAGCGATCACCGCGCGTGTCAGCCCGGCATCGCCGGCCCGCAAAGCTACGTTCCGTGATCATGCGTAGTTGGGATGGGTGGCTGCCTCGGCTGGCCGCTACGATCTTGGCCGCATCGACCGTCACCGCGTCCGGTGCCACCGGCTCGGACGACGGCGCACCCGCGCCGAAACACCCCGCCAGCCACTACATCGTGTCCACCGGCGAGGACCAGTCCCCTGACGCGCAGGGCTACCAGATCGGCTGCGCGGACGGCCGTGCCGGCACCTCCGGGCTGCGCATGCTGCTGTTCGGCACCCAGGAGCAGGACGGCCGGATCCGACCGCCCGGCACCACGCGGTCCTCCCCCGCCGCCCGGGTGACCCAGGACTGGGTGGTCAGCTCCTCGGTCGGTTGGATGCGCGGGTTCGCCAAGTGCGGCCGGGCCAACGCCGTGCTGGCCCTCGGGGTCAACAACAAGTCCGACGGCGGGGCCGACCCGGCGACCGCCGGCGCGGCGTGGGCGAACCTGGTCCAGCGGGTCGGTTCGGCGGCGCCGCCCGGCCGGGTGGCGGTGGCCGGCGCGCTGGACGGCGAGCCGGCCTGGTCCAAGGCGAGCTGGGCGCGCGGCTGGGTGGACGCGTACGTGCGCGGCACCTCCCGGGTGCTCTACGCGGCGGGGTCGGCGGACGGCTGCCCCTCGGACGCGAGCACCGAGGCCTGCTCCCGCGGCTGGACGGTCGGCGACGTCTTCCACATCTCCACCGGCGCGGGCGCCAACGTGGTCGCGCTGCCGCAGATCTACCGCACCGACGGCATCCAGGCGCGGCAATGGGCGGCGATCAGCGCGTGGGGGGTGCGCTCCGGCGCCGGGCCGCTGCGGGTGGTCGGCGCGCTCAGCCAGCGCGCGGCGTGCCGGCAACAGTCCGGGTGCGGCCGCACCGACAACTCCGCCGACGACGCCGCCAACCAGCTCGGCCAGGCGCTGGCCGCCGACTCCCGCACCCGTACCGCCAACCAGCTCGTCGCCACCGACATCGACTGGTCCAGCCCGCCCCCCAGCCCCTGAGCTCTGGGCGCCAGGCCGGGCGGCGGGTCAGGTGGCGAAGACGGCCGCGCAGATTGCCGCGCTGACCAGGCCGACCACCGCCGCGACCAGCAGCGACCAGCTCGCCGGCACCGCGGCGGCGGCGATCGCGGCCGGGGTGGTGACCGCCGCCCCGACCGCCATCGGGCGGTGCGCGGTCAACCACGCACCGACGTCGATCGGGCCGTTGCTGGCCTGCCGGTGCAGCCGGACCGCGAGCAGGAACGCCAGGCAGGCCAGGCCGCACAAGCCGTCGCCCAGCGCCTCCGGCGGCTCCAGCACCAGGGCGAGCGCGGCGCACAGCACCGCCAGCGCGGCCATCACCCCGCCGCGCGGGCGGGCCGTCGCCAGGCCGACCCCGAGCGCCCCGACGGCCAGCACGGCGGTGAGCAGCAGGCCGGTGCCCGCGCTGCCGCCCGCCTCCGGGCCCGGCAGGTTGGTGAACGCGATCGCGGTCGGCACGGCCAGCATCAGCGCCCCGGCGGCCAGGCACGGCCCCGGCCGGCCACCGTCCGCCTTCGGCGACGCCGATCCCGGCTCCGCCTCCGGCCCAGACCCGGACGCCCGACCCGATCCCGCCTCACCCGAGGCGAAGCCGGTCACTTGCGGCTCCCGAGCAGCGGGCGCAGCGACATGGGGCGCAACACCTCGTCCAGCTCGACGCCCTCGCCCCACGTGCCGACCGGGACGCCCAGCTCGGCCAGCCGGTGCCGGATGCCACGCCGGCCGAGGCGCCACATCCGGATCGCGATCGGGTCGTAGTCGGCCTCGGGGCGTGCCCGGGGCTCCATGCGCAGCACGTCGACCACGGCCAGCCCGAACCCGCGGCGGCGCAGGTCGGCGACCGCGTTGATCACCCGCTCGTCCAGCAGCGGCGAGAAGACCACCACGGCGGCCCCCCTCGGCAGCACCGTGCGCGGGAAGCCGGCCAGGTCGGACGGCGCCGAACCGGTCCCGGCCTGCACGTCCAACAGCGCCTCGACGACCCGGTAGAAGTGCTTGCGACCGAGGTCGGGGGCGAGCCAGCGGACCACCCCGCCCAGGGACACCACGCCGGCCCGGTCACCCCGGCGCAGCGCCGCCTGCACCACGGCCAGCGCGCCGTGCACGGACAGCTCCAGCGTGGAGGTGTCGGCCTGTTGCACGTCCCCGGACGCGTCGATCATGGCGACGACCTTGGCGGCCTGCTCGGCCAGCCGCTCGGTCACGTACAGGCTGCCGCGCCGGGCGCTGACCGGCCAGTTCACGTTGCGCAACGGGTCGCCGGGCTGATACTCGCGCAGGCCGCCGAACTCCACGCCCTCGCCCTTGCGGCGGCCGAGGTGCACGCCCATCAGGTCGGGCAGGTCCATCGGGCGGGGTACCGCGCCGATCCGGTCGGCGTTGGGGAAGATCGCCACCTCGGTCACCGCGCAGTACGCGTCGCCGACGAGCAGACCGCCGGCGCCCCGGGTGGTCACCCGCAGCCGGATCGCGGCCCGCCCCCAGCGCAGCGCGTGCAGCTCCCACTCGCCGCGCGCCGTGCCGGGCGTGGACCGGTGCAGCGACCTCGGCTCGGCACCCAGCTCGGCGCCGGTGAGCAGCTCGACGTCCAGCAGCTCGGCGCCGGGCGGCGCGGTCAGCTCGACGGTCAGGCTCAGGGTCTCGCCCTCGAACACCCGCTCCGCCGACGTCGTCGCGCTGACCTGGACCACCCGGTCCGGCCGCGCGCTCCACCACGCCCCGGCCAGCGCCCCGAGCAGTGGCGCGCCGAACACCACCAGGTCGAACCGGCCGGCGACGACCACCGCGAGCGCGGCCAGCACGCTCAGCGTCACGACCGTGATCAGCCAGCCGGCCGGCTCCCAGTCGACCTTGCCGTCAGTCACCGCACCGGCTCCACGCCCCGACTCGACGTGGTCCTCGGGGCGGCCACCTGGTTGACCAGCCGGGCGACGATGTCCTCCGCCTGGATCCGGCGCACCCACATCTCCGGGCGCAGGCTCAGCCGGTGCGACAGCACGGGCACGGCGAGCGCCTTCACGTCCTCCGGGATGACGTAGTCGCGGCGGTCCAGCATGGCCTGCGCCCTCGCCAGCTGCAGCAGCGCCAGCGAGGCCCTCGGGCTCCCCCCGACCAGCACATCCTTGTCGTTGCGGGTGGCCGCGACGATCCGCACCACGTAGTCGAGCACGTCCGGCTCCACCGAGACCGACTCCACCGCGGCGCGCATCTCCAGCAGCGTCTCGGCGTCCAGCACCTGGCGCACCGTCGGCTCCTGCACCCCGCGACTGATCCGCCGGCTGAGCATCTCGACCTCGTCGGCCGGCGGCAGGTAGCCGATCCGCACCCGCATGCCGAAGCGGTCCAGCTGTGCCTCCGGCAGCGGGTAGGTGCCCTCGTACTCGATCGGGTTGTCGGTCGCCAGCACGATGAACGGCTGGGGCAGCGGGTGCGAGTCGCCGTCCACGCTGACCTGTTCCTCGGCCATCGCCTCGAGCAGCGCGGCCTGGGTCTTCGGCGGCGTGCGGTTGATCTCGTCGGCCAGCAGCAGGTTCGTGAACACCGGGCCCCGGCGGAACCGGAAGTCGCCGGACGCCTGGTCCAGCACCGTGGTGCCGGTGAGGTCGGCCGGCAGCAGGTCCGGGGTGAACTGGATGCGCCGGAAGCCGAGCCCGAGCGCGGCGGCGAACGACCGCGCGATCAGCGTCTTGCCCAGCCCGGGCAGGTCCTCGATCAGCACGTGCGACCGGGCCAGTACGGCGGCCATGATCAGCTGCAGCGCCGGCCGCTTGCCGACCACGACCCGCTCGATCTCGTCCAGCACAGTCGCGGTCCGGTCGGCGACAGCGGCCGCGGTCCCCTCAGCGCCCATTGGTCGACTCCGTGCTCATTCCGCTCCTCGCTCGATCTGACAGCTTCGGGCCGATCCGCCGGCCGATCACTCGGCCGGCCTCGGCACCGGGTGGCCCGGTCACGGCCCCTCCACCCGGTCCAGGATCCGCAGCAGCGCGTCCCGCCCGGCACCGGGCGTGGTCCGGTCCTCCGACCGCTTCACGTCACGGTCCACCAGCGCCCACAGCTCCGGTCCGAGCAGCTCCCGCGCCTCGGCCTTCGGGTCACCGACGCCGGTCGGGTGCCGGTCGGCCAGCGCCAGCTCGACGAGCTCGGCCAGCACCGGACGCACGCTGTGGTCCCAGTTCCGGGTCGAGCCTCCGGCCCAGGCCGCGGCCACCAGGTAGCGGCGGTAGGCCGGCGTCGCCTCCACGGTGTTCGGCTCGAACCGGGGGCGGGACGCCTTGATCCGCTGCCAGCGCAGCCACAGGTTCGCCCCGATCACCACCAACACGACCAGGATCGCGCCGGCGGCCATCGCCATCAGGCCGCCGACCGAGCCGACCACCGAGCTCATCGCCTCCGGCACCGGCGCCCTCACCCGGCCCGCTCCGCACTGGTCGAACCACTGGTCGACAGGCTGGCCAGGATCTCGGTGAGCGCCCGGTCGGCCGCGTCCCGGTCGGACTCGTGCATCGGGTGCTCGCTGAACCGCGCCTCCCGGAACAGGCCCAGCAGCGTCTCGGCCGGGCGCTCCGGGATGCCCGCGCCGCGCAGCCCCCTGGTCAGGACCTCGGCCGGTGTGTCGGCCTCCCTCGGGGCGATGTCGCCGCCGAGCCCGGCCAGCGCACGCTCCATGGCGGCGAAGCAGGCCACGATCGCCTCCCTGGGGTCGGTGATCGCGCGGTCCTGCACCGCCGCCCTACCGGCCGCGACCGCCCTGGCCACGGCCTCGGGCGAAGCCGGCTCCGGCTCGTCCTCGAACTCCACCCTCACGGTGCGGCGCATCAGCACGATGATCAGGGCGCCCAGCGCGACCAGCGCCGCGAAGGCGGTCAGGTAGGTGCCGAGGCCCGCCTGCGGCACCTCGTGCGACTGCAGGTTGTGCAGCCCGAGCCCGGACGCGTCGGGCGGGCCGACGGGCTGGTCGGGCGCGGGCGGCGGCTGCGGCTGCTCGGTCGGGTTGAAGGTGCGCAGGAGTAGCTGGTAGGCCAGCGCGGCGAGGATCCCGACCAGCGCCGACACGGTGACCCGCTTGCGCTGGGCGGCCGTGAGCTGCTTTTTCTTCGGCGGCGCCCCCGAGACGAGCTGCCTCTGGCGCACCCGCCGACCCCAGACCAGTAGCAGCAGACCGGAGGTGACCACGGCGATGCCGACCGAGCGGATCACCCCGATCACCAGGCCGCCGCTCGGCCCGGCGACGGCCGGCAGCGCACCCTCGGCGCGTGCCCGCGCGGCCACCACGGCGAACACCAGGAGCACGGCCAACGCGCCGATCCGGAGCGTGGCCGAGCCGAACCCGGTGGGCCCGTGCTGCTCGTCGTGTCGCTGCGCCATTGCCTCTCCCGGCCGGGGTCGCCGGTCAGCTCGAAGCCGCGCCGAACGTGCCGGCGGCGGTGGCAGGTGTCACCGCCGCCACATTGTGGCTGTTCCTTGCACTTCTGGCACATCCGGCACCGATCGGCGGGGCAGCGGGAGCGCCCAGCCGCGGTCGGCCGGCCGGTGCGGGGCAGCCGGCGGGTCCGGTGCTGGGCGACCGGCCGGGTCGGTCAGCGCGGTCGGCCGGACCGGTCAACGTCGCCGGCGGGGCCGATCAGCGTCGCCGGCGGGGCCGATCAGCGCCGCCAGAACATCGCCAGCCGGGGCCAGCTGTCCAGACCGGCGGTGCGCTCCAGCTCGCGGATCGCGCGCAGGCCGGGGTTCAGCCGCGCCTCGGGGATCTCGGTGAACCCGAGCCGGCGGTAGTAAGGCGCGTTCCACGGCACGTCGCGGTACGTGGTCAGCGTGAGCCCGGCGGCGCCCTGCTCGACGGCCAGCCCCGCCAGGTGCTCGATCAGCGCCGCGCCGAGGCGGCGGCCGGCGGCGGCGGGGTGCACCGACACCTGCGCGATGTGCAGGTGGCCATCGACAGGCTCGGCCAGCAGAAAGGCCACCGGCACGCCCTCGGTCCCGGAGGCGTCGGTGGTGGTGGCGGCGCCCTCGGTGCCGACCCAGGCGCGCCCGGCCCGCTGGTAGTGCCCGAGCTCGGCGAGCGAGAGCGGTTCGTCCTCGGCGATCTCGGCCATCCCGATGCCCCGGAAGATCTCCCCGGAGGCCCGTTCGATCTCGCGCAGCAGCGGCAGCTCGGCCTCACGCACCAGCCGGATGCGGGTGGCCCCCTGGACGGTGTCGGGCGTGGTCACCCGCCCGAACCTACCGAAAGCGGTGACTCGGGCGGTGACTCAGGCGGTGACTCAGGCGGTGACTCAGGCGACGGCGATCGCCTCGCAACTGCGCACGGCGGCCCGGTATGCCTGCTCGGTCGGCGGGTCCAGCAGCGGGTGCGCCAGCTGGCCCCGCCAGTACCGGATCGCGTGGAGCGCGGCCGCGCGCAGCTGGTGGTTGTCGGTGTCGGCGGGCAGGCCGAGCCGGGCGGCGGCGGTGGTGCCCCGGCCGCCGAGTACCCGGTCCAGTGCCTCGCGGGTTGGCCCGGCCACCGGCAGAGCGGCCACCCCGGCGAGCACCCGGACCTCGGTACCGGCGTGCGCGTCGGCCAGCAGCCGCTCCACGGTGCGCAGCAGCCGCGCGGACCGGGTGGCCGGCTGGCGCAGCAGCACCTGGCGCACGGTGCGCAGCGCGGCGTGCGCCTTGAGCTGCCCGTGCCGGCTGGCGAACCGCGCGTCCAGCACCCGGTGCAGCTCGTCCAGCCCGCTGTGCCGGACCAGCGCGGCAGCCAGTGCGGGCGCGTCCCGGGCTCCGGAGCGCACCAGGTCCACCGCGATCCGGACGCCGACCAGGCCGAACTCGCCGAGCAGCCACTCCCGCTCGGCCACCGGCACGCCCAGCTCGGCGCCGGTGAACCGGCCGGCGGAGACCAGCGTCCCCGCCAGCACGTCGTCCGGCAGCCCGGCCAGCGCGTGCAGCGCCACGAACTCGCGCTGGCGCAGGGTCTGGCCGCGCAGCGCGAGCAGTCCGGAGACCGCGACGAAGTCCCGGTGCAGCCCGCTCAGCTCGGGATCGGTGCGCAGCTCGGCGCTGCGCCGCCGGGCCGCGTCGAGCACGCCGCCCGGCCCGGTCACGCCGCCGATCGACCCGGTCGCGCCGCCGAGCTGGCCGGCCGCGCCGCCGGCCAGCTCGTCGGCCCTGGACAGCACCCCGACGATGCCGAGGGGCCCGCCGGCGCCGGTCTGCTCCTGCAGCTGGCGCAGCAGCACGGCGTCCGAGTCGTGGCGCGACCGCATCAGGAAGATCACCGCCTCGGCCTCGCAGGTGCCATGCTCGGGCGCGAGGAAGGCCATCGTGCGGGCCGACACGTCCGCCGAGTTCGAGGACGTGCCCGGGGTGTCGATCACCGTGTAGCGCTCCAGCAGCTCGGACGGCCAGCCGACGACCAGGCGGTCCACCCGGTCGGCCGGCACCGGCCCGAGGTCGAGCTGGAGCCGCCCGTCGGTGCGACGCACGGGCAGCTCGGTGCGCCGGCCGCCGTCATGCGTCACCTCGACCCTCGGCCCGGCGGACCGGCCGAACCAGGTCACCACCCGGGTGCACTCGGTGGCGTCGGTCGGCGCGATCTCCTCCCCGACCAGCGCGTTGAGCAGCGTCGACTTGCCGGACTTGAGCTTGCCGACCAGCGCCACCCGCAGCGGCTCGTCGAGCCGGCGCTCGCACTCCACCAGCTCGGCCACCACCGAGGCATCGTCGTGGAACTCGGCGCGGGCGTCCCGGATGATCAACCGGGCGCGGTCCGACTCGGGGCCGGCGGCGCTCATCGCAGCCGTGCTCATCGCAGCCGTGCTCATCGCAGCGCTCCGGTCCGGTCGAGCAGCCCGGCGGCCCGAACCCGCAGCTGGCGCAGGTCGCTCAGACCCTCGGAGACCACAGCGGCCCGGGCGTCCCGGCGGTCCGCGTGCGACTGGTTGGCCAGCTGCGCGGCGTACACCGCGTCGTCGGCGGAGCGCAGCAGCTCGGCCGCGACGGCGCTGAAGTGGTCGCGCAGGTAGCGCTGCACCTCGCGGAGCCGGAACTTGGACTCCCGGCCGACCTGGAACAGCACGTCGTCCATCAGCCGCGCGACCGCGACCTTGGCCTCGGACTGGCGGCGCGCGGTGTGGGCCTTGCGGTCCTCCCAGAAGGTGTTCGCGCCGAGCAGCACGCCGGCGCCGATCGACCACGGGTTGAGCAGCGCCACGCCGGCGACACTGGACACCACGCCGACCATCAGCACCCCGCCGTACGAGCCCCGCAGGCTGTTGATCACCCGCTGGATGATGCCCGCCTTGCGGCTCTCCAGCTCCTCGAGGGAGTTGACGGAGTCGAGCGCGTAGCTGGGGTCGCCCCGGCGCAGCTCGGGCACCACCCGGCCGCTCTCCTCGGCGAACCGGGCGCCGACCTGCTGGGCCAGCTCCCCGGAGCGGCTGTGCGCGAACAGGAAGTTGGCCTGCACGGCCTCGGCGACCTCGGCGTTCAGCCACTCGCTGAACTTGGCCCAGCGCGGCGCGGGGTCCGACCCCATGATGTCCGCCTCAGCCTCGCGGACCAGCGTGCGCAGCCGGTGCCGCAGGTCGTGCTCGACGTCGACCATCAGCTCGGTGGCACCGTCGCCCAGCACCACCTGCCAGTTCGCGGTCTGCGCCCGGAGCCGGTCGGCGGCGGCGCGCGCCTGCTGCATGCGGGCCACCAGCTCGGCGCCCCGGCCCGGGTCGTTCAGCACGTCCAGCTCGGCGTTGAGCGCCATGGCCAGCTGGTCGGACACGATCCGCACGTCGTTGACCACGCTGGTGCGCAGCACGGTGTCCGCGCCGCCGATGACCCGGTCGGCGAGGAAGTCGGCGAGCTGCGGAATGCCCGACTCGACCGCGAGCGCGCCGTCGCCGAGCCGCCGGGCGGTGTCGTTGAGCTCGGCCGACACCGGCAGCAGCGGGATGTCCAGGCCGGCGTTGTTCAGGTGGGCCCGGTTGGCCCGCTGGATGTCCGGCCAGCGCTGGTAGAGGTCGATCTTGGTGAGCACGCCGACCACGGACGGGCACAGCTCGCGGATCCGGGCCAGGTAGGCCAGCTCCGGCTCGGTGTACTCCTGGCTCGCGTCCGAGACGAACAGCACCGCGTCGGCCCCGGCCAGCAGCGACAGCACCGCCGCCCCGCCAGCCGAGTCGATCCCGGAGGCCCCGGGCGCGTCGACGAACAGCACACCCTCGTTCGGGCGGGTCGGCATGCCGGGCGCCAGCCGCTGGGCCGGTACCGAGGCCGCGCCGGGCAGCTCGCCGACTATCGTGCCGACGAGCGCGCTCATGCCCTGGCCGGTCTCGCCGGTGACGACGATGCGCAGGCTCGGGTCGGTCACCCGCGCGCGGGCCTGGGCGAGCCGGTTGCCGAGGTCGGTGCGGCCGGCGGCGTCGGTGAGGGCGCGCAGCCGGTCGAGCAGGTCGGTCATCTCGACGGGGGACGTGGTTGCCTTGCCGCCACGAGCGGCGGGATCCGTCATGACGGACACGGGGGGCTCCTTCGGGTTGTCGGGTCTACGAGGTTGGTGGGGTCGGCCGCACAGACCGTGTCCCCACCGCACAGACCGTGCGTGGTCTGTGCGGTAGGGCAACGGTCTGTGTGGGCTCAGTGGTGCAGGGTCGTGGTGCTGTGGTCGGTGGTGCTGTGCAGCGCCGTGCTGTGATCGGCGGTCAGGCCGCTGTCACCGGTCGAGGTGAGCCCGCTGGACAGCCCGGACGACGTCGCCGCCAGCCCGCTGTGCGAGCTGTCCGTGCTGGTCGCGGCCGTGCTGTCGGTCGTCGGGGCTGGCTGGGTGACCGGTGCCGTGGTGTGGGTGCTGGCAGTGCTCGCGGAGCTGGTGCTGGTGCTCGCGGAGCCCGTGTGCGCCGTGCCGGTGCTCGCCGTGCCGGTGTGCGTATCGGTGCCCGTGCTCGGCGTGCCGGCGCCCGTGCCCGCCGCGCCCACGCCAACCGTGCCTGTGTGCGTACCCGTGCTCGCCGTTCCGCTGCCAGCCGTGCCCGTGTGCGTGCCGCTGTTCGCCGTGCCGGTGCCGGTCGAGCCCGTGTGCGTACCCGTGCTCACCGTGCCGGTGCCGGTCGTGGGAGAGCTGGTCGCCGCCCCGCCGTGTCCGACCGCTCCGGTCGATCCGATGGAGGAGCCGAGGCCGGTGGTCGTGCCGGTGTGAGTTCCGGGGTCCGCCCCGGTGCCCGTCTGACCAGCGCCGCTGCCGGAGTTCGTGGTGTGACCCGTGCTCGCGGTGCCGCTGTCCGGCGTGCCGCCCAGTAGCGCGTGCACGTTCCCGGTGGTGCGTGAGTCCTGGCCGGCGCTCGCGGCGCTGCCCAGGTCGGCCGTCGGTGCGCCCGTGCCGGTGTGGCCGGTCGCCGAGGTGGCCGAGCTCGTGTGGTTGGTGGTGGCCGCGGTCTGGACGCCGTTGCCGAGCGACTCGCTACCGAAGTTGGTGTGCGTGCTGGCGCTCACCGGCGTCGCGCTGACCGGCTGCGCCGTGGCCACCGCACCGGCGGTGAACGCGAGCGGCTGGCTCGGGGCGTTGGACACCCCGACCGAGCCGGCCGACGCCGCCGACCCGTTGGCCGCCAGCCCGGACCCGAACGACGCCGCCGGAGCCACCCCCGGGGCGAACGACCCGCCCGAGTGCGCCTCGCCGCCGGACAGGCCGCCGTTCGTGCTGTTCAGGCCCGCGCTGTTGCCGGCGCCGATCCGCAGCTGGGAGCCGCCGTCCTGATGCTGGTCGTGCTGCCCGGCGGACTGGCCGTGCCCGGCCTGGACGGATCCGGACTCGTGCGACGGCGGTTCGTGCCCCGCCTGTCCCGGCTGTCCCGAGCCGTGTCCCGGCTGCCCGTGACCCGGCTGCCCGGCGCCACCCGCCCCGTGTCCCGGCTGCCCACCCTGCCCGTGACCCGGTTGGCCGTGACCTGGCTGCCCGCCCTGCCCATGACCGGGGTTGCCCTGCCCACGCCCCGGCTCACCGTGACCGGGGTTGCCCTGCCCATGACCTGGCTGGCCATGCCCGGGCTGGCCGCCGTGACCGCCTTGGCCACGCCCCGGCTCACCACCATGGCCACCCTGTCCACGACTTGGCTCACCGTGCCCCGGCTCACCGCCATGGCCGCGACCCGGATCGCCGTGCCCTGGCTGACCACCGTGCTCGCCGCGCCCACTTCCGTCATTGCCACCCCGACCGTGCTGGTCGTGCCCGCGCCCGTCGCCACGCCCGCTGTCGCCACGCCCGTCGTGCCCGCGGCCGTCCTGGTGCCCGTCACTACGCCCACCGTCGCCACGCTCGTCGCCACGCCCGCCCTCCGAGCCGCGCCCGTCGTGCTCGCGGCCCGCGTCATTCCGGCTACCGGTCCGGCCGTCGTGGCGATCCCCGTCGGACCAGCCGTCGTGCCGGTCCGCGTTGTGGTCGCCGGCCCGGTCGACCGGACGGTAGGGGCCGTCGTGCTGCTCCGGCCCCGGCGCCGAACCCTGCCCGGCCGACCAACCGTCCGCCCGGTGTTCGGGATGTTCACCCCAGCGTTGCTCCGAGCGGTGATCCCAACGGTCGTCCGCGTGGCGCTCCTCCTCGCGGAACTGGTCGCGGACCGCCTCGCGGATGATGGCGTCCAGTTCCCTTCCGGGAATGAATACGTTGGTCATTTGACCTCTCCAATGTCTCGATCGCCGCCACCCGCAACGGAGTGGAACGTGACAGAAGCTAGGCGCCATTTCTGGGGCGCGGCTGTGAATATCGTGGGGTCCCGGCGTGTGCCGAAATGCCGCCGAGCGACCGGGTAATCGCACACAGCAAACGCACAGTCCGCACCAATTTTGTCCGTTGGTTCCGCTGACTACGGTGCTGTCATGACTCCTTCTGTGGGCATCGCGCTCGCCGCGGACCTGGTCCGTGCCGTCACCCTCGACGGCACCGAGGACCGGGTCGCGGTGGCGCCGGTCGTGCAGGTCCCGCCAGCGGGCCGGGCGGTGGTCGGCGGCGCGACGCGGCAGGGCGGCGGCGGGGTGTACCGGGACTTCACCGACCGGGTCGGCGACCCGGTGCCGGTGATCGGTAGCGACGGCACGGCCCGGTTGGGCGCGGACCTCGTCGCGTTGACCGTCGCGGGCCTGCTGGCCCACGCCACCCAGGGCGCGCCGCCGGCTCACCTGGTGATCGCCCACCCCGTGCACTGGGGGCGCTACGAGCTGTCGGTGCTGCACTCCGCGCTGACCACGACCTCAGCGGCCGACGTACCGACATCGCTGGTCAGCATCCCGATCGCCGCCGTAACGGCAGCCGAGTCGGCCGGCTCGGCGCGGCGGGACGAGGCCGTGCTGGTCGCCGACATCGGTGGTGCCGGCACCGAGCTGACCCTGCTGAGCGCCGGCGCGGACCGGCCGCGACAGGGCCTCGCCACCTCCCGGGTCGAGGACCTCGGCGCCACGGCGCTGGACCGAGCACTCGCCAGGCACATCCTCGCGCAGCTGGGGGAACCGTTCGGCACCCTCGAACAGGCCGACCCGGCCCACCATGCCGCCCTGCTCGACCTGGTGGCCCGGTGCCGCGCAGCCAGGGCCGACCTCGGCGTCCGGCCCGCGACCGTGGTCGACGTGGCGCTGCCCTCCGGGTGGGAGCGGGTGCGCGTGATCCGCACGGAGCTCGAGTCACTCATCGCGGAACCGATTTCCGCGGTTGTCTCAGCAATTTCCAGAATGGTGGGCGAGTCCGAGAACAATGGCCTGACCGTCGGCACCGTCCTCCTGACCGGCGAGCCGGCGCGGACCCCATTGCTCACCGAACAGCTTTCCGTGCGGATTCACGCGCGGGTACTCGTACCGACCGATCCGGAATGGACGGTGGCGGCCGGCGCGGCGGCAATGGCGGCCACCAGGGCCCGCCAGTCACGGCCCCCGTTGGCCCGGACACCCGCCGCCCAGCCCCCGCGCCCACGCCCGGTGCCGTCCACCGAGGCGACACCCGCGCCACTCACCCCGAGGTCCAGCCCCACACCCACGCCCGCGCCGCCCAGCCCGAGGCCGGTCCCGAGGCCCGCCTCCGCGACGCCCACCACCGCGACGCCCACCACCGCGACCACCCCGACGCCGACCGCCGCCCCGACCGTGCGACCGACCACCCCGCCCACCGCCGCAACGCCGTACCGCCCGGCGGCCGGCCGAGGCCCCGCCCGGATCCGGACCGCCGTGGTCAGCGTGATCGCCGGCTTCGCGGTGCTCCTCGCCGGTGGGGCAGCCGTCGGGACGATGGGCGGCGGCGGAGGCAGCCACCTGGCCAGCGGGTCGCACAGCCACCGCTGACGGGCCCTCCGCGCACGGCACCCCGACCGACGCAGCCTGTCAGCGCGTCGCACACGCCGGGCCGACTCGGCCGACTGGGCGTAGCGTCCGATCGGGCAGGACAGTCGACGGGGACTGGGGGCGACGCGGCATGGGCGGCGGCAGGGGCAGCGGCTTGACCGGCGGCACAGGCGTTCGGGACCGGGTGGCGGCGTTCCGGGAGCGGTACGGGCTCCAACTGCCGATCCTGATGGCGCCCATGGCCGGCGCCTGCCCACCCGAGCTGGCCGTCGCGGTGGCCGAGGCCGGGGGCATGGGCGCGTCCGGCGTGCTGCTGGACTCGCCGGAGCGGATCGCGGACTGGTCGGCGCGGTTCCGGACCGGCTCGCCCGGACCGTTCCAGCTGAACAACTGGATCCCCGACGAACCCGGCGACCCCGCCGAGGTCGAGCGGACCACCGCCGCCGCGCGGGAGTTCCTCGGCCGCTTCGGCGCGCCGGGCGAGCAGCCGCGCCCCGCCCCCGACTTCGGCGAACAGTGCGAGGCGATGCTCGCCGCCGAGCCGACCGCGGTGTCCTCGATCATGGGATTGTTCCCACCGGAGTTCGTGCGCCGGCTGGCGGGGCGGGGCATCGCCTGGTTCGCCTGCGCCACCACGCTGGACGACGCGCTGGCCGCCGAGGAGGCCGGCGCGGACGCGGTCGTCGCGCAGGGCATGGAGGCCGGCGGGCACCGGGGCACCTTCGACCCGGACGCCGCCGAGAGCACCTCGGTCGGCCTGTTCGCGCTGCTCCCCCGGCTGGCCGACCGGCTCCGGATACCGATCATCGCGGCCGGTGGCATCGCCGACGGGCGAGGGGTGGCCGCCGCGCTGGCCCTGGGCGCGAGCGCCGTGCAGGTGGGCACCGCCCTGCTGCGCAGCCCCGAGGCGGGCATCGCCAAGAAGTGGTCGGCGGCGCTGGACGGCCTCGCCCCGGAGGCCACGCGCCCCACCCGCGCCTACTCGGGGCGCCTCGGCCGCGCCGCACCGACCCCGTACGTGGCGGCCTGGGCCGAGCCGGGCGCGCCCGTGCCGGCCCGGTACCCGATCCAGCGCCAGCTCGTCGGCCAGTGGCGCCGAGGCACACCGGCGGAGAACCTGGACCGCGCCAACCACGAACACCCGCACGCACCGAACACCCGCCGCCCCGATCACCGACCAAACACCCCGCCGAGGTCAACCACAGCGGCCTTTCATCACGCCGAGGAGCCCGCGGCGGTTGAACTCGGCGAGGATTCGTGGGCCGGGGTCAGTGGTTCGTCGAGGTCGAGGGCGTCGAGGACGCGGTTGCCGAACTTGCGGCTGACGTCCAGCCGCCCGACGGCGTAGGTACACAGGGTGGCGCCGAGCACTGCCGCGTACACGCCCGGAGCGGGCCACGGGGAACGTCGGGAACGAGTTGCTGCCATTTTTCTCAACCTCAGCCTGGGGGGTGTGGATCAACACGGATTTGTGACTGCCGGGCTGGGCCGGCGCTGACCGGCCGCCCTCGGAGGTACCGCTCGGGTGCGCCGCGAAGCCCGGCCAACGCCGGGTGGGCACAGCACCGCGACCCGTACAGGGCCGACGGCGGGGCGGGCCGAGCTGTGGGCTCAGCCGCGGGCTCAGCTGCGAGCGATGCCGATGGCGAGCAGGATGGCGCGACCGGACGGCGCCGGGGCCGCGCCGGGCGAGCCGGCATCCGGGCCGGCGGCCGGAGTGCGGGACGCCGAGGTGACCGCGGCCGTCGACTCCGACGCGGTCTTGACCACGCTGGTCCGGGCCGGGTGGCTCCGGGTCCACAGCAGGTCGCCGGCCGAGGACCCGTGACAGATCGGCCCGTGCCGGAAGTCGGACGCGACCACCGAGGCCTCCACCGCCGACGCCCCCACTGCCGACGCCCCCACCACTGGGGACGCCACCACCGAAGGAGCGCCGTCCAGCTGGTGGTCCCCGACCGGACAGGTGGCCGGCTGGGCCACGAGCACAACGAACAGCAGGAGCGCGGGCGCGCACCACCGCAACGCCCACCTGGGCACGAGTGCACGCATGGTCCGCCCGTTCACGACAAAACCAAGGTAGCCGACCCCACAGGCCCCCGGCCACGTCACTCTATTTTTACCTCTTTTTCAGAGGTAATATGAAGACGTGAGTCCAACCGAAGCCCGCCCGAGCTCAACGCGCACCGCCGAAGAGGTGGTCGCCATCACCGCCGCGCTGCGGCGGGTCACCCGGCGGCGGCTGCGGGACACGATCCCGGGGCCACGGCTGCGCGGCGCCCAGCTGGAGCTACTGCGACACGTGGAGCTCGAGCCGGGCACAGGGGTGGCCGCCGCCGCCCGCGCGCTGCACCTGGCGGGCAACTCGGTGAGCACGCTGGTCAACCAGCTGGTCGAGCAGGGGTTGCTGGCCCGGGAGAGCGATCCCGCCGACCGCAGAGCCGCCCGGCTCTGGCTCACCGAGGCCGCCCAGGCCCGGCTGACCGCGTGGCGCAGCGCCAAGGGTCAGCTGCTCGCCGAGGCCCTCGAACGGCTGCCCCGTGACGACCGGGAGTCCCTGGCCGCCGCACTGCCCGCGTTCCGCCGATTACTGCACGAACTCGAGGAGACCCTTTGAGCAACGTGACCTACCTACCGGCCGTGCGCTGCACCGAGCTGCGCCAGCAGTTCGGCGACACCGTCGCGGTGGACGGCGTCGACCTTGAGGTGTCGCCGGGTGAGGTGTTCGGCCTGCTCGGCCCGAACGGCGCCGGCAAGACGACCACCATCCGCATGATCACCACCCTGCTGAAGGCCCCGCCGGGCGCGATCCGCGTGTTCGGCGTGGACGTGGCGCGGCGGCGCACCGCGGTCCGCCGACTGATCGGCTACGTGCCGCAGCAGCTGTCCGCCGACTCGACGCTCACCGGCCGAGAGAACGTCTCGCTGTTCGCCCGGCTCTACGACGTGCCGCGCCGCGACCGCGCCCGGCGGGTCGAGGAGGTATTGGACGAGGTCGACCTCGCCGACGTCGCCGACCGGTCCGCGAAGACGTACTCCGGTGGCATGGTGCGCCGCCTCGAGCTGGCTCAGGCGCTGGTCAGCGCGCCGCGACTGCTGGTACTGGACGAACCGACGGTCGGGCTGGACCCGGTGGCCCGCGATGGCGTGTGGGCCCGGATCGAGGAGATCAAGGAGACCACCGGGATGACCGTGCTGGTCACCACGCACCTGATGCAGGAGGCCGACCAGCGCTGCGACCGGATCGCGCTGATGCACCGCGGCCAGATCCGCGCGCTGGGCACACCGGCCGAGCTGCGCGACTCGATCGGCCCCGACGCGACCCTGGACGACGTGTTCCGGGCCTACACCGGCGACCGGCTCGCCGAGAACGCCGGCACCATGCGCGACGTACGCGCCGCCCGACGCACCGCCAGGAGGGTGTCATGACCACCCAGACCTTCACCGTCGAGATCCCGGCCGACCCGGGGCCGCTCAAGCAGCTGGGCACGGCGTTCTCCCGAATCGGCGCGATGTGCCTGGTCGAGCTGCAGAAGCTGCGCCACGACCGGACCGAGCTGATCACCCGCGCGGTCCAGCCGACCCTGTGGCTGCTGGTGTTCGGGCAGGTCTTCACCCGGATCCACGCCATCCCGACCGGCAACACCCCGTACCTGGACTTCCTGGCGCCCGGCATCCTGGCCCAGTCCGCCCTGTTCATCGCGATCTTCTACGGCATCCAGATCATCTGGGAGCGCGACTCCGGGGTGCTCTCCAAGCTGATGGTCACGCCGACGCCGAGGGTGGCGCTGGTCGCGGCCAAGGCGTTCGCCTCCGGCATCCGCGCGGTGGTCCAGGCGCTCGCCGTGATGATCGTGGCGGCGCTGCTCGGGGTGCACCTGAACATCGAGCCGCTGCACTTCCTCGGGGTGGTCGTGGCGCTGGTGCTCGGCTCGGCGTGTTTCTGCTGCCTGTCCATCACGATCGCCGGCCTGGTGCTGTCCCGGGACCGGCTGATGGGCATCGGCCAGGCCATCACGATGCCGCTGTTCTTCGCCTCGAACGCGCTCTACCCGGTGCAGCTGATGCCCGGCTGGCTGCAGGTGATCAACCACATCAACCCGCTGAGCTACGAGGTCGAGGCGCTGCGCGGACTGCTGGTGGGCACGCCGGCCCGGCTCGGCCTGGACTTCGGAGTGCTGGCGGTCGCCGCCGCGATCATGATCAGCGTCGCGGCGGCCCTGCTCCCCCGGCTGGCCAGGGGATGACCCTGTGAGTGGTATTGGTTGCTATAGCGACCAATACCACTCACAGGCCACCGCTCAGGTCTCGTATGGCCACCCCGGTCGCCAGCAGTCGGCTCGGGGTCAAGCCGAACATGGCGTGGAACGTGCTGCTCAGGTGGGACGGGGTGGCGAACCCGGCCTCGGCGGCGGCGAGCGTGAGGTTGCCGCCGTCGGCGAGCACCCGGCCGACCCGCAGCATCCGGGCCCACAGCCGGTAGCGCCGGAAGCTGGTCCCCGTCTCGGCGCGGAACGCGCGCAGGAACGCCGAGCCGGACCAGCCGGTCAGCGCGGCGAGCTCGCCGGCCCGCCAGTTGCGCCCGGGGTCGTCCATGACCGAGGCGACGGCATGGCGGATGCCGGGGTCGCCGGGTGGCGGCGCGACCGGTACCGGCGCGGCGGTCGACAGCCACCGGCCGGCCCCCTCGGCCCCGGGTGCCTCGGCCAGCGCCGCACCGAGCGCGAGCAGCGTGTCCTGGTCGCGGTGTCGCACCGCCGGCGCCGGCCCGTCCCGCATCAGGCGCCGGCAGGCGCGCTCGGCCGGCGACCCGGGATCGAGGTAACAGAAGATCATCCGACCGCCACCGCCCCGGAGCAGATGCGGGGCTCTGGCCGGGATCAACGCGCTGCGGGCGGTCACCGCCTCGGCCGTGTCGAGTTGCACGGCAAAGGGGCGCTCCAGGCCGACGGCGAAGCAGGCCACCGCACCGGAGTGCCGGTCGAGGTCCAGCGAAGGCCCGAGGAACAGCGCCTTTCCCGCCCACAGCCACAGCGTGGGTGGGCAGGTTTCTGACAGCGCGGGCCGCCCCATCTCCGAGATCCTTCCGGTCATGGCAACCGTACTGATCGCGCTGGTCGCGGTGTTCTTCCTCGGCATGGGGCTGTTCGGCCTGTTCGCCCCGGCCGCCCTGATCCGGCCGTTCGGCATCTCGCTGACCGGGCCTGAGGCGCGCACCGAGGTGCGCGCGGTGTACGGCGGCTTCGGCGTCGCCACCGGGGTGCTGCTCGCGTTCGCCGCCGCCGGGGCCCCGTCGCTGCGGCCCGGCGCGATACTGGCGGTCGCGGCCGCGCTCGGTGGCATGGCGTTCGGCCGGCTGGTGGCCCGTGCCGTGGACCGGCCGACCGGCTTCTACCCGAGCTGGCTCTACTTCTGGGTCGAAGCGGTGGCCGCCGGGCTGCTCGTTGCCTCCGCCGGCTGACCCGTCGGCGCGCGGGCCAGGGTCGCGCCCACGGGCAGGGTCGTGAGTGGCGAGTGGTCCCCGGGAACTACTCGCCACTCACGGCGAAACTCGGGAGCGCGCGCCGGCGGGCTGAGCCAGGATGACCCGGTGCCCCGTGAGCTGCGCGCCCTGCCCAAGGCCCACCTGCACGTGCACGTGGAGAGCACCGTGCGCCCGAGCACGCTCCGCGAACTGGCCGAGGCCAACGAGGTGCCGGCGCCGGGGGCGGTGCCGGAGGGCGGGTTCGCCGGCTTCCGGGCGTTCGCCGACCACAACTCGCTGATCAGGGACTGTCTACGACGGCCGGACGACTTTGAGCGGCTGGGCCGGGAGTACTGCGAGGACGAGGCCGCGCAGGGCGTCGGCTACGCCGAGCTGACCTTCACCGCCGCCTCGCACGGCGAGCGCCTCGGCGACCTGGAGATGCCGCTGGCGGCCTTGCTGCGCGGGCTGGCCGCGGGCCGCGCCGCCACCGGGCTGGAGTACGGCGTGCTGCTCGACCACTCCCGGCGGCGCTCGGTGGAACGGGCCTGGCGCACCCTGGACCTGGCGCGCCGGTTCGCCGACCGAGGGGTAATCGGCATCGGGCTGGCCGGCGACGAGAGCTACCCGCTGGCACCGTTCACCGAGGTCTGCGCCGCCGCCGAAAAAGAGGGCCTGCACCGGGTGCACCACGCCGGCGAGGCGGCCGGCCCGGACAGCATTCGCGAGGCACTCACTCTAGGACGGACCGAGCGGCTCGGGCACGGGATCCGAATTCTGGACGACCCGGCGCTGACCGCCGAGGTGGCCGCGCTGGGCGTGCCGCTGGAGGTCTGCCCCTCGTCCAACGTGGCACTGGGTCTGGCGCCGTCCTGGGCCGAGCACCCGCTGCCCCGACTGCGCGACGCCGGCCTGCTCGTGACGCTGAACACCGACATCCCGGTCAGCCTCGGCATCGCGCTCAGCGAGGAGTATGCACTGGCCAGGCACTGGTTCGACTACTCGGACGAGGTGCTCGCGGAGCTGGCCTCGGCCTCGGTGAGGGCCTCGTTCGCGCCGGAGCCGACCAAGGCGCGGCTGCGGGCCGGCATCGCGGACTGGCTGGCCACCGCGCCCTGAGCCGCGGCGGCACGGGCCGACGACCCCGAAACATCTTCTGGGTATCAGCAACGGACGATTCCGCCGGGAACGGGCGAATGGCCGCAAATCGTACCGTGACGAAACGCGATTGAAAACGCTGAGAAAATTCTCAACGCCCAGCCATAACGGGGTTCGAAACTGTGAGTTTGCTTTGGATACTCCGACCGCGTTGCCGGGCTTCAACGGCGACTGCTACCAAGGAGTTATCCCGAAGTCGGCGCCCGCGAGGACACCTGTTCGGTCCGACTATGCCAAGGAAGATCACAGTGATTCTGCGTGAGACGCTGGTTATTGCGCTTCGCGGGCTCCGCTCGCACAAGATGCGCTCAGCCCTGACCATGCTCGGGCTGATCATCGGCGTCGCCGCGGTGATCCTGCTGACCTCCTTCGGCCAGGGCGTGACCGGATCGGTCAACGCGGCCATCGAGCCGGTCGCCAACAGCATCACGATCGTGCCGAAGCTGTCCCCGATCCCCGGTGGCCCGCCCGCCGAGCCGCTCACCGACTCCGACGCCACGGCGATCTCCAAGCTCTCCAACGTCGCCCAGCTGGTGCCGGTGGTGACCGGGTCCAGCACCGGGGCGGCCGGCCAGGTCTCCAAGGCCGTGACCGCGTCGACCCCGGGGGCGCAGTACCTGTCCGCGACGGTCACCGGGACGACGGCCAACTACCTCACGGTCCGGCAGATCAAGATCGCCGCCGGCGGCTTCTTCACCCAGGCCCAGAGCGACTCCGGCGCCAAGGTCGCGGTGCTCGGCCCACTGGTGGCCAGCGCGCTCTACGGCCCTGACCCGAACGCCGCGATCGGTAAGCCGCTGCGGCTCGACCACGCGAACTTCAAGGTCATCGGCGTGCTGCAGTCTTACGGCGCGTCCAGCGACAACGTGATAGTGATGCCGGAGGCGGCGGCCCGCTCGGGTGTGTTCGGCTACGGCTACGGCGGCAACGAGCTCAGCTCGATCATCGTCAAGGCCACCTCCACCCAGACCGTCAAGGCCGCCGAGGCGCAGATCACCGACGTACTGCGGCAAAACCACCACGTCACCAACATCTCCTACGACGACTTCCAGGTGCAGGACCTCGGCTCCCGGGTGACCACGTTCACCTCGCTGATCACCCTGATCACCAACTTCGTACCGGCGATCGCGGCGATCTCCTTGTTGGTGGGCGGCATCGGCGTGCTCAACATCATGCTGGTCTCGGTGACCGACCGGACCAGGGAGATCGGTACCCGCAAGGCGATCGGGGCCAGCGACGGCGCGATCCTGAGCCAGTTCGTGCTGGAGGCGATCACCCTGGCCGGCCTGGGTGGGCTGATCGGCGCGACGATCGGGGTCGGGTTGATCCTTCTCACCAAGCTGCTCATCCCCCTGCTCGGGGCCAGCGGGTTCCTCAGCTCGTTCAGCCCGGTGCTCTCCGCCCCACCGGTCGTGGTGGCCTTCACGATCAGCCTCGCCATCGGGCTCGTCGCCGGCGGCTACCCGGCCTGGCGGGCCGCCCAGCTCAACCCCATCGAGGCCCTGCGCTACGAGTAGCCGCCCGCTCCGGAGGCCTTTGAACGGCTCAGCGGGTGGAGGGGCGGCGGGCGAGGTTCGCCCGGTCCTCGACGACACGGCCCTCGTGCAGCTGCACGATGCGCCCGGCGTAGGCGGCGGTCTCGGCCCGGGCGGTGGCGAACACGACGGTGCGGCCGGCCGCGCTGAGCTCGCTGAACAGCTGCATGATCTGGTCGCCCGAGTCGGCGTCCAGCGCGCCGGTCGGCTCGTCGTCGAGCAGGATCGGCGGGTCGTTGACCAGTGCCCTGGCGATCAGCACCTTGCGCCGCTGCGCGTCGAACAGCTCGACCGGCATGTCCCGCTCGTGGCCGGCCAGCCCGACCTTCTCCAGCGCCCGGCGGGCCCGCGCGCGGCGCACCCCGGCCCGCTTGTAGATCAGCGGCAGCTCCACGTTTCGCTGCACGGTCGCGTCCGGGACCAGGTCGAACGACGCGAACACAAAGCCGACCGCGCGGCCGCGCAGCTTGGTGCGCCGGCGCTTGGACAGCCGCCCGATGTCGGTGCCGTCGATCCGGTAGTGGCCCTCGCTCGGCACGTCCAGGCAGCTCAGGATGTTCATCAGGGTGCTCGTCCCGGAGCCGGCCGGGCCCAGCAGCGCGACGAGCTCGCCGTCCGGGATGTCCAGGCTCACCTCGTGCAGCGCGGGCCCCGTGACCCGGCCGCCGTCGGGGTAGAGCCGGCCCACCCGGTCCAGCTCGATCACGCCGGCCTCACGCGCTGAGCTCCGACTCGACCTCCGAGGCCAGCTCGGTCTCGGCGTCGAGCTCCGGGTCGAGCTCCTTGTCGATCCCCTTGCCGAGGCCCGGGTCGAAGTCCGTGTCGAATTCCGGGATCGTGGTGGCCCGCTCGGCCACCGCCTCGTCGCTGCCGATCAGGCCGTCCCGCAGCCGCACGATCCGGCTGGCGAACTCGGCGATCTCCTCCTCGTGGGTGATCACCACGATGGTCGCGCCGGTGTTGTTCAGATCAACGAGCAGCCGCATGATCTCGACGCTCGACTTGGTGTCCAGCGCACCGGTGGGCTCGTCGGCCAGCAGGATGGAGGGCTCGTTGATCAGCGCCCTGGCGATCGCCACGCGCTGCTTCTGCCCACCGGACAGCTCGCTCGGCAGGTGCCGCAGCCGCTCCCCGAGGCCGACCTGCTCGAGCGCGGCGCGGGCGCGGCGCTGCCGGCCCCGGGTCCCGCTGTAGACCAGCGGCAGCTCGACGTTGCGCATCGCGTCGGTGCGCGGGATCAGGTTGAACGACTGGAACACGAACCCGATCTTGCTGCCGCGGACCTTGGACAGCTCGCGCTTGGTCAGCTTGCTGACGTCGATGCCGTCGAGCTCGTAGCGGCCCGCCGTGGGCACGTCCAGGCAGCCCAGGATGTTCATCAGGGTGCTCTTGCCGGAACCGGACGGGCCCATGATCGCGACCATCTCACCGTCGCCGATCGACAGGTCGATGCCGTGCAGGACCGGCATCTCGACGGGTCCCATCCAGTAGGACTTCGTGATGCCCTCGAGCTCGATCATCCCACTCCTCGGTCGGTGACCGCCTCGACGAGCGCTCTGCGCGTGGCCCCCGGAACCGGTCGGCGAACCGAGGACACACCTCTTCACCATAGCTACCCGATACGCGCTATCGCGCACAACAAAAGGAACCTCAGCTCACACCGTGGGGGCCATTCAATTCAGTCGTTTCTCAGCATTGCCCGCCGACCGGCGAGAAATCCGGGCGACTGAGAAAAACGTTGCCCCCACGGCCTTGACTTCGCTAAGGGCGTGCCCGCCGATGGCTATCCGTGCGCCCGGCGGCGTGCCCGAATCCGCGCCGCGGCACCGAGCAGCACCCCGGCACCGGTCGACGACCGGCTCGACAGGTGAGCCAGGACTAGAGCTTCACCGCCTGCAGCGTGTAGCTGGCCGCCATCCGCTCCGGGCGCGTGCTCAACCTCCACTCCCCCACGTCGTCCAGGGTCATCTGCCCGGGCAGCGCCTCCCAGGGCACGCTGTTGTGCTCGACCAGCTGGGTCAGCCGCAGCCCGTTGTCCAGCAGGGCGGTGACGATCTCGCCGAGGCCGTGGTTCCAGCTGTGCGTCACGCTGTTGGCCAGCACCGCCTCCGGGTCGGCGTAGGTGTTCGGCTCGTCGAACACCATCGGCTCGGTGGTCTCGAAGTACGGGTAGCGCAGCGTGGCCGGGTCGGCGGACTCGTCCAGCGCCCACATCATCGGGTGCCCCTCCCGGAGGAACAGCCGGCCGCCCGGGCGGAGCAGCCCGGCCACCACCTCGGCCCACCTGGCCACGCTCGGCAGCCAGCACAGGGCGCCCACTCCGGTGTAGACCAGGTCGAACCGGCCCGCGCCGAGCACCTCGACCGCCCGGTACACGTCGGCGGCGTGGAAGTCGATGTCAGCGCCGGTGTCCCCGGCCAGCCGGCGGGCCTGCACCAGCGACGCCTCGGACAGGTCCAGCCCCGTCATCCGCGCGCCCAGCCTGGCCAGCGACACCGTGTCGGTACCGATGTGGCACTGCAGGTGCGCGCCGCGCAACCCGCTGATCTCGCCCAACCTCGGCCGGTCGAACCGCACGACGTAGCTCAGGAACTCGGGGTCGGCGCGGAACCGGTCCAGCGCGTAGTCGGCCGAGGCGGCGTGTACCGGGGCGCGCTCGTCCCAGTTCGCCCGGTTGACGGCCAGGTAGTCGGACATGCCGATCATCCTGGCCGGCCGTTCGATCCACCGCACTCCAGTTTCCGCTGGTAGAGGCCCATGAATGGTATTGGTCGCCAGAGCGACCGATACCACTCACAGGGTCCGGGGCAGGATGGGGCGGTGAGCGTGCACTTCATCGGCGCCGGCCCCGGCGCGGCGGACCTGATCACCGTGCGAGGCCGTGACCTGCTCGGACGCTGCACGGTCTGCCTGTACGCGGGCAGCCTGGTGCCGGCCGAGCTGCTCGCCGCGTGCCCGCCCGGGGCGCGGCTCGTCGACACCCGCGACCTGAACCTGGACCAGATCGTCGACGAGCTTGTCACCGCGCACCGGTCCGGGCACGAGGTCGCCAGGCTGTGCTCCGGTGACCCGTCGGTGTTCAGCGCGGTCGCCGAGCAGACCCGGCGGCTGGACGAGGCCGGCGTGCTCTACGACATCACCCCGGGCGTGCCCGCCTTCGCGGCCGCCGCGGCGACGCTGCGCCAGGAGCTCACGGTGCCCGGCGTCGGCCAGTCCGTCGTGCTGACCCGCACCGCCGCCCGCGCCACGCCGATGCCGCCCGGCGAGGACCTGGCCACCCTGGGTGCCTCGCGAGCCACGCTGGTGCTGCACCTGGCCGTGCAGCGGATCGACGAGGTGGTCGGCGAGCTGGTGCCGAACTACGGCGCGGACTGCCCGGTCGCCGTCGTCGCGCGGGCCAGCCGGGAGGACGAGCTGGTGCTGCGCGGCACGCTCGCCGACATCGCCGAGCAGGTGCGCGCGGCGGGTGTCCGGCGCACCGCGGTGATCATCGTCGGCGCGGTGCTGGGCCGGTCCGGCCTGGACAGCCACCTGTACTCGGCCACCCGCGACCGCTAGCCCAATACCACGCTGCGTATAGCGCCGGTCACTATGCGCAGTGACCTTCCCTCGCGCTGATCGTTCTCCTTGGCAAACCCCGAGGAGTTCCGTTGAGGCTGCGCGTCGCGTCCCGCCGGTCACTGTCCGTGCTCGCCGTCGCGGTCGCGGTGTGCACGCTGGTCGGCGTGCAGATGGCCACCGGGTCCGACAGAGCGCGGGCGGCCACGGTGCCCGACCCGGTGCGGGACGCGATCGCGGCGTCCGGCACCGACCGCGACTGGACCCCCGAGCCGGAGCGGTACGGGGTCAAGGAGGTCAACGGCGTCGGCGTGCGGATGTCCGACGGCACCGTGCTGCGGGCCACCATCGCCTACCCGGCCGACCAGCGGACCGGCGAGATCGCGCCCGGCCGGTTCCCGACGCTGCTGACGATCACGCCGTACGGCGCGGCGTTCGCGGTGGGCGGCGCCACCGGGGTCAACCCGTACCTCGTCAAGCGCGGCTACCTGGACATCTCGGTGGACGCGCGCGGCACCGGCGCCTCCGGCGGCACCTTCGACCTGTTCGAGCCGAAGCAGACCCAGGACAGCGTGGAGCTGGTGCACTGGGCGGCCCAGCTGCCGCGCTCCGACGGCAAGGTCGGCATGCACGGCGCCTCCTACCTGGGCATCAACCAGCTGTTCGCCGCCAGCGCGGTCGGCAAGGACTCGCCGCTCAAGGCGATCTTCCCGATCGTCGCGGCCAACGACATCTACCGGGACGCCGCGTTCATGGGCGGCATCCCCGACCTGGAGTTCGACTCCGCGTACTTCCTCGGTGTGCTGCCGGCGACCAACCTGGTCAACCCGCTGCTCAGCGCGATGAAGAGCCCGGCACACCTGGTCGAGGGCGTGACCGGCACGCTGAACCACGCGCTGCAGGTACCCCAGTACAACGTGCAGTTCCTGGCCAAGGCCTACCTCGGCGGCCCGAACGCGTACGACAACAGCTACTGGGCCGACCGCCGGCCCGCCTCGGTGCTGCGCCGGATCGTGGCCAACAACATCCCGGCCTACCTGGTCGGCGGCGAGTACGACCTGTTCCAGCGCGGCGCGCCCATGAACTACGCGGGGCTGCAGAACGCCTACGCCGGGCGGCCGACGACCGAGCCGATGGATCCCGACCAGGACGTCACCGGCCGCTACCAGCTGCTGCAGGGTCCGTACACCCACCTCGGCGGCGCGGCCAACTCGATGCTGAACCCGCTGCAGCTGCGCTGGTTCGACCAGTGGCTCAAGGGCGAGGACAGCGGGATGGACCGCACCGACACCCCGCTGCACGCCTACGACCTCGGCACCGGCCGCTACACCGAGACCACCAGCTACCCGCTGCCCGGCGCCTCGCCGACCACGTACTACTTCGGCGGCGGCCGCACCGGCGGCGCCACCTCGGTGAACGACGGCGCGCTGAGCACCGCGCGACCGGGCGGCGGCGCGGACACCGTGCTGTGGTCTCCGGTGGCCGGCACGCTCTGCGGCCGGTCCCAGGACCAGTGGGCGGCGGGTGGCCTCTCGCTGGTCACCAACCAGATCCCGGCCAACGTGCCGTGCATCGACGACGACCGGCTCGCCCAGCTCGGCCCGACCTCGCTCACGTACACCACCGGCGAGTTCGACAAGGCGAAGACGATCGCCGGCCCGATCAGCGCCACCCTGTACGCGACGGCGAACACCCGGGACACGGAGTGGGTGGTCAACATCGCCGACGTCGCGCCGGACGGGGTGTCCCGGCCGCTCACGCAGGGCGCGCTGCTCGGCTCCTTCCGGGCCGTGAACCGGGACCGCTCGTGGACCATGGACGACAAGACGGTCATGCCGTACCACGACTACACGAAGCAGTCCGCCGAGCCGGTGGTCCCCGGCCAGCTGACCCGCTACGACGTCGAGGTGTTCCCCACCTTCGCCACGATCGCCCCCGGCCACAAGATCCGGCTCACCCTGGCCACCGCCGACCTGCCCCACCTGCTGCCCACCGTCCCCGCGCTGGCCAACCTCGTCGGCGGCGTCTACCAGGTGCACCGGGGCGACTCGGCGGCCTCCTCGGTGACCATCCCGCTGCGCGACTGCGACAACTGACCCGGCACCGGTCCTAACCTGACGCAGCTCCTGAACCGGCACCGGTCTGACCCGGCACCGTCAAGGCTCTGACCTGGGGCGGAGGGCTATCCCCCCAGATCCGTAGGGCGGCTTCCCCCCGGCCCGGGGGCCAGCCCCCTCGATCGCCGCGGGCCGCCGCGGCACCGTTCCCATTACGGCGGTGGCCACCGGGATCCGACGATCGACCCGGCCACGGACACCGCCCGTTCGGCACAGGGCTCGCACCCCGGCGAACCCTCCGACTGGGGAAGGACCGGCGATGGCGGCACAGCCACTCCTGTTCGGTGCGCCAGGTCGGGCCCGACGCGCGTCCTCCCAGTCGCTGGACTTCCAGGGCCGGCTGGGGCGCCCGCCGGCCGGCGACCCGCACGGACCGGTGCCCGGCGTGGTCGTGCTGACCAGGGCGGCGGACCGGGAGGTCGACGAGCTGTCACTGCGGCTGGCCGTGCGCGGGGTGCCGATGCTGCGGCTGGACAGCGACCGCGCGGCCGGCCTCGACCTGACCTGGGACGTGCTGGACGGGATCGTCGAGACCACCGAGGGGCGGTTCGAGCCCCGGGCGGTCTGGCTGCGCTACTTCTCCGGCGCCTCGGTGCCCTCGCACGGCTCCGGGGGGTTGGACGACTACGTGCGGCAGCAGTGGGTCGCGTGGTCCCGGATGCTGCTGGCCATGGAGCGCTGCCACGTGGTCAACAGCACCGCCACCTGCGCCGCCCCGGACCGCGTGGCACAGCTCGCCGGCGCCCGCCGGGCCGGTATCCGGGTGCCCGCCACCATGGTGACCAGCCGGCCCAGCACCGCCGCCGATCGCATCCCCGGCGACGGTGACCTCGTGGTGAAGAGCCTCGGCCTGCACTTCGTCGAACCGGTGCCCGGGCAGCTGCGGACGCTGTCGCCGCGCCGGATGAGCCGCGCGCACGTCCGGGCCGCGAAGGTCGCCGAGCCGGCGCCGGTGATGGTCCAGGAGTACGTGCCGTGCACCAGCCGGCTGCGGGTGTACGCGGTGGGCGGTGAGCTGATCGCGTTCGCGTCCGGTGCGCCCGGGACGGACGCCCAGTTCGGGGACGATCCGTTCAGCGACGCGGAGGGCCGCCACGTGGTGCAGGTGCAGGTGCCGGACGGGCTGCGGCGGCCGCTGGAGTCGCTGGCCCGCCGCTGGCAGCTGGACGTGGCCGCGTTCGACCTGCTGGAAACCCCGGACGGGCCGGTCTTCCTCGAGGTCGACACCGCCTGCGACTGGCTCGGCCACGAGCGGGGCGCCGGGGTGAGCAGCGTGACCGACGCGGTCGCCGGGCTGTTGGAGCACAACTTCCGCGCGATCCGCTGAGCCCTGCCGGGCGTCCGGACCGTCGGTGGTGGCGGCTACCGTCACGGCGGCAGCGGCGGAGAGCGGGAGTGGAGCGAGCGATGGATGACCCGGTGACCGTGCTGCTCGTAACGGGCAGCACCCGCGCGGCGTCCAGCAATACGGCCGCGCTGCGCACCGCGGTCGCGGTCGCCTCGGCGGACGTGCGCACCGACCTGCACCTGGGCCTGGCCGAGCTGCCCGCGTTCAACCCCGACCTGGACGTCGAGCCACTGCCCCCGCCGGTCGCCGAGCTGCGGGCCCGGATCGCGGCCGCCGACGCCGTGCTGTTCTGCGCGCCCGAGTACGCCGGCGCGCTGCCCGGGAGCTTCAAGAACCTGCTCGACTGGACCGTCGGCGGCGGCGAGATGTACCAGAAACCGGTCGCCTGGCTCACCGTGGCGCCCGAGGGCCGGGGCGACGGCGCGGCGGCCGAGCTGGCCACCGTCCTCGGTTACCTGGGCACCGAGATCATCCGTCCGGCCTGCGTCCGGCTCACCGTCGCCCCGGGCGCGGTCGGCGCCGACGGCACCGCCACCGACCCGGCGTTCCGCACCGGCCTCACCGACCTGCTGCGCACCATCCGGGCCCACGCCCGGCGGCCCGCGCCCCGCTGACCCGGCCCGGGTCCGGCTGGGCGCGGCCCGAGAGCGAACGAAAGTGGTTCGGGTTGTGCCGCGACCGCCCGACCCGTCAGACCCGCCGCCGAACGGTGTTCGATGTCACCCATTCGTGGCGATCACGCGATGACGCGGTGTATGCAGTAGCTCACGGACGTGTGTGTTCGCTCGTGGGGGGAGTTCACCGATCCGAGCCTCTGACCTCGCCTCTGCCGCCACCGATGCCGCCTCCGATGCCGCCTCCGATGCCGCCCCAGCCACCGATGCCGCCGCCCCTGCCGCGACCGCCGCCACCGGGTCGGCCGGACCGGCTGGGCCGGAGCTCCCCCGAGCCGGCCACCGCGCGCTGCGCGAGCTGCGCGCCCTGGCCAGGGAGGCCCGGCGGGGCGCGACCCTGCTGACCCTCGCCGTCTGCCTGTGCCTCGGCATGCCGGTGGCGATCGCGCTGACGCCCGCCCAGGACCTGGTCAGCCTCGGCCAGCCGGTGTCGGTCGGGGCGCGCACGCCGAGCCTGAGCCTGTCCGGCCCGGCCCAGCTGGTGCAGATCGGCAACACGCAGCTGGACATCCCCGGGCTCCGCGTCTACGGCCCGCTGCGGCCCCGGCTGGTGATGGGCCCGGTGCAGCGCAACGCCGAGGCCGCCCAGGCGCTGCGCCCGGACACCGCCCACCGGGCCGGTACCGACGCGGCCAGTGCGCTGCTGCGCGGCTTCCTGCGCTGGTACGCCCTCGCCAGCCTGCTGCTGCTCGCGTTGACGCTGGCGATCTGCTCGGTGTCCGGCTACGGGCAGACCCTGCTGTTGCTGCGCCGGCAGACCCGGACGGGCTCGGCGCCGGCGTCCAGCACCGAGATCTGGCAGCGCAGCCTGGGCTCGCTGGTCCGGCTGGCGGCGCTCGCGGTGGTCGTCGTGGCGGTGGCCTGGGCCGGCTGCGGTGGGCTGGCGTTCGCGGGGGCGATGCACGGCCTGCGGTCGGTCAAGTCGCTGGCCGAGCTGGTCGGCACGTACCACGTGTCGCCGGCGCCGGTCGGGCCGCCGCGCTACGGGTTCGCCGGCGCGGTGATCGGCGACTCCCGGGCGACCCGACTGGGCGGCCCGCCCGTGCCCGACGGCAGCCCCGACGACCAGTCCTGCGGGCGCAGCTCCGACTCCCTGGCCGCCGAGCTCGGCCAGCTCAGCGGCGAGCAGGTGCTCAACCTGGCCTGCCCCGGCGCGACCATCGCCGCCGGCCTGCGCGGCCCCCAGCAGCGCGGCCCGCAGCAGCTGCCACCCCAGCTCGGCCTGCTCAAACAGGTCCAGGACCTGCGCTTCGTGGCCGTCGTGGTCGGCCCGAACGACATCGGCTGGACCGACTTCCTGAGCTACTGCTACGGCGTGGCGAACTGCTCGGACAACCTCAGCCAGGGCGAGTTCGACTACCGGCTCGCCGCGTTCGACCGCGACTACGGCGACCTGCTGCAGGACCTCGCCGCGCTGCCCAGCCGGCCCACCGTGGTCGTGGTGACGTCCTACCGGGTGCTCCAGCCGGACGCCCGGTGCCCGGACACCAAGGGCCCACCGGCCGCCGTCGGCCTCGACCCTGCCAAGATCGAGCTGCTCAACCGCCGCAACGACCAGCTCAACACGATCCTGTCCGACGGCGCCCGCAAGTACGGCTTCGCGGTTGCCGACCCGGTGCTGACGACCCTGTGCGACCGGTCGGCCGACGGCCTCGGCCCCGACCTGCAGGGCTTCACCGACCCGGACCCGTTCCACCCCACCGGCGTCGGCTCCCTGCGGATGGCCGCCTCGGTGCTCCCCCTCATCGGCCCCGACCGGTGAGCCGGATCGGATTCCTGGACGGCGAGCCGAGGCTCGTCCAGGCGGTGCGCCGGAGCGGCCGGATTAGGCTGCCGGGGTGGCCGTGAGATGGAGCGCCGGGGCGCTGCTGTTCCGTAGCGGGGCGAACGGTGGGCTCGAGGTGCTGCTCGGCCACCCGGGCGGGCCGTTCTTCGCCAAGCGCGACGACGGGGCCTGGTCGATCCCGAAGGGCGAGTACGGGCCGGACGAGGACCCGAGGGCGGCCGCCGCCCGCGAGTTCGCCGAGGAGCTGGGCACGCCGCTGCCGGCCGGCCCGGAGTGGGCGCTCGGTGAGATCCGGCTGCCCAGCGGCAAGCGCCTCACCGTCTACGCCGTGCGCGCCGACTTCGACGAGTCCCTGGCGCGCAGCAACACCTTCGAGCTGGAGTGGCCACCCCGGTCCGGGCGGGTGCGCACCTTCCCCGAGCTCGACCGGGTCGCCTGGTTCGACGAGGTCACCGCCCACCGCAAGCTCGCCAAGGGCCAGGCCGAGTTCCTGGACCGGCTGCTCGCCGCCCTCGCCCCGACCCCGGCCGAACAGACCCCGTGAGTGGCGAGTGGGGCTATGACCCAACTCGCCACTCACGGTTCCTGAGCTGGGCTTTTACTGCGTTACCCGGCAGGCGCCACCGCGACCGCCACGGCGTCGATCTCGACCAGCCAGTCGGGCTGAGCCAGGCCCGCCACCTGCAGCAGGGTGTCCGCCGGGTAGGGCTCGGTGAAGTACTCCCCGCGCAGCTTGATGATCACGTCCAGGTAGCTGATGTCGGTCACCATGATCGTCACCTTGGCGACGTCGGCCAGGCTCGCGCCGGACTCGCCGAGGACCGTCGCCAGGTTGGCGAACGCCCGCCGGGCCTGTGCCTCGAAGCCGCCGGGGACCGTAGCGCCGGACTCGTCGATGCCGGCCTGGCCCGACACGAAGATCAGTCCGTTTGCGCGCACCGCGAGCGAGATGCGGTAGGGCTCGTACCAGTCGGGGTCGTGGGTGATGCGTTCCAGCGATGTCATGCCCGCAGTCTGCGGCACCGCTATACAGTGGACCAGTACGGTCTTTTTTGTGTCGTACTATCAGTTTGTATAGCATGCAGTCTGTACAGCTTCCAGCTCGGAGGTACCGCGGATGCAGCCCAGGGTCGACGGGGTGGCCGACGAGTGCACCGTCGAGGTCGCGATGGAGGTCCTCGGCGGCAAGTGGAAGCTGGTCATCCTGCGCCACCTGTTGACCGGCACCCAGCGGTTCGGCGAGCTGCACCGCGCGATGCCCGGGGTCACGCCCCGGATGTTGACCAGGCAGCTGCGCGAGCTCGAGGTCGACGGCCTGCTCCGGCGCACGGTCTACGCCCAGGTACCCCCCAAGGTCGAGTACTCGGTCACCGAGCTCGGCGAGAGCCTGCGCGACATCGCTGACCGCCTCGAGACCTGGGGCCACTGGTACCGCCAACACCACAAAACCCCAGCTCAGACCCCGTGAGTGGCGAGTGGTCCCCTAGGACC
>DATAZG010000094.1:0-107698 GCA_036272155.1 Pseudonocardia sp.
GCGCTGCTGGCTGGTGACCGCCGCCGCGAGGCCGATCAGCGCCGGTTCGCCGGTCGCGTAGGCGTAGGGCAGGTCGGGGTTGCCGGTCAGCAGGTTCTCGGCGACGGACTGGGCGTTCTCCTGGATGTTGCGCCCGTCGACCACGGTGCTGATCGTCATGCCGTGCCCGGTGACCTCGTCGGTGAAGCCCTTCTGCCGCTCGAGCTGGATGGTGCTGTTCAGCGCGCTGACCACGCCGATCGCGCCCTTGCCGCCGCTGATCCCGAGCAGCTCCCTGGCCAGCTGCTGCCCGCCGGCCTCGTTGGGGACGCCGACCTGGGTGGACACGGCGGGGTCGTCCACCGTCGCGTCGACCGCCACCACCTTGACCCCGGCGGCGGCCGCGCGGCGGATGGCCGGCTTGATGCCGTCGGTGTCCACGGCGTCGACGATGATCGCGTCGTACTGGTTGGCCACCAGGTTGTCGATGGCGTTGGCCTGGATGGTCGAGTCGTCGCTGCCGTTCACGATCTGGGTCTGCGCGCCGGCCAGTTGCGCGACCCGCTGGGCACCGGTGTTGATCTGGTTGAAGAACAGCGCCTGCAGGTTGATCGGGATGAGCCCGATCTTCGGCGGATGGCCCTTGACCTGACAGGACGCCGCGACCGTGGCCGGCGGTGGCGGGCCGGCCTGCGCGGCCTGGGACTCGGCCGCGATCTCGCGCCGGGCCGCCACGTCACACCCGGCCAGTGCTAGACCAAGGGCCAGACTCAAGGCCAGGGTCAGGGCGAGCGCGGCCGGCACTCTCACCGCTCTGCGCATGGCTACTCCTCCTCAGAGGTCTTCTTCAGTGGGCCGGCAGTTGACCGATCTGGGCGAGTACGGCGGCGCGGTCCGGCAGGCCGTCCCTGGCGCCGGCACGGGTGCAGGACAGGCCGGCGGCCACCGAGGCGAACCGGGCGGCGGCGGCCGGCTCGGCGCCGAGGTCGAGCTCCGCGCAGTAGGCGCCGACGAAACAGTCCCCGGCGCCGGTGGTGTCCACGGCCGTCACCGGCAGGGCCGCACCGGTGAGTCGCCCGCCGTCGGGTTCGAACAGGGTCCAACCCCGCGCGCCGTCGGTGACCAGGAGGTGGACCCGGTGTGCGCGGGCCGCCCCGGCGAGCGCTTCGGACCCGCCGAGCAGCTCGGTGGCCAGCGCCCGGCCGATCACCGCGTGGTCCGCCAGCGACAGCGCCGCCCGGGCCGCCGGCGGGTCGGCGCAGCCGTCCAGGTCGACCACGACCCTCGGCCCCGGGCGGCCGGCCAGCACGGAGTGCGCGGCGGGGAACCGGTAGCCGTCCAGGTAGAGCCAGTCGGCGCCCTCGGCGGCCGCCGCCGCGTACAGCTCGCCGACCAGCGCCGCGTCGAGAGCGTCGTCCTGGCTGATGATGGCGCGCTCGCCGTCCGGGGTGAGCAGCACGACCGCGGTGGTCAGGGTCGCGGTCCGGACGGTCAGCGCGACGTCCACGCCGTCCTCGGCCAGTGCGAGCAGGAACGCGGCACTGCGTGCGTCCGCCCCCACCGCGCCGGCGAACCGCGCGTCGGCGCCGACCCGGGCAGCGGCCACCGCCGCGTTCGCCCCCATGCCGCCGTCGCTGTCCCGCACGTCCGTGGCCTGCACCCGGGAGCCGACGCCGGGCAGGGCGGGGACGCTGACCGTGAGGTCGCGGTTGGCGTAGCCGCAGAACACGATCACCGGAGCTCCGCGCCCGCTCTGCTCGCCGCCGCCGTCAGCTCGCGGACCTTCGCCTGGTCCACCCGTCCCCACCAGCGGCCGTTGTCCTTGACCGAGGACGCCACGATGACGCCGTCGCAGGCCGGCAGCAGCTCGCCGATGTTGCCGGCCGTGATCCCGGAGCCGATCACCACCGGCAGTGTCGTGTGCGCGGCGATGCCGTCCACCTCGTCGCGGGAGGCGGCGTCGCCGGTGCGCGACCCGGTGGCGATCAGCACGTCGGCGTCGAAGAACTCGGCGTCCTCGGTCTGCTCGGCCAGCGTCCGGTCGGCCACGATGGCGTGCGCGCCGTGCTTGACGTGCACGTCGGCGAAGACCTTCACACCGGTGGCGCCGATCCGGTGCCGGTAGCGGGTGGCGTGCGCGGCCTGGCCCTCGATGATGCCCTCGTTGGCCACGTAGGCGTTGGCCCACTGGTTGACGCGGACGAAGCCGGCCCCGCCGCTCCAGGCGGCCGCGATGGCGCACTCCGCCGCGTTGGACAGCACGCTGACCCCGAGACCCAGGTTGGTCAGCTCACGCACCGCCCTGGTCACCACGGCCATCGCGGCGGCGGTCTCGTAGCCGTGCTCGCCCGGCTTGGGGAACGGGATGTCCCAGTGGTTCTCCACGATCAGGCCGTGGCAGCCGCCGTCGAGGTAGGCGCGCGCCTCCTCGACCGCGAACGTCTCGATCTCGGCGACTGGGGTGCCCCGGTAGTGCGGGCTGCCGGGCAGCGGCGGCAGGTGCACCACGCCGATGACGACCTTGGCGGTGCCGAACAGCTCCTCGATCGCGTTCGGCTTGGGCGGGAACACTCCCAGGGCGCGCCCGCCGGTGCTCGCCTCGGCCCTGGACGTGTCGGTCAACTCAACCGCCTTGTGTAATCGATTCCACCGCGTTGCCACGAGACCGTAAGGAACGTATCCGCAGGTAGTCAAGAAGTAGTTGGGATCCGGAGATATTCGAGCTGCTATCTTGGGCCGCAGACTTGTTGCAGAGAGGTAAACGATTGCATCGAGTGACCATCGCCGAGGTGGCGGCGCGCGCCGGGGTGTCCACGGCGACCGTGTCGCGCGCGCTGTCCGGCCGGGGGCCGGTGTCGCCCGACGTCAACCGGCGGGTCCGCCGGGTCGCGGCCGAGCTCGGCTACCAGGTCAACCCGATCGCCCGCGCACTGCGCAACAGCCGCACGGACACCGTCGGCATGGTTGTGCCGAGCATCGGCAACCCGTTCTTCACGTCGCTGGTGCAGAGCGTGGAGCACGTGCTGGAACGGGAGGGCAAGGACCTGTTCCTCTGTGACGCGCAGTCCGACCCGGTGATCGAGGCGAAGCGGCTGCGTTCGCTGGTCGCCCGCAATGTGGACGGCATCATCGTCAGCCCGACCCACGGCACGGACAGCGCGGCCGCCGTGGCCGACACCGCCGCCCACCTGCCGCTGGTCCAGCTGGACCGGTTCGTCGACGGCACCAGCACCGACTGGGTCGGGGTCGACGACATCGCGGCGATGCGCCTGGTCCTGGACCACCTGCACGCCGGTGGGGCTCGCTCGGCGTCGTTCGTCGGTTCCCGGGAGACCAACTCGTCCACCGAGCAGCGGCTCAGCGGCTTCCGCCGCCGGGCCGGGGAGCTGGGCGTCTCCGTCCGGCCGGCGGATGTGCTGCTCGGCGAGTTCAGCATCGAGTGGGGCGAGACGGCGGTCGCCCGGCTGATCGAGGCGGGGCCGCTGCCCGACGCGATCGTCTGCGCCGACGACCTGATCGCGCTCGGCGTCACCCGGGCCTGCCGGGCGCGCGGCATCGCGGTGCCCGGTCGGGTCCAGGTCACCGGGTTCGACAACATCGACTTCGCCCGGCTCGGCGAGCCCGCGCTGACCACGGTGGACCAGCCTCGGGACCGGATCGCGGCGGAGGCGGTCCGGCTGCTCGCCGCCGCGAGCCAGAGCGGCCCCGGCGCTTCGGCCGGCGCGGCCGCGCACATCGCGCTCGCCCCGAAGCTGGTCGTGCGCGGCAGCACGCTCGGCGGCGCTGTCGGCGGCGCTGTCGGTGGCCCCCGGCACACCGCCCGCGAGTCGGGATATTTGTCAGGGTGAGTCGCGGAATCTGTCAGCCCCTCGCGCTGACGGAATCCCCGACTCACCCTGACGGAATTCCCGACTCGCGGAAGTACGGGGCTCTCGCGGAGTGCACGCCTGGAGCTAGAGCGCTTCGAGGCGGATGGGTAGGCCGTCGGTGGGCATGGGGCCGGTGCCGTAGCCGATCGGCGGCTCGTAGCCGGCCGGCACGGTCCACCGGTAGCGCAGCAGTAGCTGGTGCATGATCGCCTTGACCTCCATGCCGCCGAAGTGCAGGCCGATGCACTTGTGGGCGCCACCGCCGAACGGCGCCCACGCGTAGCGGTGCACCTTGTCCTCGCGGCGGTCCTCGGCGAACCGGCCCGGGTCGAACTCGTCCGGCTCCGGCCACACCTCGGCCAGCCGCTGGGTGGCGTACGTGCTGGTCATCACGATCGTGCCGGCCGGTATGTAGTGGCCGAGGATCTCGGTGTCCCGGACGGTCTCGCGGAACAGCCCGCCGACCGGGGCGTTGATCCGCATGGCCTCCTTCATCACCAGGTCCAGCGTGGTCAGCCGGTCCAGGTCGGCGAACTCGAGTGCGCCCTTGCCCAGCTCCTGCGCCTCGGCGCGCACCTTGTCCTGCCACTCGGGGTGCCGGCCGAGGTAGTAGCCCATCATCGCCAGCGTGATCGTGCTGGTGTCGTGCGCGGCCATCATCACGAAGATCATGTGATTGACGATGTCGTCGTCGGTGAACCGCTCGCCGTCCTCACTGGACGCCCGGCACAGCACGCTGAACAGGTCGTCCCCGTTGCCGGCCCGGTGCGCGGGCAGCCGCTCGCGGAAGTAGTCCTCCAGCACCCGCCGCCCTCGCAGCCCGCGTGCCCAGACGCCGCCCGGCACGTTCGCCCGAATGTAGGCCTGGCCGCCGTGCACCGCATCGACGAACGCCTTGGTGATCCGGTCCGCGTCGGAGCCCACCTTCTCCCCGACGAACACCTCGTTCGCGATGTCCAGCGTGAGCTGCTTGGCCGAGTTGTACAGCTCGAACTTGCGACCGGGGCGCCACTCGGCCAGCCCTTGCGCGATCCGGGGGTTCATCGCGTCGAGGTACTTGACCAGTCGGGGGCGGCTGAACGCCTCCTGCATGATCCGGCGGTGCCGCAGGTGCTCCTCGAAGTCCATCAGCATGATGCCGCGGTGGAAGAACGGGCCGATGAAGTACTCGTAGGCGCCCTGGTTGGCGAACGCCTTGTCCCGGTTGGCCGCCACGATCTCGGTGCCCTCCGGGCCGATCACGCTGACCACCTTGGTGCCGAGCACACCACTCCAGCTGACCGGGCCGAACTTCTCGTAGCGGCGCCGGCCGAACTCCAGGGTGTCGTACAGCACGCCCATCGCGTGGCCGATGAACGGCGGCCCGGGGTCGCCCATCACCGGCTTCAGCCGGGGGTCCGGTGGCGTGGCCAGCGGCCGGACCGGGGACGGCACCCGGGCGGACAACGCGGCCGCGGCCGACTGCACCTGCCTGACGAGCACACCAGTCATGATCGTGACCCTTCCGCCGCGCCGCTGAAGCCGGTTCCCACGATAGAGGAATCGCACATTTCCGTAAACAGGTGATTCCCGATTGTCGCCGCTGTGTCAGACTGGCCGCATGGCTCGGACCGCGACCGGTACCTACGGCGGGGTGTCCGCCGAGCAGCGGCGGGCCGAGCGACGCCGCCGGCTGCTGGACGCGGCGCTCGACGTGATCGGCACCCAGGGCCGGTCCGCGACGACCCTGCGGGGCATCTGCGAGCGGGCCCGGGTGGGCCCCCGGTTCTTCTACGAGAGCTTCGCCGACCTCGACGCGCTGGCCGCCGAGCTGTACGACGAGGTGCTGGACGCCGCGCTGCGCCGCACCATCGCCGCGATCGAGGCCACGCCGCACGACCTGCGGGCCCGCACCGCGGCCGCGTTCCGCGCCATGATCAGCGAGATCATCGACGACCCGCGCCGCGCCCGGGTGCTGTTCGTCGAGGCCTACGGCACCGAGACGCTGGTCTCGCGCCGGTTCGCCGCGATGCGTCGGCTCGCCAGGGTGGCCCTGGAGCAGAGCCACGACCTGTTGGACCTGCCACCGGACGACCGGCTGCTGCGGGCCGTCTCGGTACTGCTCACCGGCGGGGTCACCGAGTTCGTGCTGGCCTGGCTGGACGGCGGGATGGACGTCAGCCGGGACGAGCTGATCCAGATCAGCATCGAGGTCGCGCTGGCCATGGGCAACGCGATCCCGGCTATGGCGGGGCGGCTGGCCGGGTCGGCCGACTGAGCTCTCGGGCTGTCAGGGCTCTCGGGCTGCTCGGGCTCTCGGCGTCCGAACTGTCGGGGGCGGCGGCCATAATGCGGTCGTGTGGTTCGCGTGGTCCGAAGTGCCGGCGCCGGGGCCGATCGGAGCGCTCACCGTCGGGGTCACCGAGGTGGGTGTGGCGCTCGTCTGCTTCGGTCCGGCGGCCGTCGCGCGCCGGCAGCTGGAGATCTCGGCGCGGCGGCTGGGGGCCGAGCCGGAGGTCGACGCCGCCCGCACCGAGTCGGTCACCACCGAGCTCACCGAGTATCTGGCCGGGCGCCGCACGACGTTCGACCACCCGGTGGACTGGCGGCTCACCACGGGCGACCAGCGCACGGTGCTGACCACGCTGTACGACTCGGTCGGCTACGGCAGGACGACGACGTACGGCGAGCTCGTGGTGCGCAGTGGCGCCTACCGGAGTGAGCGCGGGCCCGGGCAGGCCGCCCGGCGGGTCGGCGCAATCATGGGGTCGAACCCGGTGCCGGTGATCGTGCCGTGTCACCGGGTGCTCGCCGCCGACGGGCTGGGCGGGTTCGGCGGCGGGCTGGAGACGAAGCGCTGGCTGCTCGGGCTGGAGGGCGCACTGCCGCCGATGCTCGACCTGTGGCCGAGCTGACCAGAGCTGGCCGGTCCGACCGGCGGATGAGCGGAGCGTGGCCGTCAGGTGACGCTGGGTGAGCCGCGCAACGTTTGCGCGGAGTGTCGCCCCGACCTGGGCGTGAGCGCCGACGCATTCGCATTGTCCCGCCGCGAGCCTGCTTCTACACTCTGTAGTCGAAGGTTAGGTCGCCCTAAGTATCGGGTGGGACCCCTTGCCGGGGAACTCCCGACGCGGCACGTTCGTCATACCACCGGCCAACCGGCCGACCCGGTCCGCTCCATCCCTACGGCCCAGAGGAATCCGATGACCGCAGCCCCAACCGCCTCCCAGACGACGGCGCGACCGGAGCTGGAACCCGAACCCAAGAGCATGGTCGAACAGGTGCTGCTCGTGGTCTTCGTGGTGCTCCCGTTCCTCGCCGTACTGGCCGCGGTTCCCCTGGCCTGGGGGGCCGGTTGGCTCGGCTGGAGCGACGTCGTGATCTTCACCGTGTTCTACCTGGTCAGCGGGCTCGGCGTGACTGTCGGCTTCCACCGCTACTTCACGCACGGCTCGTTCAAGGCCAAGCGGCCGCTGCGCATCGCGCTGGCGCTGGCCGGCAGCATCTCGCTGGAGATGAGCGTCACCGACTGGGTGGCCACCCACCGCCGCCACCACAAGTACTCGGATCTCGAGGGCGACCCGCACTCGCCGTGGCGCTTCGGCAACGACTGGAAGGCGCTGACCAAGGGGCTGTTCTTCGCCCACGTCGGCTGGCTGTTCAGCAGCGAGCGCACCAACCGCGCGAAGTACGCCCCCGACCTGGTGGCCGACAAGGACATCGAGCGGATCCACCGCTTCTTCCCGCTGCTGGTGGCCGGCTCGATGCTGCTGCCGGCCGTGATCGGCGGCCTGGTCACCTGGTCCTGGTTCGGCGCGCTGACCGCGTTCTTCTGGGGCAGCCTGGTCCGGGTCTCGCTGCTGCACCACGTCACCTGGTCGATCAACTCGGTCTGCCACGTCTTCGGCGACGAGACCTTCACGACCCGGGACCGGTCGCGCAACGTGTGGTGGTTGGCCATCCCGTCGTTCGGCGAGTCCTGGCACAACCTGCACCACGCGGACCCGACCTGCGCCCGGCACGGCGTGCTGAAGGGCCAGCTGGACTCCTCGGCGCGGGTGATCCGCTGGTTCGAGCAGCTCGGCTGGGCGTCCAACGTGCGGTGGCCGACCGAGGAGCGCCTCGCCGCCAAGCGCGTCACCGCCCAGTAACCCGACTCGACCCCGTATGCGGCGGCCACCCCTCCTGGGGTGGCCGCCGCGTACGTCGTTGTCGGGGTCAGTGCGGGTCAGCGCGGATCGACGACCTCGTCCGCCGACCGGCCGCGCAGCGCCCCCGCGGTGACCAGCGTGACCGCCAGCCCGGCCGCCCCGGCCAGCACAAACGCCCAGCGCGGCCCGACCAGCGTGAGCAGCAGTCCACCGCCGGCGTAGGCCACCCCGGCGCCGACCCCGATCACCCCGTAGAACGCGCCGAACACGCGACCCTGCAGTGCGGCCGGCACGGTGCGCTGCAGCGTGGTGGCCGCCGCCACGTCCATCGCGGCCAGCCCGAGCCCCCGGACCGCCTGCAGCCCGAACGCCACCACCACCGCCCAGGCCAGCCCGGTGAGCAGGTTGCCGAGGCTGCTCACGGCGAAGCCGACGACGAGCACCCGCGGCATCGCCGCCCCGGCCAGCCCGGGCCGGCCGAGCAGCCAGTAGCCGGCGAGCAGCCCGATGCCGACCGCGCCGAGCAGCACCGCGACCGACGCGTCCCCGCCGCCCAGGTCCCGCCGCGCCAGGAACACCAGCGCCACGTCGTCGATGCCGTTGCAGGCCACCACGCCGAGGAAGCCGAGCAGCACGGTCCGGGGTACGACGGCCCGGCGCAGGTAGCCGAGGCCGTCCCGGATGTCCCGCCCCAGCCCGGCCCGCGCCGCCCCGTCCGGCATGCCGCCGTCCCCGCCGTCCCCGCCGTTCCCACCGGCGCGGTCGGCGGCGCGCAGGGCCGGCAGCCGGGTCAGCAGCACCGCCGAGCAGAGGAACGTGGCGGCGTCCACCAGCAGCACCCCGCGCACCCCGAGCAGCGGCAGCAGGACGGCGGCCAGCAGCGGGCCGGCCGTCTCGGCGCCGTTGGTGCCCAGCCCGAGCGCCGCGTTGGCCCTGGGCAGGGTCGCCGGGTCGACCACGGCGCCGACCGCGGTACGGGACGCCGGGGCGAACACCTGCGCGGTCAGCGCCCTGGCGGCGACCACCACGAGCAGCATCGGCAGCGTGGGCAGCCAGAGCGCCAGCAGCACGGTCAGCGCGACCTGGGCGAGCTCGCAGCCGATCATCAGCCGGCGCAGGTCGAACCGGTCGGACAGCGCCCCGGCCACCGGTCCCAGCAGCGCGGGGAGGACGTCGCCGACCACGAGCAGTGCGGCCACGGCGAGGGGCTGACCGGTCTGGTCGGCCACGTAGAGCAGCAGCGCGACGAGGCTCAGCGTGTCGCCGGCGAAGGAGACCGTGCGGGCGGTCCACAGCACCCGGAACGGCGGATGGCTGCGCAGCACGGTCAACACGGGGCACAGCATCGCCGCTCTCGGCCCGCCCCGCCGCCGAGTTTTACCCCGCCGACGGCTGACGGAATCCGCGACTCACCCTGACAAAATCCCCGACTCGCGGAAACAGCGGGGTGGGGTTACTCCTCCAGGAGGTAGCCGACGCCCCGGACGGTGCGGATGCGTTCGGAGCCGAGCTTGCGGCGCAGGTAGCCGATGTAGACCTCGACGACGTTGGAGGACGGCGGGTCGCGCCACAGCATCGCGGTCAGCTGCTCGCGGGACAGGGCCTGGTCGGGGTGGCTGATCAGGATGGTGAGCAGCGCGAACTCGGTCGGCGTGAGGGTGACCAGCCGGCCGTCGACGCTGACCAGACCGAGCGCGGTATCCACGGTGACGTCGCCGCGCCGGGCCACCGAGCGCTCCTGCGGCTGCTGGTCGCGCACCCGCAGCCGCAGCCGGGTGACCAGCTCGTCGGCGCCGAACGGCGTCAGCAGGTAGTCGTCCTTGGCCCCGCGCAGCCCGGCCACCACCTGGTCGCGCTGCTCACGGGGAGTGAGCACGATCACGGGCGTCTCGGCGGCCAGGCGGGCGAGCCCGGCGAGTACGGACGCGGTGTCCAACCCGGGCAGCCCCACCTCGAGCACCACCGCCGCGAACTGGGCGGACTGCACCGCGTCCAGGACCCGGGTGCCGTCGTGGATCACCGTGGCGTCGAACGAGTGGGAGCGCAGACCGCGCAGCAGCGCGCCCGTCGACCGGTCGGAGGGCACCGCCAACAAAACGCGATACCGCCGGAAGGTCGCTGTCCGTGGTTGCTGCACTTGGTTCAGCGTCGCGCGCCACGCGTGCGATGACAATCGACGAGCGGCGGGATGACCCGTGCGGCGCAGTGATTTTCAGGGTTTTCTGAGCTTGCTGTCGGACAGTCGGCGCAGCGCGGCGCGGCTATCGGCGCAGTGGCCCGCCCTTGGGCGCGGCCGGTCGACCACCGAGTTGTGGCTCTCTCAGCTTCCGCAACCTGGCCGCCGGTCGGTTCTTAACTGTGCCGGCAACGCCAGCCCTCGGTCAGCCGCTCCCCCGTCGGACCGAGGTCGGCGTCCAGCTTCGCTCCCCAGCGAAATCGCCCGACCGGCGACCCCCGCTGGCCATCCGGCCACCGGCGGCGCCGGAGAGAGGTTGTGGCTCTCGTGCTCCCCGACACGACACCCCTGTTGCGCACAACCGTGGTCCTTGCGGCGGTCACCGGACTCGCGGTGGCGGTACTGGCCTGGCTCGCCGTCCCGGCCCCCCGGCTCCATCTCGGGGTCGGCGGCGGCTGGACCCAGACGCCGGCCGGCCCGGTCGGCCCCAACGACCGCGCCCTCCTGGTGGCACTGCGCCAGGACGGGCTGTGGGAGGTACCGGTCGGCCAGCAGGCGCAGGACATGGCCGTCAGCCCGGCGGTACGCGAACTCGGCGGCACCGTGGCGACCGACCTGGGCTGGCTGTCCGGCCAGGTCCGGGCGGTCGCCGGCCGGCTCGACGTGGTGCTGCCCAGCCAGCCGACCCCCGACCAGCAGACCTGGCTGGTCGAGATCGCCGGCAAGTCCGGCCCCGACTACGACCGGACCATGGTCGACCGGCTGCGCCGCGCCTGCGTGGACAGCCTGAAACAAATCAACAAAGCCGCCGCTGGCACGCACAACACCGAGATCCGCCAGCTCTCCGACCAGGCAGCGGGACTGGTCGGGCGGCACATCCAGGAGATGGACGGAATCGAAAGGACCGCCGATCTGGCGGCCCTCGGGGCGGCCGGCACGCCGTCCGTACAGCCGACCGGCACCGCCGCGTCGCGCGCCGACGAGGGGTCGGCGGCGGCACAGGGGCGGTTGCCGGACCCGGACCGAACGATGGTCACGCTCGCCGTGCTGGTGGTGCTGTCCGGCGCGATCGCCGCGTTCGGCATCGCCAGAGTGGTGCGGACCGGCCTGGCCGACCGTTCCGGTCGACGGGGCTGGGCGCGGCGCCCGGCCCGGTTGCGCCGTGCGGTGGTGCCCCCACCGCCGGTCGTGCTCGGTTCCCGAGGTGATCGACGGCCCTGGTGACCGTCGGCTGTACCGACTGACTGCCTTATCGGCGACCGGCCGCGTCCCGGTCGAGGGCCTCACCCCCTGGGGCTCCCGGCCGGCCGGCGGCCCCGGCGCCCGGCGCCCCGAACGCCGGCCACCGCCGCGCTCCCCGACGACGACGAGAAGAGACCCCGCTCATGGATCGACCGGTACGACATCGACTACCCCGCCCGAACCGGCTGCTCGCGCTGGTGGTGACCCTGCTGGTGGGTTGTGGCGTGGTGCTGGCCGCGGGCACCGCGGCAGCCTCCGGCGAGGACGAGACCGCATTGGCCGCCGCCGACCGGACCGACGGCTCCGGCGACGGCCGAGGCGGCGACGGACGCGGCAACGCCCGTGGCAAGGGTGAGGGGCGCGGCGACCCCCGCGACCCTGACGCTCGTGACAACGGCCGTGACGGGCTCCGTGACGGCACCCGTGACAACGGCCGAGCCGACGGTCGGGGCGGTGACCCCGGTGACCCCCGTGACCGCAACGGTCGGGACCTCCGGGACGTCAACGGCCGGAACGACAACAACCGGAACAACCGGAACGACCAGAACAACCGGAACGACAACAACCGGAACAACAACAACCGCAACGGCCAGAACAACCAGAACAACCAGAACAACAAGGACGACGAGGAGTTCCCCGGTCGGGACCAGGCCGCGCCGCCGTCCGACGACGACTTCGTGGACATCAACGACGTGCGCCCGGACAACGACCGGCCGCGGCACGACGGCGACGCCTCCACCGGCAGCTTCGTGGCCCGCTGCGGGCTGCCCGACGGCCACCGCAACTCGGACAACTTCATGGTGACCCCGGGCAAGCGCAACGGCGCCCAGCACGTGCACAACTACGTGGGCAACCTGTCCACCGACGCGGACTCCACCGACGACAGCCTGCACGCGGCCGGCACCAGCTGCGACCGGGACAACAAGTCCACGTTCTTCTGGCCGGTCCTGCGTGACACGGGCCAGCAGGGCGACGACGCCGACGAGGATGGCGGCGGGCTGGACGGCAACGTCGGCAAGATCCTGCAGGAGCGGACCGTCGACCTGCGCTTCCTCGGCAACGCGACGAGCAAGGTGGAGCCCATGCCGGACGACCTGACGATCATCATGGGCGACGCCAAGGCCAAGACGAACGGGCCGACGAACGCCAACGCGCAGTGGACCTGCACCGGCTTCGAGAATCGAACCACCGACAAGTACCCGCTGTGCCCGGCCGGCAGCCGGCTGGTCCGCATCCTGGAGTTCCCGAGCTGCTGGGACGGCGAGAACCTGGACTCGGAGGACCACCGTTCGCACGTGGCGTTCCCGGATGACGACGGCCGCTGCCAGGACGGCTTCAAGACGATTCCCCGGCTCCGCGAGACGATCACCTACGACCGGCCGAACGGCCGCGACTTCGCCCTGGACACCTTCCCCGACCAGCAGCACGACCCGAGCACCGACCACTCCGACTTCATGAACATCGCGCCCGACGCACTCGGCAAACTGGCCGCCGACTGCATCAACTCCGGCCGCAACTGCTGACCATCGATCCCCTACCGGGACGGCAAAGGACGCCGCCCGCGTGACCCCGTGAGTGGCGAGTTGGGCTATGACCCAACTCGCCGCTCACGGGTGTGGGGCGGGTGTGGGTTCAGCTGGCGCCGGCGCGGTTGCCGCCGAGGCCGACCTCGGTGCGGTTGCGGGTGTTCTCGGTGCCGGTGAAGCCCTCCTCCGGCGAGAAGGTGTCCTGGCCGAACTTCGGCCGGGTGTCGTCGGCGGTGCCGCCGATCCCGTCCGGCCCGTAGCCGAACGCGCCGACCAGGTCGCCCGGGGCCATCAGGTCGTGCCGACCGGAGTTTGCGTCGGTGTGCCAACTGCCCAGGAAGTGGCCGGACTCGTGCGAGGCGATGTTGCCGACGGCGTGCGCGATGAAGTCGAGCCGGTTGCCGCCGTTGGTCAGGTAGTGGTTCAGCGAGATGGCCTCGTTGGCCGGCCGGCTCAGGCTGTCCAGCAGGACCAGCGCGGTCTCGGTGCGGTCGAAGTTGCCGGGGTCCACCGACTGGGAGATGCCGACCGTGTCGATGCCGGCCTCCGCCGCCGTACCGCCGATCACCACCCGGCTGACGTCGGGCTGGCCCCAGATGTTCGCCGAGCTCGCCGAGTTGGTGACCTGGATCGAGGCGCCGCCGCCGGCCCCGCGCAGGTTCGCCGTGACCGTGTCGGTGATCTTCTGAATCAGCGCCGGCTCGTCGGAAGGGCGCAGCCCCCAGGCGGCCAGGAACGACTTGAGCGGGCTCAGCGGCCGGGGCTGCTGGGCTCCGGTGTCCTGGCCGAAGAGCCGCGTGTCGACCGAGGGGCCGGTGAAGTCCAGGTAGATCCGCTGCGTGCCGGTGGTCGGCGGCTCCAGGATCACCACGGTGGCCTGGTACGCGCCGGTGCCCTTGCTCACCGTGAGTACATGCGTGCCGGTCACCGCGGCCACGTGGTCCACCGTGGCGTTGCCGCCGCCCGGCAGTGGGGAGGACTGCGGGTAGCTGGACGCCCGGTCCCCGCTGGAGCCCTCGACCAGCACACCCTTCGGGTCGCGGACCGCCAGCTGGTGCGCCCCGCCGGACACGGTCACCCCGAGCACCTCACCGGCGCGCATCGGGATCTGGAAGCTCTCCGTGCTGTCCGAGCCGGTCAGCTCGCCGTTGATCTGCGCCTTGGGGTTCTTGCCCGGCCCCGTGCCGAGGCCGGCGATGGGGCGGGGGCGGCCGGGGGAGTCGTCCTCGGTGGCATCCGGGTTGGTTCCGGTGCTGGTCCCGGCGCCGCTGTCGGTGCCCGTGTCGCTGCCCGTGCCCGTGCCGGTGTCCGGGTCGCTGTCGGTGACCGTGAGTGGCGGCTTGCCGGTCGCCCGTGCCTGCACCTGGCGGGCCCGGTGCGGCAGTACGCAGTGCCAGGTGGCGGTCGCCGTCGCGGTGGCCAGCGCGACCGGATCGATGTAGCCGGCCGGCAGTGTCGGGGAGTCGAGCCGCGTGACGAGCAGTGCCGCCACCGCGACGGGGAGCAGCACCCACGATCGTTGCATGTCGAGCAGGCTCCCCGTCGTCAACTAGGCAGACGGTAACCGTGTGCAATCTTGATCTCCTAGCATCGACACACCTTCGAGTGCTAATCGAGTGAACCCATCAACTGAGCGTGGCAATTGTGGTGCGCACTGGGCCGATCGGCGGCCCGCGGCCGGACGGGTCGGGGGAACGCCGCCGGCCCTGTTCGCCCGGCGCGTGAGTCGGTGGCAACGGGCCCGCGATGTGGGACAGTGGAAGTAGCAGGCGAGCGGCCCGGCGGACGGGCGCGGCGGCGTCGCGGCGGCACGGGAACGGACAGCAGGGAACATGGTCACCAAGTCGAAGACGGTCACCGGATCGGACGGCCGGACCTGGACGGTGCGGCGCCGGATGGAGTGGTCCATGCCGGCCACCGGCGAGGAGTTCGAGCACGACGTGGACGGCGGTCGTGCCGCCGCCGTGCTGATCCTGTCGACCCTGGTGATGTTCTACGTGGCGCTGTTCAGCTGGATGCCGGCCGACGTGCACGTGCCGTGGTGGGTGGTGTTCGCCGCCATCCTCGTGATCGGGTTCTTCCCGGTGCGCTGGATCCTGCGCCGGCCGTGGACGCTGGTGGCGCAGACCCCGGGCGGTTACGACCTCGACCCCGAGCACTGGGTCGGCATGGTGCGCGGCGTCAGCAAGGCCCGCGAGGAGACCAAGCTGATCATCCGCATGATCCGGACCAGGGCCACCCCGGCCTACGCCGACAGCCCGCTGCAGCCGGTGAGCTGAGTAGCGGCATGCCTGAACTGCCCGAGGTGGAGGCACTGGCCCACCACCTGCGCGAGAACGCCGTAGGGCACTCGGTGGCCAGGGTCGACCCGGCCAGCATGAGCGCGCTCAAGACGTTCGACCCGCCGGTGTCCGCGCTGGTCGGCCGTACCGTCACCGGCGCCGCCCGGCACGGCAAGTTCCTCGATCTGGACTGCGATGGGCTGCACCTGGTCACCCACCTGTCCAGGGCCGGCTGGCTGCGCTGGCACGACTCGGCGTCCCCGGTACCGCCCAAGCCCACCGGCAAGGGTCCGATCGCGCTGCGGGTGCACCTGGACGAGGTGGGCGGCCCCGGCTTCGACCTGACCGAGGCGGGCACCCAGAAGCGGCTCGCGGTGTACGTGGTGACCGACCTGGCGCAGGTGCCCGGCATCGCCCGGCTCGGCCCGGACGCCCTCAGCCTGACCAGGGACGACCTGGCCAAGCTGCTGGCCGGCCGCACCGAGCGGATCAAGAACCTGATCGTCGACCAGGCCGTGCTGGCCGGCGTCGGCAACGCCTACAGCGACGAGATCCTGCACGTCGCCAAGCTCTCCCCGTACGCCGTGGCCGGCCGCCTCGACGACCACAAGCTGGACGTGCTGCACACCGCGCTGCACCAGGTGCTCTCCGACGCGGTGACCCGGTACGGGGAGCCGGGCCGAAATAATCCAGCGCGGCTGAAGGGCGAGAAGCGCTCCGGCCTGCGGGTACACGCCCGGACCGGGCTGCCGTGCCCGGTCTGCGGCGACACGGTGCGCGAGGTGTCCTTCGCGGACCGGTCCTTCCAGTACTGCCCCACGTGTCAGACCGGTGGCAAGCCCCTTGCGGACCGCCGCCTCTCCCGACTGGTTCGATAAGCCGTGCCTGACTTCCTGTCCTCGCCGAGCGCGCTGCTGGTGCTGCTGGTCACCGTCCTGATCGTGGCCGGCGTCGCGCTGTTCATGCTGTGGCGGGCGCGCCGGCGGGCGTTCGCCTCGCCACTGGAGCGGGCCACCTTCTCCACCCTGCACACCGTCTCGCTGGCCGCGCCGGCGCTGCGTGAGGGGCTGTCCCGGCAGTCCGCCGCGTTCGCGCTGCCCTACCTGCGCACCCTGCTGGAGACCTCGGCGCTGACCATGACCGACGCCCAGGCGCAGTCCCTGGCCTGGGACGGCGAGTCCGACCACCACACGATGGACGTGGTGGAGCTGGCCAAGCAGGTGGTGGAGACCGGCCGCCAGCAGGTGGCCTCGCACACCGCGATCGACTGCGGCCGGGATGACTGCGCGGTCAAGGGCATCGTCGTGGTCCCGCTGGAGACCGAGGGCAACATCGTCGGCACGCTCGGCGCGCTGACCGACTCGACGGCCGGCCCGGTGCTGCTGCGGGCCACCGCCGAGGTCGCCCGCTACATCTCCAGCCAGCTGGAGCTGGCCGAGCTGGACGAGTCCAGGGCGCGGCTCAACCGCGCCGAGGTTCGCGCGCTGCGCGCCCAGATCTCCCCGCACTTCGTCTACAACGCGCTGACCACGATCTCCTCGCTGATCCGCACCGACCCGAACCGGGCCCGCGAGCTGCTGATCGAGTTCGCCGACTTCACGCGCTACTCGTTCCGCACGGCCGGCGAGTACACCACGCTGCAGGACGAGCTGACCAACATCGAGCGGTACCTGATGATCGAGCGGGCCCGCTTCGGCGACCGGCTCGACGTGCGGCTGCAGATCGCGCCGGAGGTGCTCTCGGTGGTGCTGCCGTTCCTGGCGCTGCAGCCGCTGGTGGAGAACGCCGTGCGGCACGGGCTGGCCGGCAAGCCGAACGGCGGCTCGATCACGATCGCGGCCGAGAACGCCGGCGCCGAGTGTGTGATCAGCGTGGAGGACGACGGCGTCGGGATGGACCCGAGACGGCTGCGCGAGGACATGACCGACGCGCACCTGTCCGGCGCGCACGTCGGCCTCGGCAACGTGGACGACCGGATGCGCTCGGCCTTCGGTGACGACTTCGGGTTGGTCGTGGACACCGCGCCCGGCGCCGGCACCAAGATCACGCTTCGGGTGCCGAAGTTCCGTGCCGGCATCCGGGCCTGACACCCTCGACGCACCCCACCACAGCGCCCGGATCTGCTCCGATCACACAGAACCCACCTGGTCACCGCGTAGCGTGGCGGGCATGACTGGCGTGAACAGGCTGCTCGACAGGCTGCCCAAGGAAGTGACCGACCGGCTGCCCGGCAATCTCGGGGACCGGTCCGAGCGGTCCGTGGTGAGTGTGGTGCGGCTGCACGGGGTGATCACGCCGGCGATGGGCCCGATGGCCCGCTCGGTGATCAACCTGAGCGTGCTGGAGCCGGTGCTCAAGCGCGCATTCGAGGTGGACCGGCTGGCCGCGGTCGCGCTGGTGATCAACTCGCCGGGCGGGGCGCCCACCCAGTCCGCCCTGATCGCCGACCGGATCCGGGGCCTCGCCGAGCAGTACGGCACCGGCGGCTCGGGCTCGGCGAACGGCTCGAGCTCCGCGAACGGCTCGGGCAAGACGCCCGTGCCGGTGCTGGCCTTCTGCGAGGACGTGGCCGCGTCCGGCGGGTACTGGCTGGCCTGCGCCGCCGACGAGATCTACGCGCACTCCACCTCGCTGGTCGGCTCGATCGGCGTGGTCAGCCAGAGCTTCGGGCTGGCCGGCCTGCTGGAGCGGGTCGGCGTGGAGCGCCGGCTCTACACCGCGGGCAACAACAAGTCCCGGCTCGACCCGTTCCTGCCCGAGAAGGCGGAGGACGTGGCCTGGCTGACCGACATGCAGGGCCAGTTGCACGAGCTGTTCAAGGACTGGGTCAAGTCCCGGCGGGGTGCCAAGCTGCGGACCCCCGAAGGGGCGGGCGACCCGGCGGCCGAGCTGTTCACCGGCGAGGTCTGGACCGGCGCGAAGGCCGTCGAGCTGGGCCTCGTGGACGGGCTCGGCACCCTGCGGGAGGTCATCACCGACCGTTTCCCGGACGCCGAACCGGTGCTGGTGGAGGGTCGCAAGCCGCTGCTGGCCCGGCTCGGGGTGGGCGGCGTGTCGGCCCGCGGCGGGGTGTCCACGCTGGTCGCGGACCTGGTTCAGGCGGCCGAGGTGCGCGCCGCATGGGCCAGATTCGGCCTTTGATGGCATGCTGAACCCCCTGTTGGCGGGAGTGGCGAAAATCGCATCGGCCCTGGCACTCGGTCACAATCACCGTCACCATGAAATGCGGGATTAGGCCGCGGTGGGTGAGGCTCCGGTGCGATGATGTACGTCTCAGCCGGGGGGATTGGGCAGGATGAGGAGATCGTGAATAGCACAGAAGGCTCAGGTGGGCTCGTCGTTCTCGCCGTAGACGACGAGAAGCCCGCGCTCGACGAGCTCGAGTACCTGCTCGGCCAGGACCAGCGGATCGGCACCGTGCTGACCGCGTCCAACGCCAACGATGCGCTGCGCATGCTGAGCACCCGGGAACGTCCCCGGGACGGGCTGCCGGGCATCGGGGCGGGCGGCCAGGTTCCCGTGCACCCGGTGACCGGGGCACCCATCGCCCGGAGCACCGACGTCGACGTGGTGTTCCTGGACATCCGGATGCCGGGGCTGGACGGGCTGGAGCTGGCCAGGGTGTTCTCCTCGATGGTGGTGCCGCCCGCCGTGGTCTTCGTGACCGCGCACGACGACCGCGCGGTGGATGCGTTCGACGTGGGCGCGGTGGACTACCTGCTCAAGCCGCTGCGCTCCGAGCGGCTGCGCAACTCGCTGGACCGGATCCTGTCCAGCCGGGTCGTGGCCAGCAACGAGTCCAGCCAGAACGACGGCCCCGGTGACGACGAGGTGATCCCGGTCGAGCTGGCCGGCACCACGAAGCTGGTGCCCCGTTCGGCGGTGCGCTACGTCGAGGCCCAGGGCGACTACGCCCGGCTGCACACCAACGACAACAAGAGCCACCTGGTCCGGATCCCGCTCTCGGTGCTGGAGGACCGCTGGCGCGATGCCGGCTTCGTCCGCATCCACCGGTCCTACCTGGTGTCGTTGCCGCTGGTCACCGAGCTCCGGCTGTCCGGCTCGGGCTACGTGGTGCGGATCGGCACCGGCCCGGAGACCGCCGAGCTGCCGGTCAGCCGCCGGCACACCCGGGAACTGAAGGACCGCCTGGTCCGGGCCACGAAGCAGGCCTGGAGCCAGCGGTGAGCTGTACCGGCCGGGAGCGAGCGTCGGCCGGTGAGTACCGGAGCGAGCGGGGAGCGCCGGCGTGAGCAATGACGGCCGCGTGCCGTCGGTGGTCTCGGACGAATACCCCGAGCCAGCGGATTCACCTGTGCCACCCGGTGCGGCCCGCCGGGCGGCCGGCGAGCCGGGCCTCGACCAGGACGGCGACCTGCTGCCCGACGAGTCACCGATCCAGCTGCGTCGCGAGCTGCGCCGCCGGGTCGGCAACGGGGCGGCGCCGGACGACCTGGCCGGGCCGGACACCACCCCCGGCAACCAGAGGGTCACCGGCCCCGGCCGGCACGCCCGCCGGGACGGCCAGCCCCGCCCACCGCGGCTGGACTACGTGCCCCGGCACGCCGTGCGCACGCCGGGCCCCGGCTCGGTGCCGGTGTCGCCGACCGACGTCACCGAGGTGTTCTCCCGGGTCCGCCAGGACCCGACCGAGCGCCCGATGTCCGCCCGACCGGAGTCCGAGCCGATCCGGCTGACCGCCCCGGTCCAGCCGCTGGCCACCCCGCCGGCGCCCATCCCGGAGGCCGAGCCCGATCAGGTGGCGCCCGGCAAGCGGGAGCGGGTCGTGCTCTCCCAGCGCAAGGGGCAGACGCGCCCGGTGCGCACCGTGGTCGATGTGCAGGAGCTCACCCAGGTCGGCGAGGTGCTCAGCTCGAGCCTGATCCGGTCCCAGCTGGCGCTGGCGCTGCGGATCGGCGGCATCGCGCTCATCACCCTGGGTTCGCTGCCGGCGATGTTCGTGATCTTCCCGGTACTCGGCCGGTTCGAGCTGTTCGGGCTGCGGCTGCCCTGGCTGCTGCTCGGCGTGCTGGCCTACCCGTTCCTGCTCGCCCTCGGCTGGTGGTACGCCCGATCGGCGGAGCGGTTGGAACAGGTGTTCGCCGACCACATCCAGAACTAGCCCTCTCTAGCCTTAGGCTCCCGCTATGACCCCGGCCGCCGTGGTGGCGCTCAGTTGCATCGCGATCGTCGCGGTGGCCTCTACCGTGATCGGTTCGTTCGGGGTCAGGTTCGCCCGGAACACTTCCGACTTCCTGGTCGCCTCGCGCACCGTCGGCCCGACCGCGAACGCCGGTGCGATCTCCGGCGAGTACCTGTCGGCCGCGTCCTTCCTCGGGGTGGCCGGGCTGATCCTCAAGTACGGCCCGGACGCGCTCTGGTACCCGGTCGGCTTCACCGCGGGCTATCTCGCACTGCTGCTGTTCGTGTCCGCGCCGCTGCGCCGGTCCGGGGCGTACACGGTGCCCGACTTCGCCGAGTTCCGGCTGCGCAGCCCCGGGGTGCAGCGGCTGTGCACGGTGTTCGTGATCATCATCGGCTGGATGTACCTGCTACCGCAGCTGCAGGGGGCGGGGCTCACGGTGGCCACCGTGGTGCCCTCGCTGCCGGCGTGGAGCGGCATGGTGGCGGCCGGCGTGGTGGTCATCGCGACGGTGGTGTTCGGCGGCATGCGCTCGATCACCTTCGTGCAGGCGTTCCAGTTCTGGCTGAAGTTCACCGCGCTGGCGCTGCCGGCCGTGGTGCTGCTGATCTACGTGGGCGGCGACCACCAGCCGTTCAACCGGCCGGCCCCGCCGCAGTTCCCGACCGACTCCTCGGTCGCCATCAAGACCGACGTCGTGCTGCGGGTGACCCAGCCGGTGACGTTCGAGGCCAACGGGGTGCTGGACGGCGTGCAGACGGACGGCCTGGTCAGCTGGGTGCCCGGCCGGCACACCGTGCTGTCCGGCGCCCAGCTGAACTTCACCGCCGGTACCTCGGTGCCGATCCCGGACGGCCTGCCGATCCGCGACTCGAGCTGGCTGACGCCGCTGTCCGGCGACTCCAACTACCAGCTGTTCGGCATCTACTCGCTGATCGTGGCGACGTTCCTGGGCACCATGGGGCTGCCGCACGTGCTGGTGCGCTTCTACACGAACCCGGACGGCCGGGCGACCAGGCGGACCACCGTGGTGGTGCTCGCCTTCCTCGGCGCGTTCTACCTGCTGCCGACGCTGCTCGGTGCGCTCTCCCGGCTGTACGTGCCGCAGCTGCTGGTCAGCAACAACACCGACGCCGCCGTACTGCTGCTGCCCACGGCGGCACTGGGCGGCGGCACGTTCCCCACGCTGCTCGCCGGGCTGGTCGCGGCCGGGGCCTGGGCGGCGTTCCTGTCCACCTCGTCCGGGCTGGTCGTCGGTGTGGCCGGGGTGCTGTCCACCAGCCCTTCGCTGTTCCCGAGGGGCACCGTGCGTGACTTCCGGGTGGCCGCGGTGATCTCCGGGGTGGTGCCGCTCGGGTTGGCCCTGGTGGCGGCGCGGCTGGACTTCTCGCAGACCGTGTCGCTGGCCTTCGCCGTCGCCGCGTCCACGTTCTGCCCGCTGTTGGTGCTGGGCATCTGGTGGAGCGGGCTGACCGACCGGGGCGCGATGGCCGGCCTGCTGGTCGGCGGGGTGTCCTCGGCCGGGGCCGTGACGGTGAGCCTGTTCGGGGTGGCCCCGGCCGGCTGGGTGGGGCTGCTGCTGAACCGGCCGGCGCTGATCACCGTGCCGGCCGCGTTCCTGACCATGACGGTGGTCAGCAAGCTGACCCGCAAGCGGCTGCTGCCGGACGTGCCGAGGCTGCTGCTGCGGCTGCATGCGCCGGAGCGGCTCGGGCTGAGCCAGGACCGGGCACGCCGGTTCGGCTGACCCGCCTCGACAGCGGTGCCATAGCTCACCTACTGGGGTGATTTCGACCGGCGCGGAGCCGTCCGCGCCAGCTGGTCGCGTTCGCAACCACTTGGTGCTCTAGCGTGATGGATCCCACTCAGCGTGTTTGAGAAACTACTGAGCGGCCCCATTTGCGCTCGGTCGAGCAAGTACCGAAGGAGATCGCTCGTGAGTACCACCGGTGAGCGCCCACCGGGCGACCTGAACCCGTACGCGGAGATTCAGGTCAGCCCGGAGTTCGTCGAACTGCGTCGCCGGCTGCGCCGGTTCGTGTTCCCGATGAGCGGGATCTTCCTGGTCTGGTACCTGGCGTACGTGCTGCTGGCGGCGTACGAGCCGGAGTTCATGTCGATCAAGCTCTTGGGCAACCTGAACGTCGGCCTGCTGATCGGCGTGCTGCAGTTCGTCAGCACGTTCGTGATCACCACGATCTATGTGCGGTACGCCAACAAGAACCTGGACCCGGCCGCCGAGGAGATCCGCGCGCGGATCGAGGGGGACGTTCGATGAGCTCGATGTACCTGGCTGCCACCGTCGGCAAGCCCGCGCTGAACATCGGCATCTTCCTGGTGTTCGTGCTGATCACGCTGGTCATCGTGTTCGTGGTCGGCCGGCAGAACCGCACGGCCGCCGACTACTACGCGGCCGGCCGCGCCTTCACCGGCGCCCAGAACGGCGTGGCGATCTCCGGCGACTACCTGTCCGCCGCGTCGTTCCTCGGTATCGCCGGCGCGATCGCCACGGTCGGCTACGACGGCTTCCTGTACTCGATCGGCTTCCTGGTGGCCTGGCTCGTGGCCCTGCTGCTGGTCGCCGAGCTGCTGCGCAACACCGGCAAGTTCACGATGGGCGACGTGCTCAGCTTCCGGATGCGCCAGCGCCCGGTGCGGGCGGCGGCCGCCATCTCCACGCTGGTCGTCTCGTTCTTCTACCTGCTGGCCCAGATGGCGGGCGCGGGCGGGCTGATCTCGCTGCTGCTCGGCATCGAGGACGACAAGTCGACGTTCTTCGACGGCCAGTCCCTGGTGATTGCCGTCGTCGGCATCCTGATGGTGGTCTACGTGCTGGTCGGCGGCATGAAGGGGACCACCTGGGTGCAGATCATCAAGGCCACCCTGCTGCTGATCGGCGCGGCCGTGATGACCGCGTGGGTGCTCGGCAAGTTCGGCTTCAACCTCTCCGGGCTGCTCGGCAAGGCCGTGGAGAACAGCCCGAAGTCCGGTGAGAAGATCCTCGGCCCCGGCCTGCAGTACGGCAAGACGGCCACCTCGAAGATCGACTTCGTCTCGCTGGGGCTCGCGCTGGTGCTCGGTACGGCCGGCCTGCCGCACATCCTGATGCGGTTCTACACCGTGCCGAGCGCCAAGGAGGCCCGCCGCTCGGTGGTCTGGGCGATCTGGCTGATCGGCATCTTCTACCTGTTCACGCTGGTGCTCGGCTACGGCGCGGCCGCGCTGGTCGGCCCGGAGGCCATCGCCAAGGCGCCCGGTGGGGCCAACTCGGCGGCCCCGCTGCTCGCGTTCCAGCTCGGCGGCGAGGTCCTGCTCGGGCTGGTCTCGGCGGTCGCCTTCGCGACGATCCTGGCGGTGGTGGCCGGGCTGACCATCACCGCGTCGGCCTCCTTCGCGCACGACGTCTACGCCAGCATGATCAAGAAGGGCAACACGGCGCCGGACTCCGAGGTGCGGGTGGCCCGGCGGACCGCGCTGGTGATCGGGCTCGTGGCGATCGTCGGCGGCATCCTCGCCAACGGCCAGAACGTCGCCTTCCTGGTCGCGCTGGCGTTCGCGGTGGCCGCCTCGGCCAACCTGCCGACGATCCTGTACTCGCTGTTCTGGAAGCGGTTCAACACGACCGGGGCGCTGTTCAGCATCTACGGCGGGCTGGGCTCGGCGGTACTGCTGATCATCTTCTCGCCAGCCGTCTCCGGGTCGGCCACGGCGATGATCAAGACGGTCAACTTCCACTGGTTCCCGCTGTCCAACCCGGGCCTGGTGTCCATCCCGCTGTCGTTCATCCTCGGCGTGGTCGGCACGTTCGTGGGTGGCCGCGAAGCCGCCGCCGAGGCCGGTTACGCCGAGATGGAGGTCCGCTCGCTCACCGGCGTCGGCGCCGAACGCGCCGACGTAGTAGTCCCGCACTGACGGTTTCGCCCTGGGTGGCACTGTCTGGTCGCTTGTCGGGTGGCACTTGTCGCGTCTAATTGACGCGGCAAGTGCCACCTGTCGTGTCTATTGGGCGTGACAAGTGCTGGCCTGTGCGGGTAGTGCCGTGTGTGCGGGGCTGGGTGGTGCCGTGCGCGCGGGCCGGGCGGGGAGCGCCGGGGGGCTGGGCGGGAGCGCCGTGCGCGGGCGGGGAGCCGAGTTGCGGTCGGCGCCAGGGCGGCGCTGGCGGAGGGCGTGGAGCGGGTGGCGTGACTGCCCGGAACCGCTCGGAACCGCCCGTGGCGCCCGTGGCGACTTGTCGTGGCTATTTGACGCGACAGGTGGCACTTGTCGTGTCTTCTTCCCGCGACAAGTGGGACGGTGCGCGCCGGCTGCCCGTTGCGGCCACCACGTATCTCCGCCCGCCTCCGCGTGCTGCCGTCCGTCGATGCCCCGGTCGTCGATGCCCCCGCCGTCCGATGCCCCGCCGTCCGATGCCCCGCCGTCCGATGCCGCCGTCCGTCGCCGCCGTCCGTCGCCGTCCGTCTGCCCGGCCGCCGCCTGCCCGGCCGCCGACTGCCCCCTGCCGCTGCCGCCTGCCGCCGCCGCCTGTCCCCGCTGACTCGCCGCCCCCACTTGTCGTGGCTATTTGACGCGACAGGTGGCACTTGTCGCGTCTTCTTCCCACGACAAGTGGGACGGTGCCCGCCGGGTGCGCCGGGTGCGCCGGGTGCGCCGGGGGTGCGCGGACGCTGCCGGGGGTGGGCGGCGGGGGGCGAGCGGTGCGGCGCCTTACGGTGCGCTGACGTGGGCAGGTGGCACGATGGACGGGTGACTTCTTCCCAGCTGCCGACGGTGACAGTGGGTGCGGTGCCCGACGGCGCGCACCCCGTGGATGTGCGCGAGGCGGACGAGTGGGCCGCCGGCCGCGCGCCGAGTGCCGTGCACATCCCGATGTCCGAGCTCGCCGGCCGGCTGGACGAGTTGCCCGGGGACGAGGACCCGCTGTACGTGATCTGTCGCTCCGGTGGCCGGTCCGCGCGGGTGGTGGCGTACCTGGTCGCCCAGGGTTACCCGGCGGTCAACGTGGACGGCGGCATGCAGGCCTGGGAGCAGGCCGGCCTCCCGGTGGTGTCCGACGGCCCCGGCCAGCCGGAGATCATCTGATGCTCGCCGCGCCGCGCGGCCGGACCGGGGGGCTGGGGTGAACTGCCCCCGCTGCGGTCGGGCCCAACCGCCGGAGGCCGAGCCCGGCGTGTTCTGCGTGCACTGCGGCCAGTTCCTGGTCCGCACGCGGTGGGTGGCGCTGCCGCCGGAGTCGGCCGCCGGCGCCCCGGCGCCGAAGGAACGCCGGGGTCGCTACGCCGGGCCGCCGCGCTACCTGTCGCCGCCGCGCTGGGGGTTCCCCGCGCTGCCGTGGCGGCTGGACAAGCCGGAGCCCGCGCCTGGCGCCGCCAGCATCGCCGCCGGTCAGGCCGGTTTGCTGGTGCCGCTGCTGCGCGCGGTCGCGATGCTCGCCGCGCTGGCCGGCGCCGCCGAGATCTGGCGCTACGTGCTGTTGCTGCGCAGCCGGGGCGAGGCGCTCGACGCCAGCCAGGTCGCCATGTCCGACGCACTGGTCGAGTGGGCCTCCTGGGTGTGCACGCTGCTCTGTGTCGGCGTCGGGATCTACCTGCTGGTCTGGGTGCTGCGGGTGATCGAGGCGGCGGCGGAGCGGTCCGGGGCGCGGCCGCCACGCAGCCGGCGTGGGGTGCTGGTCGGCTGGATCGTGCCGGTGCTGAACATCAGCGTGCCGGGTTCGGTGCTGGCCGAGGTCGAGCACGCCGCGCTGGGCCGGCCGGCCGGCGAGCGCCCCCGGCCGTCGCCGCTCCTGCTGCTCTGGTGGGGGCTATGGGCGGCGAACGTGGTGCTCGGGCTGGTCACCGCGCTCTGGTCGCTGCGCACCGGGGTGCAGGCGAGGGCGGACGGCGTCGAGCTGCACGCACTGGTCGACCTGTTGGCCGCCGCGACCGCCCTGGTCACCGCGCGGGTGGTCATCTGGCTGACCGCCCTGGTCGGGCCGCCGAGATCAATTCCGCTGCCCCGGGTCGTCAGCGTGCGTGAGCCGGCCGGCAGCACCTCGGCGCAGGCAAGTACCGTGGTGCCGCGATGAGCAAGAAGACGAGGAACCGGGCCCGCGTGGCGAGCGGCACTGCCGCCGACTCCGCCGGCACCGGGAGCAGCGTGCCCAACCCGCGTCAGCCCTGCCCCTGTGGCTCGGGCAAGCGGTACAAGGCGTGTCACGGGGCCGGCGACGACGTAATCGTGCTGCGCCCGTTCGAGGGGCTGGCCGCCGAGTGCGACATCGTAGCCATGCGCGAGTTCGTGCCGTCCGGCTACGCGCCGCTGACGCTGTCCGCCCTGGGCCAGGAGCTGGCTCTCGACGGGCGGGCACCCCGGCTGGCCACCGTGCTGCCAGGGGCGGCCGCCGCGCTGGTCCGGCCGAACGGGGACGCCCTGGTCGGCCTCCAGGTGCAGACCCGCAGCGGGGACATCTCGGCCGACCTGGGGCGCGCGCTGCGCTGGGCGCTGACCGCCCCGCCGGGCGAGATGCTGCCGGTGTCCGGGGCCTCGCTGGGTGACGGACCGGTGCGGCTGCAGGACCTGGTGGTGCCGCACGCGCCGCTCGACCTCACGCTGCACACCGACTTCGCCTGGTGGCTGCCCGACGACGGCGAGCCGAGCGCCGAGGCCGCCGCCGCGCTGGAGCACGCCAACAACGTGATCATGCCGACCGAGCTGGTCCGGGGCGACGGGGTCCGGGCGGCCTACTGGGTGGACGCCGGCAGCAAGGCGCACCTGCGCTGGGTGCGCCCCGAGCCGGAGGACCGGCTGCTCGCCGCCATGGCGCGGCTGCAGGCCGCCGACCAACTCGACCTGGGCACCGGCTCCCGCTACGTCGGCTCGTTCCGGGCGCACGGGCTGCTGGTGCCGGTGTGGGACCTGGACCTCGAGATGCATTCCAAGGAGTGGACGGCGCCGGCCGAGGCGTTCGCCAAGCGGCTCACGGAGACGCTGGCCTCGCTGGACGAGCAGCCGCCGACCGAGCGCGAGCGCCGCGCCCGCGATGCGCTGGCCGGCCGCCAGGTCACCCTGCGCTGAGCTGAGTACGCCAGACACACACGAACCGGCCCCGGGCAGCTCGCCCGGGGCCGGTTCTGTCGTTCGGGGACGTCGGTCAGACGCGGAGGTCAGACGCGCGGGCCGGCGGATGGCGGCGCGGTCGGGTCGCCGGCGCCGCTCGGCGCCAGCTCCCGGTTCACGAAGTCCTCGATGTGGAACAGGTTCTCGCCGGCCCGGTCCACCACGGTGAGCAGCGTGGACATCGAGGACACCTCCTCGACCTGCTCCTTCAGGAACCACTGCATGAACTGCTCGCCCAGGTAGTCGCCCTCGTCACGGGCGGTGCGGGCGAGCGTGGTGATCTGCTTGGTGACCTCTTGCTCCTGGTGCAGCGCGAGCTGGACCGTGTCGCGTACCGAGTCGAAGTCGTTGCGCACGTCGTCGACCCCGGGGATCACCACCGGCAGCCCGTTGTCCAGCAGGTAGCGGACCATGCTCATCGCGTGGTTGCGCTCCTCGAGCGCCTGGGCGTAGAAGTGCGCGGCCAGCCGGGGCAGGTCCTGCCCGTCGAGGTAGACGGCGACAGCGGTGTACTGCTGGGACGCGGTGAACTCACCGCGGATCTGGTCGAGGAGCAGCGCGTGGAACTTCGAGTCACTCGGCATGACCCCGAGGATAAAGTTTGGGTTGCCTCAGTTGGAGGGTGAGCCGCGTCGCCCCTCCGGATAGCCGCACGGTAGCCCCGGTCAGCCGAACGGGCCGAACACGCACAGTGCCGAACACGCACAGTGCCGAACTCGCACAGTGCCGAACTCGCCCGGGCTCAGTCCAGCGGGTCCCTGGCCAGGGGGCAGGACATGCAGCGCGGTCCACCCCGCCCGGAGCCCAGCTCGGACCCGGCGATCCGGATCACCTCGATGCCGGCCTCCTCGAGGCGCGCGTTCGTCTCGGTGTTGCGCTCGTAGGCGACCACGACACCGGGGGCGAGCGCGAGCGTGTTGTTGCCGTCGTCCCACTGCTCACGCTCGGCGGTCACCGGGTCCAGCCCGGTGTCGATCACACGCAGCTCGGGGACGCCCATCGCCTCGGCGGCGGCCACCCGGAACGGAGCCGGGCCTTCCACCGTGATCCCGCCGGCCGCCGAGCCGGTGCCGGCCCGCACGGTGTAGGCCTGCAGGCTGTCCGCGATCGTCGGGTACATCACGACGGCGTCCCGGTCGACCATCGTGCACACGGTGTCCAGGTGCATGGTGGCCCTCGTCTGCGCGATCGGCACGACCAGCACGGCGGTGGCCAGCCCGTCGGCCAGGGCGGAGCGGGCCAGCGACTCGGCGCCGGCCGGCGTGGTGCGCTCACCGACCCCGACGGCCAGCACCCCGGGCGCGAGCAGCAGCACGTCGCCGCCCTCCACCGGTGCGTTGTGCGCCTCGTACGCCCGCTTGGTGCCGACGAACCGGGGGTGGTGGGCGTAGATCAGGTCGGTCAGCGCGGTCTCCCGGGCCCGGGCGGGCAGGGCCAGCGAGGTGATCGCCACGCGGTCGCCGACCCAGACGGACGAGTCCCTGGTGAACAGCAGGTTCGGCAGCGGGTCCAGCACGAAGTCGGTCGGCTCGTGCATGGTGCGCACCAGCGACCCGTGCACCGCCGCCGAGCTGGAGCCGCCGGGCAGCTCGGCGAAGGTCAGCCCGGCCATCAGCACGCCGGCCAGCTCGTCGTCAGGCAGATCGGTGAGGAAGTCGCCGAGCAGCGCGGCCAGCGGCGGCCCGAGCCGGCGCTCGTCCAGCACGCTGGCGATGCCGCGCTCGCGCGCCGCCACGTCGGCCCGCAGCGCCTCGACGAGCACGTCACCCAGTAGGAGCACGTCGACGCCGCGTTCGGTCAGCGCGGCGGCGAACAGGTCGTGCTCCTGCTGCGCCCTGGCCACCCAGGGAATGCCGTCGAAGAGCAGCTGGTCGTTGTTGCGTGGGGTGAGGCGCGTGAGCTCGCCCCCGGGGCGGTGCAGCAGCACGGCGCGCAGCCGGCCGACCTCGCTGTCCACCCTGGACGGTGCCGACTGGGTCATTTCGGCGAGCCTACTGGGCCCCGGTCCCCGGTGGAGGCCCTGACCAGCTCGGCGTACGAACCGCCGGCGGCCATCAGCTCCCGGTGCGAACCCAGCTCGACGACCCGGCCGGCGTCCAGCACGGCGATCCGGTCGGCGTCCCGGGCCGAGGCCAGCCGGTGGGTGATCGCGACCACGGTGCGGCCGCTGAGCACGGCGGCCAGGGACCGCTCCAGCTCGCCGGACACCGAAGGGTCGACCAGGGACGTCGCCTCGTCCAGCACCAGGGTGTGCGGGTCGGCCAGGATCAGCCGGGCCAGCGCGAGCTGCTGCACGGTCGCCGGCGGCACCGGCTCCCCGCCGCCGCCGATCGCCGTGCCCAACCCGTCGGCCAGCCGGTCGGCCCACCCCGCGGCGCCGACCGCGCGCAGCGCGTCCCACAGCTCGGCGTCGGTGGCCGGCCGGGGCAGCGTCAGGTTCTCCCGCAGGGTGCCGCTGAACACGTGCTGCTCCTGGGTCACCAGCACCACCTCGCGGCGGCGCCGCTCCAGCGGCAGGGCGCTGACCTCCACGCCGCCGACGGTGACCGAGCCACTGTCCGGCGCGTTCACCCCGGCCAGCAGCCGGCCGAGGGTGGACTTGCCGGCGCCGGACGGGCCGACCACCGCGAGCCGCTCCCCGGGCGCGATGTCCAGGCTGACCCCGTGCAGCACGTCCTGGCCGGCCCGGTAGCCGAACCGCACGTCGCGCACCCGCAGCGCCCGCCCGCGGGGCTGCTCGTCCACCGAGCCGGAGTCCGGGCGCACCAGGCCGACACCGAGTACCCGGCGCAGCGCGGCGTGCCCGACCTGCAGCTCGTCCATCCAGGACAGCGCGTCGTTCAGCGGGTCGGACAGCGCCCTGGCGTAGAGCACCGTCGCGGTGACCTCGCCGATGCCGACCAGCCCGCGCTGGTAGGCCCAGCCGCCGAGCAGCAGAATCGCCGCGATCGGGAGCAGCGCGCCCAGCTCGAGGCCGACCAGGTAGCCGGCCCACAGCCGGAACGATCGGTACTCGCTCGCTGACACACGGCCGAGCGCGCCGTCCTGGTGCTCGACCCGCCGGCCGGCCAGCCGCAGCGCCTCCACGGTGCGCGCGCCCCGGACCGTCTCGTGGGTGCTGCTGTGCACCGCCGCCCAGCGGGCCAGGATGCGCTCCTGCGTCGGCACCGCGCGCGGCCGGTACCAGCGGGTGAAGCCGACCAGCAGCGGCACCGCGACCAGCGCGCCGGCCGCCAGCAGCGGTGAGGTGACCACCATCGCCGCCCCGGTGAGGACCACCATCACCGACGCGATGGCGATCTCCGGGGCGGCCTGGCGCAGCCCGATGTCCAGCTTGTCCACGTCCGAGGTGGCCCGCCCGAGCAGCTCGCCGGTGCCGACGGACTCCACCGTGTCCAGCGGCAGCGCCACCGCGTGCCGGACCAGGTCCTCCCTGGCCCTGGCGATCAGCCGCTCGCCGAACACCGCCGCCACGAACCGGGCCCAGGTGCGCAGGGCGGACTGCACCAGCAGCGCCCCGACAAAACCGAGTGCGAGCAGGTCCACCCGAGAGTGCGCGGTGCCGGCCCGCACCGAGTCGACCAGCTCACCGAGCAACCTCGGCCCGGCCAGCCCGGCCACGGTCGCGGCCAGGAACAGGGTGACCATCCCGGCGAGCGCCGCCCGGTTGCGGGTGGCCACCGTCCACAGCCAGCTCCGCACCTCACGGCGTCCGGCCAACGGGAACGTGCCGCTCACGACGTCTCCTTTTCTTCTTGGACCCCACCAGCCGGGGTCTCCAGGTGGTCCGCGACGGCGGCCCAGAGCGGGCTGTGGCTGATCACCACCGTGGTCCGGCCCCGGCGCAGGCGAGCCACCCGCCGGGCGATCCGGGCCTCGGTGTGCGCGTCCACCGCCGAGGTCGGTTCGTCCAGCACCAGCACGTCCGGGTCGGCGCTCAGCGCCCGGGCCAGCATCAGCCGCTGGCGCTGCCCACCGGAGAGCTCGCGGCCCTGCTCGGTGAGCCGCTGGGCGGTGCCGTCCGGCAGCCCGGCGACCACGTCGGTGGCGTCGGCCACCCACAGTGCCGTGTCCAGCGCCGTGTCGAGCGCCGCGCCGGGCCCGCCGATCTCGTCGGCCAGCGGCCCGGAGAACAGCACGTCCTGGTTGTGCGCGATCAGGATCCGGCGGCGCACCTCGGCCAGGTCGGCTCGTTCCAGCGGGACGCCGCCGGCCCGCACCGACGTCTCGACGTACCGGCCGAGGCGGTCGGCCAGGGAATCGGCTCGAGCGTCGGCCCGGGCCGCGGGGTCGGACTGCGCGGCCGGCACCAGCACGGTCAGCTGGCCGGGCGGGCAGCTCAGGCCGCTCGCCGGGTCGGTCAGCCCGAGCGGGCCGGCCGGCAGGGGCACCGGGTGCGCCGGTGAGCTCAGCGCGGGCCGCGGCCCGAAGATTGTCACCACCCGGCGGGCGGCGACCACACCCTCGCTGACCTTGTGCGCCGCCTCGGTGGCCACGCTGACCGGGATCACCAGGTACGCCGAGATGCCGTAGTAGGCCACCAGCTGGCCGACGGTGATCTGCCCACTCAGGGCCAGCCGGGCGCCCAGCCACGTCACGCCGACGGTGACCAGGCCGGGCATCAGCACCTCGATACCGGACAGCCAGGCGTCGATCCGCCCGGCCGCCACGCCGGCCCGCCGGACGCGCTGGCTGGTCTCGGCGAACCGGTCGGCGAACCGGCGCTCGCCGCCGATCCCGCGCAGCACCCGTAGCCCGGACACGATGTCGGCGGCCATCGAGGTCGCCACGCTGACCTGCTCGCGGTGCTCCTCGGTACGCCGGCGCAGCGGACCGAGCAGCGGCGCAATTCCGACCGTGGCCAGCGGCACGCCGACGAGCACCACGACGCCCAGCAGCGGGGAGCTGTGCAGCAGCGCGGCGGCCGCCGCCCCGAAGGCGACCAGCGCCCCGGCAGCGCGGCTCATGATCTCGAACACGTCACCGATGTGGTAGATGTCCGAAGAGCCGACCGCAACCACCTCACCGGCGCGGATCCCACGGGGCAGCGCGGCACCGACGCCGGCGGCGTGGGCCAGCACCGCCCGCTGGGTGCGGGTCGCGGCGAGCAGCCACACCTCGGAGGCGAAGTACTCACCCAGCCCGACTCCGGTCGCCTGCACCGCGCCGAGCGCGAGCAGTACGCCCGTCCAGCCGAGCAGACCGGTGCCACCGGGCGGCCCCCCGCCCACGGCAGCGTCGATCGCGCGGCCGATGGCCAGGGGCAGCAGGGCGAGTGGCACGGCCGCCAGAACACCGAAGAACATGGCCAGCGCGAGTGGGCCCGACATGGCGCGCAGCAACAACCAGTACAGCCGAGGCGCGGACCGGGCGGAGGAAAGGACTCAATAGGTCATGCCGGCGAGGTTACCCAGATCCGGTGCGAGCTCGCCACGAGGTTTTCTCCCGCCCCACGGACCACAGGGGTCAGGCCGCGTTGAGGGCCGCGCTCAGGGGAGCCAGGACAGGTGACCGGCGAGCAGCGCGTAGCCGAGGAACGCCACCACGTCGATCAGGGTGTGCGCGCCGACCAGCGCCCACAGCCGCCGGGTGCGCTGCCAGACCCGGCCGAACACGAGCCCGAGCACCAGGTTGCCGAACCCGCCGCCGATCCCCTGGTACAGGTGGTAGCTGCCCCGCACGAGCGCGGAGACCAGCACCGAGCGGTTCGGCGACCAGCCCAGCTGGCGGAGCCTGGTCAGCAGGTAGCCGGTGAGCAGCACCTCCTCGGCCCAGGCGTTGCCGGCCGCCGAGAGGATCAGCACCGGCAGCCGCCACCAGGTGTCGGTCAGGGTGCTCGGCTGCACGGTGAGGTTCAGCCCGGCCGCCCTGGCAACCAGGTACAGCCCGAGCCCGGGGATCCCGATCAGCGCGGCCAGGCCGCACGCGAGCAGCGCGTCCCGGCCGGGCCGCAGGCGGTCCAGCCCGACGTCGCGCAGCGTCAGCCCGGCCCGGACCAGCAGGTATCCGCCGAGCGCCCCCCAGCCGAGCAGCTGCACCACGAAGCTCAGCTGCAGCCCGAGGTCGATGTACTGGTTGGCGGCGGCGGGCGCGTTGAGGGTGACCTTCTGGTCGGCGAGGGGACCGCGCAGCGCCGACTGCAGCAGGGAGAGCGCGCTGCGCACCCCGGAGAGCCCGAGGGTGATGGCGAAGACCACCCACAGCTCGGTGCCCACCAGGCGGCGGTCCGGCTGGCCGAGTGGCTCCTGCTCGGACGGCCAACTGGGGGTCAGCCATCCGCGTAGCCCGCCCGTCACGGGAACCGACGCTACCTGGCGGCTACCCTGGCGGTGTGCGCCGGTTCGTGTTCACCCCTCGCTGGGTCTTCGGGCATGTCCTGGCGGTCATCGCGGTGGTCAGCTGCCTACTGCTGGCCGACTGGCAGTGGGGCCGGGCGGAGATCACCCACTCGCTGCAGAACATGGCGTACGCGGCGCAGTGGCCGATGTTCGCGGTGTTCTTCGCGGTGATGTGGTGGCGGATGCTCCGGCTCGAGTCACAGCGCCTGGACGAGGAGGCCGCCGAGCTCGCGGAGGCCGGCGAGTCGGGGGAAGCCGATGTCGAGGCCGCCGAGCCGCCGGCGCGGACCCGCACCGAGCGGGCGGCCCCGGTCGCCGAGGCCCGCCCCGCGACCGACCGCTCCGCGCGGGCCGTCATCACGCCCGACGAGGACGACGACCCCGAGCTCGCGGCCTACAACAGAATGCTCGCCGAGCTCGCGGTCCGCGACCGCGAAGCCGAGGCCGCCCGAGGCCGCTAGGCCGTTGCCGCCCACCACGTGCCCGGTTCGGTGGGGCACTAGGCCGTTCGTGTCACAGCTGTGCATTCTCCCTCGGGGCCCCATCGGCGTCGCGATGATTTGACTCCGAAACGTCAAACGGGGGATCTGATGCGCTAGCGGACTCGAGTTTTTCTGGCGTTGGTGCTGGCGGCCGCACCGATGTTTGTCGCTCCGTCGCCCGCGTACGCCGACGCATACGGAATTACGGCTCTAGGCGCCTTTGACTACACCTTCCAGGGGTTGAAGTTCACGGTTCCGAATGGCTTCTTCTTTCAGCACGCCACTCATGGGAGCGGCCTCGTCATCACGCAGGAGCAGGCGGATATCGTCGCGATGGGGCCGGCAGTGGTAGAGAGCGGATTCTGTAACTGGCGAATCGACTTCCAGTACGAGGACGCGGAGGGAAAGATCTACCGCACCGATCGTGGATCCCAAGCGACCAACTGCGCAAAGTATGACATCGTCCGCGCGATCCCGAATACTCGGACGCTACCGACCTACGGTCGATCCTGCGCGATCTTCTATGTGAACGGCGCTGAGCGAGTTAGGCAGTGCCATTTCATTGTGCAGCCCTCTTAGGGCATATTTTGGGCGGGCGTACACTCGTCCACGTGGACAGTCGAGCTATTGCTCTCCTTGCGTACCGGATAATGGCCTACATCACCGGTACCGGACTGATCGTGCTGGTGTGCATCGCCATGCCGATCAAGTACATCGGCGGCAACGGGCAGCCGGTCGCGATCGTCGGGGCGCTGCACGGGTTCCTGTACATGATCTACGTGGTGTGCAGCCTGGTGCTGGCGGAGCGGTGCCGGTGGACGCCGGTGCGCGCGCTGCTGGTCGCGCTGGCCGGCACCATCCCGTTCGTGTCGTTCTACGCCGAGCGCAAGGTCACCAAGCTGGTCCGGGCGATGCCGCCGAAGAAGGTCGCCGCCGGGCGTGGCGCCCGCTCAGTGCGCCGCCCGGAAGGGGCAGCCGACCAGCAGCCCGACCTGCGCCCGTAGCTGCTCGGCGGTCTCGGCGGCCGACTCGAACGCGAGCCGGACGTCGTGGTCGCCGTCCTCTGCCTCGACGCGCAGCCGGATGCCGAGGCGGTCCACGCCGAGGGGGCGGATCCGGCAGCCCGACTTCTGCCGCAGCGGCTCCGGCAGGTGCCTGGCCAGCGAGGAGAACACGTCCGGGTGAGCCTCCTCCAGGTGCTGCAGCCAGCCGTTCTCCAGCTGGCAGAACGGGTCGGGCGAGGCGGCGGACAGCTCGGCCGGTGCGAGTGGGCCGGTGCCCTCGGCGTCGGCGATCACCGCGGAGCCGGGGCGCAGCCGGAGCAGGCTGGCGCCGTGGCCGAGGTCCAGCAGGCGGGGGTGCGGCCGCTTCTCGGCGACGTCCAGTGCCAGCCGGCGGGCGTACGTCGGCCCAGGCGCGACCAGCCAGCCGCTGACCCACAGCAGCCCACGGACCGGCTCGCGCAGCGCGACCGGCGCGGTGTCGGTGATCTCCAGCATGGCCGGTAGGCCGCTGCGCGGACCCTCCCGCACGCAGGCCATCAGCTCGTGGTCGGTGGGCAGCAGCAGGGTCGCCGCGCCGTCCGGATCCATGTGGTGCAACAGCGGCACGACCCGCTGAGTCTGATCCAGGCCAACGACGGCGGCGTGGCCCCCTCGGCTGGCGATGCTGCGCGCGCGCTCAGCGTTGGACGGCGCGAGCGGCCGGCGGAGTCGGGTACTGCCCACAGGTACACCTCCCAGTTTCTTAGGTGAGCCTAACCTAGTCAGTTGAGGGTGGCGATACCCCCGATGGGAGTGCACTGGCACACCCTCAGCATCGCCAGGCCTGTGCCCAGCCGTTTTGGATATAGCTGTGCCGAGCGGCTAGGTTCGATCGGTGTCGACCGTGCATGAGGGCGAACCCGGGGGATCCTCCACCCCGATCCCGGCTCTCTTCGCCCACCTCGTCGACGACACCACGCTGTTGCTGCCCCGGTCGTTGATCCCTCCGATCGCTGACGTGCTGGCGCGCTACCTGAGTGTTCGGGACGGCAACTACGGCGGCATGGCCGGTCAGCTGGTCTGCCCGGTGTCGCGGCTGCCCGAGGTGGTCAGCCAGCTGGCCAAGCTCGCCCCGCTCGAGCCGGTGGACGTGTCGCTGGTGGTCGACACCGGCCTCGGCGCGGTGCCCAAGGCGCTGTCCCTGGTCATGTCGCGGGAGGCGCTGCTCACCCCGTGCACGGTGGAGACCGCCGCGCCGCCGGACGTGGACTCGACCTGGCTCGAGCGCGTCTCCGAGTTCGTGCCCGACGACGTGCTGCCGGTCGTCGAGCCGCGCCGCCCGCTCGGTGGTGACACCGCCCAGTGGCTGAAGGCGGTGCGCCGGGTCTCCGAGCACGGCTGCACCCCGAAGCTGCGCTGCGGCGGCCCCCGGCCGTCCGACGTGCCGACCATCGACGAGGTGGCCGACTTCGTCGCCGCCGCCGACGGCGCCCCGGCCGGGTTCACCACCAGCCTGGGGGTGCCACACGCGGTCCGCAGGGCCGAGGCGGACGCCAACGGCCGAGCCGATCACGGCATGCTGAACCTGCTGGTCGGCGTGGCGAGGGCGCTGGTGAACGGCGACGTCCGCGGCGCACTCGCGGAGACCGACCCCAATGTGCTGGTGCGCGAGGTCGGCAAGCTGTCCGAAGCGGCCGGCGGCGCGGTGCGTGGGCTGCTGGCGCGGTGCGGCTGCGGCCCCGCCGAGGCACCGGCCGCCGAACTCGCTGACCTGGGCCTGCTCTAGCTCAGGCCGGTCCCGCTGGGAAGCGCACCCGGCTAGCCGAGCACCTCGTCCAGCGCCTCACGGACGCGGCGGGCACAGGTGGCCGGCGGCAGCCCGCCCACGCCGGTGCCGAGGCCGGGCAGCGCGATCGAGTCGATCACGTCGCGGACCGCCCGGCCGTCCGGCAGCACACCGTCCCGCCAGCGCAGCAGCACCGCGCGGGCGGCCGCCCCGGCCGCGTCACCGGCGCGGTGCAGCCGCTCGCCGGGCCGGCGCATGGTCGGCGCGCTGATCAGCCAGGCCGGCGCCGGCGCGGTCGCCCCGGTCGGCACCAACACGGTCTCGCCGACGGGCAGCTCGCCGCGGGACTCGGCCGCGATCGCCGCCCGCACGCGGTCCTCGATGCCGGGCAGCCAGCTGGCGTAGACGCCGTCGATCCCGCCGCGCATCCAGCCGAAGGAGTTCGCGGGGCTGACCACGGCGGCCACCGAGAGGTCGGTCACCGAGCCCCGGAACACCCGGACCCAGGGCCGCCCGGCGACCAGCCCGTCCCAGGCCACCGCCATCGGCTCGTCCACCGCTACCAGCACCAACTCGGGTCGCTCGCGCACGGGGTCAGCGTAGGGCGAACCGCCGGTCTCGGCAGGCAGGCTGCCCGGTCCGGCCTCAGCGGGTGGCCGACCGGTGTGGCGTGCGGGAAAGGGGCTTGCCGCACACGGCCTAAGCTCGGGGGGTGACCCGTCTGGCGTTCCTCGGCCCGCGCGCGACCTTCACCGAGCAGGCCCTGCTCAGCCTGCCCGAGTCCGACGGGGCGGAGCTGGTGCCCTGCGTCGGTACCACCGCCGCACTGGCCGCCGTGCGCAGCGGCGAGGCCGACGCGGCGTGCGTGCCGATCGAGAACAGCGTCGAGGGCGGCGTGCCGTCGGTGCTGGACTCCCTGGTCACCGATCCGCCGCTGGTCATCGTGCGGGAGACGCAGGTCGCCGTCGAGTTCGCCCTGATGGCCCGCCCGGGGCTGAGCCTCGCCGACATCCGCACCGTCTCCTCGCACCCGCACGGCGAGGCACAGACCCGGCACTGGCTCGCCGCGAACCTGCCCGAGGCGGCCGTACTGATGTCCAGCTCCACCGCTGAGGCCGCCGCGCAGGCCGCCCGGGGGGAGGTGGACGCCTCGGTGTCCGCGCCCGTGGCGGCGACCGTGCACGGCCTGAAGATCCTGGCCGACGACATCGCCGACAACGCGGCGGCGGTCACCCGGTTCGTGCTCGTCCGCCCGCCGGGCCCACCGCCGGCGCCCACCGCGCTGGACCGCACCACACTCGCGGCCACCACCGACAACCGCCCGGGCGCGCTGCTCGCCATCCTGACCGAGCTCGCCGTCCGGGGCATCGACCTGACCCGGATCGAGTCCCGCCCGATCAAGGGCCGGCGCGACGAGTACTGGTTCCACCTGGACTGCACCGGCCACGTGGCGCAGCCGGCGATGGGCGAGGCGCTGGCCGCCCTGCACCGGCGCTGCCTGCGGGTGCGCTACCTGGGCTCGTATCCGCGCAGTGCCGCGCCCGGTACCAACGGGGTCGCCGTAGGTGGCCCGGTGGGTGGCCCGGCCGAGGGTAAGGCCGAACCCGCGCCCGAACCGAGGGACGGCTACGACCCGGTGCGGTTCGCGGCCGCCGCCGACTGGCTGGCCGGTGTGCGCGCCGGGACCCTCGCGTGACCGGCGCGAACCCGCCCGGCGGTGGCGGCGCACAGGTCGAGGCGAACCCCGGCGCCGGCGGGCTGAGTGGGCCGTTGCTGGTGCTCGTGCGGCACGGCCAGACGCAGTCGAACGTGCTCAAGTCGCTGGACAGCCGCCCACCCGGCCCACCGCTGAACGAGCTGGGTCTCGCGCAGGCCGAGGCGCTCGGGCTGGCCATGGCGGTGGAGCCGGTGACGGCCGTGTACGCCTCCACCGCGGTCCGCGCCCAGCAGACCGCCGCCCCACTGGCCGCCCGGCTCGGGCTGCCCGTCCAGGTGGTGGAGGGCGTGCACGAGGTGTTCTGCGGTGACCTGGAGGGCCGTGCCGACGACGCCGCCCGGGAGCTGTTCGACGAGGTCTACGCGGCGTGGGCGGACGGCGACCTGAGCCGGCGGCTGCCCGGCGGTGAGTCGGCGATCCAGCTGCGGGAGCGCTTCCTACCCGTGGTCGCAGACCTGTGGGCCCGGCACGCCGACACACCGGACCGGGTGTTGGTGCTGGTCAGCCATGGTGCCGCGATCCGGTTGGCGGCCGGCGCGCTGATCGGCGAGTACGCGGACACCCGGTACGTGCCGAACGCCGGCCGGGTCGTGCTTGCCCCGCTGGGCGGACCGGGCGGAGAGACGGGCGGCGCCGGCGGCTGGCTGCTGAAGTCCTGGGACGAGGGCTCCCCGGTGCCGGGGGACAGCACCGGCGGCGCCGGCGACCAGAGCCCGGACCACACCGAGGACTGAACCCGGTCGGCGCGACCCCGGAGCGCGGCGCGAGCTCGCGCCGGGCGATCCGGGTCAGCGCGGCGTGTTGCCGGTCGCCTCGGCCGGCTTGGTCAGGTCGGGTGCCTTCTCGCCGCCCAGCGGGTTCGCCGGGTTGGCGTCGCCGCCCAGTGGGGGCTTGCCGTTGCCGCCGAGGGGGTTGGTCGGCTGCTTCTCGGCGCCGCCGAGCGGGTTCGCGGGCGCCTTGTCCTTGTCCCTGTCGCCGCCGCCGAGGGGGTTGTCACCCGGCTTGCCGCCGCCGAGCGCCGGCAGCGGGTTGGCCGGCAGCGGCACCGGCGGCGCGATGGACGGCTCGGTCTGTGGCGAGTCCGCCGGGTCGCCGCCGTCCGAGTCGTCACTCCCACCGGCACCGGGGGCGGGCGCGCCCGGCGGGACCTGCTGCTGGGCGGGCGGCGCGGCCTGGTTGCCGATCTGCACCGGGCCCTTCACGCTGCCGGTGATCGGTGCGTAGCCGCTCTTGTCGGGCAGCACGGCGGCCAGGTTGCAGGCCACCCGGCGGGTGCCGGCCGCCCAGGACTGCTGGGTGAGGTTGTTCCAGATCACCACGAGCTTCTTCGTGTTGATCACGTCGGGGCTGCCGGCGTACGCGGTGGCCAGCTTCATGCACTGCGGCTGGAGGTAGCTGTCCTGGTCGCCCGGCGCGGGGAAGTTGCCGGAGAACTTCTGGCCGAGGTCGACCGCGCCGACCGCCTCTTCGGCGTGCGCCAGCGAGCAGTCGATCGGGTCGCCGATGAAGCGCCCGTCGATGCCAAGGCAGGTACCCGCCGGCCGGACGTCGGCCTGGTCCTGGCCCCCCACCTTGCCGACGATCGGGTACAGCGCGCCGGACCGGGAGAACCGCTGCAGCCCGCAGCGCAGTGTCCGGTCGCCGTTGCCCCAGCTCTTCTGCGACGGCTTGAGCGCGCCGGCCCGGAACGCGCCGTACGGGTCGTACTTGCTGCCGAGGTAGTTGACCACCAGCGGCGTGCAGCGGTCGTTGACCAGCTCGCGGAACCGCTGGTTGGTCGGCATCGCGCTGCCCGGCTTGAAGTCGGTCAGCTGGACGGGGCCGGACTGCTCGAACAGGTGCTGGCGGGAGCAGTCCACCACGACCGCGTCGGCCGCGTCCGGACGCTGCCAGGTGAGGCAGGTGCCCGGCGTGGCCGGCGGCGGGGTGCGCTCGGCCAGCGGCCGCTCGTTGTCGGGGATGGGCGCGGAGGCCAGCGTGCTGAGCACCGGAACCCGGGTGCCGACCACGTCGTTCAGGGTGGCCACGATGAGCATCACGGCGGCGCCGATGAGCAGGCCGACCACAACGCCGACGTGGCGCGGGCCGAGCTGGATCCGGCCGATTCGACCCGCCCGGCCGGCTCGGCCGGGCGAACGGTGTGCGCGCGAGGCGCCAGCGGTCGGCTCCATGTCGGGCCCAATCATGCCTTTCACCGGTTGGGCGAACCCATTTCGGGGGGCGTCGGCGCGCTGGTCGGTCAGCGGTGTGCTGCGAATGCCCAGGTCGCGGCAGTCGAGGCGGGCCGGCGCCGGCTCGTTCGACGATCGCGGCGCCCGATCCGGTGAGCGGTCGGCCGCCGGCAACCCGGCTCCGAACGGTACGGTTCGCGGGAGTACGGCCACGCGCACCCCGGGCGCCGGCGAGCCAGTCTCGCCCGGCGTCGGCGAGCGAGGCGCGGAACGAGCGCGGAGTAGGGCATGAGCACTGAGGGAGAGCCCCGGCGGTCGAGTCCCGCCGGTGGGGAACCGACCGAGGCGGCGGAGCCACCGGTGCCGGAGCCCATCGACCTGCCGAACACCGACCTGCCGAACACCGAGCCGGCCGGGTCCGACGCGCCGACCGCCCCCACCGGGGTCACCGAACCGTCCGAGACCGGCTCGTCCAGCGAGGCCGACGAGAGCGGGTCGGCGCGCCGCAAGGGCAGCGTCCGCTACCAGGACGCGGAGAACACCGTGCCCCGCGAGCCCACCCTGGCCGAGCGCAGGGCCAGGCTGCAGGCGCAGCGCCAGGAGGAGGAGGCCGAGGAGGCCCGGCTGGCGGAGGACGCCCGCAAGGCCAAGACGCGCAAGCGGGTCATGATCGGCGGCGGGGTGACCGTCGGGGTGGCCGCGCTGATCGCCATCGGCTACGCGGTCTCCCAGCCCGACACCACCCAGGCCCGCTGCGTCGACGACAACAACGTGGTCGTCGACGACAACAACTGCGTGCAGCCGGCGGCCCAGTCGAGCAACTACCACGGCGGCTTCGGCGGCGGCCTGATCCCGATCTTCATCGGCGGCGGCGGCCGGCAGTACCACTACAACTACGGCGGCTCCGGCAACATCGGACAGGCAGCCAGCGGCGGCACCACGGTGGCCCCGAGGAACGGCACGGTGACCACCCCGTCCGGGCGGACCGTGGCCGGCGGCTCGCTCGGCAGCTCCTCGTCCGGCGACTCGAGCGCGGGCTCGTCCAGCGTCCGGCGCGGCGGCTTCGGGGTCGGCGGCGACAGTTCCTCCTCCTCGAGTGGAAGGTCCAGCGGCGGCTGATGCGCCGGCAGAGCGCGGCTGACGGGCCGAGAGAGCGGTAGTTGATGCGTCGAGAGACGGGCCCGGTCCGGCCGGACTGGAAGCAGCGGATCACCGAGCAGGGCATGGTGTTCGACACGCCGGGCCGAGGCCACGGTGGGGTGTCCCGGCCGTACTGGGACGAGTCGGTGCACTACGTGTTCGAGATGGACGAAGTCCTGTCCCTGGAGGCGGACGTCGAGCTGCTGCACTCGATGTGTCTCGAGGCGGTCGACCACGTGGTCACCACCGAGCGGTTCAAGGACTTTGCGCTGCCGGAGTGGGCGTGGGAGGGCGTGGCGGCCTCCTGGAAGCGGTCCGACCCGCACCTCTACGGGCGGTTCGACCTGCGCTACGACGGCTCAGGGCCGGCGAAGATGCTGGAGTACAACGCGGACACGCCGACCACGCTGCTCGAGGCGTCCATCCTGCAGTGGCACTGGCTGAAGGACACGCACGAGAGCGACGACCAGTGGAACTCCCTGCACGAGAAGCTGGTGGCGCGCTGGGCCGCGATCGCCGACCAGCTGCCCGGCTCGGAGCTGCACTTCACCTGGTCCAGCGCGGACACCACCGGCGAGGACCACGTCACCACGGCATACCTGCAGGAGACCGCCGCCGAGGCCGGCCTGGACACCGTCGGGCTGGCCATCGAGGACCTCGGCTGGGACGTCTCCCTTGACCGGTTCGTGGACCTCGCCGAGTCGCCGATCGCCGCGCTGCTCAAGCTCTACCCGTGGGAGTGGATCCTGGGCGACGAGTTCGGCAAGCACGCGCTGCGCAGCCTGCCGGAGATGCTCTGGATCGAGCCGCTGTGGAAGTCGGTGCTGTCCAACAAGGCGCTGCTCGCGGTGCTCTGGGAGATGTACCCCGGCCACCCGAACCTGCTGCCGGCGTTCCTGGACCAGCCCGGCATCCTCACCGAGTACGTGCGCAAGCCGCGGCTCGGGCGGGAGGGCGCCAACATCTCGATCGTCTCGCCCGGCTCGGAGGTGCAGACCGGCGGCGTGTACGGCGACGAGGGGTACGTCTACCAGCTGTTCGACCCACTGCCCGAGTTCGAGGGGTTCCGGCCGGCGCTGGGGGCCTGGATCGTCGGCGACGAGGCGGCCGGGCTCGGCATCCGGGAGACCACCGGCCTGGTCACCGACGACGGCGCCGCGTTCGTCCCGCACCGCATCTCGGAGAGCTGACCGGGGCTCTTTGCGGGCTCGGCAACTTGGGGGCTCGGCTATTTGGGGCTCGGCTATTTGGAGGCTCGGGCTATTTGCGTGCTCGGGCTACTTGCGTGCAACGACCATGGACTCGGCGCCGACCAGGTACTTGACGTAGCTCTCCCGGAAGCCGGCCTCGGCCAGCCAACCCTGGCAGTCCGCGCCCGTGTAGTCGGCGCCCTCCTCCGTCTCCAGCAGCATGTTCAGGCTCATCAGCAGCCCGACCGCGTTGACGCGGCGCTCGTCGTCGATGATCGTTTCGTAGGCGATCAGCACCCCGTCCTCCGGCAGCGCCTCGTACACCCGGCCCAGCAGCGCGCGCCGGGCCGGCAGCCCCCAGTCGTGCAGGATGCGGCCCAGCACGTAGACGTCGGCGGCGGGCAGCGGGTCGGTGAAGAAGTCGCCCGCGTGGAAGCTCACCCGGTCGCTCAGCCCCCGGCCGGCGATGAACTCCTCGAAGAGCGGCCCCACCTCGGGCAGGTCGAACCCGATGCCGCGCAGGTGCGGGTGGTGCAGCGCGAGCTGGGCCGGCACCATGCCCTGGGCGGTGCCGAGGTCGCACACCACCTGATAGCGCTCCCACGGGAACTTGGTGGCCAGCGCGGTGGCCGGGGCGAAGCTGACGCCGCTCATCGCGGCCAGGAAGCCGCGCAGGCCCTGCTCGTCGGCGTACCGCGCGCCGAAGGTCTCCCCGCCCGCGCGGGTCTGCGGCTCACCGGTGCGCAGCCCCTCGGTGAGCGAGCCCCAGAGCGGGTAGCTGTGGGCGTTCTGCAGCTCCAGCAGCCCGCCCAGGTACGTCGGCTTCGCCGGGTCGAGGAACAGGCCGGTCTCGGCGGTGTTGTGGTAGCCCCGGTCGTCGCGATCGAGCATGCCGAGCGCGACCAGCGCGTCGAAGAAGTCCCGCGCGCCCCTGGTGTGCAGGGCCAGCCGCTCGCGCAGCTGCTCGAGCGGCAGCGGACCGTCCCCGAGCGCCCCGAACACGCCCAGCTCGACCGCGCTGAGCAGTGTCTTGGCCGCCCAGTAACCCCTGGTCAGCTCCATGATCCGGGCCGCGGTCGGCACCGGGACCGGCCTCACCGAGCCGCTCACGCTCACCACTCCTGACCGGTCCGGGGCGCGGCGGCGGGGTGGGAGTAGCCGCTCGGGGCGCCGGTCGTCGAGGGTAGGTGCCGGCGCGGCGGGATGGCCAGGGAAAACCGGTCGGGTGGGTTCGGGCTGTCGGTGCGCCCGGGCGGCGGCCGATCTGCCATAGTCGCACCGCTGCCGATCACTGGAGGTGGAGGAACACGTGACCACGTCGGTTCTCGCGCTCGAACCGGGGTTCTTCCGGGTGATCGGCGGCGGGCTCGGTGCGATCGTGCTGTACGCGCTGGTCGGCCTGCTGCTGATGCTGATCGGCTTCTACGCCATCGACCTGACCACGCCCGGCAAGCTCAACCGGCTGGTCCGGGAGGGGCGGCCGAACGCCGTCGCGGTGACCGCGTTCGGCATGGTCAGCATGGCGTTCATCATCGTGGTGGCGATCTACGGCTCGTCCGGGCGGCTGCTTGAGGGGCTGCTCGCCTCGCTGATCTTCGGGCTGGTCGGCATCGTCGTGCAGGCGGTGGCGGTCCGGATCCTGGAGTGGGTCACCGGCATCGACATCGGCGACGTGCTGGCCGCCGAGGAACGCCGGCCGCAGACGTTCGTCGTGTGCGCCGCGCACCTCGCCCTCGGCCTGGTCGTCGCGGTCGCCATCCTCTAGACGGCCGTTCTCCAGCGGCCGGACTTCGCCAGCGCCGGTCCGACTTCGCCCGCGCTGGCCCGGTTGTGCTGGTCAGCCGGCCCAGGGGCCGACACCGGAGAGCCGGTCGACCGTGATGCGGGTGATGTAGCCGGGCGGCGAGTCCGGGGGCGGGAAGACCGCGTCCGGCCCGAGGTAGACGTGCGCCAGGCGCTGCAGCAGCTCCGGCGCGCCGCCCTCGGTGACCCGCGCGGTGCCGTAGACCACCAGGTACTCGGCGAGGCCCATCGCGCTCAGCGTGCCGGACTCCACCGACAGCGCCACACGCGCGTCCTTGCGGATGTTGCGCAGCTTGCGGTGCAGCGGGAGGTGGCCGGCGACGATCTCGTCCCCGTCCAGCCCCACCCAGACGATGCTCACCTGCGGGCTGCCGTCCGGTTCGAGGGTGACCAGGTGGGCCAGCGCGCTGGACTCCAGCACCGCGCGGGCGCTGTCGGGGATCGTTGCCATTTGTCCAACTTAGCTGGTCGAGTCACTGCTGGGCGTCGCGGAAGGCGGCGGGTACCCCCTGCTGGGTGACACTGTGCGGCAGCTCGGGCCCGGCCACCGCCGGCGTCGGGCGGACGGGCCTCAGCACGGGGTCCCACCCGCCGAACGGTTAAGCCGAATGCGGCCGCCACCAGGCGCTGACTAGGCTGCAGCGCTGTGATCGACCTGAAATTGCTCCGTGACGACCCGGACGCGCTGCGCGCCTCCCAACGAGCCCGCGGCGAGGACCCCGGGGCCGTGGACGCACTGCTGGCCGCCGACGAGAGTCGCCGGGAGGCCGTCGGCCGGGCCGACACGCTGCGCGCCGAGCAGCGCCAGCTGGGCAAGAAGATCGGCCAGGCGCGCGGCGACGAGCGCACCGAGCTGCTCGCCCGGGGCAAGGAGCTCGCGGCGCAGGTCAAGGCGGCCGAGGTGGCGCAGGCTGAGGCTGACGACGCGCTCACCGCCGCCCAGCGGGCGCTGCCGAACCTCGTCCTGGACGGGGTGCCGGCCGGCGGCGAGAACGACTACGTGGTGCTCGACCACGTGGGCACGCCGCGCGAGTTCGACTTCACCGTGCGCGACCACGTCGAGCTGCTCGAGAGCTTCGGCGCGCTGGACAGCGAGCGTGGCGCCAAGGTGGCCGGCGCCCGGTTCTACTTCCTCACCGGGATCGGCGCGCAGCTGCAGCTCGCGCTGCTCAGCCTGGCGATGAACAAGGCGGTCGCGGCCGGCTTCACCATGATGATCCCGCCGGTGCTGGTCAAGCCGGAGATCATGGAGGGCACCGGGTTCCTCGGCGCGCACGCCAGCGAGGTGTACCGGCTGCGCGACGACGACCTGTACCTGGTCGGCACGAGCGAGGTGCCGCTGGCCGGGTACCACTCCGGCGAGATCCTGGACCTCGGCGGCGGGCCGCGGCGCTACGCGGGCTGGTCGACGTGCTTCCGGCGGGAGGCCGGCAGCTACGGCAAGGACACGCGGGGCATCATCCGGGTGCACCAGTTCGACAAGATCGAGATGTTCTCGTACTGCCGGCCGGAGGACTCGGCGGAGGAGCACCAGCGGCTGCTCGGCTTCGAGCGCGACATGCTGGCCGCCGTCGAGGTGCCCTACCGCGTGATCGACACCGCCGCCGGTGACCTCGGCGCCAGCGCGGCCCGCAAGTTCGACTGCGAGGCCTGGGTGCCGTCCCAGAACCAGTACCGGGAGCTCACTTCGACCTCCAACTGCACCACGTTCCAGGCCCGCCGGCTGAACATCCGCTACCGCGACGACGACGGCCGCAACCAGACCGTCGCCACCCTCAACGGCACCCTGGCCACCACGCGGTGGATCGTCGCCATCGTGGAGAACCACCAGCAGCCCGACGGCTCGGTCACCGTCCCCACCCAGCTACGCCCGTACCTGGGCAAAGACACCCTCACCCCGAACTGACCGCCGCCCTGGGGTGACCGCCGTCCTAGGGTGACCGGCGTCCTAGGGTGACCGTCTGCCTGGGGTGACCGCCTCCCTGGGGGTGGCCGCCGGCCTGGGGGTGACCGTCTGCCTGGGGTGACCGCCGGCCTGGGTGCGGGCCGCGCCGATCGCCGTCTCCCGTCCGACTTGTCGTGGCAATTAGCCGCGACAAGTGGCTCTTGTCGTGCCTATTTCCAACGACAAGTGGCGATGTTGTGTCCAGTGCCCGCGACAAGTGACGAGGCGTCGTCCAGTTGCCGCGACAAGTGGCGACCGCGTGGGCTCGCCGCGCCGATTGCGGTGTCAATTGATTGCGACGGCAACAACTTGCTCTCGCTTACCCCCCCGACGGCCGGCGCAACTGATTGCGGCCGCAATGACTGACGCTCGCTCCACCGCCACCGGTCGCCACCGCAACTGACTGTGGCGAAACTGATTGCTGCCGCAACAACATGCGCTCGCGGCCACTCGCCCGCCGGAGCGGTCGCCGTCCCCGCCGTGTCGCCAGCCCGAGACATCGCCACCCCGCTCACTGCTCCGCTCACCCCCCGTCCCACTTGTCGTGGCAATTAGCCGCGACAAGAGCCACCTGTCGTGCCTATTTCCAACGACAAGTCTCACGGACGGCGTCCAGCTGACGGAATCCCCGACTCGCGGGGGACGCGAAGCCCCGCAGCCCCGCCGGCCGCGGAATCCAGCCCCGCCGGCCGCGGAATCCAGCGACTCGCGCTGACGGAATCCGCGACTCACCCTGACGGAATCCCCGACTCGCGGGGACGTCGGAGGGCGCCGGGGGTGTCGGAGGGCGGCGGGGGCGGGGGCGGTTAGAACGGGCCCGTTAGTTCGCCGAGGCGGTCGGTGAGGCGGAGGTTCTCGGAGTAGTCGACGGGGCAGGCGATGATCGAGACGCCGTTGGAGTCGAGGGCCTCGCGCAGCGTCGGCAGCAGCTCGTCGGCCGAGTGGATCTCGTAGCCGCGGGCGCCGAAGCTCTCCGCGTACTTGACCAGGTCCGGGTTGGAGAACCGCACGTTGCTGTGCCGGCCGATCTCCAGCTGCATCTTCCACTCGATGAGGCCGTAGGAGTTGTCGACCCAGACGAGCACGGTGAGCGGGATGTTCTCCCGGACCGCCGTCTCGATCTCCTGCGAGTTCATCAGGAACGCGCCGTCGCCGACCGAGGCGAGGATCTTGCGGTCGGGGTGCACCAGGTGCGCGGCGAGGGCGCCGGGCAGCGCGAAGCCCATGGTGGAGAGGCCGTTGGAGATCAGGCAGGTGTTCGGCGCGTAGGTCGGGTAGAGCCGGGCCATCCACATCTTCACGGCGCCGGTGTCGGCGAGCACGATGTCCTCGCGGTCCAGCGCGGCGCGCGTATCGGCGACCACCCGCTGCGGGACCAGCGGGAAGCGGTCGTCGGTCGAGCCGCGCTCCAGCTCGTCGACGAGCAGCTGGCGGATCTTGCTGGTGCCGGTGCCGGCGGCGAACGGGCCGGGCACAGCGGCGCCGAGCGCGGCCAGCGAGCGGGAGATGTCGCCCTCGATGCCGACCGCGACGGGGTAGTGGTCGTCCACCTCGGCGGCGAACCGGTGCACGTGGATGATCTGCTTGTCGCGGTGGGGGTTGACCTTGACGGGGTCGAACTCCTGCAGCTCGTAGCCGACCGCGACGATCACGTCGGCGGCGTCGAAGCCGAAGTTGGCGTAGTCGTGGCGCATGAAGCCGACCGCGCCGAGGGCGTTCGGGTGGTCGTCCGGGAACACTCCCTTGCCGTGGAACGTGGTGGCCACCGGCACACCCCACTGCTCGGCCAGCGTGAGCAGCGCCTCGCCCGCGCCGTCCCTGGCGGCGCCGTGCCCGGCCAGCAGGATCGGCGCGTGCGCTCCGGCGAGGACGGCCGCCGCCCGTTGCACCTGGGCCGGCGAGGGCTCCTCGGCGCGCACCCGGTTGATCGGCAGCGGTACGGCCCCGGCCGGCACCGGCGCCGCCTCGACGTCCTCCGGGATGGCCAGGTACGTGGCGCCGGGGCGTTCGGTCTGCGCGGTCTTGAACGCCCGGCGGAACATCTCGGGCACCGCCGCCGGCCCCGGCACCAGCTCGGACCACTTGGTGACCGGCCGGAACATGCCGACCAGGTCGACCACCTGGTGCGACTCCTTGAAGATCCGGTCCAGGCCGACCTGGGCCGAGAGCGCCAGCAGCGGGGTGGAGTTGGTCGTCGCGTCGGCCACGCCGAGCAGCAGGTTGATCGCCCCCGGGCCGAGGGTGGCGGAGCAGACGCCCGCCTTGCCGGTGAGCCGGCCGTAGATCTCGGCCATGAACGAGGCGGCCTGCTCGTGGCGGGTCAGGATGTACCGGATCCCGGAGTCGTTCAGCGCGTCGATCAGCCCGATGTTCTCCTCACCGGGGATGCCGAAGACGTACTCCACCCCCTCCGCCTCGAGGATCTGCACGATGAGCTGGGCGATGGTGGGCTGGGCCGGGTCTGTCACATTTCCCAGCGTAGGCGCCTTGGGGCGGCCTCGCCGGCAACGTTGGTCACCCCTGCCGGGTGATCGCGGCCGGCCGGCTCAGTCCCGGCGGGTGATCACCTCGACCAGGCTGGAGATGTCGTGCCCACCGTGCCCGGCGGCGACCGCCTCGTCGAGCAGGCCGCGCAGCCCGAGCAGCAGGTCGGGCCGGATGCCCTGCTCGTGGGCCGAGTCGACGAAGTTGCCGAACGCGGCCGCCTGCATGGCCAGCGGGGAGACCACGCCCCGGCCGTAGTCGCCGCTGTCCACCTGCTCGGCGGCCTTGGTCAGCTCGGGCACCATCGCCAGCAGCCACGGCTGTACCAGCGGCAGCAGCTCGCCGGCCTTGATGCCCTCCGTGCGCACCAGGCTGACCGCGTGCAGGAAGCCGCCGAACATGCCGTACATGGCGGACAGCAGCGCGAGGTCGTACAGGGCGGCCAGCCCGACCTCGGCGCCGAGGTGCCGGGCGTTGCCCAGCGCGGCGAGGGTGTCCCGGTGGGTCTCGAAGGCGGCCGGCGAACCGCTGTACAGGGTCAGCGCGGCGGGGCCGCCGATCATCGGGGGCACGGCCATGATGCCGCCGTCCAGGTACTCGGCGCTGTGCCCGGCGGCCCAGGCGGCCATCTCGCGGGCCTGCCTCGGGGTGCCGTTGCACAGGTTGACCAGGGTGGTGCCGGCGAGCTGGTCGGTGGCGGGCTCGAGCGCCCGGTACGCGGCGTCGTAGTGCACCACGCACAGCACCACGAGCGGGCTGGCGGCGACGGCGGCGGCCGCGGTGTCGGCGCGCCGGGCGGCGGCCAGCTCGGGCAGTGCGGCGGCCCGGCCCCGGGTCCGGTTCCATACCGTCGCTGAGTGTCCGGCGCGGAGGAATGCGCTGGCCAGCGCGCTACCCATGGCGCCGAGGCCGAGCACGCTGACGGTCGTCTCTGTCATGGTTCGATCGTCATCGACGCTATAGGGTCGGACAAGTACCCACTAAATAGTCAGGTACCTACCAAAAGGTGAGCAGGTCGTGGGCAAGAGCTGTGAGACGTTCGTGTGCGGCATCGACGCGGGCATCGACGTGGTCGGCGGCAAGTGGAAGGTCCTCATCCTCTGGGAGCTGACAGCCGGCCCGATGCGCTTCGGTGAGCTCAGGCGCGCGCTGGTCGGGGTCAGCGAGAAGATGCTGATCCAGCACCTGCGCGAGCTGGAGCGCGACGAGGTGGTGCACCGCGAGGTCGCGAGCGCGGTGCCGCCCCGGGTCGACTACTCGCTGACCGAGTACGGCGTCGAGCTGAACGAGGCGCTCGGTCCGCTCGGCGCCTGGGGCCGCCGGCACAAGACGCGGCTGGAGGCGATCCGCCGCGGTCGGGCCGACCGGATCGCGGCGGGGTAACCGGGGCGCGGCGGGCCGGGTCTTCCGTAGGCTGACGAACGTGCAGCAGCCCCGCTTGGTCGCGTCCGATGTCGACGGCACGCTGCTGGTGGAGCGCCGGCCCAGCGAGCGGACCGTCGCCGCCGTGGCCGACGTGCTGGCGAGTGGCACCCCGTTCGTGCTGGTCACCGGGCGCCCGCCACGCTGGATCCCGCCGGTCGCGGAGTTCCTGCCCGGCCTCGGCACGGCGGTCTGCGCGAACGGCGCGGTGCTCTACGACATCCCCACCGACCGCGTGCTCTCCGCCGTGACGCTGGTCCCGGAGCTGCTGCGCGAGCTGGCCACGGCGTGCGACCGGCTGTTGCCGGAGGCGTGGCTCGCGGTGGAGCGGGTCGGCGAGGGCGCGTTCGACAACATCGAGGGCCAGTTCCTCTGCGAGGTCGACGTGCGGTTGAGCCGGCCCGGCGGGTACCGGGAGGCCTGGTCCAGCGCACAGCACACCGCCGTGCCCCGCGAGCGGCTGCTGGAGGCGCCGGCGATCAAGCTGTTGGTCAAGGACCCGGGCCGGACCAGTGACGAGCTGCGCGCGGTGCTGGCGCCGGCGCTGGGCGGTGCGGTGGATCTCACATTCGCCAGCTCGAACGGGTTGGTTGAGCTGGCCGCCGCCGGGGTAACCAAGGCAACCGGCCTGGCGCGGGTGGCCGAGTCGGCCGGGGTGGCCCGATCGGACGTGATCGCGTTCGGGGACATGCCGAACGACGTCGACATGCTGCGGTGGGCGGGGCACGGGGTGGCCATGGGCAACGGTCACCCCGACGTGCTCGCGGTGGCCGACGAGGTGACCGCGAGCAATACCGACGACGGGGTGGCGCTGGTGCTGGAGCGGTGGTTCTCCGCTGGTTCCACAGCCAAGTGCGGCGAGATCCGGCGCCCCGCGTAGCATCGACCACTGCTCAAGCTCATGCTCCCCGACTGCCTGGAGGCGTCTGGAGTGGCCGTTCCACTGGCTACCCCCACCGGGACGACCGCGGCTGAGCCCTCTGGGACCGCCGCGACCGACCGCGATCCGTCGCGAGCCGCCGAGACCAGGGTGCTCGGCGCCGTGCAGCGTCGGCTGCGTGGGCCCGCCGTGGTCGGCACCGCCCGGGCGATGTCCCTGTTCGGCGAGCACGCCGCCGGCTGGCTGGCCATCGGCCTGCTCGGCGCGGCGGTGGACCGGCCCCGGCGGCGCGACTGGCTGTACGCCGCCGGTGGGGTCGCCGCCGCGCACGGCGCTTCCATCGCGGTCAAGCGCGTGGTGCGCCGGCCGCGCCCCGACGACCCGAGCGTCCAGGTGCTGGTCGGCACACCGAGCCGGCTGAGCTTCCCGTCCTCGCACGCCAGCTCGACCACCGCGGCCGCCGTGCTCTTCGGCGCACTGCTCGGGCCGAGGGCCAAGCGCGGCCTCGCCCCGGCGGTGGTGCCGCCGATGCTGCTGTCCCGGCTGGTGCTCGGCGTGCACTTTCCCAGTGACGTGCTGGTCGGGGCGGCGCTGGGCGCCACCGTGGCCGCGCTGACTCCCCGGCTGGCCCGGCGGCGCGCCGCCGGCTCCGCCGCAACCCAGGAAACGGGGCCTCGGTGACCACCACCTCCCCTCCCGCCGCGACCCCGGAGTCGCCGGTGCACAGCCCGATGACCACGCTGTCCGGACTGGTCAAGGCCGTGCGGCCACGGCAGTGGATCAAGAACGTGCTGGTACTGGCCGCGCCGCTGGCCAGTGCCGACCTGATGCAGATCAGCGTGCTGGAGAAGGTCGGCCTCGCCTTCGTGACCTTCTGCATGGCCGCCTCGGCGGTGTACCTGATCAACGACGCGATCGACGTCGCCGAGGACCGGGTGCACCCGGTCAAGCGCAACCGGCCGATCGCGGCCGGCCTGGTCCCGGTCCGGCTGGCCATCGCCGTGTCGGTGGTGCTGTTCCTCGGCTCGCTCGCGGTCGCCTCGGTGACCTCGATGCAGCTGCTCATCGTGATCGCCGTGTACATCGCGGTGCAGCTGGGCTACTGCCTCGGCCTCAAGCACCAGCCGGTGATCGACATCTGCATCGTGGCGTCCGGCTTCCTGATCCGGGCCATCGCGGGCGGCGCCGCCTCGAACATCCCGCTGTCGCAGTGGTTCCTGCTCGCGGCCGGCTTCGGTTCGCTGTTCATGGTGGCCGGCAAGCGCTACGCCGAGTTCGAGCTGGCGAACCGTACGGGCGCCAAGATCCGTAAGTCACTGGAGCGCTACTCGGCGTCCTACCTGCGCTTCGTCTGGACGCTGTCCGCCGCGGTGCTGATCATGACCTACGGCCTGTGGGCGTTCGAGATCCGCGCCGCGCACCACAACTCGGTGTGGTCGGTGATCTCCATCGTGCCGTTCGTGGTGGCCGTGCTGCGCTACTCGGTCGATGTGGACGGCGGCAACGGCGGCGAGCCCGAAGAGATCGCCATCGGCGACCGCGTCTTACAGGTGCTCGCCCTGCTGTGGCTGTGCGCGCTGGTCGTCGCGGTCTACGTGTGACAGCGTCTGTCCCACCGGCTGTGCCAGCTCCGCCCGCTCTTCCTCCTCCTTCACCCGCGGTATCCGTGACTCTCCCTGGGATGGCTCGATGAGCACGACCGAAGGTTCGTCCTACACCGACCGGCTGGCCCGCCTGGAGGGCGCCCGCTGGAAGCGACTGCTGGATGTACAGGCCCCGTACCGGCGGAACCTGCGCCGCCTGGTCGGCGACCGCGCGGTGCTGGACGTGGGCTGTGGCATCGGCCGCAACCTGGCCAACCTGGGTCCTGGCAGCGTCGGCGTCGACCACAACGCGCACTCGGTGGCCTACTGCCGGGAGCGCGGCATGACGGCGTACACGCCCGACGAGTTCCGCGCCTCGACGCACGGCGCGCCGCGCTCGTTCGACGGGCTGCTCGCCGCGCACCTGGTCGAGCACATGGACCGGCCCTCGGCGCTCGAGGTGGTCGGCTCGTACCTGCCGTCGCTGCGGCCGGGCGCCGTGGTCGTGGTGATCACGCCGCAGGAGCGCGGCTACGCCAGCGATGCCACCCACGTGCGGTTCTGCGGCTTCGCCGAGGTGGCCGAGCTGTACGCCACCCTCGGGCTCACCGTGCGCACCCAGGCGTCGTTCCCGTTGCCGCGCTGGGCCGGCAAGCTGTTCACCTACAACGAGTTCGTCACCGAGGGCTCGATCGCCTGACCCGGGGTTTCCGGCTGAGCCGAGTCGTCGGGTGCGGCCGAGTCGTCGGGTGCCGTCGTGCCGGCGGCCCGTCCCCGGAGCTCCCGGCGCAGGGTCAGGCCCATCAGCAGGCAGACCAGCGCCGGCGCGACAAGCTGCGCGGTGACCGCCGCCCCGAGCGGCGCGACCGGCGCGAACAGCAGCCCGACGAACAGCGCCGAGGACACCACCCAGGCCAGCATGGCGGCGCGGTTGCGGCCCAACGCGACCAGCGCGGGCTGCAGGATCTGCGCGGCCATCATGGCGACCGTGCTCACCCCGAGCAGCGCGGCGATGCCCCGGGACAGCTCCAGCGGCGCGCTGAACAGCACCCGCGACGCCCAGGGGCCGAGCAGTCCGGCGGCCAGCACCCCGGGCCCGCCGACGGCCGTGACCGCGAGCAGCGCGGTGCGCACCTGGCGCCGGACCAGGGCGAGGTCGCCGCGTTCGGCGGCCGCGGTCAGCGCGGGCAGCAGAAACGCCTGCACCGGCGCGAACAGGAACAGCGGGATCCGGGCCAGCAGGAACAGGGAGACGAAGCTGGCGGCGAGCTCTGCGTCCCCGTGCGCGGTGCCCAGCCGGGAGGTCAGCACGACCGGCCCCAGGTTGACCACGAGCAGGGTCAGGCTCGACGCACAGGCCAGCAGGCCGACCGAGGCGGCCAGCCGGGGGAGCCGCACCGGCGCGCCGGCCGCGCTCGCGGTGTCCTGAGCAGCGGCGTCTCGGCCAGCGGCGGTTCGGGCGGCGCTGTCCGTCCCAGCCCCGATACCCCGGCGCAGCGCGGGCAGGGTGACCGCGGCGGCCACCGCGCAGCCGAGCGCGAACACGAAGCCGAACCGGTCCGCGGTGGCCCAGCCGAACAGCGCCAGCGCCGCGCACGGCAGCAGCCGGCCCAGCCCCTCGCCGGCGAGGGAGATGCCGTACCACTGGAACCGTCGCTGACCGGCGAAGATGCCGCGCAGCAGGTACGCGGCCGCCGCACCGAGCACCGCGAGCACGGTGGCGGCCAGCAGCGCGGTGTGGCCGGCGAACGCGCGGGGCACCAGCACCGGCGCCAGCGCGAGCACCACCAGCGACATGAGCAGCGCCAGCCCGGCGGCAACCACCGCGGCCGCGCGCACCGAGGGCGCTGGGTCGACGCCGGCGGCCAGCCGCGCGCTCACCTCGTGGTTGGTCTGCTGCTCGACGGCGGCGAACACCCCGGGGCCGACGATCGCGGTGAGCAGGAACATCGAGGCCGCCGCCGCGTAGTCCCGTGGATTGAGGGTATGCCCAGCGAGTGCGAGCACCACGTACGCGGCCAGCCCCACCAGGGCCAGCCCGCCGCCCACCGGGGCGATGCCGGCCAACCGGCCGCGCAGTTGGGCCCTGGTCACCACGCGCCAGACAGTACGCCGCGCGGTGCGTCCGGCCAGGATCAGGCGTCCGGCCACCGGGGCGCATGCCAAACTGTGATCAGTTTGTGGAGGGTCGACCGGAGGCGGCGGGAGTGAGTGACTATTCTGCGGCCGTGTCGGTCGACGTGCTGGTGCCCGCTTTCGGGGACGGTGGGCACGTTCGCGAGACCGTCGCCAGCGTGCTCGCCCAGACCGACCCGAACTGGCGGCTCACCGTGGTCGACGACGGCGTCGCGATCGGGCTGGACCCTGGCCTCGGCCCGTGGCTGACCGGCCTGGGTGACGAGCGGGTGCGGTACCTGGCCAACCCGGAGCGCCTCGGCATCAACCGCAACTTCCAGCGCTGCGCCGAGCTGGCCACCGCCGACCTGGTGGTCATCCTGGGCTCGGACGACCGGCTGCTGCCCGACTTCGTGGCCCGCGTGCTCCAGCTGGCCACGGCGTACCCGGACGCCGCCTTCCTGCACACGGGCGCCCGGATCGTGGACGCCGCCGGCCGGCCGACCGCGCCGCTGGTGGACCGGGTCAAGGCCGCCACCTCGATCCGGGTGCGGGACAGCGCCCTGGTCGGCGGCGAGCGGCTGGCCGCCTCCCTGCTGCGCGGCAACTGGATGTACTTCCCGAGTGTGGTGTTCCGCCGGGAGGTGCTGCTGCGCCACGGCTTCCGGCCCGGCTACGACATCGTCCTCGATCTCGACCTCTACCTGCGCATCCTGCGTGCCGGCGGGTCCGCCGTGCTGGTGGGGCGGCCGGGCATCGAGTACCGCCGGCACGCCGGCAGCCTGTCCTCGGCGGGCGCGGATGACGGCTCCCGGTTCGCCGAGGAGCGGGCCTTCTTCGCCGACACCGCCGCCGAGCTGGCCGCCCTGGGCTGGCCGAAGGCGGCGCGCGCGGCCCGCTGGCACCTGACCTCTCGGCTGCACGTGCTGTGCAAGCTGCCCGGCCTGCTCGCGGCCGGCGATCTCGGCGGCGCGCGGACCATGCTGCGCGGCGCCCTCAGCTCCGCCCCGGCCGGTCCCCGGGTCGCGGTGTCGGACGGCTCCGGGCCCGGCGAAGGAGTGCGCACTCGATGACGACCGAAGCGGCCGAAGAGACCGGAAACTCGGGGCTCGCGCCGGCCCTCTCCTCACCCCTGCCCCCGACGGCACTGCCTCCGGCGCTGCCCGGCTCCGGCGAACCCGGCGAGCCCGCCCACCAGGGTGCCGGGCTGGTCGAGCTGTCCGTTGTGCTGCCGTGCCTGAACGAGGCCGAGACGCTGGCCATCTGCGTGCGCAAGGCGCAGGAGTCGCTGCTGCGGCTCGGGGTGGTCGGCGAGGTGGTGGTGGCCGACAACGGCTCCACCGACGGCTCCCAAGAGATCGCGCGGGCGCACGGCGCGCGGGTGGTCCACGTGCCCCGGCGCGGCTACGGCGCCGCCCTGATCGCCGGCATCGGGGCCGCGCACGGCGAGTACGTGCTGATGGCCGACGCGGACGACAGCTACGCGCTGGACGACCTCGGCGAGTTCGTGGCCGCGCTGCGCTCCGGGGCCGACCTGGTGATGGGCAACCGGTTCAAGGGCGGCATCGAGGCCGGCGCGATGCCGTTCCTGCACCGCTACCTGGGCAACCCGGTGCTGTCCCAGATGGGCCGGCTGCTGTTCCGGATCCCGGTGCGGGACTTCCACTGCGGCATCCGCGCGTTCCGGCGCGACCGGATGCTGGGGCTCGGGCTGCGCACCTCCGGCATGGAGTTCGCCAGCGAGATGGTGGTCCGGGCGTCGCTGGCGCAGCTGCGCATCTGCGAGGTGCCGACCACGCTGCGCCCCGACGGCCGCAGCCGCTCACCGCACCTGCGCACCTGGCGGGACGGCTGGCGGCACCTGCGGTTCCTGCTCGCGTTCAGCCCGCGCTGGCTGCTGTTCTACCCGTCGCTGGCACTGCAGGGCATCGGGCTGGCCGGGATGGTGTGGCTGGCCGTGGGCACGCGGGTGGTCGGTGACGTCGGCTTCGGGCCGCACAGCATGCTGGCCTGCGCCACCATGTTCATGCTCGGCGTGCAGGGCCTCGGGCTGGCCGTGATCGCCCGCTCCTACGCCGCCCACCTCGGGCTGCTGTCCCCGTCCGCGCGGCTGGCCAGGGCGGTGTCCCGGTTCTCCCTGGAGCGCGGTCTGCTGCTCGGCGGTCTGCTGTTCCTGCTCGGTACCGGCTGCTTCCTGGCCGCGCTGACCTCGTGGGGGGCGACCGGGTTCGGCGCGCTGGACGCCACGGACACCATGCAGGTCCCGATCATCGGCATGGTGCTCACGGTGACCGGGTTCCAGGTGATCATCGTCAGCTTCACCATGGCGCTGACCCGGATCGGCGAGGACTAGTCAGCCGTTCGTCCCGGGTCGAGTTGGCTGCCCGGGCGCGAGTTTCGACGCCGTCAGTCCAGTGCGGGCCAGACGTGCGCCCACGGGGCCGCCGCCTCGAACGCCGCCGATGCGCGCAGCACCGTGCCGTCCGCCAGGTGTCGGCCGACGATCTGCAGCCCCACCGGCAGGCCCGCCGACGTGAACCCGGCCGGCACGGTCGCCGCCGGCTGGCCCGTCATGTTGATCGGGAAGGTGAAGCCGAGCCACGACGTGGCCGGCACGAACCGGCCGTCGATGATCTCCGGGCCCTGCATGTGCACGGGGAACGGCGGTACCGCCAGGGTCGGCGTGAGGAACAGGTCGTAGTCGGCCATGAACCGCCACATCCGGTTCACCACCGCCTTGCGGGTCATCCCGGCCGTGGTCAGCTGCTCCGCCGTCCACGGCCGGCGCAGCATCTCCACCAGGTGCGGTGACATCGCCGGCCCGTGGGTGTCGGCCATCGCCCGCATGCCGACCAGGTCGGTGTCCGCCGCGACCAGGCTCCAGAACGCCTCGAACGGGTCTGACCAGCCAGGGTCGCCCGGCGAGACGACGCAGCCGAGGTCCTTCTCGAACACGGCGGCCGCGCGCGCCGCGATCTCCCGTACCTCGGGGTCCACGGCCAGGTAGCCGAGGTCCGGGCTGAACGCGACCCGCAGCCCCGCGATCCCGGTCCCGGCGTCGGCCCCGGCCACCGAGCCCAGCCAGTCCACATCGCCGGCCGGCAGCGAGTGCCGGTCGCGCGGGTCGGGCCCGGCCAGCACGGACATCAGCAGCGCCGCGTCGTCCACGGTCCGGGTCATCGGCCCGAGATGCTCCAGGCTCTCCCAGCTGGAGACGCCCGGGTAGCGTTCGTCGCGGCAGCCCGGGTACAACGGGATCCGTCCCATCGAGCCCTTGAAACCGTAGATTCCGCAGTGCGCGGCCGGGATGCGTACCGATCCGCCGCCATCGCTGCCCAGGGCGGCCGGCCCCAGCCCGCTGGCCACCGCCGCGCCCGACCCGGCGCTGGACCCGCCCGAGGTCATCTCCAGGTTCCACGGGTTGCGGGTGGTCGCCGAGATCGGGCTGTGCCCCACGCCGCTGTAGCCCAGCTCCGGCACGTTGGTCTTGCCGATCATGACCGCGTCGGCGCCCAGGATCCGCTCCACCGCCACGTCGTCCTCGTCCGGCACGAAGTCCCGGTAGGCCGGCGAGCCCATCGCGGTGCGCACGCCCCTGGTGGCGATCAGGTCCTTCACGCCGATCGGGACGCCGGCCAGCGGCCCGACCGGCTCACCCCGGGCGATCTTGTCGCCGACCCGGGTGGCCTGCGCGCGGGCCAGCTCCGGGGTCGGCGTGCAGAACGCGTGCAGCAGCGGGTCGAGCCGCTCCACCCGGGCCAGCACCGCGTCGGTCACCTCGAGCGGTGAGAGGTGACCGACGCGGATCTCCGCCACCAGCTCGGTGGCCGACAACCGGCAGATCTCGTCGCCGCTCACCGGGCCGCCGTTCACGGGGTCGCCGTTCACGCGGCCGCGTCGCCGGCCGGCACGGGCTCGGCGGTGTCCGGCGCTGGCTCGGGCGCGACGCGGCTGGCCACCGAGGCGATGACCAGGTACGCGAGGCCACCGGCCAGGATGCCGGCCACCGCCTCGGCGTACTGCGGCGCGGTGAAGTGCACAACGGCGGCCACCAGCGCGCCGACCGCCCAGGCCGCGAACGCGGTGGGCCGGAACGTGCCGATGGGGCGGCCGGCGGCGCGGCGGCGCAGCAGCACCTGGTCGGCGATCAGCACGGCGCCGATCGGGGGCACGAAGACGCCGAGGATGTTGAGCCAGTCCGCGAACAGGGTCCACACCCCGGCCACGGCGGCGATCACCCCGACCACACCGAGCACGACCGTGAGCAGCCGCATCTTGCTGGCGGTGATGTGGCTCCAGCCGACGGCCCCGTTGTACAGGCAGTGGGTGCACACCGAGCCCAGGTTGATGAACACGAAGACGACCGCGAGCGCGGTGAGCAGCGGGTGGTGGCCGACCAGGATGCCCAGGAAGTCGCCGCCGTTGTGGTCCGGGTCGGTCGCCGCGCCGGCCGCCACGATCACCCCGCCGACCGCCATCGAGATGAAGTTGGCCACCGGGAACGCGGTGACGGCCGCGCCGACCGCGTGCCGGCCGCCGCGCGCCCACCGGGTGAAGTCGGCGGTCATGGTGCCGGAGTCGGCGAACCCGGCGACGGTCATGGTCACCGCGGCGCCGATGCTCAGCACGGTCGCCCCCGGGTGCCCGCCGTAACCGAGCACGCCGCCGAGGCCCCGCTGCGAGGCGACGAACCCGATCGCCACGGCGGCCAGCACCAGGAACAGCGGAGCGGCCACCGCGCCCAGCATGGCCAGCGCGCGGATCCCGACGAAGGTGACCGCGATGTACAGCACGCCGGCCAGCAGGATCGTGGCCGGCTCGTTCCAGCCCAGCGTGCTGTGCAGGGTCGAGCCGGTGAGCCCGGTCTGGAAGGCGAACCAGCCGATCACGATGGTGGACAGGAAGCCGGACGCGATGGCGTAGCCGCGGCTGCCGAAGGTCGACTTGGCGATGAGGGCGAAGTTGCGCCCGGTCGAGCCGGCGACGTGGCTGAGCACGCCGACGTAGAGCATCAGCACCAGGTTGCCCAGCAGGATGGCCAGCAGGCCCGCCGCGATGCCCAGCCCGTAGACGATCACGCCACCGAACACGGCGTTGGTCAGGATCATCGGGAAGCCGAACCAGACCGCCGCGACGGAGAGCCAGGACCGCCGGTGTGTGGCCGGCACCGGCTCGTGCTCGAACTCCGAGGTCAGGCCGTGCTCCTCGGCGGCTACCGGGTTCTCGGCGGTGGCGGTCATCCGACGGTCGCGATTCGGGACACTGTATGCGTGAGCGTCTGCATGGCTGCCCACGCTAAGAACGCCCGGTTTCGGGCCGCGACATCTCCGGTAACGACCCCGTTGCCAGGCTGAGCCGCTCCGGCGCCGCCCAGGAGGTCGCACGGCGGCCGCACAGGGGGCGCGCGCCAATTCGGTAACTACCGCGTTGGCCTTACCGGGGTACACCGCACTGCCCGGATACCCTTTCGGGGCTCGGAACATGGAGGAGGCGAGGGACGTCAGCGCGCTGGAAGTGGTCTTCGTCGCCGCCGCCACCGTGTACGGGCCCGGCCTTGTGCTGCTGCTGGCGCTCGGGGTCCGGCCGGGGGTGGTGCTGCTCGGCGCCACGGCACCGGCGTCGGTCGGCGTCGCGCTGCTCACCGCGTGCGGCTGCGCGCTGCTCGACGTGCCCTACGGGCCGAAGGCCCTGGTGCTGGGCACGCTGCTGCTCGCCCTGGTGGGCGGGGTGCTCGGCTGGTGGCTGCGCGGGCGGCGGCTGGGGCTGGTCGCCGCGCTGCGCCGCGTGGCGCAACACACCGGCGCGGCCGCCTCCATCCGTACCCGCGCCGCTCGGGCCGGAGGGAGCCGTGGCAGCGCGCCCGTCCGGGCCGGCTCGAACCGTGCCGGGCTGGTCGAGCGGCTGGCCCGCGCCCGGGCGAGCGCGGCCGGCGGCGCGCACCGCTGGAAGGTGACGGGCTGGCGGTTCGGCGGCCCACCCGGCGCGCTGCCCGAGCCGACCGCCCGGCCGCTGCTGCCTCCGCTGGGTGGGCTGTCCCGGCGGTTCGCCCAGCTGGTCGGCGGGCTGTTCGTGCTGGTCGGAGCCGGTCTGTCGCTGCAGTCCTGGTACTGGGGGTTCGGCGCCTGGAACACCTACAACCAGGACCACGACCCGATCCTGCACTCCGTGCTGACCGCCTACATCGAGCGCACCGGGCGGGGCGCGCCCTGGCAGATCATGCCGGCGGACGTGCTGGCCGTCGGCGGGCGCACGGTGTACTACCCGGACGGTTTCCACCTGCTCGCGGCGACCATCGGCGCGGTGTTCGGCGACCCGGTGGTCGGGATGAACGCGGCGCTGGCGATGGTGGCCGGCGCCGCGTGGACCAGCAGTGCGGCGGCGCTGGCCGCGGTGGCGGTGCGCTGGCTGCGCAACGACCCGGGCTGGATGGCGATGGGGGCGGGGGTCGGCGCGGTGATCGCCGCCAGCCTCTACCGCCCGGGCGCGCAGTTGGCCAGGGACAACGGGCTGCTGCCGAACGCCTGCGCACTGGTGCTCGTGCCGGGGGTGGTGGCGGCGATCCTGCTGGTGCGGCCGAAGGCGTGGGGCACCGCGATCGGCATCGGGGTGGCCTGCGCCGGCATCGTCACCGTGCACCCGAGCTCGGGGCTCTCGGTCGGACTGAGCGTGCTGGTCTGCTGGCTCGCGCTGTTGTGCGGCCGGGACGGCAGGTCCACCTTGCGCGCGCAGCTGTCCGTACTGGTCGCCGTGATGGCGGCGGGTGGCCTGCTGGCGCTGCCGGTGCTGCGCGGGGCGCTCGCGGTGAGCGGCCGGATCGAGGCGTTCCCGCCGGACACCGCGCACCTGCCGATCGTGCGCACCCTGGGCTCGGTGCTGCCGCTGATGTACGGCGGCATGTTCGACGACAAGTCCATGGTGCAGGTGTGGCCGACGTTGCTGCTGGTCATCGGCGTCGGCACCGCGGTGGCGCTGTCCAGGGCGGTGCCGCTGGTGGTGGCGTGGGCGACCTGGGTGGTCATCGTGCTGCTCGCCTACCGCAACCCCACCGGGCTGACCGCCCCGATCCTCGGCTTCTTCTACAACAGCGCCGGCCGGGTGCAGTGCCACGTCGCACTGTTCGCGCCGGCGCTGGCCACCCTGGGTGCGTTCGGGCTGCTGATCGCGCTGATGGTGGCGGCGAGGGCGGTGCGGCTGCCCGGCGCGGCGGGGTCCGCCGGGCTGGCGCCCCGGCTGGTGGGCGCGTTCGGTGTGCTGGCCCTGCTGCTGATGACCCTCGGCTACCTGGCCGGGCCGACCGACAAGTACCTGAACACCACCGCCGACGCACTGGCCCAGCGCTGGTCGCAACCGCAGCTGTACCGGGTCGACGAGGAGGACATCGCGGCGGCCGACTGGCTGAAGACGCGGGTCAAGCCGGGGCAGCGGATCATGAACAGCCCGAACGACGGCTCCACGTACCTGTACGTGCACGACAACCTGCCGGTGGTCAACATCAGCACGCTCGGTGTGCCGGGCTTCCCGTACACGTACGACCTGATGCGCGGCTTCCGGTACCTGGACATCGACCCGCAGATCCGGCACTGGGTGCTCGCGCTGAACATCGCCTGGGTCTACGTGGACTCCCGGGCGCCGATCATCGGGGCGGACGGCGCGCCCGGCGACTGGACCGGGGGCGGTGTGATGACCACCGTGCCCGGCCTGGACCGCCTCGACGACACGCCCGGCCTGATCCTGGTGCACGTCGTCGGCTCGGTCCGGATCTACCAGGTCGACCTGGACCGCGTCCGGATGATGGACGCCACCGAGCGCTCGGACGGCGCCGCGGCCGAGCCCACCGTCCCGGCCGCCGCGCCGGCCACCCCCACCGCGCCGGCCACCCCCGCCGCCCCGGCTGCCAGGCCGCCCGCGCCTGCCACTCCCGCCGCTCCGGCTGCCGCGCCGGCCAGGCCGCCCGCCCCCGCCGCCCCGGCTGCCGCTCCGGCTGCCCCCGCCACCCCCGCTGCCGCGCCCGCCACCCCCGCCGCCCCACCGGCCGCGCGCGCCCCGGTCATCCCCGCCGCGACCCCCTGAACCGCGTCGCCGACCGGCATCACCGTCTGTGAACGGTCGGTCGCCCGGGAGCGGCCGGGCGCTGTTGTGTGTCCGACAGTCGGTGGGCGGTCGGTGCCGGCTTCGAGGCTGATACCCCGCGCCACTACCCTCGATCGACGTGAGCGAGCGCAGCGACCGAACCAGTGGCCAGGCCAGCTCGTCCGACGTCGACCTCGTGGTGGTCGGGTCGGGCTTCTTCGGGCTGACCGTGGCCGAGCGGGCCGCGACCGAGCTGGGCAAGCGGGTGTTAGTGCTGGAGCGGCGCTCGCACCTGGGCGGCAACGCGTACTCCGAGGCCGAGCCCGAGACCGGTATCGAGATCCACCGCTACGGCGCGCACCTGTTCCACACGTCCAACAAGCGGGTGTGGGACTACGTCAACCGGTTCACCTCGTTCACCAACTACCAGCACCGGGTGTTCGCCAGGGTCGCCGATCAGGTCTACGCCTTCCCGATGAACCTGGCGCTGATCAACTCCTTCTTCGGCCGCTCGCACACCCCCGACGAGGCGAAGGCCCTGATCGCCGAGCAGGCCAGCGAGGTCGACACGGCGGACGCGAAGAACCTCGAGGAGAAGGCGATCTCGCTGATCGGCCGCCCGCTCTACGAGGCGTTCGTGAAGGGCTACACCGCCAAGCAGTGGCAGACCGACCCGACCGAGCTGGACGCGGCGATCATCACCCGCCTGCCGGTGCGGTACACGTTCAACAACCGGTACTTCAACGACACGTACGAGGGCCTGCCGGTCGACGGCTACACCGCGTGGCTGGAGAAGATGGCCGAGCACCCGAACATCGAGGTCAGGACGGACGTCGACTACTTCGACGTGCGCGCTGGCCTGCCCGAGGTGCCGGTCGTCTACACCGGCCCGCTGGACCGCTACTTCGACTACGCCGAGGGCGAGCTGGGCTGGCGCACCCTGGACTTCGAGCAGGAGGTGCTCACCGACACCGGTGACTTCCAGGGCACCTCGGTGATGAACTACAACGACGCGGACGTGCCCTACACCCGGATCCACGAGTTCCGGCACTTCCACCCGGAGCGGGACTACCCGACCGACAAGACCGTCATCGTGCGGGAGTACTCCCGGTTCGCGGAGTCCGGCGACGAGCCGTACTACCCGATCAACACCGCCGAGGACCGGGTCAAGCTGGAGCGCTACCGCGAGCTGGCCCGCAAGGAGACCGCGAACCGCAAGGTGCTGTTCGGCGGCCGGCTGGGTACCTACAAGTACCTGGACATGCACATGGCGATCGGCTCGGCGCTGACCATGTTCGACAACCGCATCGCGCCCTACTTCACCGACGGCCACGCACTCGACGGCTCCGACCCCGACCCCGCCGCCAGCTGAGCGACCACCCCAGCCATCAACGCAGAGGACTGACCTACCGATGACGGAACTGGCCGAACAGATCGGCAACCCGCCGGGCACCCCGAACGGGACCACCCGCCGGGGCACCGCCGGCAAGACCGCCACCAAGTCCGCGGCCAAGCGGAGCGCGGCCGACCAGCCGCCCTCGGCGGAGCCGGCGCCGGTCGCCGCCGAGGTGCGCTGGGACGGCCCGGGCAGCCTGCTGCAGCGGGTGATCCTGCCGCGCGCCGGTGACCCGCTGGACGTGCGCGCGCTGTACCTGGACGAGGACGAGGGCAACCGTAAGCGGGCGGCCGCCGACTCGCGCACCCAGCTGCGGCTGCCGGCCCAGTCGGAGATCAGCTTTGCCAGCTACTTCAACGCGTTCCCGGCCAGCTACTGGCGCCGCTGGACCGCGCTGGAGAGCGTCGAGCTGCGGTTGGCCGTCGACGCGGAGTGCCGGGTCGACATCTACCGGTCCAAGGCCGACGGCACCCAGATCCACGTGCGCGGTCAGGTGCTCGGCGGCCGCGACTCGGCCGGTACCACGGGCGGCGTGCACCAGGGCCGGTTCGTGCTGGATCTCGGGCCGTTCGAGGACGGCGGCTGGTACTGGTTCGACCTGACCACCTCCGACGAGTCGGTCACCCTGCTCGAGGCCAGCTGGTACTCGACGGTCGACGCACCCGGCCAGGCCAAGGTCGCCATCGGCATCTGCACGTACAACCGGCCGGACGACTGCGTCGCCGCGCTCGTCGCGCTGGGCGAGGACAAGCTGGTCCGGGACGCGCTGAGCGCGGTGATCGTGGCCGACCAGGGCAACCGCAAGATCAAGGACGCGGCCGCGTTCGGGCCGGCCGCCGAGGTGCTCGGGGACCGGCTGCGGATCCACGACCAGCCCAACCTGGGTGGCTCCGGTGGCTTCTCCCGGGCCATGCACGAGTCGCTGACCAGCACGGACTGCGAGCAGATCCTGCTGATGGACGACGACATCGTGATCGAGCCCGACGCGGTACTGCGTGCGGTTGCGTTCTCCCGGTTCGCCGAGCACCCGATGATCGTCGGTGGCCAGATGCTGAACCTGCAGGCCCGCAGCCACCTGCACTCGATGGGCGAGGTGGTGGACCGGCACAAGTTCATGTGGCAGGCCGCGCCCAATGTCACCTACGACCACGACTTCGCCAAGTACCCGCTGCGGCACGCGACCAAGTCGGTGAAGCTGCACCGGCGGATCGACGTGGACTACAACGGCTGGTGGATGTGCCTGATCCCGCGCACCATCGCGGAGAAGCTGGGCCTGCCGCTGCCGCTGTTCATCAAGTGGGACGACGCCGAGTACGGGCTGCGGGCGCAGCGCGCCGGGCACCCGACGGCGACCCTGCCCGGCGTGGCGATCTGGCACATGCCCTGGTCGGACAAGGACGACGCCACCGACTGGCAGGCCTACTTCCACCTGCGCAACCGGCTCGTGGTGGCGGCGCTGCACAGCCCGTACCGGCACGGTGGCGCGCTGCTCCGGCACAGCCTGAAGTCGACGCTGAAGCACCTGATGTCGCTGGAGTACTCCACGGTGGCGCTGCAGGAGCTGGCCATGCACGACTTCGCTGAGGGGCCGAGGGCGCTGTTCGACCAGCTGCCGGTGGCGCTGGGCGAGGTCCGCAAGAAGCGTGAGCAGTTCGCCGACGGTCGCGTCCTGCCCAGCGCCAAGGACCTGCCGCTGCCGTCCATGGACCGCGTCCGGGCGTCCCGGTTCCTCAAGCCGCCGACGAACCCGATCACCATCGGCGCGACGCTGGTCAGCGGGCTGGTGCACAACCTGCTGCCGGTCCAGGCCGAGCACCACAGCCGCCCGCAGCTCAACGTGGCCGCCCAGGACGCGCGCTGGTTCCTGATGGCCCGCCTCGACGGCGCCACGGTGGGTACCGCGGACGGCCGGGGCGTGGCCTACCGCAAGCGCGACCCGAGGGTGTTCTGGAAGCTGCTGGGCACCGCGGTCGGCAACCACCTGCGGCTGGCCAGGGAGTTCCCCCGGCTGCGCCGGACCTATCGGGACGCGTTGCCCGAGCTCACCGGTCCGGAGCAGTGGACCCGGGTGTACCACGGCTGAGCGTGGGAGAGACGGGGGAAAGGACGGAGTCGCCGGCAGCGGGACCGGCGACCGGCACTCTGGCGCATCCCGCACCGCGGCCACCGACGTCACTGGCCGCCGATCCCGGTGAGATCCGGGCGCTGACCGGGCTGCGGCTGTTCGCCGCCGGCTGGGTCGTGCTGTTCCACTTCGAGTTCACGGGTGGGCACCTGCTGGCGAGGGTGCTCGCGCCGATCTACCCGGCGGTCACCACCGGCGCCATGGGCGTGGACCTGTTCTACGTGCTCAGCGGGTTCGTCATCGCGTTCACGTACCTCGGCAAGCTCGGCCCGCACTGGCGCTGGCGCGCGGCCGGCAAGTTCGTCTGGGCCAGGGTGTGCCGGATCTGGCCGGTGTACGCGCTGGTCACTACGTTGTTCGGCGGGTACCTGGCGGTCAAGATGGTCCGGCTGTCGGACGCCACGCCGGCTTACCAGAACGTGCAGCCCACGCTGACGGTGAGCTCGTGGCTGCAGCAGCTGGGCATGGTGCAGATCTGGTTCCGGCCCTGGCACGACGGCGCGTCCTTCGTCGGCCCGGCGTGGTCGATCAGCGCGGAGTGGCTGGCGTACGTGCTGTTCCCGGTGTCGGCGCTGCTGCTCTACCGGCTGCGCCGGCTGCCCCGCTGGCTGCTCGCCACGTTCGCGGTGCTGCTGATGCTGCCGGAGTCGGTGCTCACCTTGCGTACCGGCAGCCCGTACTTCCCGTTCAGCTGGGCCGAGCGGATCCTCGCCGGCTTCACCTCGGGCGTGCTGATCTACCTCGTGGTGCGCGACATCCCGAGGACCGACCGGGTGCGCCGGGTCGCCTCCTGGCTGGGGTGGCTGCTGGTGGCCGCCGTGGTCGGTGGGCTGTGGTTCGGCGCCTGGCTCGGCGTCGCCCCGGAGGGCACCGAGCGCGGCGGTGTGGTGCTCGTGCTGTTCCCGCTGCTGGTCGGCACGCTCGCGCTGGCGGGCGGGTCCCGGTTCGGGGTGGCGCGGCTGCTGTCCACCCGGTGGGCGGTGCACGGCGGGCGGATCTCCTACAGCCTGTACCTGGTACACGTGCCGATCTTCGAGGTGTACTGGGCGGTGATGGAGCGGATCCCCGCGTTCCACGCCGACACCACGCTGGCCACCGTGCTCACCCCGCTGGTCTTCCTGTCCGCCTTCGGCACCGCGCACGTGCTGTTCCGGCTGGTCGAGGAGCCCAGCCGGCGGGCGCTGCGCCGGCTTACCAGCGGTCCACGTGCAACACCTCCGCCAGCGGCTGGCGTGCCGCCGGCCGGAACGTCTCCCCGGTGAAGTAGGCGGTCGGCAGCAGGGCGGCCTGCCGGACGGTCGGCGGAATGCCCAGCAGCTCGCCGACCTCGCGCTCGAACCGCAGGTGCAGCGTGGTCCACGCGGAGCCGAGGCCGCGCGCCCTGGCGGCCAGCATGTAGCTCCACGCGGCCGGCAGGATCGAGCCCCAGAGCCCGGCCTGGTTGCTCGCCGGCAGCTCGGTCGACCCGGTCTCGATGCACGGGATCAGCAGCACCGGCACCCGGCCCATCACCTCGGCGAGGTAGGAGGCACTGTCGCCGACACGCTGCTGCTGGGCGGCCCGCGCCGGGTCGTCGGCGTGCAGCCCGCCCGCGTAGTCGGGCGAGCTCGCGTAGTCGGCGAACGAGCGCCGGTAGTACTCACCGACCGCGGCGCGCTGCTCGGCGTCGGTGACCACCACGAAGTGCCAGCCCTGCCGGTTGGAGCCGCTCGGGGCCTGCAGCGCGACTTCCAGGGCCTCCTCGACCAGCTCCAGTGGCACCGGGCGGTCCAGGTCCAGCCGCTTGCGCACCGACCGGGTCGTGCTCAGCAGCTCGTCGGGGGACAACGGCAGCACACTCGTCGCAGTCATACCCCGATCCTGCCGCGAGTCGCTGTATTCCGCGGGCCGAGTCGCTGTATAACGAGGGCCGAGCGGCCGAAGTCGATTATCGTCGCCTCCGTGCTCGTCCGTTGGTTCGCTTCGCTCGCCGATCGATTCTTCGCGGCGGACCATGGGCTGCTCCGGTTCCGGTTCGCACTGCGCGCGGTGCTGTCCGTCATGCTCGCCGCCGGTGTGCTCGCCGGGCTGCGCCTCCCGGTCACCGCCCTGCTGCTCGGCTGCGTGGCCGCGATGATCTGCTCGACCTCGATGCGCACCGGCACCGGCGGCCAGCGCGCGGTGAACATCGTGCTGTTCGCGCTGGCCATGTGCATATCGGTGACGCTGGCCTCGGTGCTCTCGCCGTACCGGATCGTCAGCGACGCCGTGTTCGTGACGATCATGTTCATCGGGGTGTCCCTGCGCCGCTTCGACCAGCTGGGCTCCAGCGTCGGCATGGGCGCGTTCATGGCCTACTTCTTCGCCCTGTACCTGCACGCCACTCCGGCGCTGCTGCCGGTGATGTTCCTGGCCGTCGGGATCGGGTCGGCCTGCTGCGCGCTGATGTCGCTGGTGGTGTTCCGGGACACCCCGGCGAAGACGCTGAACCGCACGCTGGTGTCCATCCGCGCCCAGGTGGCCAGGCTGGTCGACGTGCTGGCGGGGCTGCTCGAGGACGGCGTCCAGCTGCCCGAGGGCCAGGACCTACCCCGCGCGGTGGCGCGGCAGGCCACCCGGATGCACGAGACCGTGCTGCAGATCGAGGACAACGCCGACCTGCTCGGGCTGGCCCCCCGGTGGCAGCGCGAGCTGGTGGATGCCGAGCTCTCCGCCGACCGGCTGGCCAGGGCCACGGTGCGGGCGCTGTCCGACGACCTGGACGCGGCCACCCGCGCCGACCTCGCGGTGGACCTGCGCGGCCTGCACCGGTTCCTGGACCGCAACCCGGGGCCCGCGCTCGCCGTGGACATCGACGGGCTACTGGTGCGCATCGCGCGCTACGATATCCTCGGCGACCCCGGCGTGCTGGCCTCCCAGCCCGAGCACCACACGCTGCTGGTCCGCCGGGCGATCCGCGAGCTGCTGCTGTCCATGGTCGAGATCCGGCGCACCACCCGGGATCTGATCACCGGTTCGGGCAAGGACGGGGCGCCGGACGACACGGGCTCCGCGCGCGACGAACTGGACGAGGATGCCGACGAGGCCTCCACCTCCTCCGACGAGGTCGCGGCCGGGGAGCCGGCCGCCCCGGAACCGGCCGCCTCGGTCGGCAAGCTCCGGGGGCTGAACCCGGCCACCCGCGCCGGGATCCAGGCCGCGATCGGCGGGGCACTGGCCATCGCCGGCGGTGAGCTGCTCTCCGCGCAGCGCTGGTACTGGGCGGTGATCGCCGGCTACATCGTCTTCGCCGGCACGACCAGCCGGGGCGATCTGCTGGTCAAGGGGTGGCGCCGGGTGTGGGGCACGCTGCTCGGCATCATCGCCGGCACGGTGCTGGCCACCCTGCTCGCCGGCAAGACCGAGCTGAACGTGGTGGCGGTGCTGGTCTGCATCTTCCTGGCGTTCTACGCGCTGCGGGTGTCCTACGCGACGATGACCTTCTTCATCACGGTCATGCTCGGCATGCTCTACGACATCCTCGGCACGTTCACGCCGAACGTGCTGCTGCTGCGGCTGGCCGAGACGGCCATCGGGGTCACCGGGTCGGTGATCGCCGCGATGCTGGTACTGCCCACCCGGACCCGGGCCACCGTGCTCACCGAGCTGCACGACTACTTCGGCGCGCTGCGCCACGAGCTGCTGGACGCCGAGCGACTGCTGGTGCACGCCGACCGCGTCTCGGTGATCGCCGCGACCCGCGAGGTGGACCGCGCCGCCACCGACGTGGGCACCGCGATCGCCCCCATGCTGCACCGGCTGAGCCCGTCCCGGGTGCGCAGGGGCCACGCCACCCGGCTGCTCACGCTCACCGAGGAGTCCTCGCTGAGCGCGCGCAACCTCGCCAGGGCGGCGGAGCCGGGGGCGCTCGCCGGCATCCCCGAGGCGGCGCACACCATGGAGCGGCTGATCGGCAACACCGAGGCGCTGCTCGCCGCCACGGAGGTACCGCCGAAGACCGCGCGGCTGGTCAGCGGCTCGGAGCTGGCCCCTCGGGTCGACGTCCGGGCCCAGGCCGAGGCCAGCAGCGCCGGCGCGCCCGACCGGCTCCAGGTGCTGCACCTGCGCCGGGTGATCAACGCGTTGGACCGGCTGGACAAGCTGCTGCTCGGCATGGCCGCCCCGCTCGCGCAGACCATCTCCGTGCCGAGGGGCGAGGTCGTGGCGGAGTCCGGGCCGACCCGGCGACCCCGTGCCGAGCCGGAAACGGCCGGAGCGGGCGGTGCCGAGGTGAGCGCTGTCGGCAGTCGGCCGGAGGAGGCCCCGGCCGGCGATGCCCGGGACCGGCTGCTGCGCGTCCTGCTGGACGAGCCGGGCCCCGCCCTGCACGCCTTCGAGGACCTGCTGAGCTCGCGGGACGAGCTGGAGCGGGAGGACGGCCCGGGACGTACCTCCCGGGACCGGTTGACCGGCGCGGTCCAGCGGCTGCGCGCGGCCGGCCTGACCTCCGCGCAGATCGCCGAGCTCGCCGGCTTCAGCGAACGCGAGCTGACCGGCCTGCTCGCCGAGCACGCGCCCCCGTCCGCCCGCCCCACCAGCAGCACCGGCCCCGGCTGATCCCAGCCGGCCCCGCCACAGGGACGGCGGCCGATACAGGGACGGCGGCCGTTACAGGGACGGCGGCCGCTACAGCGGGAGGCGGCGGAAGATCGGGCGGGGGACGTGCCGCAGGGCGCTCATCACGGCGCGCAGCGGGGCCGGCGCCCAGACCAGCTCGCGCTGGTTGCGCACGGCGTCGGCCACCACGTCGGCGACCTGCTCGGCGGTCACCGACAGCGGGGCCGCTGACATGCCGGCGGTCATCCGCGTCTTGACGAAGCCGGGGCGGACCACGGTGACCCGCACGCCGGACGGCCGCAGCGCCTCGCCCAGCCCGAGGTAGAAGCCGTCCATGCCGGCCTTCGAGGAGCCGTACACGAAGTTGGACCGCCGGACCCGCTCACCGGCCACCGACGACAGCGCCACGATCGCGCCGTGCCCCTGCGTGCGGAACTGGCCGGCCAGCGCCACCCCGACCGAGACCGCCGCCGTGTAGTTGACGGTGGCCAGCTGGACGGCGGTGTCGACGTCCTGCCAGGCGGCCTCGGCATCCCCGAGCACGCCGAATGCCACCACCGCCACGTCGAGGTCACCACCGGCGAACGCCTTGGCCACCACCTCGGCGTGCGTGCCTGTGTCCGTCGCCGAGAAGTCCAGGGTCTGCACCGCGCAGCCGGCCTGCTCGAGCTCGGCGACCGCCTCGTCGAGCCGCCCGGACGCCCGCCCGGCCAGCACGACCCGGATCGGCCGGCCACCGGCGAGCCGGCGCACGATGGCCAGCCCGATCTCGGACGTGCCGCCCAGCAGCAGTACGGACTGCGGGTTGCCAACCGCGTCGATCATCGGGAGATCACTCAGACCAGCTCCAGCCGTCGTGCCATATCGGAGGTGAACACCCCGGCCGGGTCGGCGGCGGAGCGCACCTTGCGCCATTCGTCGAGTCGGGGGTAGCCGCGCCGGATCGCCTCCGGCGACGTGCGTGACTCCTTGGCCAGGTAGTGCCGGCCGCCGGCGTCAAGCACGAGCGTGTCCAGCTCGGTGCACAGCTCGGCGAGCCCGGCGGCGATCGGGAAGTCCACGGTGATCGTCCACCCCGCCGAGGGGAAGGACAGCGGCGCGCTGTTGCCGGCGCCGAACCGCTTGAGCACGTTCAGCCCGGAGGCGTGGTTCGAGGCGGCGATCTTCTCCACGATCCGGCGGAAGCTGTCCTCGGCGCCCATCGGCACCAGGAACTGGTACTGCAGGAAGCCGCGCTTGCCGTACACCCGGTTCCAGTCCGCGAACACGTCCAGGACCTGGTAGAACGCGGTGATGTTCTGCACCGCGTCGCGCTGGCGACGGGGCGCCTTGCGGTACCAGAGCTCGCTGAACGCGCGCAGCGTCCTCGGGTTGGCCAGCCCGTTCGGGAACACGTCCGGGAAGCGCAGCAGCTGCGGGGCGTCGAACTTCAGCGGGGCCTTGCGCAGCTTGGCCGGCAGCTCGTCGCGCCGGGCCAAGGATCCCCGGGTGAGCACCGCGCGGCCGAGGGCGGCGCCGGTGGTGGTCGTGTCGAACCAGGCGGCCGAGTAGTCGTACCGGTCGTCGGAGCCGTCGGTGAGCAGGTCCATCAGCTCGTCGAGGTTCGCGGTGCGGTCGGTGTCGACCACGAAGTACGCCGACTCGCAGCGCTTCAGCGTGACGGTGGCGCGCAGCATGACGCCGGTCAGGCCCATGCCGCCGACGGTGGCCCAGAACAGCTCCGACTCGGGCCCGTCCGGGGTCAGCGTGTGCACCGTGCCGTCGGCGGTGGCCAGGTCGATGGACCGCACGTGGTTGCCGAAGCTGCCCGCCGTGTGGTGGTTCTTGCCGTGGATGTCGGAGGCGATCGCGCCGCCCACCGTGACCTGCCGGGTGCCCGGCAGCACCGGGACCCAGAGCCCGAACGGCAGCGCGGCCCGCATCAGCGCGTCGAGGGAGACCCCGGCGTCGACGAGGACGGTGCCGGCGTCCGCGTCGATCGCGTGGATCCGGTCCAGCCCCGTCATGTCCAGCACCAGGCCGCCGGCGTTCTGGGACGGGTCGCCGTAGGAGCTGCCGAGGCCGCGCGCGGTGATGCCCCGGGGGCCGGGCTCGCGCAGCGCGGCGAGCACGTCGGCCTCCGAGCTGATCGGGGCCACCATGGCGGTGGTGGGCGCGGTGCGACCGAACCCGGTGAGGCGTTGCGGCCGGGCGGTGCGCGGGACGGCTGGTTCTGCTGACATCGCTGTTCAGGCTACCCAGCCCGGCCCACCTGACCTGACCCGGTCCGGGTGCGGGTCGGGTCGGCCGACGGTCCCGGTGCCGGGTCGGGGGGACGGCCGGTGCCGGGTCGAGGGGAGAGACCGGAGTTCGCTCGCTACCCTGATCGCGTGGATGTGAGCCCGGCGACCGCGCCTCCGACGGAGGGCCGGTCCCGCCTGTTCGCCCAGCTCGCGCGGTTTGTGCTGGTCGGCTGCCTGGCGGCGGTCGTCGACTACGGCATCTACCAGACGCTGCTGCACTTCGACCTGCACGCCAGCGTGGCCAAGGCGATCAGCTTCATCTGCGGCACCACGGCGGCCTACCTGCTGAACAAGCGATTCACTTTCAACAGCAGTGGCACCGGGGGCGCTGGCCGGTTCACCGGCTTCCTGCTGCTCTACGGCACCACGTTCTTCGTGAACGTGGGGGTGAACGCGCTCGCGCTGAAACTCATCCCGCAGATGCCCTGGCAGACCACGATCTGCTGGCTCATCGCGCAGGGCACGGCCACGTGCATCAACTTCCTGGTCCTGCGTCTGGTGGTCTTCCGCCGCTGACCTTGCCGCGAAGCGGGGCGGCGAAGGGGTCAGCGGCAGCCGACGCCGACCCAGGAGAAGCCGGCGCGGCGCACGACGTCGGGGTCGAGCAGGTTGCGCGTGTCGACCACGGTGCGGCTCGCGGCGACCTTGGCCAGCGCCGGCCAGTCCAGCGCCCGGAACTCCGGCCACTCGGTGAGCACCACGATCGCGTCGGCGTCCTTCGCGGCGGCCATCGCGTCGTCGGCCACCGTGATGCCGTCCGTCACACCGGCGACCGCGCCCGCGCACCCGGGGTCGAACCCGGTGAGCTCGGCGCCCTCGGCGAGCAGCTCGGCGGCCACCGCCAGCGCGGGGGAGTCGCGCAGGTCATCGGTGCCGGCCTTGAAGGTCAGCCCGAGCAGCCCGATCCGCTTGTCGGCCAGGTGGCCGCCGACCGCCGCCCGGATCTTGTCCACCATCCGCGCGCTCTGCCGCTGGTTGGTCTCCAGCGAGGCGGTGAGCAGCGGGAAGTCGAAGCCGGCCGCGTCGGAGATCTGCATCAGCGCGTGGGTGTCCTTCGGCAGGCAGGAGCCTCCCCAGCCCGGCCCCGGCTTGAGGAACGACTGCCCGATCCGACGGTCGTACCCCATGCCCTCGGTGACCTCGTGCACGTCGGCGCCGAGGCGCTCGCACAGCTCGGCCATCGCGTTCACGTAGGACAGCTTCATCGCCAGGAAGCAGTTCGCCGCGTACTTGACCATCTCCGCGCTGGCCGCGTCGGTGAGCAGCGTCGGCGCGCCGAGCCGCGAGTACAACGCGGCGACCCGCTCCGCGGCGTCCTGCTGGTCGCAGCCGACCACGATGCGGTCCGGGTTGAGGAAGTCGTGCACCGCCGTGCCCTCGCGCAGGAACTCCGGGTTGCTGACCACCGCGATGTCCCGGCGGCCCAGCAGCTGTCTGGTGCGCGCCGCGGTGCCCACCGGCACGGTCGACTTGTTGACGACCACGCAGCCGCGCGGCAGCAGGTCGCGCACCTCCTGGGCGACGGCCTCCACGGCGGCCAGGTCGGCGGCGCCCCCCTGGCCCATCGGCGTCGGCACGCAGAGGAACACCACCTCGACCGGGTCGTCGGCGGCACTGTCCGGGTGGTCGCCGTCCGACCCACCGACCGGGGCGACGGCGTCGCGGGCGCCGACCACGAACCGCAGCCGGCCCGCCGCCAAACCCTCCGCCACCAGCTCGCTCAGCCCGGGCTCCAGGATGGTGACGTCACCGTCGCGCAGCCGGGCGATCTTCTCCGCGTCGATGTCGGCACAGACCACGCGGTGGCCGAGGGAGGCGAGACAGGCGCCCGTGGTCAGGCCCACGTACCCGGTGCCGATGACAGCGATCCGACGAACGAACATCGTGCTCCTGGCCGGTGTCGAGGATGTCGTCTCGCCTGGAGATTGTCGGCATCCTCACCGACCAGCAGAGGCATTCGGCCTGAACATCAGTGATCGCCCGGCTGTCGGGACGGTTCACCCCGCGCCGGTGGTGCTACGGGGCGCGGTGGAACCGCTCGCGGCGGCCCAGCCGGACCAGCCGCAGCCACTCCCGGAAGCCGGCCGGGTCGCGCTTGGAGACCAGGAAGTACCAGCCGAACCGGACCAGCTCGAGCGCGCCGATCAGCCGCATGCCGCGCTGCCCGAACAGGTAGCCGCGGTTGCGGTAGGTGTAGTACCGCTTGACCGGGTCCTCCGGGTCCTGGGCGTGCAGCCGGCCGCCCAGCATGGGCTTGAACTCGTCGGAGCCGTTGGGGTGCACGTAGACGGCACGCAGGCAGGTGCCGAACGGGAGCCCGGAGCGGACGACCCGCCGGTGCATCTCCACCTCGTCTCCCCGGACGAACAGGCGCAGGTCCGGCACGCCGACGACGTCCAGCGTGGACGCCCGGAACAGGGCGCCGTTGAAGAACGAGGCGATGCCCGGCAGCAGGTCGCCGTCGCCGAGTGCGTCCCGGCCCCGGTGCCAGCGCAGGCCGCGGCGCAGCGGGAAGGCCAGGGTGTCCGGGTCGGCCTGGTCGGCCACCACCGGGGAGACCACCGCGAGCTCGTGGCGCCGGGCGGTGTCCAGCAGCGTGGCCAGCACGTGCTCGTCGGCGGCCCGGCCGTCGTCGTCGCCCAGCCACACCCAGTCCGCGCCCAGTGCCAGCGCGTGCAGCATGCCCAGCGCGAACCCGCCGGCCCCGCCCAGGTTGTGCCAGGACTGCAGGTAGGTGACCGGCAGCCCGCAGGCCTCGACGACCTCCCGGGCCGGCTGGTCGGGGCCGTTGTCCACGACGATCAGGTGGGCCACGGAGTGGCTCTGCTTGGCCATCGCGGCCAGTGAGTCAGTCAGCAGCGTCGACCGGTGCCGCGTGACCACCACGGCCACCACGGAGTCGGCCGGCAGCGGGGCGCTCATCGGCGCTCGCTCCGCTCGGCGTACACGTCGCGGCCCTTGTAGCGGTTGAGCACGTCCCGCAGCGGGCCGTGCGCCTTGACCTGGCCGTGGTCCATCCAGATCCCGGTGTCGCACAGGTCGACCAGGAACTCGTCGGAGTGCGAGGCGAACACCAGCATGCCGGAGCGCTCCACCAGCGCGTTCAGCCGGTTGCGCGCCTTGGCCAGGAACTCCGCGTCGACCGCGCCGATGCCCTCGTCGAGCAGCAGGATCTCCGGGTCGATGCTGGTCACGACGCCGAGCGCGAGCCGCACCCGCATACCGGTGGAGTAGGTGCGCAGCGGCATCGACAGGTAGTCGCCCAGTTCCGAGAAGTCCGCAATATCTTCTACCCGAGCCTGCATCTGCTTGCGCGTCATGCCGAGGAACAGCCCGCGCACCATGATGTTCTCGTAGCCGGAGATCTCCGGGTCCATGCCGACGCCGAGGTCGAACACCGGGGCGACCTTGCCCTGGATCAGGGCGCTGCCCCTGGTGGGCTCGTAGATGCCGGACATCAGCCGCAGCAGTGTGGACTTGCCGGCCCCGTTGTGCCCGACCAGGCCGACCCGGGCGCCCTGGTGCAGCGACAGGTTGATGTCGCGCAGCGCCTCGATGATCGGCACCCTGCTCCCGGTGCCGATCCGGCCGCCGGCCTTGCCGAGCACGGCCTTCTTCAGCGACCGGGTCTTGGCGTCGAAGATCGGGAAGTCGACGTAGGCGCGCTGGATGTCGATGCTGACCATTGGCTACTCACTCACACCCAGTACGCGACGCGGGAACGGTAGTTGCGCAGTACGAGCAGGGCCGCCACGCAACCGACCACGGTAATCGCCCCGGCCACGATCCAGTGCCGCCACACGATCGGTTCCCCGAGCAACGGTTCGCGGATGATCTCCAGGAAGTGCATCACGGGGTTCAGCTCGGCCAGGTGGGCGCGCTCCGCGACGTTCGGGTTCGGGTTCCTGGCCAGCGTGTTGTAGTCCCAGACGATCGGGGTCATGTAGAAGACCAGCTGCACGACGCTGGCGACGATCGGCGGGATGTCCCTGAACCGGGTGGCGACGATGCCGGTCAGGATCGCGATCCAGAAGCCGTTGACCATCAGCAGCGCGAGCGCCGGCACCGCCAGGGCCAGCGTCCAGCTGATCGGCTGCGGGAACAGCAGGATCAGGATCAGCCAGATCACTAGGTTGTGCAGGAAGAACAGTGTCTGGCGCCAGACCAGCCGGAACACGTGCAGGCTCAGTGGCGCCGGCAGGAACTTGATCAAGCCCTCGTTGGAGATGAAGACCTCGCTGCCCTCGAGGATGCAGCCGGAGATGAAGTTCCAGATCAGCAGGCCGGTGGCCACGTAGGGCAGGAAGACTTCGATCTTCATGCTGAACAGTGCCGCGTAGAGAATGCCCAACCCGGTGGCGAGCACACCCATGCTGATGCTGATCCACAGCGGGCCGAGCACCGACCGGCGGTAGCGCTGCTTGATGTCCTGCCAGCCGAGGTAACCCCACAGCGAGCGCTGCCGCCATCCTTGCCGCAGGTCAGCGAACGCCCGCTGCCAGCTCCGGGACGGAGCGGACAGTGGAGCGGGCGACTGGGCCGCGTCGAGGTTGACAGAGCTGGACATGAGTGCCAACGGTACCGGTTGGCCGATCAGCGCCGGCCCACCCGTCCCGCCGGTTACAGGTACTGGCCGGTCTGGCCGCCGCCCATGCCCTCGGGCATCTGCTGGCCGCCGATGCCGGGCGGCAGGCCCTTGCGCATCTGCTCCAGCTGCTGGCGGGCGGCCATCTGCTGGGCGAACAGGGCGGTCTGGATGCCGTGGAAGACGCCCTCCAGCCAGCCGACCAGCTGGGCCTGGGCGATTCGCAGCTCGGAGTCGGACGGAATGCTGTCCTCGCTGAACGGCAGGCTCAGCCGGTGCAGCTCGTCGCGCAGCTCCGGCGCGAGGCCCTGCTCGAGCTCCTTGATGGAGTTCTCGTGGATCTCGCGCAGCCGGGACCGGGACGCTTCGTCCAGCGGCGCCGCCCTGACCTCCTCCAGCAGCTGCTTGATCATGGTGCCGATCCGCATCACCTTGGCCGGCTGCTCGACCATGTCCATGACCCCGCCGCCCGAGTGGCCCGACTCCGACTCGTCGGACCCGTTGCCCGGAACGCGCGCCATGCCGACCGGCGAGCCGTCCGGGCCGATCACCATGACCTGCTGCTCGTCGTTGTCGGGCTGCTCCGATGGGTGGCTCATGGGTCCATCCTGGCCTGTCGTGGCCGCGGGGTCGAGTCGGGGGATCGGGGGCCGAGGGGCCGGCGACACGACTGCGGCGACGATCAACTTGTGGCTGCCGTTACCGTATGATGATGCCCTTTGACGTGGCGCGGGTGCGTGGGCTCACTCCCGCGATCGGTGACGGGTGGGTGCACCTCGACGCCCCCACCGGTGCCCAGTGCCCCGAACAGGTCGCGTTGACCATGGGGACGGCCGTCCGCGCGCCCATCTCACCGCCCGGCGAGGCGTTCCCGGCATCGCAGCGCGCCGAGGTGATCGAGGACGCCGCCAGGCAGGCCGTGGCCGACCTCGTCGGCGCCGATCCACGTGGCGTCGTGCTCGGCCCCGGCCGCGAGGTGCTGCTGTCCCGGCTGGCCGAGGCGCTCGCGCCGAGCTGGCAGCTGGGTGACCAGATCGTGCTGTCCCGGCTGGACGACGTCGCGAACATCGCGCCGTGGCAGCGCGCCGCCGACGCCAGGGGCATCGGGGTGCGCTGGGCGGAGATCGAGATCGAGACCTGCGAGCTGCCCGACTGGCAGTACGACGAGCTGCTCACGGGCCCGGTCCGGCTCGTCGCGGTGACCGGCGGCTCGGAGCACGTCGGCTCGCGGCCCCGGGTGTCCAGTATCGCCGAGCGCGCGCACCGCGCCGACGCTCTCGTGGTGGTGGACGGCTACGCGGCGGCGGCCTGCGGCCCGCTGCGGATCGGCGAGCTGGGCGCCGACGTGCTCGCGCTGACCGCGTCCGCCTGGGGTGGCCCGCAGTGCGGCGCGCTGGTGTTCGCCGACCCGTCGCTGCTGGACCGGCTGCCGTCCTGCTCGCTGGACCCGCTGGCCACCGGCCCGGAGCGGCTCGAGGTCGGGCCGCACTGCTACCCGCTGCTGGCCGGCCTGGTCGCCTCGATCGACTACCTGTCCACGCTGGACGACGAGGCACAGGGCGAGCGGCCGGACCGGCTGGACACGTCGATGCGCTCGGTCGGCGACTACCAGCGCGAGCTGATGGAAAAGCTGATCTACGAGCTCAAGTTCGTACCCCGGATCACGATCGTCGGTGACCCGTCCGGCGGAGTGCCCGCGCTCGCCTTCACCCACGACGGCCGCAAGGCGCAGGACGTTGCCGCCTACCTGGCCGACCGGGGCGTCTGCGCGGTCGCCGACATGGGTGACCACGGCGTGCTCGAACACCTGGGCAGCGGCGAGGTCGGCGGTGTGGTCCGGGTCGGCCTCGCGCACTACACAACGAGCTCGGAGATCGACCAGCTGGCGCGCGCCCTCAACGAGATGATCTGACCCGCGGTACCGCCACGTTTCGTTTCCGCGAGTCGGGGATTTTGTCTAGGGTGAGTCGCGGATTTTGTCAGGCCGCGAAGTTGGGGTTGACCAGCAGCAGCTTGCCGATCACGCCACCGGTGTCGAGCAGCCGGTGCGCCTCGCCGGCCTGATCCATCGGCAGCGTCGCGTGCACCACCGGCTTGACCCGGCAGGCCTCGAGCAGCGGCCACAGCCCGGCGCGCACCTCCGCGACGATCGCGGCCTTGCCGTCCGGCCCGTCGACCGGGCGGCCCCGCAGGTTCGTCGCGGCCACGCTGGCCCGCTTGCGCAGCAGCCGGTTGATGTCGAGCTCCGTCTTGGTGCCGCCCTGCAGGCCGATGATCACGAGCCGGCCGCCGGGGGCCAGCCGGTCGATGTTGTCGGCCAGCGCGGAGGCGCCCATGTTGTCCAGGATGACGTCGGCGCCCCGGCCGTCGGTGGCCTCGCGCAGCTGGTCGGCGATGTTCTTGTCGTGGTAGTCGATGGCCAGCTCGGCGCCGAGCTCGCGGCAGCGCGCCAGCCGCTCCGGCGAGCCGGCCGTGGCGGCCACCCGGGCGCCCAGCGCGGCCGCGACCTGGATGGCGTGGGTACCGATGCCGCCGGTGCCGCCCTGGATCAGCACCAGCTCGCCGGCCCGCAGCCCGGCCTGCCCGACCAGGTTCGACCACACCGTGCACGCCACCTCGGGCAGCCCGCCCGCGTCGGTCAGGCTCCAGCCGGGGGGCGCCGGCAGCAGCTGCCCGGCCGGCACCGCGACCTTCTCCGCGTACCCGCCGCCGGCGAGCAGCGCGCACACCTCGTCGCCCGCCTCCCAGCTGGAGACGCCGGCGCCGACCGAGGCGATCCGGCCGGAGCACTCCATGCCGATGATGTCCGAGGCGCCGGGCGGCGGTGGGTAGAAGCCCTGGCGTTGCAGCAGGTCGGCGCGGTTCAGAGCGCTCGCCGCGACGTCGATCACCACCTCGCCCGGGCCCGGTTCCGGGTCGGGCACCTCGGTCCACTCCAGTACGTCCGGGCCACCGGGCTCACGAGCGGTGATCGCGTGCATACCGAAAACCTAGCCGACCCGGGTGGCCGGCGCCGGGCGGTAACTCGGTCGAGCCGGTGGTCGGTGGTGCGGCACCCTGTATCGGCATGGAGCACGACAGGGCCGACATCGACAGGGCCGATACCGACGGGGCCGTGGCCGGCGCGGCGGGGAGCTATCCCGATCCCTGGCCGCTGCGCGGGCTCGTCGTGCGCACGCCGCGCCTCGAGCTGCGCCCGGACGACGACGCCGGGCTGGCGGAGCTGGTCGCGGTGGCCTACCGGGGCGTGCACCCGCCGGAGCAGATGCCGTTCGCCGAGGCCTGGACCGACGCCGACCCGCGCTACCTGGGGCGCGGCACGCTGCAGTACCACTGGCAGAACCGGGCGGCGCTGGGCCCGGAGAGCTGGATGGTGGCGTTCCTGGTCCGGCTGGACGGTCGGGTGATCGGCAGCCAGCACCTGCGCGGGGCGGACTTCGCGGTCACCAGGGAGGTGAGCACCGGGTCCTGGCTGGGTCTGCCGTACCAGGGGCGCGGCCTCGGCACCGAGATGCGTTCGGCGGTGCTCGGGCTGGCGTTCGACCACCTGGGCGCCAACCGCGCGCGGTCCGAGGCGTTCACCGACAACCCGGCCTCGCTCGCGGTGTCACGCCGGCTGGGCTACCGGGAGGACGGCAGCCGGACGGCGGTCGTGCGCGGTCGCCCCCGGCAGGAGATCCGGCTGCTGCTACACCGCGCGGACTTCCAGGGCCACCGGCCGCTGTGGACGCCGGAGGTGAGCGGGCTGGACGCCTGCCGCGAGCTGCTCGGCGCCGGCTAGCGCTTCGCGGGCACCCCGGTGGGCGCGGTGAGGTCCTCGCGCAGCGCGAACCGGGACAGCCGGGGGACCAGCGCCACCGCGACGATGCCCAGCACGATCCAGCCGCCGGCCACCAGGGGGTACGCGGCGCCGGTGCCCGTCGGGTACGGCACCACGTTGCGGTAGACGGTGTAGCCGAGCACAACGAGGGCCAGCACCGGGATGACGATCTCGTACATCGGCACCGTGCGGGGCGCGGTGAAGAACAGCAGCCGGATCGCGCCGACCGTGGTCACCAGGTACACGACCAGCAGGATCAGCGTGCCGATCGTGCCGCTGGCCAGGAAGACGTCCATCGCCGACGAACCGGCACCCAGCCCGAACGCGGCCACGATGGCGTACATCGCGAGCACCACCACGACCGCGGCGGCGGCCGGCGTGCCGACCTTGGTGACCCGCCCGAGCCCGCGCTCACCGGCTGCGTCCCGGCTCAGCGCGAACAGCAGCCGCGAGCCGCCGACCGCGCAGGCGAGCGCGCAGCCGAAGGCGCTGATCGCCGCGCCGAGCGAGATCAGGTCGCCGACCCAGCTGCCGACGTAGCGCGAGCCGAGGTCACCGAGCAGCGAGCTGGACTTGGTGAACGCGTCGACCCCGGCCGCGTCGGTGCCGAAGCCCATCACCTCGACGGCCGTGACGAACACGAAGTAGGCCCCGCCGAAGATCGCCGTGCCGAGGATCGCCCGTGGGATGTCCCGCCGGGGCCGGCGGGCCTCCTCACCCAGCGTGGCGGCCGCCTCGAAGCCGGCGAACGACAGGAAGCCGAACACCGCGCCGAGGAACACCGTGGAGGCGTCCGTACCCGGCGCGACGGTGAACACGCTCCAGGTCGGCCGCAGCCCACCGGGCGCGGTGCCCGCGATCAGGTGCACCAGCACGACCACCGAGACGAGCAGGATCAGCGCCACGGTGACGCCCTCGACGGTCAGCAGCACCCGGGTGCCACCGCGCGCCGGGATCACGGTCAGCAGCCAGACCAGCACCAACGCCAGGCAGCTGATCAGGAACGGCGCCCAGCCGGGCGGGTCCGACCAGATCCCCGCGGTCTGCAGGAACGAGGTGCCGAAGATGCCGGCCGCCGTCGAGGTGACCACGCCGTAGAAGCAGTAAGTACCCATCAGCGACCAGCCGGCCACCGTGCCGGCGCGCGGGCCGAGCGTGGCCGCCACGAACGCGTACACCGAGCCGGCGTGGTGGAACCGCTGGCACAGCCGGACGAACACGTACGCCACCAGCAGCACGCCGACCGTGGCGATCAGGAACGCCAGCGGCACCGCGCGACCCACCGACGTGGCGGTGCCCTGCGGGTTGATGTTCGCCGCCATGCTCGGCGCCATCAGCGCGATCGAGAGCCCGACGGCCTGCCAGACGGACAGGCTACGGCGCAGAGTGGGCTGGCCGGCCGAAACGTCCTGGGCCGCGGTCGTAGGCTCCTTGGCGGGGGTCGGATCGGGTGCGGTCATGGTGACCTCCTTGACTTCGGCCCAACCCCCGACCGAGCGGTACTGACGGCGATCGATCTTCAAAGTATGTTTCCGAATCAAAGTCCGGGCAAGACACCGGGCGCGAGGGGACGTTGATGGACGAGCAGGAGCGCGCGGAGCGGGTAGCCAAGGGCCGCCGGCAGGCGGAGTGGCTGGCTTCCCGGGATGTCGCCGCCGTGGCGGTGACCTTCGTGGACACCAGCGGGATCTGTCGGGTCAAGGGCGTGCCGGTCTCGGTGTTCGACCGGATCGCGGGCTGGGGGGTCGGCGCCACCCCGGTGTTCGACGCATTCCTGCTGGACGACTCGATCGCGGCCACCTCGGCGGCCAACCCGAGCGGTGACCTGCGGTTGCTGCCGGACCTGAACCGGGTGGTGCCGCTGTCCGCGCAGCCCGGTTGGGCGTGGGCGCCGGCCGACCGGTGGACCCAGGACGGCAACCCGCACCCCGGCTGCAGCCGGCTGCTGGCGAGCCGGCTGGTGGAGCGCCTCGCCGAGGCGGGGCTCAGCGCCAAGGCCGCGTTCGAGATCGAGTGGGTGCTCTACCGGGGTCCCGCCGAGAGCGACCCGGACCCGTATGGCATCGGGCCGGCGTACGGGATGAACCGGGTCGTCGAGGTGTCCGACTTTGCCGTAGAGCTGCTGCGCACGCTGTCCGCGCAGGGCGTCGCGGTGCAGCAGTTCCACCCGGAGTACTCGCCCGGCCAGCTGGAGCTCTCGGTCGCGCCGGAGTCGCCGGTGGCCGCCGCCGACACCGCGGTGCTGGTCAGGGCCACGATCCGGGCGGTCGCCGCGCGGCGCGGGCTGGCCGTGTCGTTCTCGCCGAGCGTGCAGGTCGGTGGCGTCGGCAACGGCGGCCACGTGCACATGTCGCTGGCCAGGGGCGGGCAGCCGCTGTTCAGCGGGGGCGAAGGCCGGTTCGGGATGACGGCCGACGCGGAGGCGTTCATGGCCGGCATCGTGGGGCGGCTGCCCGCGCTGCTCGCGGTCGGCGCGCCGAGCGTGGCGAGCTACCTGCGGCTGCAGCCCTCGCACTGGGCCGGCGCGTACGCCTGCTGGGGCCTGGAGAACCGGGAGGCGGCCGTGCGGCTGGTCACCGGTTCGGTCGGCGAGCAGACCAGGGCGGCGAACTTCGAGGTCAAGTGCGTCGACCAGAGCGCGAACCCGTACCTGCTGATGGCCGCGCTGCTGGCCGGCGGGCTGGCCGGCCTCGAGCAGCGCGCCGCACTGCCCGACCCGGTGCACGGTGACCCGGCGAGCCTGTCCGACGAGCAGCGCACCGCGCGCAACATCGCCAGGCTGCCCGAGCGGCTGGCCGACTCCGTGGACGCGTTCGCCGCCGACAAGGTGCTCACCGACGCGTTCGGCCCGGAGCTGACCGAGACGCTGCTCGCCGTGCGGCACGCCGAGATCGACCGGTTCGCCGACGCCAGCGCCGAGGAGGTCATCGGCGCGACCAGGTGGCGGCACTGATGTCGGACCCGGCGCGTGGTGGGTGGCCCGACTGGGTCGCCGGCCTGCGCCTGGTCGACCACCACTGCCACAGCGTGCTGGGCGGCGAACTGGACGCGGCCCGGTTCGGCACGCTGCTCACCGAGGCGCCCGCGCCGACGCCCGGGGCGGACGCGTTCGACTCGGCGGTGGGGCTCGCGGTGCGCCGGGAGTGCTCGCCGGTGCTGGACCTGCCGGTGCACGCGCCCGCCTCGGCGTACCTGGCCCGGCGCACCGAGCTCGGCGTCGCGGAGGTGAACCGCCGGCTCTTCGCGGCCACCGGCACGGACCGGCTGCTGGTCGACCACGGCTTCCGGGGCGACGACCTGCTCGGGCTGGACGAGCTGGCTCTCGCCGCCGCCGCGCCGGTGGCCGAGGTGCTCCGGCTGGAGGCGGTCGCCGAGCAGGTGGCCGACGGCGGGGTCGGCGCCGGTGAGTACCCCGAAGCCTTCGCCGCCGAGGTGGCTCGCCGCGCGCGGTCGGCCGTGGGCTGCAAGTCGATCCTGGCGTACCGGTACGGCTTCGACGTGGAGCCGACCCGCCCCTCGCCGGCCGAGGTCGGGGTGGCCACCGACCGCTGGCTGAGCGCGCGCGAGCACGACCCGGCGGCCCGGCGCATCGCCGACCCGGTGCTGCTGCGCTACGCACTGTGGTGCGGGGTGGACACGGGGCTGCCCGTGCAGCTGCACACCGGTTTCGGCGACCCGGAGGAGGACCTGCACCGGGCCAACCCCGTGCTCCTCGCCGGCTTCTGCCGGGCCACCGAGGCCATCGGGACGCCGATCGTGCTGCTGCACTGCTACCCGTACCAGCGCGAGGCGGCGTGGCTGGCGCACTCGTTCCCGCACGTGTACCTGGACGTCGGCCTGGCCTCGACGTACGTCGGCTACCGGGCGTCCGCGCTGCTCGCCGAGGTGCTGGAGCTCGCCCCGTTCGGCAAGGTGCTCTACTCGTCCGACGCGTTCGGGCTGCCCGAGCTGTACCTGGTCGCCGCGAACGCCTTCCGCCGGGCGGTGCACGAGGTGCTCGGTGGCTGGGCGCGCTCCGGTGAGGCCGCCGAGACCGACGTGCGGCGGATCGCCACCATGATCGCCGAGCGGAACGCCGTCGAGCTGTACCGCCTGCCGGCGCTCACCTGAGCCGCGCTCGTCCGACTCAGCCGTGCGCGGGCCGCTCGTCCGGCACAGCCGTGCGCGCTGACCTGAGCGGTGTGCGAGGGTAGGCCCGTGATCGCCGAGTTGGCCGCGCTGGTCGCGGCGGAGCTGCCCAATGCGGTGGCACTGCGCCACCGGCTGCACGCCGACCCGAGGCTGTCCGGGCAGGAGGACGACACCGCCGAGGCGGTCAGCGCCGCGATCGGGTTGCCCAGCCCGCCGGAGCGGGTCGCCGACACCGGTCGGCTGCTGCGGCTCGGCCCGGCCGGCGGCCCGTCGGTGGCGTTGCGCGCCGAGCTGGACGGGCTGCCGGTGCTGGAACAGACCGGGCTGCCGTTCGCCTCGAGCTCCGGGGTGATGCACGCCTGCGGGCACGACCTGCACTGCGCGGCCCTGGTCGCGGTGGCCCGCGCGGCGCGGCGGCTGGAGCGGGAGCTGCCGTGCGGCCTGCTGCTGGTGCTGCAGCCCCGGGAGGAGGCGTCGCCGACCGGTGCGGGCGACGTGCTCGCCCACCCGGCGTTCACCGCGCACGACGTGCGGGCGATGATCGGGGTGCACGTCCAGCCGGTGCTGCCGAGGGGGGTGGTGAGCGCGCGGCGCGGCGCGGTGAACGCCTCCTGTGACGAGCTGACCATCACCGTCACCGGCCGGGGCGGGCACGCCGCCTACCCGCACCGCGCGGACGACCCGGTGCTCGCGCTGTCCCAGACCGTGGTGTCGCTGCACCACCTGGTGTCCCGCCGCGTCGACCCGCTGGACTCGGCGGTGCTCACCATCGGCCAGCTGGAGGCGGGTACGGCGAGCAACGTCATCCCGCCGGTGGCGCGCGCGTACGGCACGATCCGGGCGCTGGACGTGGGCGACCGCAAGCGGTTGCGCGAGGCGGCCGGGGAGGTTGTGGCGCACACGGCCGCCGCGTACGGCTGCACCGGCACCCTGGAGCTGGTCGAGAACGAGCCCGCGCTGCTCAACGACCCCCGGCTGGCGTCGGCGATCCTGCCGGCGCTCATTGAGCTCGGGCTGAACCCGGACGAGGAGTTCCGCTCCTGCGGCTCGGACGACTTCGCGCACTACAGCGAGGCGCTGCCGTCGGCCATGCTGTTCGTCGGCGTCGACGACGGTGGTCCCGGCACGCCAGGGCTGCACAACGCCCGCTTCGCCCCGTCGGACGAGGTGATCGGTGAGCTGGCCGGCGCCTATCTGGCCGGCCTCGCGGGCGCGCTGACCCTGCTCACCTGAGCTCGCTTCCGCCCGCTACTTGACGAGGAATCCGGCATCGACCGGCAGCGCGATCCCGGTCACGTACCGGCCCTCGTCGGAGGCCAGCCAGGCCACCGCACCGGACACGTCCGACGACTCGACCATCTGCACGTCCAGCAGGTTGGTCAGGTCCGGGCCGTCCGCCGGCACGTTCGCGAGCAACTCCTGGATGGCATCGTTGTTGATCATCGGTGTGTTGACGCCGGTCGGGTGCACCGTGTTGACCCGGATCCGGTGCGGTGCCAGCCAGTTCGCCCAGCTGCGGGCCAGCCCGACCAGCGCGTGCTTGGACGCCGTGTAGCCGTCCATGCCGCCTAGACCCGAGCCACCCCGGCCGGACAGCCCCATCACCGAGCTGATGAGCACGATCGAGCCGCCCCGGCCCTGCGCGACCATGGTCGGCGCGGCCGCGTGCACGGTGTTCCAGACGCCGAACAGGTTCACCTCGACCACGCCGCGGAACGCGGCCTCCTGCTCCAGGTCCAGGCTGGACATGCCGATCCCCGCGTTGGCCACGACGATATCCACGCCGCCCAGCTGGGCGATGCCCTCGTCGACGGCGGCCTGGACGGCCTTCAGGTCGCACACGTCGACCTCGACCGCGTGCACCCGCCGGTCCAGCGCCTCCACCTGGGACACCGTCTCCGCGAGGTCCTCGCTGGTGGCCAGCGGATAGCCGGCGACGTCCAGCTGCCGGCAGACGTCCAGCGCGATCACGTCCGCGCCCTCGCCGGCCAGCCGCACCGCGTGGCTGCGCCCCTGCCCCCGCGCCGCCCCGGTGATCAGTGCGACCTTGCCATCGAACCGTCCCACGACGTGACCAGCCCCCTCAACTCGGAGTCAGACGCTACTCACCCACCGACGGAGCGCAGACTGCTTTTTGCGGCGGGCCGGCCAACCGCGATCGGCTACTCGTCGAAGGGGGCGAGCCGGACGAGCAACGGTAGGCCGGCGGTCCGGGTCAGCCAGCGGGCCCGGCCGTCCGGCACCGCCAGGGACTCGGCCGCCCAGTAGCCGCGCAGTTTGTGCTTGAGGTTGTGCCGGGGGTGGCGGGCCAGCAGGTCGGCCACCCAGTCCGGCCGCATCTCGTCGACCCGAGCCCCGGACACGTCGACGAACGCGCCCGCCGAGACGAAGCCGCCGGGGTCGGCCAGGTCGTCGCTCGCGCCGGCGGTGATGTGCGCGGCGATCGCCGCCCCGATGCTCGCCGCCCGCGTCGGCTCCGTGCCCTGGTCCAGCGCGAACCGTTCGGCCCGCTCCCCGCCGGCGACCGCGAAGCAGCGGCCCGGGGTGGGGTCGCCGAGCTGTAGGTCGTGCAGCAGGCTGGCCACGTAGCAGACCTCCTCGTCGACCCGGACGCCGTCCAGTTGGGCGAGCACCAGGCCGAACAGGTAGGTCCGGTACGAGTGGGCGAGCAGGTCGACCGAGAGCACCTCGCGGGCCTGCGCCTCCGCCTCCTTGGCCAGCGTCGAGTCCGGCCAGCGCAGCGCGTCGATGTCCAGCCGGCCGTGGCCGCGCAGCCCGACGGCCAGCCGCACTCGCCCGGCCACATAGCCGACCACGGTCCGCGCGAGCGGCTTGAGCAGTGCTCGGCGCTGCTCGGCGGTGAGCGACCCGCCGGTCGCCTTGGCCCATTCCCAGTCGATCCCAGCCGGTGCACCCATGGCCGCAGTCTTCCTCACCCGCCCGTCTGTCGGCCCGCCTAGCCGGGTCGGCCGACCAGCGCCCGGAACCGCGCACTGTCGAAGTTGATGTGGTTCTCCACCACGAGCCCGTCCCGGGTGCGCACGCAGTCCACCCCGTCCAGCTGGAACGGGCCGTTGGCGCCGGTGGCGTGCATGACCCAGCGGACGAACCCGGTGTCCCCGTTGACCGCGTGCGCCGGCACCTCCAGCCGCAGGTCGGGCAACAGTGCGAGTAGGTCCGTCAGCGCTCCGATGTAGTCGGACGCACCTCGGACCGGCCGGTCGGCGCCGGGCCAGTGGCCCACGATGTCCGGCGCGCACATCGGCGCCAGGTACTTCGCGTCCGGTGCGGCCCAGAACTCGGCGAACAGCTCGGGCGACCAGCCCCGCGCGGTCAAGGTCCGGATCCGCGCGTCGCGCGCGCTCTCGGTGGTGGTCACGGTCGTCTCCCGTTCAGCTTGGCTGACTCGACCGGACGAGCGTGGCGCACCGGTTGTTCGAGGTCGATTACCTCGCGGGTAACGCACACTGTCGACATACCGCTGGAATGTTTCACGTGGAGCATTGGGGCGAGAATCCCGAGCGGCCGCTCGGTTGGTGGACATCTCGTGCGGCGCTGAAGGTGTGCGCCGCTGTTCGGGTCGCGGCTCAGGTTTCGTACCAGCGGGTGAGCCCGTTGTTCACGTCCACGACCGGTTGGCCGGTGGCGTCCCAGCTGAGCCCGGCGACGAACATGGCGCGCCGGCGTGGTCCGGCGGAGGCATGGAAGACGAGGTGGTCGCTCGCGCCGCCTACGATCGCGCAGGCCCCGCCGGGATTTGTATACGCCCCGCCCAGCGAGTCGCGGTTCAAGAACTCACCGGGGTGTTTGGCAAAGGGACCGGACAGGCGTGGCGCGGTCGCATAGTTGACAAAATAGTCGCCGCTGTTGAATGTATTCCCCGAATAGAAGAGAACGTAGTCGGCGCCATGTCTGACCAATGACGGCGCCTCCACGATATTCGCCTCCTCCGGCCGGTCGGCCTGGATCAGTGGCAGTCGGGAGCCGGTCAGGTTGAGCCCGTCCGGCGTCATCGGCTGCAACCAGATCACGGCCTGGTGCTGGCCCGCGGTGTAGAGCAGGTAGCGCTTGCCGTCGCGGTCGGTGAAGGACTGCGGGTCGATGCTGTCGACCGATCCGGGCTGGCAGACCAGCGGGTTCGGTGTCGGTTGGAACGGCCCGGTCGGCGAGTTGGCCAGCGCGGTGCCGATGCACAGCACATTCTGGACGGCGGCCAGGGCGACGAAGTACAGCACGTAGCCGCCGGCGCCCCGGGAGGCCACCTCGGGCGCCGTGATGTTGGCGTTGCCGTTGCGGTCGCGCGCGGACCACGGCGGCAATACCGGCAACGCGTCCCCGACCGCGGTCCAGTCGCCCGTCAGGTCGGTGGAGTGCTGGACCGGTACGTGCCAGAACTGCTTACCGTAACCGCTCGCGGTGGAATAGGCATAAAAATTGTCACCGACGGCCAGCACGGCGGGATCGGGGAAATCCCGGTCGATGACCGGCTTTATCGTCGTTATCGCGGTGGCTGCGACCAATACCGCGACCAGGGCGACAATCGCGCAAGCTGTCAGTAAGCGAAACCAGTTCTCAATGGGGGAGCGTGACATCGACGTAAACCCTAGGGGCCACCGCTGACGCGGTCATAGGAGCTGGGTCACAAGCCGCCGCATCGTGTGGCGGGCGCCCGAACGCGACTGGTCGCGAGGTCGGTCGGAGTGGTCGGAGTGGTCGGAGCGGAACCGGTGGTCGGGGTGGAGCCGGGGTCGGGGTGGAGCCGGGGGTCGGAGTCGAGCGGCAGCCGGAGTGAGGCCGGGGGTCGGAATGAAGCTGGCGGTGGGAGTGGAGTCGGCGGTCGGAGTGGCTCGGGGCCGGTGTGGCTCGGGGGCCGGCGTGTGGTTACCGAACTGGACGGCGGGCAGGTCTGGCGTGCCGAGAGTCGGCCTGTGGTTACCGAAGTACACAACAGGCACGCGGCACACAGGGTCTGGCTGCGGCACACGCGGTCTGGCGGTGGCACGGAGGGCCTCGGCCAGCGGCACAGACCGCCTGGCGGCGGCACACAGGGTCTGGCGGTGGCACGGAGGTGCTCGGCGGCGGCGCAGACCGTCTGGCGGCGGCACACAGGGTCTGGCTCTGGCACACCGCCTTCGGATGCGGCACACGAGTTAGAACTCGCGTGCCGCATCCGAATACCGTGTGCCAGCGCGGGATCGGGTGTGCCGGCCAGCGCCGAGCCGCCTGCCTGCCTGCCGACGACGACCTAACGACGTAACGACCTAACGACGTAACGACCTAACGACGTAACGCCGAGGTGCCGCACCCGCCTCGCACCGGACTCGCGGCCGCTCACCAACCGGCGCCGACCCCGATCCCACTTGTCCCCGCAAATCGACGCATCAAGCCGCACTTGTCGGGCCAAGAAGCCACAACGAGTCGGCACGAGGGCGGGCACCACGGAGCCGGCGAGCGGCCGGTAACGACAACGGCCCAGGTCCGGTGTGGACTACCGGTGACCTGGGCCTTCGAGCGTGGAGCGGATGACGGGAATCGAACCCGCGTTCTCAGCTTGGGAAGCTGACGTTCTACCATTGAACTACATCCGCAGTGCCTTGCGGTTGCCGAGCTTAGCACCACTTCCGGCTCGTCCATCGGAGTGACTCCCGCCCCCAGGCGGGGCACCCCGAGTGCCGGATCGACGGCCGAGCACGGGCACGGCATTGTGGACCGCTCAAGAACTGGTCGGCGAGCTCCCCGTCGGCGAAAGGGACCCGATGACCCTGTTCAACCCGGCCGCGTCGGGCGGCGACGGTCCGGTGCACGACGTGCTCCTGATCGCCGGGAGTCGCGCCGAGGCGGTCCGGCTGGCGCCGATCGCCGCCGCGATGACGAGGGCCGGCCGGATCGAGCCTGTGCCGGTCGCGGCGGGGCCCGAGCCGATGCCGGTGCACGATGCGCTGGAGGCGATGGGGGTACCGGCGGCGGTCACGCTGCTGCTCGGCGAGCAGCCACACAGCCAGGTGGCGGCGGCTGCCGCGCTGGCCGTGCGGCTGGACGAGCTGATGGTCGACCGCGACCCGTCGGCGGTGCTGCTCTCCGGCGGCGGCATCACCGCCGTGATCGCCGCGCAGGTGGCGTTCTGGCGGCAGATCCCGGTGGTCTACCTGGAGCACGGCGCGGACATCGAGGACCACGCCTGCCCGTTCCCCGAGGGCGGCAACCGGCGGGTGATCAGCCAGCTCACGTCCCTGTTCCTGCGGGTGAGCGATGACGCCTCCCAGACCATGCCGAGCGGCGGCCCGAACACGATCGTCGTCGGCGACACCATGGCCGCCTCCCCGCTGACCGACTGCCGCCTGGTCGCGCTGGCCGAACGGGCGCGGGCCGGTCGGGCCAGGATCGTGCTGTTGGACGCCGCCGCTGGGCCGATCGTGGCGGCCACCCCGGGCCTGCTGGCCAGTCATCCGGACGTCGAGGTCGTGTTCATCGGCCTGCCGGCCGACGCGGAGCTGGTCGGGCACGAGCGGGTGGCCGTGCTCGCCCACTCGGCGCTGCCCGATGTGGTCGGCATCCTCGCGGTGAGCACGCTGGGCGCCAGCGACCGCCGCTTCGCCGAGCGCGAGGGGCTCGACTTCGGGTTGCCGATGGTGCTGGTCGAACGGGTCGGCCGGCCCGATCTGACCCCCGGGGTCGTCCCCGCCGACCCGGCCGCCGTGCTGACCCGGATGGCCCAGCTGCTGGCCGACTACCCGCGCGGCCGGTGCCGGCACGCCGACCCGGCCGCCGCCGGTCGGGCCGAGCACGCGCTCGCCTGGATGTTCGGCCTGGTGCCCAACCCGGTGCCACCGGCGCCCGGGACCGCCACCGATCAGCCCGGCACCACCGATCAGCCCGGCACCACTGACCAGCAGAGCCCGTCCGCCCAGGGCGCCGAGGACTGAGCGGGTCAGGGCACTCGCTAGGGTGAAGCTGTGCTGCTGTCGGACGGTGACCTGCGCAAGGAGATCGAGTCCGGGCGTCTGCTACTCGAGCCCTGGGACCCGGACATGCTCCAGCCCTCCAGCATCGATGTGCGGCTGGACCGGCACTTCCGGGTCTTCCAGAACTCCCGGTACACCCACATCGACCCGCGCGAGCGGCAGGACGAGCTGACCACGCCGGTCGAGGCGACCGGGGACGACCCGTTCGTGCTGCACCCCGGCGAGTTCGTGCTCGGCTCGACCTACGAGTCCGTCGGCCTGCCCGACGACCTGGCCGGCCGGCTGGAGGGCAAGTCCAGCCTGGGCCGGCTCGGGCTGCTCACCCACTCCACGGCCGGTTTCATCGACCCCGGCTTCACCGGCCACATCACGCTCGAGCTGTCCAACGTGGCCAATCTGCCGATCACTTTGTGGCCGGGCATGAAGATCGGCCAGCTGTGCCTGTTCCGGCTGTCCAGCCCGGCGGAGAACCCGTACGGCACCGCCCGCGCCGGCTCTCGCTACCAGGGCCAGCGCGGCCCGACACCGTCCCGGGCGTACCTGAACTTCCACCAGGTCGACACGCGCCGGAGCTGACCCGCCGGCCCTGCCGGTGGTGTGCTCCTGAGGGCGACACGCCGAAGTCTCAGGATCGTTCTGCCGGGCGTGGCGCGGTCGGCTTACCCTTGTTCGGTGATGGACGAACAACCAATCACCAGGACAGGAGCCGGACCCGGACACCACCCCGAGCCCAGGTTCCACCGGTTCGTCGCGATCGGTGACAGCACGACCGAGGGCATGGACGACCCGGCCGTCAGCGGCGGCTACCGGGGCTGGGCCGACCGCGTCGCGGAGCGGCTGGCCACGCTCGACCCGGACTTCCAGTACGCCAACCTGGCCGTGCGCGGCCGCTACGTCGAGCAGGTGCTGGCCGAGCAGCTCGCCCCGGCGCTCGCCATGCGGCCCGACCTGATCAGCGTCATCGCGGGCGTCAACAACCTGCTGCAGCCGCGGTGCGACCCGCTCGAGGTCGTCGACCTGCTCGACGAGATGTACCGGGCGGCCGCCGCCACCGGCGCCACCGTGCTGACCATCACCCAGCCGGACCCGGTCGCGGTGCTGCGGATGGCCCGCCCCATCCGGCGCCGGCTGTTCGCCTACAACGAGGCCATCCGGGCCAGCGCGGCCCGCCACGGCGTGCTGCTCGTCGACTTCGAGCGCATCCCGATCGCCACCCATCCGCTGTTCTGGAGCGAGGACCGGCTGCACCTGAACTCGCTCGGGCACACCCGGATGGCGGCCACCGTCGCCGCCGCGCTCGGCCTCCCGGAACGGCCCGGTGACCCGGGTATCGACACCGGCGCGGAGTTGCCCCCGATCCCGCTGCTCAGCCGCCGCGCGATGCTGGCCCGCGACGCCGCCTGGCTGAGTGGGTACTTCCTGCCGTGGCTGTGGCGGGACCTGCGCGGGTACTCCCTCGGCGACGGCCTGGTGGCCAAGCGCCCGGAGCTGAGGGTGGTCGCCCGGCAGTCCGAGGACGCCCAGAGCTGACCGCGCCGGGTCCGGGATCGGCCTGCATCCACCGGACACGCCCTAGGCTGCCCGGGTGACAGCGCAGCAACAGACGCCGGTCCCGAGCCGACGGCGGTGGCCCGTCCGGGTGCTCGCGGGTTTGGTCCTCCTGGTAGCGATCGGTCTGCTGTGGCCGTTCGCGGACTGGTCCTGGTGGCCGATCGTGGCTGGCCTCGGCGTGCTGATCCTGCTCTACCTGCCGCGCCTGGACCGGCTGCTGCTCGGCTGGGCGCCGCACCTGGCCGGCCTGGTCGTCGTGGTGCTGATGGCCGCGCGCAGCGACCCGTGGGCGTGGGGCCTGGCCGCGGGCATCGCGGTGGTGGGCGTGGGGGTGTCCCGGCTGCCGGACCGCCGGGTGCTGGTCGTCGGCGCCGGGCTGGTGCTCGTGTTCGGGCTCGCCTACGCCGTTGCGCACTACCGCACCGCGCAGCAGCGCCAGGCCGATCAGGCGCAGGCCACCGCCCAGCAGGCCGACAACGTGGTGGCCATCGCCCCGGAGCTGTTGCCGAGGGTGCTCGCCAGGGGCATCGCGACCGGTGACGGGCGGACGACGTGTGACGTGCTCGGCACGGCGGCCGGTGCCCAGTTCGCCTCGGCGGCCGGGGCACCGGACTGCGCGACCGCCGTCCGTCAGCTGGCCGGCCAGGTGACGGACGCTCAGGCCTACTCGTCACCCCGGTTGCCGGCGGGCGCGCTGGCCAAGGTGCCCGGTGCCCTAGGTCAGGCGGGCACCGGCACCCTGGACGGCTGCCAGCTGAGCTGGGCGGCCGCCGCCCGGCCGGGACCGCCGCTCGGCCGGTTCACCCTGCGCCAGTTCGAGCAGGGCGACCGGTACCTGATCACCGGGTACACACCCTGCCGCTGAGGGTCAGCCGCTGAGGGTCAGCCGTTCTCGGCGGGCTTCTCGACGGGCTCGGCGGCCGGCTCGGCGCTCGGGGACTTCGCGCCGTTGGCCTTGCCGTTGGTGTGCGGGTCGCCGCGCTTGACCGACGCGAGCAGCAGCTGCGAGACGTCCAGCACCTCGACGCCCTCGCCCTCGCCGGCGTTCTGCTTCTCGGTCAGCCCGTCGGTGAGCATGGTGCGGCAGAACGGGCAGCCGGTGGCGATCTGCTTCGCCTCGGTGGCCAGCGCCTCCTCGGTCCGGGCCAGGTTGACCCGCTTGCCGAGGTGCTCCTCCATCCACATCCGGGCCCCGCCGGCGCCGCAGCACATGGAGCGGTCGGCGTGCCGGGGCATCTCGGTCAGCTGGGCCCCGGCCGCGCCGACGAGCTCACGCGGCGGGCTGTAGACCCCGTTGTGCCGACCCAGGTAGCAGGGGTCGTGGAAGGTGACGTCCTGGGAGTCGCTGCCGGCCGGCGCGGCCACCGGGACGAGCTTGCCCTCGCGGACCAGCTTGTTCAGCAGCTGCGTGTGGTGCACGACCTCGTAGTGGCCGTCCAGCTGCGGGTACTCCCGGCCGAGGGTGTTCATGCAGTGCGGGCACGTGGTGACGATCTTGCGCTTGCCCGGCTCGCGGCCCTCGAAGACGCTGTTGAGCACCTCGACGTTCTGCTGGGCGAGCATCTGGAAGACGAACTCGTTGCCGGAGCGGCGCGCCGGGTCACCGGTGCAGGTCTCCTCCGGGCCGAGCACCACGTAGCCGACGCCGGCCCGGTGCAGCAGCTCGGCGGTCGCCTTGACGGTCTTCTTGGCGTTGTCGTCGTAGGCACCGGCGCAGCCGACCCAGAACAGGTACTCGGTGTCGTCGGACAGCTCACCGCCAAAGACCGGGACCTCGAAGTCCAGGCCCTTGGTCCACTCCAGGCGATCCTTGGCGTTCTGGCCCCAGGGGTTGCCCTTGTTCTCGAGGTTGCGGAACAGCACGCCCAGCTCGGTGGGGAACTCCGACTCGATCAGCACCTGGTGGCGCCGCATGTCGATGATGTGGTCGACGTGCTCGATGTCCACCGGGCACTGCTCGACGCAGGCGCCGCAGCTGGTGCAGGACCACAGCACGTCGGGGTCGATCACGCCGCCGGCCTCGAGGGTGCCGACCAGTGGCCGGGCCGCCTGCTCGGGACCGGACCCGGTGACCCGGCCGAAGCCGGACTCGGGGACCCCGTGACCGTGCCCATCAGCACCGTGGGCGTGGCCCTCGACCTCGACCGAGCCCTCCTCCGGTGTTTCCTTGCCGCCGATCAGGTACGGCGCCTTGGCGAAGAGGTGGTCCCGCAGGTCCATGATCACGAGCTTGGGGGAGAGCGGCTTGCCGGTGTTCCAGGCCGGGCACTGGCTCTGGCATCGCCCGCACTCGGTGCAGGTGGCGAAGTCGAGCATGCCCTTCCAGGTGAAGTCCTCGATCTTGCCCCGGCCGAAGACGTCGTCCTCGCCAGGGTCCTCGAAGTCGATCGGCTTGCCGCGCGACTCCATCGGCAGCAACGGGCCGAGGCCCTTGGGCAGCCGCTTGGCGGCGACGTTGATCGGCGCGACGAAGATGTGCAGGTGCTTCGAGTAGAGCACGATGATCAGGAACGCCAGCATGACGCCGATGTGCAGCACCAGGCCGATGGCCTCCAGCACCGCCAGCGCGGTCGGGGACAGGCCGGCGAACAGCTTGCCGATGCCGATCGAGACCCAGGCGCCCGAGGTGTAGGGCAGGTTGCCGGCCGCCGACTCGACGCCGCGGAAGAAGAACAGCGTCCAGATCACATTGAAGATCATGAACAGGATGAACCAGGCCGGACCGGTGTGCGAGCCGTAGAACCGGGACTCGCGCTGCCGCCGGTCCGGGGCCTGCCGGATCCGGATGACCGTGAACACCGCCAGCGAGACAACCACCATCACCGCGATGAAGTCCTGCAGGAACCCGAGTGCGGCCCAGTGGCCGATGAGCGGGATCGAGAACTTCTCGTCGAACAGCGCCCCGTACGCCTCGATGTATACGGTGAGCAGAATGATGAATGCCCACATGGTGAACAGGTGCGCCAGGCCGGGCACCGACCACTTGAGCAGTTTGCGCTGACCGAGCACCTCGACGAACTGGGTGCGCAGACGGGCGCCCAGCTGGTCGGTGCGGTCGTGCGCGGGCTGGCCGGAGCTGATCAGGCGATAGAGCCAGAATGCCCGCCGGCCGGCGATGGCCAGCACGATGACCGTCACGGCTAGGCCGATCACCATTCGCGCGATCACGGTGGTTCCTCCCGGTATGTGTTGCCGGTGAAGGGTAGACCCCGCCGGAGCAGGGCGCTTGATATGCCACGCGCTGCACCGGCCAAGCTACTGGACGGTAACAAGTGCTCGGTGGCGCGGCATCGTGGGCTTTCTTACGTCGGTGTGGCGCCGTTCGGTCCCGCCGGGCGAGTCGACTCACCGGACGCATGAGTGATCATGGCGAGTCCCCCTTCGATATTCGCCCGAACGAGTTACCTTGATTAGTCCATCGGCGTGTCGTCCGGACTAATCGGGCCGGGTTATGCGAAAAGCCCACGGCGCCGGAGCCGCCCGGTTAGCCTTCGCTGGTGCTCTCCTTCGGTGCCGCGCGAGCGATCCGCAAAACCTTGGGGCGAGTATGCCCTGAGCCGGTTGTGGGCGCCCGTCGAATGGGGTCGGGTGCATTTTGTCGCGCTGTTCGGCTCGCGGGTTTCCGGGTGCTTACCGAGGTTGGTCCGGCGAGGGTGCTTTGGGCGAAATATCCAAGGATTGGCCATGTTGCGGCCCGGCGGGCTCCGCGCCGTGTCTCGCTCGGGGTGGGATATCCCGGGCGCTGGGCCAATTCGGCGGACGGGCTACCCTCCGCCCCGGGCCAGTCGGCGACGAGGCCGGCGGAGTCGATATTTTGTGCGGCGGCGCCACGCATATCACGATGTCCGCGGTCGAAGTTGTCCTGGTGAAACCATCGAGACGGGTCATTCTGGTCATGGGCGAATCTGTGCGCTCCGGGCATTGCGAAATGCGTGTCGTCGGGCGCTGGAGTGGTAAGCCTTACCGAACTTCGAGGAATGCGGGGAATCGTCCCGCCGACGCTTCCGGTCGTCCTTCGTTCGTGGGGCCATGTGGGTGGTACACCCGGTCGGGCTCCCGAATGGAGTATCTCGTCACTCTGCGATGTACACCCTCGGCGCGCCTACCTCATCCCGGGGGTTCCGGCGTCCTAGGCTGGCACTCCGCAGCGTGGTCTACTCGTGCTCGAGCCCAACGGTCGATCACCAACGGATGGGTCGGCCACGGGCCGAGCAGGGCCGGGTTGGGCGGCACTCGGCTCAGGACCATGGCACGTGAGGAGCCGACATGACCAGCCTGTTCGCCAGCCTGACGGGGTACCGCTGGCTCGCCCAGGGGCAGCAGGTCGGCACCAGCGGACTGCAGACCTGGATCCAGAGCAACATCATTCCGCTGTTGCTGCTCGCGATCGCGGTGATCCTGCTGTGGATCGGTGGCCGCGGTGACAACGCCGGGGTGGCGCGGCGCAGCGTCGGGCTCGTCGTGGGTCTGGTCGCGCTCGGTATCGCCGTGTCCGGCAAGGCCGCCGACGTGGGCAAGTTCCTGGCCAGCCTCATCGTCGGGTGAGCGAGTGATAACACAGTCGCCCGACAACCCGCGCCCGCCCGGTGTGTACCCGGCGGGCGTTGGACGTTTGTGGCCTGGGCCAGCCGACGGTGGGCGGCCCGGCGGGGCGCTGCGAGGTGACCGCGATGCGGGTGCGAACTGACGACGAGATCTACCGGATCGACCAGGTGTGGCTGGGGCCGCCCCGGGCGACCTTCCCGTGGCGGGCCACGTACGCCAGCTACCTGGTCGGCTTCCTGATCTTTCTCGCGGTGCTGTTCGTGCAGCGCCGGATCGGCATCAGCTTCAACATCCTGCCCACCGCCTGGGCACTGGTGATCACCGTCGCGATCACCAGGCTGATCTCCCGCAAGGTCAACTACGAAAAGGGCGTAGTGCACCTGTTCGAGCACTTCTGGCACGAGGTCACCGGTCCCCGGGCGCGCACCAAGCCTCTGGGCGGCGCCGTGCGCACCAACCACGTCCGGGTCCGCCGCGCGGTGCCCCGGGGCCATCGGGGTGGGCGCTGATGTTCGGCGGCAAGCAGCAGGGCGGCCGGGCGGGGCGGCCCGGGCGGGCACCGAAGCCGGCCAAGGCGGCCAGGCCGGTCCGCCGGCAGCCCCCGCCGAAGCAGGTCAAGCCGACCAAGCCGAAGGTGGCCCGGTCGCGGGCCGGCGAGTCCGCCGCGCCCCGCTACGAGTCGGCCATCAACCTGCGCTCCATCGACGGCCACCTGACCAGGACGGCCACCCAGGTGATGGCCTGGTACCGGCTCGCCCCGCAGGCCTGGAGCTTCCGCAGCGACAACCAGCGCGAGCTGCTGATCCACCAGATCGCCGCGCAGCTGGGCGAGCTGCAGGGCCGCTGGCTGCACCTGCGCGTGACCACCCGGCCGTACCCGGTGCACATGTGGGCGGAGGCGTTCGACCACAACGCGCTCGGCCGCCCGCCGGACGTGGCCGGCGCGATGGGCTGGGACGGCTTCCTGGAGGGCGAGCAGCGCCACCTGATGGGTCTGTCCATGTCGGACAAGGAGGTGTTCCTCGGCGTCGAGATCTCCGGCCGGGGGGCGCTGGACCGCTGGGTGGAGCGCGCCGCGCCGGTGCTCGGCAAGCTCGTGCCGGGCGCGGTGGCCGCCGAGCTGGCCGCGTTGGAGTCCGAGGTCCGGCACGTGAACGACCTGGTCGCGAGCACCGGGCTGGACGCGGTGCCCGCGCTGGCCGACGACATGGCCTGGCTGATGCACCGGTCCTGCTCGCTCGGGCTGCCCGCGCCGCGCGCGCTGGCTGTGACGCCTGGCGGGGCCTCGGCGGCTCGCTGGGAGACCGAGGACCTGGCCGCCTTCACCGACGGTGTCGAGCTGCACCAGGAGCCCTACGCGCCGACCGTGCGGGTGGTCGGCCGGCTGCGCAGCCAGACCGTCACGCGGCACGTGGCCGTGCTGAGCGTCGGGCTGATGGACGGCCTGCGCATCCCCGAGGTGGACGACCCGTGGATGCAGCGCAGCGACCGGCTGGCCTTCCCGGTGGAGTGGTCGGCCCGGATCTACATCCGCCGTCCCGAAGAGGTCACGGGTGAACTCCAACGCCAGATGGGCAAGGTGCGCAGCCAGATCCGGCACTACACCCACGACCACGACCTGGACCCGCCGATGTCGCTGGCCCGCCAGGCCGACCGGGTGCTGGAGATCGAGGACGAGCTGTCCAGCGGGCTGACCCAGACCAACACCAGGCTGTTCGGCTGGTGGCGGATCGCGGTGGCCGGCCGGGACGAGGCGGAGGCGGTGTCCCGCGCGCAGCAGGTGCTGGAGATCTACCGCCCCAAGGTCGCCATCGAGCACCCCGAGGCGCAGTACCGCTATGCCCGCGAGTTCATCCCCGGCGAGCCGCTGGCGTCCAGCGCGTACCGCAGGCGCGGCTCGGTCAGCTGGGCCGCCGCCGCGGTGCCCGCCGCCACGGCCGCCGTCGGTGACCGGCGCGGCATCATGCTCGGCGAGACCTGCACGGCCACCCGCCGCCCGGTGGCCTGGGACCCGTGGCTGGCGCAGGAGGTGCGGCGGGCGTCCGGGCTGACCGCGGTGGTCGGTGGCCTCGGCTCCGGCAAGTCCTTCCTGACCGGGCTGATCGTGTACAAGACGCTGCGCGCCGGCGCCCAGTGGACGGTGCTCGACCCGTCCGGCCCGCTCGCCGAGCTGACCAGGCTGCCCGAGCTCGCCCCGTTCTCCCGCCACATCAACCTGCTGCGCGCCGACCCCGGCATCCTCAACCCGTACCGGGTGGTCGCCGAGCCGAAGCTCGAACACTTCCTGGAGGACGAGGACGCCGACCGGGCCTGGCGCCGGGAGCGCTCGCTGGCCGCCGCCACCCGCCGCCGGCTCGTGCTCGACGTGCTCACCGGGCTGCTGCCCTTCGACGTGTCCCGGCTGCCGCACACCCGGATCGTGCTGCTGCGCGCGGTGCGCGAGGTCGGCGGCTCGCCCGACCGCAACCCCGCCCAGGTGATCGACGTGCTGCGCCGGCACGCCCGCGACGGCGAGGACCACGCCGGCGTGGTCGCCGACTTCCTGGAGGAGCGGCGCGAGCTGCCGCAGGCCGCGCTGCTGTTCCCCGACGAGACGCGCGACGACCCGTGGCAGGCCGACCGGGAGTACCGGCTCACCGTGCTGACCATGCAGGGCATGACGCTGCCCCGGCCGGGCAGCCCGCGTGAGGAGTGGACCGACGGCGAGTCGCTGGCGGTCGAGCTGCTCAACCTGGCCTCCTGGCTGACGCAGCGGACCATCTACGACGCCAACCGCAACACGCGCAAGGGCGTCGCGCTGGACGAGTCGCACTTTCTCTCGCAGGTGCCCACCGGTAAGGTGCTGATCGACCGGCTGGCCCGGGACTCCCGCAAGTTCAACGTGCGTGCGCTGTTCGCCTCGCAGCTGGCCGGCGACCTGCTGCGGGTCTCCGGGTTCGCCTCGCTGGTCAACGCCGTCTTCGTCGGCCGCACGGACGACGATGAAGCACAGGCCCAGGCACTCCGTTTGCTCCGGGTGCCCACCGGGGTCGGCTACGAGCAGATGCTGGGCACGCTCTCGCCGCGCCCCCGCCACGACGACCGGCCGGACGACACCCCGCGCCAGTTCGTCTTCGCCGACGGGCACGGCGGCGTGGAGAAGATCCGGATCGACATGGAGGCGCCCCACCTGGCCCACCTGGCCGAGGCGCTGGACACCAACCCGGACGCGGCGCGCGTGGCCACGGCCGGCCCGCCCTCACCGGCGGTCGGCCGGGGCGGCGACGGGCGGGGCGACGGGCGGGGCGACGGGCGGGGTGACGGGCGCGGTGCTCCGGCGGTCGGGCGCGGCGGGGCCAACCCTGCGCTGCCCGGCAACGGCGGTCCGGCGGCCGTGGCCGGCCCGGCCAACGGCGCGCGCTCCCTGGAGAGCCGCCGCACCCCGGTCCCCATGACCGGCCGCGCCTCGGCGGACGACGCGGGGATGGACCTGCTGGACGACCTCGACGAGCTGGACCACTCCGGCGAGGGCGTGCGGTGACCGGGGCGTGATCGCGGTACTGCTGGTCGTTGCGCTGGCGCTGGTCATGGGCCTGTGCCCCGGCGCCGGCCGGCGCCGGCGCGGCGTGCTCGCCCGGCTCCTGGTGGCGGCGGTGCGTCCCGGTGCGCGGAAGAGCGCCCCGGCGCCCCGTGCCGCGCGTCCGGGTCCGCACGGCGGCGGCAGGTTGGGTGGCCGGGCGGCCCGGGTGGCGGTGGTCGCCGGGCTGCTGGCCGGCTCGATGCTGATCGGGGTGCCGGCGTACGCCTCGCCGTTCGACTGCAAGGACGCCCCGGAGCCGGACCGGCCGGGCTCCGGGCTGGTCGGCTCGCTCGACCCGTCACCGCTGGGCGTCGGCGCGCCGAACAGCGTGTACGCCGAGGTCGGCTACGCCGGGCTGGTCTGGCACACCTACGACCTCGGCTGCGCCGGCGCGGTGTCCGACCCGTCGGTGAACACCGACACCTGGCTCGGCAACCAGACGTTCAACCTGGCCAAGTTCGCCGTCGGCGGGGTCAACTGGGCGCACTACCTGCTGGCCAGGGGCGGCGACGTGCTGACGCCGCTGGACCAGGTGCTGACCCAGGCCACCAAGGCCATGTACGACGGCGTGTTCAGCACGTTCATCGGCCCGGCGCTGCTGCTGCTCGCGCTGATCCTGCTGGCCCTCGCGTTCCGGGGTGACCTGGCGAAACAGGCGCAGCGGGCCGGGTTCGCCGCGCTCGCGCTGATGATCGGGTCCGCCGCCTACCTGGCCCCGGTGAACTGGGCCAGGGTCGCCGACGGGCTCCTGCTGGACGGCGTCACGCAGATGCAGCAGGGCTTCCTCAACGCGCTCGGCCAGGGCGACGTGGACACGCTGCCCACCGTGCTCACCGACCAGGTGGTCTACAACAACTGGCTGCGCGGCGAGTTCGGCTCGCCCACCGACCCGAAGGCCGTCGAGCTCGGCCGCGCCCTGCTCGACGCGCAGGCGTTCAGCAAGACCGAGCTGGCCGAGGGCAAGACACAGCAGGCCGACGTGGACGCCAAGAAACAGGCCTTCGCCGACGTGGCCGGCAAGATGGGCGACCGGTATCCCTACTTGCAGGGCAAGTCCGGCAGCCGGATCGGCGTCGGTGTGCTGGCCGTGATCCAGGCGGTCTGCATCGCGCTGTTCCAGCTGCTGTCCAAGGTGCTCGTGCTCGTGGCCATGCTGATGCTGCGGCTGATCGTGATGTGCCTGCCGGCCATCGCGGTGCTCGGCGTGCTGCGCCCGGACGTGCTGCCCACGGTGGCGAAGGTGGCCGGCTCCGCGTTGGTCAACACGCTCGTGGTCGGAGCACTGGCCGGGCTGCACGCGCTGCTGGTGATCTCCATGTTCAAGCCGGGCAGCGGGATCGACCTGTGGCTGGCGCTGCTGATCACCGGCGTGACCACCGTGGTGCTCTGGGCGGTGGCCAGGCCGTTCCGCCGGCTGGTCTCCATGGTGTCGCTGACCAGGGAGCAGTTCGGCGGTGTGGTGCCCGGCGCCGGCACCGGCCCGATGTCCCGGATGTGGCAGCGGCTGCGCGGCAGCGAGGCCGACGACCGCCAGCAGCGGTGGTGGGAGGAGCGCCGGGCGGACGCCAGCCGGCCACCGGAGCGCGGTGCGTACCGGCCCGAGACGGTGCAGGCCACCGCGAGCGTGGTGCCCGAGCAGCGCTACGCCGGCGGCTGGCGCCCCTCCGAGCGCGGCGGGCAGCTGGACGGGCCCGGCGCGCCGGCCATCGGCTCGGTCGGTTCGCGGCGCGCCCTCGGCGGGGGTGGCGGTGGGCTGGGGGTCAGCGGCGGGTTCCGGCCGGGTGGCGCCGAGCCCGGTGAGGTGGACGAGCGGGTCATCTACCGGCGCCCGGACGCGCTGCCGGACCGGCCGCGCCGCCAGCCCGTGCAGCCCGAGCTGGTCGACGGTGTGCCGGTGTACCGGATCTACCGGCCGCGGCCCGTGCAGCCGATCTACCCCAGCGGCGGCGGCCGTGGGGACTAGCGCTCGCTGGCACACCCCTCGGACCGGGGTGCGCTGATGCCGATCAGGACGCCCAAGGGCCGTGGCGCCGCGTACCGGGTGCTGTGGCAGTGGCCGCTGCGCTCGCCGGCCCGGTTCATCGGTACCGTCGTCGTGCTGATCCTGATCGGGCTGAGCCTGAACTGGGCGTTCGGGCTGCTCAGCGGCCCTTCGCACAGTCGTCCGGGGATCTTCGCCGGCGACGGGTCGATCGCGCCGGCCGCCACCCCGACCGCGCGGGCCGCGCCGCCCGCCGAGGCCACCCGGCTGCCTCCGGTGCCCGAGCTGACCCCGCAGACCCTGGCCCCGTCCCAGGCGCCGCGCGCCGCGCTCACCGCCGCCACGAGGTGGACCGAGGCCTGGGCGCGCCACCCCGCCGGGGCCACCACACAGACCTGGGTGAACGGGCTGCGGCCCTACACCACCGACGAGTACCTCGGCGTGCTGTCCACGGTGGACCCCGCCAACGTGCCGGCCAGCCGGGTCACCGGGCCGGCCCGCGCGGTGCTGGTCTCGCCCCGCTCGGTCCGCGTCGAGGTGCCGACCGACGCCGTCGACCTCGTCGTGCTGGTGGTGAACACCGGCGGCACCGAGTGGAAGGTGGCCGGCTACGACCGCGCCACCGACGACCCGAACGCGGCGGCCACCGGGGCGCCGGCGGGAGCGCCGGCCCCCGGCCGATGACAGTGCCGCGCCGGTGAGGGCCGTGCTGTCCTGTGCCGAGCCGATCCGGGCCGCGCTGCTGACAGTGCCGCGCCGGTGACCGGCCCGCTGCGGCAGTTCCGGGCGCTGCGGCTGCTGTTGCCGCTGGTGGCGATCGGCGCCGCGCTGCTGCTGTTCCTCGGCGTCGGGCTGATCATCAGCTTCGGCGGGCTCGGTGGCCGGGGCGCGGTCAGCTCGTGCGGCACGCCGCTGGGCGCGGTCGCCGACAACTCGATCACGCCGAGGGTCACCAACGCCGGCCAGCTCACCGACGAGCAGCGGCAGAACGCGGCGGTGATCATCGGCGTGGCCAAGGGTCTGAACCTGCCGCCGAAGGCGTGGGTGATCGCGCTGGCCACCGCGATGCAGGAGTCCGGGCTGCGCAACCTCGGCTACGGCGACCGGGACTCCCTCGGCCTGTTCCAGCAGCGGCCGTCCCAGGGCTGGGGCTCGCCGGCGCAGGTCACCGACCCGGTGTACGCCACCACGACGTTCTTGAACCGGCTGGTGGCTGTGCCGGGCTGGGACCAGCTGCCGGTGACCGACGCCGCGCAGACCGTGCAGCGCTCGGCGTTCCCGGACGCCTACGCGCAGTGGGAGGGGCTGGCCACGCAGCTGGTGCAGACCCTCGGCGATGTGGCGGACCCGCTGGGCTGCGGGATCGGCGCGGCCAACCTGCCCGAGGGTGTGGTCCGCACGGCGATCACCTTCGCACTGGGCGCGGTGGGCAAGCCGTACGTGTGGGGGGCGACCGGCCCCAGCGCCTACGACTGCTCGGGGCTGATGCTGCGCGCGTTCCAGGCCGCCGGGATCTACCTGCCCCGGGTGTCCCGCGAGCAGTACCAAGCCGGCGGCCACGTGCCGGTGGCCCAGGCGCAGCCCGGTGACCTGCTGTTCCTGGCCACCGACCCGCACGACCCGGCCACCATCCACCACGTGATGCTCTATCTGGGCAACGGGATGATCGCCGAGGCGCCCTACAGCGGCGTGCCCGTGCGCACCCGGCCGATGGACTGGAACAACCGCGAGCTGGTCCCGCTGGCGACCCGACCGGGTACCGCGCCGAACCCAGCCTGAGAGCTCGGCGGAGATCGGCGCAGAATGACCGCCATGCCGAGCGACCCGTTCGCCCCTTCGTCGAGTCCGGCTCCGCCGCCGGCGTCCTCCACGCCGGTGCGGGACTACGCGGACCGCCCGTGCCCCGGCGCGTCGACCGACTACCTGGTGGTGCCGAGGTCGCTGGCGCAGTCGATGCCGCTGCGCTGGCAGCAGGTGTTCGTCGCGCTGCTGGCCGACCTGCACGACGCGTACCGGCAGCTGGACTGGCCGACCTACCAGGTGGTGGCCAGCCGCCGCGAGCTGCTCACCGACCTGGACGAGGAGCAGCTCGCGTTCGTCGGCTACGTGGCCGACCTGGACGCCGACGGTGGCCTGATCTTCCGGGACGCCGCCGAGCAGCCGGTGCCCGACGCGCACGCCACCCGGGTGCTGGCGCCGGTGACGGATCCCATACCGCCCGCCTCGGTCGGCCGGGTGGAGCCCCGCCCCGCCGACGACCGGATCTGACGCAGCCGCCCGACACCCGCCTGACCAGCGCGGACCCGGCCACACCGAGGTTCGCGCGAAAACTCTGCCCCGCCCGGGAACAGATCGGACCGGGTACTCGTTGGCTAGTTCGACAGGGTTGAGTGCGGCAGGCTCAAGGATCAGGTTGACGATCACGAGCGGCTCGCTCAAACTTGAGTCAGAGCAACTCAAGCTGACTCGCGGCAACACAGCCCACAGTTACACAGGAGGACAACCACTATGGCTCGTGCGGTCGGAATCGACCTCGGGACCACCAACTCCGTCGTCGCCGTCCTCGAGGGTGGCGAGCCGACGGTCATCGCGAACTCCGAGGGTTCGCGGACCACGCCTTCGGTCGTGGCCTTCG
>DATAZG010000095.1:0-57872 GCA_036272155.1 Pseudonocardia sp.
TCCCATGGGACCACTCACCACTCACGAAGTCCGCCGCCCCCTGGCCAGGGTCACCTCGCGAGGGTTTCGACGGGGCTGAAGCGGGCCTTGCGGCCGGCCGTGTGCTGCTCCAGCCAGGCCGCACGGTGGGCCCGTTTGCGCCGGTCGAGCCGCTCGGCGTAGCCGGGTAGGTAGCGGCGGCCGAGCTCGTCGCGCAGGTTCGGGACCAGCCGGGCGAGCGGGCGCAGCCGGCGCCAGGACGGCGGCAGCGGCAGCTCGTTGACGGTGAACGTCTCCTCGGTGAGGAAGAACCGCGTCCAGTCCAGCACGAGGCGCTGCTCGGCGGCCTTGCGCTTGCGGTCGGCCCGCGAGTTCGAGTCGGCCGGCCCGAACGCGGCGACGAAGGACTGCGCGAGCCGGCGGCTGTCCGGTCCGTCGGCGGGGTCGTCCATGGTCAGCATCAGGTACGAGACCCGCCACCAGTCCTCGATGGTGTCCGGGTAGAAGGCCGGCTCGATGCCCATCAGGTAGCCGATGTAGCGCCAGAGGTGCATGTGGTCGAGGATCTCCTCGTCGCTCGGCCAGTAGCCGATGAGCTTGGCGTGCTGGTTGAGCAGGAACGACAGCACGATGGGCCCGAGCTGCGAGTTCTGGCTGAGCGGCGGGCCGAGCCGGGCGGCGTCCCACTCCGGGTGCCGGCCGACCTTGCGCCGGATCATCGAGTGCATCACCCGGATCGTGACCGCCGTCTTGCGGCCCGCACCACCGGCCCGCAGCGCGCCCGGCTCGGAGACGTCCAGCCAGAACCGGCAGGTCTCCAGGTACCGGCCGAACGCCGAGCCACCGGTGTACGTCCCGGTCAGCACCAGCGGTTTGTGGATCATCTCGGTGCGGTAGCCCTCCAGTGAGATGAGTCCCCAGTAGTAGAACGCATCGACCCCGTACCGGCGCAGTACAGCCGCGCCGCGCTCCACCCGGTCCCAGTCCAGCCAGTCCGGCTCGGTGTCCAGGTGCTCGAACAGCGCAGCGAGCTCGGCCGGCGCGTCCGGCACGCTCGCGATGCCGTCGCGCAGGGCCAGTTCAACGAGGCGACGCGTATCCCGCACGTAGCCGCCGTCGAACGCGGCGTCGATGAACGCGTCGGACAGCGGGTCGGCCCTGGCCCGGTCGCGGCCCAGCTCGGAGGCCACGTCGTCGGGCAGGGCCAGCGGACCGGACACGAACCGGCCGAACAGGGACAGCACCTGCCGGCTCCGCGCACTGCCCCGGTTGGCGAAGTAGCGGAACGAGCTCGGCACCTCGGGTGCGTCGACGGACGGCCGTGTGGTGGTCATGACTTCGAGGTTAGATTAAAATTGTCGTCTGTCAATAATTTGCATACGTCCTAACCTGGGCCGGTGACCGCCGACCCGAGCACCGCACCTCCGGGGCGCCCGAGGGGCCGCCCGCGCAAGGACGCCGGCCCCGCGCCGGCCGACGAGGTGCTCGCCGCCGCGCTGCACGCCTTCGCCACACACGGCTACCAGGGCGTCTCGGTGCGCACCCTGAACCGCGAGCTCGGCGTCAGCCACAACCTGTTGCACCAGCGCTTCGGCTCCAAGGAGGCGATCTGGTACGCGGCCGTGGACTGGGGATTCGGCGGCCTGGTCGAGCAGCTCGCGCTCGCCGACGACGAGCACGCCGACCCGCTCGAGCGGCTGCGCGCGTTCATCCGGACCTTCGTGGCGTTCAACGCGCGCCACCCGGACCTCGTGCGGGTCGCCAACGCCGAGGGCGGCCAGCCAACCGAGCGACTGGACCACCTGCTCAACACCTACGTCGCCCCGACGGTCGCGCGCCTGGCGCCGGTCGTCGAGCAGCTGGTCGCGGCCGGGCGGATCAAGGACCTGCCCCGGGAGGCGTTCTACTACCTGCTCACCTCCGGCGCCGGCGCGATGTACAGCAACGACGCGATGACCCGGACGCTGTTCTCGGCGGCCGCGCTCGAGGCCGACAGGGTGGAGCAGTACGCCGACAGCGTGGCCACGATCCTGCTGGACGGGCTGGCCCGGTAGCGGCCGGGCGCGGCAGGCCCCCGGCCCGGTGAACCTGAGGCGGCCGGGGAGCGATGCTGCTCACCCGGAGCGACCAGACCGGGCCCGAATTGAGAGACTGTCGCGCGTGACCACTGTGCCGACCTCGACGCCGACTTCGACAAACACCCTGGAGCTCCCCGCCGGGCTCAAGCCTTCCGACGGCCGTTTCGGCTGTGGGCCGTCCAAGGTGCGCCCGGCCCAGCTCGAGGCGCTGACCCGCGACGGCGGCGTGGCGATGGGCACGTCGCACCGCCAGAAACCGGTCAAGTCCCTGGTGGGACGGGTCCGCGCCGGGCTGCGCGAGCTGTTCTCGCTGCCCGAGGGCTATGAGGTCGTGCTGGGCAACGGCGGTACCACGGCGTTCTGGGACGCCGCCGCGTTCGGCCTGGTCCGGGAGCGGTCGCTGCACCTCACCTACGGCGAGTTCTCCTCGAAGTTCGCCACCGTGACCAAGGGTGCGCCGTTCCTGGCCGACCCGGTGGTGATCTCCGCCGAGCCGGGCAGCGCGCCCGCGCCGACCAGCGACCCGTCGGCCGACGTGCTGGCCTGGGCGCACAACGAGACCTCCACCGGTGTCGCCGTCCCGGTGCTGCGGCCGGCCGGGGCGACCGACGGCCAGCTCGTCGCGATCGACGCCACCTCCGGCGCCGGCGGGCTGCCGGTGGACATCGCCGACACCGACGTCTACTACTTCGCGCCGCAGAAGTGCTTCGCCTCCGACGGCGGGCTCTGGCTGGCGCTGATGAGCCCGGCCGCGCTGGCCAGGGTCGCCGAGCTCGGCGCCTCGGACCGGTGGATCCCGGAGTTCCTCTCGCTGACCACCGCGGTCGACAACTCGACCAAGGACCAGACGTACAACACCCCGGCGGTGGCCACGCTGATCCTGCTGGCCGAGCAGATCGACTGGATGAACGGCCTCGGCGGACTGACCGGCTGCGTGGCGCGCACCGCCGACTCGTCCACCCGGCTCTACGAGTGGGCCGAGAAGTCGTCCTTCGCCACCCCGTTTGTCACGGACCCGGCACACCGCTCGCAGGTCGTCGGCACGATCGACTTCGACGACTCGGTGGACGCGGCGGCGGTGGCCAAGGTGCTGCGCGCCAACGGCATCGTGGACACCGAGCCCTACCGCAAGCTCGGCCGCAACCAGCTGCGCATCGGCATGTTCCCGGCCGTCGAGCCGGCCGACATCAGCGCGCTGACCGAGTGCATCGACTGGGTGGTCGAGCGGCTCGCCTGAGCCGGCCGTTCCGCTCGTAACGGGCAGCGCACAAAAGGCGGAGAGGCCCGTCGCCGGTTGTCCCGGCGGCGGGCCTCTCCGTGCCCCATAACGGCCTCAGCGGGCCGATGACCGGCGGATCCACTCAGCGGCGGGCGCGGGCGTGCCGGCGCGGTGGCGGCGGGGTCCACCAGTCGACCGGTTGGCGGACCGGCCGGCGCATCCGGCGGTCCACGAGTACCGCCAGCAGGACCAGCGCGGGCAGCGCAACCAGTGCAACGAAGACCACCAGGGCGACGGTCACCCTTACCCCCCGGCTGTAAGCTGATCATCGAGCTCGAGTGCTACGACGGTAGCTTACGTACGTAGAAAAGGCTCGAAACCTAACGGGTGATGCTGATGGCGCGGAAGGGATGCGTGTGACGGACCGCGGACACGGCCTGGCCCGCATCCAGGTCGCCGCCACGCTGCGCCGAATGCGCGAGCAGGCCGGCCTCCCCCGCGACGCGGCCGCCCGGGAGCTGTACTGCACGGTGTCCAAGATCGGCGACATCGAGACCGGCCGGTCCGGGATCAAGCCGGCCGAGCTGGAGAAGCTCCTCGACCTCTACCGGGTCACCGGGGAGGACCGGGAGCTGCTGATCGAGACCGCCCGCACCTCCCGCTCCCGCCGCAGGCGCGACCCCGCCGCCCCGAGCATCCCGACCAGCAGCCGCCGCTACCTCGACCTGGAGACCCAGGCCCGCTCGCTCGTCTTCTTCTCCTCCGAGCTGCTGCCCGGTTTCCTGCAGAGCGACGGCTACGCGCGGGCGCTGCTGGAGTGGTCCGGCCAGCTGACCCCGGCCGAGATCGACTGGCGGCTGGCCCTGCGCGCGGAGCGCCGCAAGGCCCTCGCCCGCACCGATCCGCCGCCTACGGCGTGCTGGTGCATCCTGGGTGAGGCGGCCCTGCGCGCGGGCGTCGGCGGCCCGACGGTGATGGCCGAACAGCTCGACTACCTGCTCGAATGGTCGCGCACGATGCGCCACCTCATGATCCAGATCCTGCCGCTGGGCTCCGGCGTGCACCAGCTGATGGGCCTGACCCACACGCTTCTGCGGTTCGAGCCCCCGGCCCGGGACGTGCTGCACGTGGACACCCACCCCCGGAACGTGTTCTTCGACAACGAGAGCGATGTCGCCGAGGCGGCCCACGCCCTGGAGCTGATCAAGGCCCAGGCGATCGGGCGGGAGGACAGCCTGGCAGTGATCAGGCGAGTACTGAGCGAGTACAAGGAGATGAGCGGGTATGGCGCGCTGGAATGAGTGGTTCACTCCTCGCCACTCGGACAACGGCGGTCAGTGCGTCGAGACGATGATCACGAGCAGCACCGTGTACGTGCGTAACTCGAAGCGGCCCGGCGAGGCCCCGATCGAGTTCACCCACGCGGAGTGGCGGGCTTTCGTGTCGAGCGTCCGCGAAACGGATGACTACACTCTCCCTAGCTAGGCATTAGCCCGTCCGAAGGGCCCCCAGGCCTGGACGGCGCGCCTCCCGGACGGGCGGCGGGCCGGCCACTAACGTCACTCGGACGAGCGTAAGGGCGAGCGGAGGGCTGGATGCGCGCGCTGCGGGTCGTGGGGTACGGAGAGGACGGCGTTGTCATCCTCGAAGACCCCGACCGGCGCGAGCGATTCACCGTTCCGGCCGATGAGCGGCTGCGGGCCGCGGCGCGCGGCGACGTCCAACGACTCGGTCAGATGTCGATGGAGTTGGAGAGCCAGTTGCGACCACGTGAGATCCAGGCCCGCATCCGGGCAGGCGCGTCCGTGGAACAGGTGGCCGCGGCCGCCGGCGTGCCACTGCAGCGCATCGAGCGGTTCGCCTACCCCGTCCTGCTCGAGCGGTCGCGCACCTCCGACATGGCGCGCCTGGCGCACCCCGTCCGGGAGGACGGGCCGGACCTGCGCACCCTCGACGAGGTCGTCGAGCACACCTTCGGCCTGCGCGGCCAGTCCTACGACCAGGCCGAGTGGGACTCCTTCCGAGGCGAGGACAACAAGTGGGTGGTCGCCCTGAGCTGGTCGGTCGGCCGCTCGGACATCACCGCCCGCTGGACCTACCACCCCGGCGCGCACGGCGGCACCGTCACCGCGCTCGACGAGCACGCCACCGACCTGGTCGACGGGCACCTGTCCCGGCCGCCCCGCCGGGTCGGCCCGGTGATCGACTTCAGCAAGCCGGAAGAGGGCGAGGGCGCGCCCGCTGCCCCCGCTGAACGCCCCGAGGCCCCCGCCAAGGCGCCCCAGACCAGCGGTAACGCGGTTGACCGGGCCGCCGAGCGGGTCACCGCCCGCAACGCCGAGCGCGCCTCGGCGAGCACCTCGGACCGGGCCACCGGCACCGACCCGGCCGCCGGCCGGCGGGCCACCAAGACCACCACCGGCTCCGGCACCCGCGCGGCCAGGGCCAAGGCCGCCCAGGCCGAGGCCGGTACCTCCCGGGGCTCGGCCGGTGCCGCCTCGGGAGCCGGGCGCTCCACCTCGGGCAATGCCGGGACCTCCGGCGCCGCGGCGGGTACCGAAAGCGCCGACCCGGCAGCAGCGGCGAAGCGGCCCCACCGCAAGGCCAAGCCGGTCATGCCGTCCTGGGAGGACGTGCTGCTCGGCGTCAAGCGCAACTGACGCGGCTTTGAGCTGATCGGTGCTCAGCGCTCGCCGATTACGCTCGAGGGCATGGCCGGTAGCGAGAGGTCGAGGTCGTTCGGGCTCGCCGCCGACGTCTACGAGACGGGGCGGCCGGAGTACCCCTCGGCCGCGATCCGGTGGCTGCTGGAACCGGTGTCGGCCCCGGGGCGGCGCCCGCGCGTCGCGGATGTCGGCGCGGGCACGGGCAAGCTCACGCGGGGCGTCGCGGCCACCGGGTGCGAGGTGGTCGCGGTCGACCCGGACCCGGCGATGCTGGCGAAGCTGCGCGAGGCCGTGCCCGGCGTGCCGACGCTCGTGGGCACGGCCGAGACGCTGCCGCTGCCGGACGCGGGCCTCGATGCCGTCGTGCTCGGGCAGGCGTGGCACTGGGTGGAGCCGGTCATGGGATCCCGCGAGATCGGACGGGTGCTGCGCCCCGGTGGCGTGCTGGGCCTGATCTGGAACGTCCGTGAGCAGTCCGAGCCGTGGCTGCGCCGGCTGACCGCGATCATGCCTGGCGGCCGGTCACGGGAGATGTTCGCTACCGGACCCCCGGTGGCGGCCCCGTTCGGCGAACCGGTGGAGCGGACGTGGCCCTGGAGCCGGCCGGTCACCCGAGCCGTGCTCGCGGACATGATCCGGTCCCGCAGCCACTTCATCACGGCGCCACCGGAGCGGCGCGCGGAGATCGACGCCGACCTGGCGGCGCTGTTCGACGAGATCGGCCTGCACGGCGAGGCGACCACCGAACTGCCGTACGTCACGCACGCGTACCGGGCGGTGCGGCCGTAGTCCGGAGGGTTTGTGGTGGAGCCGCAACCAGTTCAAGATCCGGCCGACCCTCCCGGGGCGAGCACGCCGTCGGGTCAGCCGGCGGGGGCGCCGAAGATGACGCGGATCAGCAGGCCGAGCCAGGCCAACACCAGCCCGAGTCCGATGCCGTAGCCGATCCAGCGCCAGAACGGCAGCCGGCGCATCAACCACAGCGACGGCGCCGTGCCGACCCCGATCAACACGTTGGCCGGCACCGCCAGCCAGCCGAAGGACGTCGCCAGTGCGACGGTCAGGATGATGTCCAGGGCGGCGGCCAGCGCGGCCACCATCCCGGTCACGGTCAGCCCGGTGGCCCACGGCGTCGGTTCGCTTCGCCGGACCCTGGGGGCCCGGGCCGGCCGCTCCCCCAGTGACGGCCGTCTCCCCAGTGTCGGCCAGTCCCGCTGCGCCGGCCGGATTCCCGGTGTGGGCTGGTCTTCTGGAGCTGGCCGGTCCGCGGGCGCCGGCTGGCCCACCAGTTCTGGCTGGCCTTCCGGTGCTGGCTGATCTCCCAGTACCGGCTGGGCTTCCGACGCCGGCCGGTGTTCCGGTTCCGCCTCGTCCTCCAGGACGGACTGGTCCTCCGAGGCTGGCTGGACTTCCAGCGAAGCCGGGCCGGCCGGCAGCTCCTCCGGGGCCCCGGCGGGCGGGTCGGGCACCGGGGTCACCGCGGACCGGCCGCGTAGAAGGCCAGGGCGGCAGCGGTGGCCACGTTGAGCGAGTCCACCCCGTCCGCCATCGGGATCCGCACCCACTCATCAGCGGCGGCCAGCGCGGCCTCGGACAGTCCCGGGCCCTCCGCGCCGAGCAGCAGCGCGACCCGCCGCCCCGCCAACTCGGCCGCCGGCAGTGCACGCCCCTCCGCCCGGGGGCTCAGTGCCACGATCCGCCAGCCGCCGGTGCGCAGCAGGTCGAGGCCGGCCGGCCAGGGCGGGTCGGCCGGCAGCGTGGCGAACGGCAGCCGCAGCACGTGCCCCATCGACACCCGCACGCTGCGCCGGTACAGCGGGTCGGCGCAGTGCGGCCCGAGCAGCACACCGTGCACGCCGAGCGCGGCGGCGTTGCGGAACAGCGCGCCCAGGTTCTCGTGGTCGTTGACACCCTCCAGCACGGCAAGCACCCGTCCCTCGGCGGCGAGCGTGGCCGCGCTGACCGGGGCGGCCCGGTCGGCCACCGCGAGCACACCCCGGTTCAGGTGGAAGCCGACCGCCTCGGCCATCACCTCCGCGCTGGCCACATACGCCGGCGCCTCGGGATGGCCGGCCAGGTCCTCGGTGAGGTCGGCCAGCCGGGCGGAGACGCCGAGCAGCGCGCGCAGCGGGTACGACGAGTCGAGCAGCCGGCGCACCACGACGACGCCCTCGGCGATCACCAGGCCTCGTCCGCCCGGCCGGTCCGGGCGGCGGTCCGCGGTGGTGAGGTCGCGGAAGTCGTCCAGACGGGGGTCCGCCGGGTCGTCGACCGTGATCATCCGCGCCATGCCGGCATCGTTCCAGGCGCGCCGCCCCGGGGTCCGCGCGCCCGGTCCGATCGACCCCTTTCGGGTCCCGCCACCCCCTCCTGCCTCACCCGCCACAGGCCTGTGATCAGCACGAAAGCGCTTAGCACACCTCCGCGCGAGCGTCGTGAGGCGCTCTCAGCAGGTCCGGACGATGTTGCTCACAGTGCTCGTCATCCAGACAGCCGTAGCGATTGCGGATTCGGTGTGTCACGGTAAAAGGCCCGCCCGGAATCCGGTTAGGACCCCGAACGAGGAGGCCGTGTGGGCCGTGATCTGGCCCGAAGTTCATTCACTCGACGCGAGCGACAGCAGTACCGGGGCAAGGTGCACCGTTGCCTGAACGCCCTGAGCACGATGCTGCGCGAGGGCGCCTTCGCCGGTGACAGCGAAGCAACCACCGGCCTGGAGGTCGAACTCAACCTGGTCGATCAGCGACTCGACCCCGCCATGCGCAATGTCGCGGTACTGGACGGGGTCGACTCACCCGAGCTGCAGTCCGAGCTTGGGCGCTGGAACGTCGAGCTGAACCTGCCGCCCCGCCCGCTGCCCGGCGAGCAGGGGCGCTATCTGGAGCACCACCTGCTGGACATGCTCGCGGAGGTCGAGAAGCAGGCCGAGACCGTCGGTGCCCGGGTGATGACGATCGGCATCCTGCCGACGATCACCGCCGAGCACCTGGTCGCCGAGCGGATGTCCCCGTCCACCCGGTACACCGCGCTCAACGAGCAGATCCTGAACGCGCGCGGCGAACCGGTCCGGCTGGACATCGACGGCGTACAGCTGGGCGGCGAGCCTCCCGAGCGCCTGCAGATGGACTTCGACTCGATCGCGCCGGAGGCCGCCTGTACCTCGCTGCAGCTGCACCTGCAGGTCCCCCCGGACGACTTCGCCGCGCACTGGAACGCGGCCCAGTGCGTGGCCGGCGTGCAGCTCGCGGTCGGCGCGAACTCCCCGTTCCTGCTCGGCCGCCGGCTATGGGCGGAGACCCGGGTGCCACTGTTCCTGCAGGCCACCGACGTGCGGTCGGTCGAGCTGCGGAACCAGGGCGTGCGCCCGAGGGTCTGGTTCGGCGAGCGCTGGATCAACTCGATCTTCGAGCTGTTCGAGGAGAACGTGCGCTACTTCCCCGGGCTGCTGCCGGTCGGCGGCGACCAGGACCCGCAGGTCGAGCTGGCCGCCGGGCGCGTGCCGTCGTTGGAGGAGCTGCGGCTGCACAACGGCACGATCTGGCGGTGGAACCGGCCCATCTACGACGTCGCCGACGGCGTGCCGCACCTGCGCGTGGAGAACCGCGTGCTGCCGGCCGGCCCGAGCGTCGTCGACATGATCGCCAACGCGATGTTCTTCTACGGGCTGCTCCGGGTGCTCACCCAGCACGACCGGCCGGCGCTGTGGTCACAGCTGCCCTTCGCCGCCGCCGAGGAGAACTTCAAGGTGGCCGCGAGGGACGGCATGAACGCGACCCTGTTCTGGCCGGATCTCGGCTGGGTCGGGCCCGACGAGCTCGTGCTGCGCCAGCTGCTGCCGATGGCCGCCGAGGGCCTGGCCGAGTGGGGGGTCAACGACGCCGTCTCCCGGCGCTACCTGGCCGTGATCGAGCAGCGCTGCAAGGCGCGCTGCACCGGGGCCTCGTGGCAGCAGCGCGCGGTGGACGCCCTGGAGAGCCGGGGCATGGACCGCCCGGACGCGATCCGGGGCATGCTCGAGCGCTACCTGGACGGCATGTCGAACAACGCGCCGGTGCACACCTGGCCCCTGCCGAAGGCCCGGACGCCGAGGTAGCTCCCCGTCGCCTCTTGCGGTCTGTGCCCGCCGCTTGCCGCCCTGCTCGCGTCAAGGGGCGGCCGGTGTCAAGGGCTGGGCGCGAAGAATTCGCGATCGCAAACGCTCGCGCCGATTCCGCCCATCGCGCTGGACGGCCGTTCCTATAGTCCTTTGTGCCAGCCACGGTGACGGAACGTGCCAACCGGCCCTGTGATTGGCGGCGGAGAGTAGCTGCTCCGTACGTCGGCCCGGCACGGTCGACAGCGAGTCGACCGGGGCCTACGGCCCGCCACAAGCTCGTCGGTCCGGAGTCGGCCTGGCCGCGGCCCCCGCGGCCGGAGTGCCTCCGGACCGACGACCACACCCACCGCGATAACCCGAAGCCCGTCCCGACGGGGTGAGGGCCGATCAGCGTGCCCACAACGTCGCCGGGTCGGCATCGGAGTGGGCACCGCACCAGTCAGTGCCACGTGACGGATGAGGAGCGGGCGATGTTCCGACGCAGGCGCGAGGCCTCCTTCCGGCCTCCCGCGTCGAGCGCCTGGTGGCCCGCCGGCGCCGACCCGGACGGCGCCGAGCCCGCCGACCGTGTGCCCGCGCTGCCGGCCGGAGACCCGTTCGGCGGCTGGCCCGCGTTCCCGACCGAGGGCCCCGACCCGGTCGACCCCGTGCTCGGCCAGCCCGACCTGTCGGCCGGCTGGGGCGCACCGGCGGCCCCCCGGCCCGGCCCGTCGGCCACGCCGCCGCCCGGCTCCTTTCCGGCCCCAGGGGCGTACGCCGGTCCGACCACCGGGTCCTTCCCCGCGCCGCCCGCCGGGTCCGTTCCAGGGCCGACCACCGGGACCTTTCCCGGGCCGGCCAGCGGTGGTGTGCCGGGGCCGCCCACCGGTGGCTTCGCCCGTCCGTCCAACGGCGCCGGCCAGGGTGCGCCGAACGGCCGGCCGGTCCCGAACGGGTACGCCGCGGCCGGGCCCCACGGCGGCGACACCTCCGGGCCGCACGGCAACGGCACCACCGGAGTCCACGGCGGCAGCCCCACCGGGCCGCATGTCGCCGGCGGGGCGCACGGTGGCGGCGGCGCCGCCGGGGTGCCCGGGCCCGTCGCCGCCGGGGGCTCCGGCCACACCGCGGCGGGGACGCCCGGTTACGACACCGCCTCCGCGCACCTGGCCAACCAGGCCCTCGCCGAGCCGAACATGCCCGCCGAGGTCCCGGTCGGCCCGGGCGCCGCTGGTCGGGCCGCGGGTCCAGGCGCGGCCGCGGCGGGCGCGGGGCAGGCGACCCCGAGCTGGCTGCCCCTGCTCACCCACGCCGACGACGACCAGCGGTTCCAGGCCAACCCGGAGGGTCCGGCCGGCGACACCGACCCGAGCGCCGCCGAGCGGACCGGCCTGCACCTCGTCAGCAGCGAGGAGCCGGGCCGCGACTCCCGCCGGGCGCGGAGCAGCCGCCGGCGCGCCGGCAAAGCCCGCCGCCCGGCCGCCGACCTGCCCGAACCGGCCGCCAGCCCGGAGCCCGGTGCGCCCGCCCCGGCCGACCGACCGGCGCCCGCACCGGCACCGCCGCTCGACCTGGCATTCGCCAACGGCGCCACCACCTGGCTGGACCCGGTCGCCCCGATCAACCCGATGGAGGCCGCCGCGCTGGCCGGCGCCTTCGCGGCGGACTACCTGTCCTGGGACGAGGCGTCGCCGAACCGCCGCGGCCAGGTGCTCATGCAGTACCTGCCGTCCGACGTGGTCGGCACGAACACCTCGGCGGCGCTGCTCGGCTGGTCGGGCAAGGGGCGCCAGCGCGCCGAGTTCTCGCTGCCCGGCGCGGTGCATCCGGACGGCGACTGCAGGGTTGTGGTCGACGTGCGGGTCCGGATCACCCCGTACCGGGCGGTCGGCCAGCCCGCCGAGCCGGCGCCGGCCGGCGAGCTGGAGGTGGCCGGTGTGCCGGCGGTCGCCCCGGCCCCCACCGCGCGCGGCTGGAAGAGCCTGGACTCCTACTGGGTGCGGATGACCGTGCCGATCATCCGGGATCAAGGCCGCCTCGTCGTGGACACCTGGGACGAGCAGCTCAACGAGGACGACGACCCGGCCGGCCAGGACGGCGAACCGGAGCTGGCCGGCGCCGAGGAAACCGCCGCCGAGCTGACCGGAGGTGGCCGGTGAGCCAGCTGCGCGCGCCGCGACTCGCCGGGGTGGCCGGCGGTGTCGGCACCTCCACGTTGGCCACCGCGCTGCGCGGCTACGACCGGGGTCGAGCCACCGAGCAGGGTGCCGAGGTACTGGTCTGCCGCTCCACCGGGGACTCGCTGCACCAGGCCGCGACAGTGATCGCCTGGCTGGGCACGACCGGCCGGCCGCGCCCGGTACTGGCCGTCACCTCCGACGGCCCCGCGCCGATCCGGGGACCGCTGCGCGCCCGGCTGCGGATGATCGAGCCGCAGGTCAGCGGCCTCGTCGTGGTCCCGTACGTGGCCCACTGGCGGGAGCTCACCGACCCGCTCGCCGAGGCCGCCCGGCTGTCCGAGTGCCCGGCCGACCAGCTGCCCAAGGCCCTGCGCGGCTACGGCGAGGCCCTGGCCCGGCTGGCCGAGGCAGTGCTGCGGTCCGGGCTGCTCACCGCCGCGCGCCCCGGCGGCCCGCACACCCCGCCGCCGGCCAACCGCACCACCGGGCCGATCGGCCGCACCCTGCCCAACCGGACCCTGCCCGCCCGGTCCGGCCACACCGGACCCCAGCCGGCCGTCGGCCACACCGGACCCCAGCCCGCGGTCGGACACACCGGTCCCCAAGCCGCGGTCGGCCACACCGGACCGCAGCCCGCCATCGGACACACCGGCCCCCAGCCCGCCGTCGACCGCCCGCTCGCCCCAGCCGCCCACGGAGGACGCTGATGCCCGCCCCACTCCCCGCCGCCCTGGTCGCCCTCGGCGCGACCGAGCCGGCCTCGACCCCCTCGCCGCTGGCGCCCCCGGGCATCGGCGCGCTGGCCGACCAGCTGATCAGCTGGCTGACCTGGGGCGCGCTGGCCGCCGGTGTGGTCGGGCTGCTGGTCTGCGCCGGCATGGTCGTCGTGGGCCGGCGGCACCGCGGCGGGCTGGCCCAGAACGGGCTGGTCGGCTCGTTGTGGGTGGTCACCGGGCTGACCCTGGCCTCGCTGGCCGCCGTGCTGGTCGGCGCGTTCGTCGGCGCGGGCACCCCGTGAGCGGCGGGACCCTGCTGCTGGCCGACGGTGAGCCGGGGCCGTCGTTCACCGCGATCGTGGAGTCCGCCGCCCGGGCCGCCGCCGCGCTGGTCGGCGACGCGGCGAGCTGGTGGCAGGTGCCCAGTACCTCGCTGCTGCAGCCGGCGGTGCTCGGCGCCCACAACGCTCTGCGGCCGGTGTTGGTGCTGGTGCTCACCGCGTCGGTGCTCGCCCAGTCCATCCGGATCATCGTGATGCGCCGGGGCGAGCCGCTGTTCACGGTGTTCGGCGGCCTGGTCCGGTTCGCGGTGGCCGCCGCGCTCGGGGTCACCGTGCTGCAGGGCGCGCTGTGGGCCGGGGACGTGCTGGCCACGAGCCTGCTCGGCACGTCGGCGGTCGACTTCGGCACCACCATGCGCGAGGCGCTGACCGCCCGCCGGGGTGGCCTCGCCGAGCCGTTCCTGCTGTTGCTGCTGTCCGTGGTGGTGCTGCTGCTGGCCGCCGCCCAGTGGATGGCGATGGCGCTGCGCCAGGTCGCGCTGCTCGCGGTGGCCGCCACGCTGCCGCTGGCCGCCGCCGGCTCGCTCACCGCGACGACCCGAGGGTGGCTGTCCCGGCTGCTGCCGTGGGCGCTGGCCATGGTCGCCTACAAGCCGGCCGCCGCCCTGATCCACGCGGTCGGCGAGCAGTACCTCAGGGAGCTCGCCGAGCCCGGCGGCCCTTCGGTGGGCACGGTGCTGGCCGGCATCGTGGTGCTCGCGCTCGGGGTGGCCGCGCTGCCGATGTCGCTGCGGCTGCTCTCGCTCACCTCGGTGCGGATCGCCACCGGTGGCGTGTCCGCCGAGGCGATGGCCGGCGCCACCGGCGCGATCCGGCTCAACTCCCGCAGCTCCACCTCGCCGTCCGTGCAGCTGGCCACGTTCATGGAGAACGCCGGCCCGGGCAGCCGCCAGCGGCTGGTCACCGGGGCGGGCCCGGTGCACTCGCCGGGCGCGATCGCCGGCATCCGCGCGGCCGCCGGCCCGATCGCGGGCCCGGGCGCGGGGCGGGCCGCACGGGCCGAGCCGACCTCCCGGGCGCCCGCCGCCCCGGCGCCCACCGCCCCGGACCGGCTCGACCCCAGCTTCACGCGGCCGATCCCGCGCTACACCGACCCCGACCCCAGCCCCGCCCCGAACGCAGGACCGCACCCGACTCCGGCCACCACCCGAGGAGCCCGCTGATGACCAGCTACCCCGAGGGGCGCCCGGAGCCCCGGCTCTACGGGCACTGGCGCCCCGAGCGCGGCTGGGGCATCGGTTCGCTCGGGCCGGCGCAAACCACCGTCGTGTTCGTCGCCGTGCTGGCCCCGGTGCTGGCCGCCTCGGTCGCCCCGAAGGCGGCGCTCGGGCTTGCCCTGGTGTCGCTGCTGGTGGTGCTCGCGGTGATCGTGCGGGTGGGCGGTTCGACGGCGACGGAGGCTCTGACCAGGCGGTTCCGGTTCACCACCGCCCGGGCGAAGGGCTGGACCGAGCTGTCCGGCGGCCTGCTCACCGAACACCCGCGCCGCCACGACCTGCCCGGCCCGCTGGCCCCGCTGGTGGCCCTCGACACCGACGACGGGCGCGGCGGCCGCCAGGCCCTGGTGCTGGACCGGCACACCGGCACCCTGTCCGCCGTGCTGCGCTGCGCGCCGGCCGGGCTGGACCTGGCCGACCGGGCCAGCGGGGACGAGTGGGTGGCCTGCTGGGGCGCCTGGCTGGCCGACCTCGGGCACCGCCCGGTGATCCGGCACGTCGCGGTCACCGTGGACAGCGCGCCCGGCGGCCTCGCCGACACCGACTACCTGCGCGGCCGGCTCTCCCCGGACGCCCCGGCGGCGGCCCGCGAGCTGATGCACGAGCTGATCGAGCTGTCCCCTTCGACGTCGGCACAGACCGACACCCGCGTCACCGTCACGCTCGACCCCTCCCGCGCCGCACCCCGCCCGCCGGACCTGCTGGCCTCGGTCGCCGAGGTCACCCGGTGGCTGCCCGGGCTGGAAGCCGGCCTCGCCTCCTGCGGTGTCGCGGTGCTCGGCCGGGAGTCCATCGCCAGCCTGACCTCGCGGGTCCGCTCGGCATTCGACCCGGTGTCCCGCGACGAGATCGCCCGCCAGGCCGAGGCGCACCAGCTGCGGCAGTGGGCCCAGGCCGCCCCGATCGCGGCCACCGAGACCTGGGACAGCTACCGGCACGACTCGGGGCTCTCGGTGTCCTGGGCGCTGCGCGAGGCACCCCGCCAGGCGGTCAACGCGCGGGTGCTGGTGCCGCTGCTGGCGCCCGGCCCGTACCCCCGGCGGGTCAGCCTGCTGTACCTGCCCTACCCCGCCGACCAGGCCGCCGCCCGGGTGGAGAGCGAGATCACCGCTGGTCAGATGCGCCGGGCCTGGGCGCAGCGCACCCGCCGGGACGAGACGCAGCGCGACCGGGACGACCGCGACCGCGCGCTGCAGGCCGCCCGCGAGGAGGCCGAGGGCGCCGGTGTCGGGCGGCTCACCGTGTACGTGACCACCACGGTCACCGACCCGGCGGAGCTGCCCGGGGCGGTCGCCGACGTCGAGCAGCGGGCCGGCGCGGCCAAGCTGCGGCTGCGCCGGCTGTGGGGGGCGCAGTCCACCGGGTTCGCCGCCAGCCTCGGGGTCGGCCTCAACCCGACCGAGCTGGCCAGCCGCGGCCGGGGGCGGTGACCGGGCGATGAGCGACTACGACGAGCTGTTCACCCGGGGCCGGCGGCCGGCCGCCGCGCCGAGGACCCGGGGCGGCGCGGCCGAGCTGGGCCGCCCGGTGCCCCGCGGCTGGGGCTGGCCGGTGGCCGGCGGTGGGCGCGCCCCGCACGTCGAGGGCGGCACCCTGTACGCGGGTACCAGCAGCCAGCTGTGCGGGTTGTTCCCGTTCGCGGTGAGCTCCGGTACCTCCGTCCGGGGCGTGCCGATCGGCCGGCACCTGCTCACCGCCGAGCCGGTCGGGCTGGACCCGGCGGAGTGGCTGCGCCAGGGTCTGGTGTCCAACACCGGGGTGTGGGTGCAGGGCCAGCCGGGCATCGGCAAGTCGGCGATCATCAAGCGGATGATCACCGGGCTGGTCGCCTTCGGTGGCATCGCGGTGGTGCCCGGGGACGTGAAGGGCGAGTACAGCGCGCTGGTCGAGGCGCTGGGCGGCGCGGTGTGGCGGGTGGGGCGGGGGCTGCACGCACTGAACCCGCTGGACGCCGGCCCGCTGCGCGCGGAGCTGGCCTCGGCGGTGGGCAGCGCCCGCGAGCAGCTCGCCGAGACGGTTCGGGTGCGCCGGCTGACTCTGCTCGAGGCGCTGGTCTCGATCGTGCGGCGCGGCGACGTGGACGTCACCGAGCGGCGGTTGCTGGGCGCCGCGCTCGACGCCGCTGTGACCGCGAGTGCGCCCGCCGAACCGGTCGTGCCGGACGTGCTGCGCGCGCTGTCCGAGGGCAGCGAGCAGCTGCGCGACATCGTGGCCAGCCGGGACGCGGCGGGTTACCGGCGGGCCGTGCGCGAGCTGGTCAACACGCTCGCGCTGCTCTGCGACGGCAACCTCCGCGGCATCTTCGACCGGCCGTCCACGGTCACCTCCGACCTGAGCACCCCGGCGCTGTCGCTGGACCTGTCCGCGCTCGGCGACGAGGACGACGACGCGCTGGCCGCCGGCATGCTGTGCTCCTGGGCCTGGTCGACGGCGGTGATCGACGGCGCCAGGGAGAGTGCCGAGCGCGGCGGGCAGCAGCGCTCGGTGGCCGTGGTACAGGACGAGCTGTGGCGCACGCTGCGGGCCGCGCCCGGGCTGGTGGAGCGGTCCGACCGGATCACCCGGCTGAACCGCCACCGGGGCGTCATCTCATTCCAGGTCACCCACTCGATGGACGACCTGGAGGCGCTGGCCACCCCGACCGACCGGGCCAAGGCGCGGGGCATGGTGGCCCGCAACGCCACCGTGGTGCTCGGTGGCATGGCCGAGCAGGAGCTGGACGCGCTGCGCCGGATCACTCCGCTGTCCGAGGGTGAGGCCGCGCTGGTCACCTCGTGGGCGGCTGCTCCCACCTGGGTCGGCGGCGCGCTGCACCCCGGGCGCGGCAAGTACCTGATCAAGTCCGGGGAGCGGATCGGGCTGCCGGTCTCGCTCCGGCTGACTCCGGGCGAGCAGGCGCTCTACGACACCGACGGCGCGTTCGGGGCGCGGGACGGCTTCGGGTCGGACTTCGGCGCCGGGCCGGATGACGCGGGGCTCGACGGGACCGGCCGAGGTTCGGCTGCCTCGTTCGCGGCGGTGGGCTGAGCGGATGTCCGGCACGGTGGGGTGGCTGCGCGGCTTCGGCGCGATCGCGGTCGGGCTGGCCGCCCTGCTGACCCTGTTGATCATGACTGCCGCCGGGGACGACGCCGGCCCTGGCCTGACCGGCGTGAACCCGGCCGCGGTGCCCGAGCTGGCCAAGCAGATGCTGCCGGTGATCGACGACGTGGTGCGCAACCAGTGTCCCGAGCTGCCGCCGGTGTGGGTGGTCGCCGAGGTGATGGCCGAGTCCGGCTGGAACCCGCACGCCTGGAGCTTCGACAGCAACGGCGGCGCCGCCGGGCTGTACCAGATCAACCAGCGCAACTGGGTGGTCGCCGGCGGCCGGCCGTGGGCGACCTCGCCGCCGCCGGCCAGCTCCGACATCTACCAGCCGGAGACCCAGCTCCGCGTGACCGTCCCGTGGGTGTGCGCGAACCTGCGCGCGGTGACCGGGCATCTGAAGGCCACCGGCAAACCGACGTCGCCGCTGGACGCCATGCTCGTCTGCCACATCGCCGGCTGCGGGCGCGTGACCGGCAGCACCACCGGCATCCCGCGCCCCGGGGAGGCCGGGTGCGGGGGCGACTGCGTCGATCTGATCAACCGGTACGTGAACCGGATCCACCAGTTCGTCGCCCAGTTCAGCACGCCCGCGCAGCCCCCGCCGCCACTCGCGCCGCCCGCGCCTGGGCCCGCACCGGCGCCTGCGCCCGCGCCGGTGGCGCCCGACCCGCGGGCCGAGGCGGCGGTCAGCGGCCCGGGCGGGGTCCGGGCGGCGGCCGGGCCGGGCGGCGTTGAGGCGGCCCGGGTCGCGCCGGCCGCGATCGGCGTCCCGGGAGGCCCGGGCGTGCTCGGCGGCGCGGTGACCGTCGGCGGCATCACCACCTCGGCGCTGCCGCCCGCGCCAGTCGCGTTCCTCGGCCCGAAGACCGGCTGCAGCCAACCCGACCCGACCACCTCCGGCTGCCTCACCGCCGCCACCCGCTACGGGCTGGATGCCGAGGTCGCCGCGTTCGGTGACTTCCGGGCGGGGCCGGCGGTGAGCCGGGCCGGCTGCTGGGACGCGCACGCCTGGAACCCGGGCAGCGACCACGCCAAGGGCCGGGCCTGCGACCTGTTCCCGGGCGCGCCGGGTGTGTTCGCCCAAGGGCCGCCGCTGGCCCAGGGCTGGCGGGTGGCGAACTGGTTCCGGACCAACGCGGCCGCGCTGCACGTCAGCTACGTGATCTGGCAAGGCCGGTACTGGGACCCGAGCACCGGTGACCAGGGCGGTTGGGGCGAGCGCTACGACGGGGGCGGGGTCTACAACGTGCGGGACGCGACGGGTGGTCACTACGACCACGTACACGTGAGCTTCGCGGAGTGAACATGGGACCGACACGCCTGCCCTGGGTCGCCGGAGTGGTGATCGCCGTGCTGCTCGGCGGAGTCTGGCTGATGGTGGCCGGGCCGGGCCGCTCCCCCAGCTCGGCCTGGACCGCCGACCAGGGCGCGGTACTCAGCCCGGCCGACCGGGACGCGCTGGCGCCCGCGCCGGTCAGTCAGGGCGCCGAGCCGGCCGGGCCCGACCCGGCCGTCGACTTCACCGACCCGCGCGCGGTGGCCACCGCGTACGTGGTGGCGGCCTACAGCCTCACGCCCGACGACGCCGGCCGCACCAACCGCCGGGGCACCCCGTACGCGGCGCCGAGCACCCCGCCGAACACGGTCGGGGTGCTGGTGCTCACGCCGCCCCTGGCCGGGCACAACACCGTCGCCACGGTCACCGATGTGGCCCAGGTCAGCGGCGAGCCGACCGACACCCGTCGGGGCTACCTGGTGGGTTACCGCACCGCCCTGGGGCCCGCCGGCGCGGCCGGGGACCGCACGACCCGATACCTGTTGCTCGTCCGCCAGTTCGACGGACGCTGGCTGGTCGCCGGCGACACCGCCGACGCCCAGGTCGGTGAGCCGTGAGCCGGAAGGAGTTCTGCTCATGACCGAGTCCGAGAACCGCCCCGAGGTCACCGAGGACGGCGACACCGCCGGCACCGGGAACGCCGGAGGTGACCGGTCGGGTCGCACGGGCGTCACCCGGCCGGCCGGCCGCCGACCGATCAGCATCCTGCCCTGGGAGGCCGCCGAGCCGAGCCCCGAGGCGCCGCCGCGGGGCGGCGGCCGGCCACCGGCCCGGCGGGCCCCGGTGCCACCGAGCGGCCTGCTCTCGGCGCCCGCGCCGGCCAACCGGACCGGCGCCGACGACCCGTTCGCCTCGCTGCCGCCGTGGTTGCCACCGGTGCGCCGGCCCACACCGCCGCGCCCGCCCCGGACCGGTCGACCCACCGGCCCCGGCCAGCGCGGCCCCGGGCTCCCCGGCGGCGGCCTGCCCGGCGGTGACGGCTATCGCGGCGAGCCCGGCCGGCGCGGCGACGGGCCGCGGACCGGCGGGTTCCGGGGTCTGTCCGAGCCGGACGGGTCACCGCGGACCGGCGAGTCCCGCGGTCTGCCCGAGCCGGACGGGTCACCACGAACCGGCGCCAACCCCGTGCCGCGCGGACCGCTGGGGCCGCCCCACCAGCCGCCCGGCCCGCGCACGCCGGTCGAGGGCTGGACGTCGCCGGGCGGGCGGCCGTCCTACCCGCGGGCGCTCGAGCCGCCCGCACTGCCGAGGCCCGGCCGCGGCGAGCCCGGTACCGGGTTCAGCATCGAGTCTGTCGATCCCGGGCTGCCGGTCGAGCCGGTGATCGGGCTGACCCCACCGGCCGCACCCAACCCGGCCGCACCCAACCCCGCAGCCAACCCGGCCGCGCCGAACCCGGCGACAGTCGAGCCGGCTGCCGCCCCGATCACCGCCGCGCCGCCGCCCTCAGTGACGGCAACGCCGGCCGACCTCGCACCGGCCGTGCCGGCACCGCCCACCCCACTGGCCAGTCCGGAACCAACCGCGCCAGCCACGTCGGCGCCAGCCGTCCCAGCGCCGGCCGCGCTGGATCTGGCCGCGCTGGAGCGGGTCGAGCCGAGGCGTCGGCTCACGGCGGACTCGATCCGGCACGAGCAGGTCGTGGCGCCGGACCGGCCGGTGCCGAGGTTCGGCTGGCGGGCGTCGGTGTACGCGGCCACCGGCGGCCGGGTCAACCTCGGTATCGGGGCGGCCGAGCGGGACTGGCTGGAGTTGTTGGACCAGGTCCGCCGCCCGCTGGCCGGGGCCCGGCAGATCGCGGTGATGTCGATCAAGGGCGGGGTCGGCAAGACGACGGTGGCCGCGTGCCTCGGGCTGATGCTCGCCGAGTACCGGGGCGACGGGGTGGTGGCGGTGGACGCGGACCCGGACGCCGGCACGCTGGCCGACCGGCTCAGCGGGGTGGCCACGTCGACCGTCCGCGACCTGCTCGACAACCTGGACAAGATCAAGTCGCTCAGCCAGTTCACCGAGTACACCAGCCTGGCCGGGCGGCTGCGGGTGCTGGCGGGCGACCAGGACCCGGCGATGGGCGAGGCGTTCCGGCGCGAGGAGTACCAGCGGGTCTGCCGGGCACTGGCGCGCTACTTCGACATCGTGATCACCGACTCGGGCACCGGCCTCGTGCACTCCGCCATGCGCGGCACGCTGGAGCTGGCGGACCGGCTGATCGTGGTCGGCTCGCCGACGGTGGACGGGGCGAGTCGCGCCAGCAAGACGCTGGACTGGTTGCTGGCACACGGCCACGAGCGGCTCGTCGAGGACGCGGTGCTCGTGCTCTGCCAGGACCGGGGCAGCCACCGCGTGGACCGCGCGCAGCTGTACCGGCACTTCGCCGAGCGCTGCCGCCACGTGATCGAGATCCCGGCCGACCCGCACCTGTACTCCGGCGGCGTGATCGACCCGGCGATGCTGCAGCCCGTCACCCGGGAGGCCTACGTGCGGCTCGCGGCGGTCGTCGCGGACGGCTTCTCGGCGCCGGCCGCCCTGTGGCCGGCGGGGCGGTGATGATCGCCTATATGCATCGGGGCCCCGCCCGGTGAGGTTGCCGGACGAGGCCCCGATACGTTCCCGAACTGACGCGCCGCTCCCACCACGAAGCGACGTGGATTAAGTTAGCCTACCCTTTCTTGCTCCGCAAGACCGGGGGCCGAGTTGATCCCCGATAGAGAGACAGGGAGCCTCACGAAGCCCTCAGTAAAACCGCCGAGTTCCACCTGGGTACGGCTGGAATCATGATCAAACAGCCCTGGTGTGGAACTCGCGAGCTCAGTCGGTGGGAGTAGTGGCCTGCGCCTCAGTCCCGGCGCTCCCGGCTGTCCCGGCGCTCCCGGCGGCAGCGGCCCGGGCGCGACGGCGCAGCGTCCACCGCAGCAGCACCACCACGACGAGCACCGCGAGCACCGAGGCCGCCCCGCCCACCACGGTCGGCGCCCGGCCGCCGAACTTGGCGCCGAGCAGCCCCAGCAGCGGCGCCCCCAGCGGCGTGCCCCCGAGGAACAGCAGCATGTACAGGCCCATCACGCGCCCGCGCATGGACGGGTCGATGGACAGCTGCACGCTCGAGTTCGCCGCCGTGGTGAACACCAGCGAGGCCAGCCCGGTGGGCACCAGCACGACCGCGGTCCAGACCAGCGAGGGCATCAGCCCGGCCACCGTCTCCAGCACCCCGAACGCCAGGGCGCCCCCGACGACCAGCCGCAGCCGGGGCCGGCCGACGCGCCGCGCCGCGAACGTGGCGCCGATCAGCGAGCCGACCGCCAGCACCGTGGTGAGCATGCCGTAGCTGGCCGCGTCGCCGTGGAACACGTTGCGGGCCAGCAGCGGCAGCGTGAGGTAGAAGTTGATGCCCAGGGTGGACACGACGAACACCAGCGCCAGCACGCCGATCAGCACCGGCTGGCCGGCCACGTAGCGCAACCCCTCGACCAGCTGGCCGCGCGCCCTGGGTACCCGCGCGGACCGGAACAGCCGCTTCGGGTCCATCGCCAGCATGCCGCCGATCACCGCGCCGAAGCTCGCCGCGTTGAGCAGGAACACCCAGCCGGTGCCGATCGCCGTGATCAGCAGGCCGGCCACCGAAGGGCCGACGATGCGCGCGGTGTTGAAGGTCATCGAGTTCAGCGCGACCGCGTTGCCGACCTGCGCGGGCCCGACCAGCTCGGAGGCGAACGCCTGCCGGGCCGGCACATCGATCGAGGAGAACACCCCGAGCAGCAGGCACAGCAGGTACACGTGCCACAGCTGGGCCAGGTTGCCGACGTCGAGCAGCCCGAGCACCAGGGCGCACAGCCCCATGCCGCTCTGGGTCAGCAGCAGCATGCGGCGCTTGTCGTACCGGTCGGCCAGCACGCCGCCCCAGAGCGAGAACAGCAGCGTCGGGGTGAACTGGAGCGCGCTGGCGAGGCCGAGCGCGACGGGGCTGTTGTGCGAGAGGTCCAGTACCAGCCAGTCCTGCGCGATGCGCTGCATCCAGGTGCCGACCAGCGAGACGACCTGACCACTGGCGTAGAAGCGGTAGTTCCGTACCCGGAGCGAGGCGAACATGCCGCCGACCGGCTCCGGGGGGTGTTCGACGATCTCGTCGGCGGCCAGCTCCGCCGGCACGCCCGGTGGCGGTGACAGTGACTGCGCCTGTTCGGGCGCGGGGGCCGAGGGTACGGCCGAGCTGCGGGTGGGTGGAGTTTTCGGGGTCCGCAGCTCAGTCACTTTGTCAGGCGCCCGCCATTCTATCGATGATCTCTGTAGCCCTGGACAGGATCTCCCGTTCGGAGTCGGTCAGCTCGGCCAACCGCTTGTTCAACCAGCGTTCCTTGGCCGAGGCCTCGGCCGCGAGCAGCTCGGCGCCGGCCGGGCTCAGCTCGATGATCGACTGCCGCCCGTCGGTCGGGTGGTCCCGCCGGGAGACCCAGCCGGTCTCCTCCAGCGCCGCGATGACCCTCGTCATCGACGGCGGCCGGACCCGCTCCGAGGCCGCCAGCTCGCTCGGCGTCATGGGCCCGCAGCGGAGCAGGGTGGCCATCGCCGAGATCTGCGACAACGAGACAGTTTCGTCGGTACGCTGTGAGCGCAGCCGCCGGCTCAGCCGGACCACCGACAGCCGCAGCTGACCGGCCAGATCCGAGCCGACGTCATGCACAAGCTCCATCTCTTTAGCTTACCTTACGAACGGAGCCGAAACGGCTTCCGTGCCCACGCTGGGTGACATCCATCGCCCGATCGGCGGACCAGCGTCCCACAGACGGCCGCTACTGGTACGGGGCATCCGGTCGGTACGACCCCTGCACGTACCCCCAATGGCCCCGTACTCTGGTCGCGTGCAGGACCCACCGCCACCACCGGCGCAGCTGGTCGAGACCACCCGGGTCGTCGGGACGGCGACGGCGCTGTGGTTCGTGCTGTGGGCCGGGCTGCTCATCGCGCACCTGGTGGGCGGGCGGCCGCTGGACATCTGGTTCGGCACCACGCTGTGCGGCTGGCTGCTCGGCGTGGTCGGCTACTCGGTGTTCCGGTGGCAGCGCTGGGCCGCGCGCACCGGTCGGCGCGGTGCCCAACGCGGCGTGGACTGACCCCGGCACCTCGCTACGTCGGGAAGCAGGCCTGGACGTCGTCCAGGAAGCCTCGGCGGTAGGCGCTGATCCGTTGGGCGGCGTCGCCGTGGTCCGTCTGCTTGGTCCACGGGAAGTCGTCCGAGACGGCGGCCAGGGTGCGGGCGATCTGGTCGGCGTCACCGGGATCGCCGACCAGGGTCCGGTCGCGCTGCGCGCCGGCCAGCTCGGCGCCGGCCAGGCAGTCGGCCTGCAGCTCGGCGGCCACCGACACCATGTTCCGGCTCAGCCTGGCCTGGATGGCGTGCCCCCACTCGTGGGCGATGATCAGGTACACCCAGGCGCGTCCGATCTTCTGGTAGCCGGCGCTCATCAGCTCCTGGTCCCAGGCCAGGTAGTCCGACGGCCGGCAGTAGAACGCGTTGTACGGCAGCGGGCGGCGGCCGTCGCAGGACGGGCCCCGGGTGCCCCGGTAGCCGCCGACCACCAGCGGGCTGTGGTAGCGCTGGCCGAAGTGCTCGGCGAAGTGCCGCTTCCAGAACCCGTCGACGGCGGCGACCGCGGTCCGCTCGTCGCGAGGCATGCCCCCGGGTCCGTCCCGCGCGTTCGCCGAGAGAGCGACATCGGCGGCGGCCGCCAACTGAGTCCCTGCCGCCACCTCGGACCAGATCGCCAGCTCGGGCCCGGCCGCGAGCTCGACCGCCCTCGGCACGGCCGGCCGCGCGGTGGGACAGACCACCGAGGCCGGTACGGCTCCCAGCAGCAGCGCCACCGCGGCGACCACCAGGGGGCGCGGTACCGCCGTCACCGGGCCAGTCTGCGGCACATTCGATCACCTCGGAGGTGGTCTTCAGAACCGTCCGGGTGATGGCCACTGCTCCGACCACAGCGCGAGCAGCGCGCGCACCGGGTCGCTGGCGTGCCACCGGCCGTCCCGCCACCAGACCGGCACGTCCAGCCGGCGCGCCTCGGGCCGGCTCAGCTCGACGGTCAACCGCTCGTGGAGCCAGAGCTCACCCTCGGGTACCGGCGCCCCGATCGCCGCGCAGGCGGCCACCACCTCCGGCAACGCCGCCCAGGGCGTCCGCTCCCCACCGAGTGAGCCGCCGCCCGAGGCACCGACCAGCTCGCCGGCCACCACCTCCGAGGCCAGCGGCAGGTCCAGCAGCTCGGCCAGCGCGTCGATGCCGTCCGGGTCGAGCCGGCCGGCGACCGTCTCACCCGGCGGCAGGGTCGGAGCCAGCCAGGCGCGGTCGAGCAGCACGGCGCGGTCGGCGTCGAGCACCGAGCCGTCGGCCGCGCGCAGCCGCTCCGGCGGGTCCAGCTCGGCGGGGTCGACCCGGTCGGCGAGCACCGCGTCGGCGAGCTCGGCGTACTCGGCCCAGGTCAGGGCGGCATCGGGAGACCGGGCGGGGTCACCGAGCCGGGCCAGCAGGTCGGCGGCGTCGGCGGTGTCCGCGACCGAGGGATCGGCCCGGACCCCGATCGCGGCGAGCAGCCCGTCGTCGGCCACCGAGGCGCGCACCGACTCCGGCACGACGTCGAACAGCGCGGCCAGCCCGGTCGCCGACGGCAGCCGCCAGTACCGGGGGCGGTGGCCGGCCAGCCGCACGTGCCGGGCCAGCCACCACGCCGTATAACCACCGGGGGCCCGCAGCGCCGGCCGGTACACCGGGTCGGCGGCGAGCACGCGCAGCGCGGCCGGCCAGGCGTCGTCGTCCACCAGGTCCAGGTCGCGCACGGCGACCAGCCCGGACGGCGGCTCCTCGGCGGCGTCCCACCAGAGCTCCTCGTCGGCCAGCTCGTGGTCGGGCGCGGTGGGCTGCTCGTCGACCAGCAGGGCGAACGAGTCGAGCACCCCGACCGCGGTGAGCACCCGTCTCGGGTACCGCCGCGCCAGCTCGCCGGCCAGCGCCCCCAGCGGGGCGTCCGGCGCCAGCAGCGGGGCGAGCACGGCGTCGGGCAGCATCAGCTCGTCGGCCCGGCAGGGCTCGCGGTCGGTGTCCCACAGCGCCAGCCCGGCCAGCCACGGGCGGCTGGTCAGCGTGTCCGGGCCGGTCTCCAGCTCGCCGAGCAGGCCGAGCACCAGCCGGGTCAGCGGGCCGGTGTCCATACCGTCCTCGGCGTCGGCCACCGACCGGTCCACCGCCTCGGCGACGCTGGAGTGGTCCAGCAGCTCGGCCGGCCCCGCCTCGGCGGTACCCAGCCGGTACAGCAGCGGGTGCACCGCGGCCGGGTGCACGATGCGCAGCCCCGGCAGCTGCACGTCGGCCAGGGTGGCCGCCAGCCCCTCGGCCGCCGGGTCGGCTGAGTCGGCCGGTTGAGCCGGGTCGTTCGTCGAGCCTCCCGCCACAGCGGAAGCCGAACCGAGGCCGACCAGCGCGAGCGCGGTGCGCGGCCCGGTCACGGTGCGCCCGTCGACCAGCGGGACGGGCAGTGCGGCCAGCTCGTCGCGGGCGGTCGGCAGCCCGTCCACGGCCGGGGCCAGCGCGGCGTACAGCTCCCGCCACCAGGACGGCGGGCGACGCAGCCCGGCCAACCGTTCGGCGAGGCCGGCCAGCGACAGCGTGCCGACGCCCAGCTCGGCGAGCACCGCGCGCGGCGCGCCGGCCACCGCGTCGGCGAGCAGGCCGGGCACGACGTCGGCCAGCACCGCGGTGAGCTCGGGGGCGGCGGCCGGCAGCTCGAGCAGCACGCCGTCCTTCGGCCGCAGGTCCGGGCCCCGCGCGGTCGGCAGCCAGGCTGCCTCGGTGAGCGCGCCGCCGATCGCCGCCCGCAGCGCCGCGTCCAGCTCGGACCGGGGGAACCCGGGGGCCGGCGCGAGCGCGACCCGGTCGGCCGGCGGCAGGGCGAGCACCAGGTCGCGGTAGCCGAGGGCGGCCTCGGCCAGCACGGCGTCGGTGGCCGGCCCGGTCCGGATCCGCCGCCGGGAGGGCTGCATCGGCAGGTTGGCCAGCAGCCGGGCGGGCAGCGCGAGCCGCTCGTCGCTCGGGGTCGGCGCGTGCAGCACGTCCTCGACCAGCGGCCGGGGGCGCCCCGAGGCGTCCAGCGGCAGCGCCCAGCAGACCGACCAGTCCGCCCGGTCCTCCACCGCCAGCCCGGCCGACCCGTCAGACCGGCCGCTACGGCGTACCAGCAGCCACCGGGCCGACCCCGGCTCCAGCGTCACCGTGCCGTCCGGGTGGTCGGTCCGCCGGTGCAGGACAAGATCGGTCACATCGTCCGAGCCGCTGTCCGCCACGCCCCCGGCGACCGTGATCTCCACGAGCCAGGGCAGCGCGAGCAGCAGATCGGCGGCCGCCGCCCGCGCCCCGGCGAGCAGCTCGCCCGGATCGGTACCCACGCCCACCGGCAGCCGGACCTCGGTCCGATACCCCGTCGGCGGCGCCGGCTCACCGGGCCCGAGCGGCCAGCACAGCCGCAGCACCGGCGGCCGGCCGTCCCGGCGGCGCAGCTCGTCGGCCGCCGGGCCGGGCAGCGCGGCGACCTCGGCGGCGGTCCGGGTGGCGGAGAACGCGACGCCGCCGGTCGACGAGGCGATCCGGGGCTCGCCGGTCACCCCGAGCACCGCCGCGAAACCCACGCCGAACCGGCCGACGGCCGCCGAGTCGCGCTTGGTGGACGCCCGCAGCGAGGCCAGCGCGGCCACCCCGTCGGCGTCCAGCGGCGCGCCGGTGTTGGCCACCCACAGCTCGACCGGCCCGGCCGGACCGTCCGCCGGTCCGTCCGCCGAGCCAGAGCCACCCCGAACTAGCCGGACCAGCAGACGCCCAGGCTCCCCGGCGCGCTGAGCGGCGTCGGCGGCGTTCTGCGCCAGCTCGACCAGCCAGCGGTCCGCGTAGCCGCCGAGCAGCAGGTCTTCCTCGGCGTTGGCGTCCTCGCGGAACCGGGTGGGCGAGTCCGCCCAGGCCGCGAGCACAGCGGCCCGCAGCGCCGAGGTGCCGAACGGGTCGGGCTCGGCGTCCGTCCCGGCTAGCGTGACTCCAGCTCCACGCCGTCGTCGTAGACGAGCTCGGCGATCGGGGCCATCGGGCTGCCGTCGGCCTCGACGTCGGAGTGCGCGCCGCAGCCGTACTCGGCGTGCACCACGGCGCCGTCGGCCGGGGCGAACTCGTTGGCGCAGGCCCCGAACGCGGCGCTGAGCGAACCGGCGAGCGGCAGGTAGAAACCGCAGGTCACACATGTCGCGGGGGCGGCCTTGGCCATGTCCGCGCGGGGGCCCCGGTCGCCGTCGCGCCAGCGCTCGGTGGCCTCGCCGCGGCCCTCCCGGCTGAGCACCTTCGGCCGGCCGAGGCCGATCTCGTACGCCGTCTCCTCGACCGCCGGGTCGTCCGACTGCACATAGCCGGGCACGAGGCGGACGTCGTCGGGGTCGCTCGGCAGCAGGTCGCCGACGCCGAGGTCACCCGCCCGGACCCGCTCCTGCCAGGGCACCCAGGCCGGCGCGACCAGCGCGTCCGGGCCGGGCAGCAGCACCGTCTCGCTGACCGTGATCGGCTCGTCCGGACCGCCGTCCGCGACGGTCACCGCCCAGCGCCAGCCCCGGTAGCCGGGCTGCGCGGCGGCGAAGTAGTAGGTGGCCGAGTGCTCGTCCTCGTACCGGACCTCGTCGAACTCCTGGACCGCCGCCTCACCGGCCACGTCGACCGCGGCGGCACGGGCCTGGTCGACGGCGGCCAGCAGCCTCGGATCGGTCGGCGCCGAAGGAGCGGCATCCGTCACGGCCGGCACACAGTCCTCCGGGGCGTCAGGCGTTGCGGGAATCACGACTTGATTGTGCCACCCTCGCGGGCATGCCTCCGCTGGTGACCCGTGCGCTGGTCGCTGTACTGCTCGCTGGTGCGCTCACCGGCTGCCTGCCGACCGGGTCCGACGAGGTCGCCGAGCGGGTCGCGGCGATCACCGCCGGGCTGGCCGCCGGTGTGCCCCGACTGCACCCGGAGGTGCTCGGCACGCTGCCGCACGACCCCACCGCGTGGACCGAGGGCCTCGAGCTCGACGGCGGTGTGCTGTACGAGAGCACCGGGCTGGTCGGCCGGTCACAGCTGCGCGAGCTGGACCCGGACACCGGCCGGTTGCGCAGCGCCCGGCCGCTGCCGACCGACCTCTACGGCGAGGGCATCACCGTGCTCGGGCCCCGGGTCTGGCAGCTGACCTATCGCGACGGCGTGGCGCTGGACTGGGGTGCCGGCCCGGCGCCGACCCGCCGACTGCCCTGGACCGGCGAGGGCTGGGGGCTGTGTCACACCGGCGACGGGCGGGTGGTCGCCAGCGACGGCACCGACCGGCTGCGGCTGCTCTCCGGGACCGACCTGGCGCCGCTGGGCACGCTGGCGGTGCGCATCGCCGGGCGGCCGCTGACCGGGCTCAACGAGCTGGAGTGCACACCGGACGGGGTGTGGGCGAACGTCTACGAGACCGACTGGCTGGTCCGGATCGACCCGACCAGCGGGGCGGTCACCTCAGCCGTGGACGCCACCGGGCTGCTGCCCGCCGACCAGCGCGGCGGGACCGACGTGCTCAACGGCATCGCGGCGATCCCCGGCACGGACGAGTTCCTGCTCACCGGCAAGTTCTGGCCGACCCTGTTCCGGGTCCGCTTCGTGGCCTGAGCTGGGACGCCGTCCCGCCGGTCGCGGGCCGACCCCGGACCGTCGTCCGGCCCGCCCGGGTCCCAAGATCACCCATCTCGACCAGTCCGGCACCCGGCCGGGCTAGCGCCGGTTGGCCCGGACCCGCGTCCGGATGCGGAACAATGGGCGCGTGCGCAAGCCCCGGGACGACGAGCAGGCTCGGGTGGCTCGCGCGGGTTGGTCCTCCGGGGCGCGCCGCCGCAGGATGTGGGTGACCGTCGACGGAGGCCACACCCGGGAGCCACTGCGCGACCCGCGACGCCCCGACCAGCCACCCGCCCCGGCCCACCCCAGCGGCGCCTACTACGCCGGTGAGCAGGGCTATCCCGCCGAGCGGGGCTACCCCGACGGCCAGGGCTACGCCGAGCAGGGCTACCACGACGAGCAGGGCTACTACGACGAGCCGCGCTACGCGGACGAGCGCGCCCAGCCGCCCGAGCAGCGCTACCCGGGCGGGCGCCGCCACTCGGGCGAGCACGACCATCCCGCCGAGCGGCACCACAGCGGCGAGTACTACGGCGACGACCCCCGGGCCCCGCACCCGGACCGGGACGAGCCGGCCGACACCGAGTCGCCGACGACGCGCGGCGGGACGTCGATGCCGCGCAAGCTGACCGTCACCCGGGTCGCCGCCTGGCGCGGCCGCCAGCTCACCGGCCAGGGCATCCGGGCGTTCCAGCGGGCCGCCGAGGCCGACGGCGCCGACCGCTCGGGGCTGACCGCCCTGACCTACGCCACCATGCTCAACTACGCCAACGACGCGGCGATCGCGGTTGCGCTGGCGAACACGCTGTTCTTCTCGGCGGCCACCGCGGAGAGCAAGACCAAGGTGGCGCTCTACCTGCTGATCACGGTCGCCCCGTTCGCGCTGGTGGCGCCGGTCATCGGGCCGTTGCTGGACCGGTTGCAGAAGGGGCGGCGGCTGGCACTGGCGGCGTCGTTCGTCGGGCGGGGCCTGCTCACGCTGGTGATGGCGTTCCACTTCAACGACTGGGGGCTCTACCCGGCGGCACTGGGTGTGATGGTGCTGTCCAAGTCGTTCACGGTGCTGCGCGCCGCGGTCACGCCCCGGGTGCTGCCGGAGGCCATCACGCTGGTCACGACGAATTCCCGGCTCACGACGTTCGGGCTGGTCGCGGGCGGGGTGTTCGGGGCGGCGGCGGCCGGTTTCGTCAAGCTGACCGGGTCCCAGGGCGCGCTGGTCTACACGGCCGCGCTGTGTGTCCTCGGCACCTGGCTCTGCATGCGGATCCCGCGCTGGGTCGAGGACACCGAAGGCGAGGTGCCGGCCTCCGTGTCGTCGGCCCAGCGCGGCGTGCCGGGCGGCGCGAAACGGCAGCCGATGGGCCGGCGGGTCGTCGTGTCGCTGTGGGCGAACTGCGCGATCCGGGTGCTGACCGGGTTCCTGATGCTGTTCGTCGCGTTTGTGGTCAAGGCGCAGACCGAGCAGGAGCCGACCCGGCAGCTGGTGCTGCTGGGCATCGTCGGCGCGGCGGCCGGGGTGGGCAGCTTCGTCGGCAACGGGGCCGGGTCCCGGCTGGACTTCGCCCGCTCGGACGCGCTGGTGTTCGGCTGTGTGGGGGCCAGCGCGCTGGGGGCGGCCGCGGTCGCCGCGCTGCCCGGGATCGCCGTGGCGGCGATCTGCGCGCTGATCGCCTCGACCGCGAGCGCGCTGGCCAAGGTGTGCCTCGACGCCGTGATCCAGCGGGACCTGCCGGACCGGTCCCGGGCGTCCGCGTTCGGCCGGTCGGAGACGCTGCTGCAGCTGGCCTGGGTGTTCGGCGGCGCGCTCGGCGTCCTGCTGCCGCCGGTGTACTGGATCGGCTTCACGTCGATCACGGTGGCCGTGCTGCTGACCGGCGGCCAGGCCGTGCTGATCAGCCGGGGCAGCTCGCTGCTGCCGTGGATCCGGCACCGCGAGCAGCCGGTACTCCGCCACCAGGCGGACTCGTGACGCTGACCGGATCGACCCGGTCCGGGCCGACACGTCGTAGAACACGGCGGGCGGGAACCGCGCTGGTCGGGGTGGCGGTGGCCGGCGCGGTGCTGGCCGGCTGCGGCTCGAGCGGGCCGCCGACGGTGGAGTTCGCCTCGGCCGCCGGCACCGTGCAGACCGGCCCCGCCCAGTACTGCGACCTGGCCGTGACGCAGTGCGCCAACCACCCGGACGCGATCGTCAAGCTCGCGGTGCCACCCGGCCAGCCGCTGCGGATCAACGTGCCCGGCGAGCTGGCCTCGGCACCGTGGCACGTGGTCTTCTCCTACCGCACGGCGACCGGGGGCTCGGTCGACGGCCGCAGTCCGGTCTTCCCGCCGAACAAGCGCACGGACTACCAGCTCGAGCTGCCCGATCCGGCCGACCAGCTGCTCACCGCCCAGGTCCAACAGTTCGGCGGCAACCCCAGCCCCCAGCCGGACGGCGAGCTCTCCTTCCCGATCCGGGGCAGCTGGGTCCTGGCCACCAGCTGACGGGCCCGGTTACTCGGACACGAACTCCGGTTGCCGCGCCACCTCCGGGGACAGCGGTGCGCCGAGCAGCAGCCGCACCTGGGCGCCCCCGGACGGCGAGGCGGCCAGCTGCATCGAGCCGCCGGACTCCTCGGCGATCCGCCGCACGATGTCCAGCCCGAGCCCGGTCGAACCGCCGCCGGACCGCCCATCCCGGTACGCCGGCCCGTCACCCCCGAGCGAGTCACTCCCGACCGAGTCACTCCCGACCGAGCCACTCCCGAGCGAGCCACCGGCCCCGAGCGGCGGGAAACCGGGCCCGGCGTCGTCCACCACCAGCAACCCGCCACCCTCCGGCGAGGGGGACGCGGCCACGGTCAGCCACATCGGCGTGCCGTTCGGCGTGTGCGCGAAGACGTTGCCGAGCAGTGCGTCCAACGCCGCGCTCAGGTCGGCCCCGCGCACGCGCACCGGTACCGGCTCGGCCGGGGCGCCGATGCTGATCACCCGCCCCGTGTCCTCCGCCAGCGGGGACCAGAACCGGACCCGTTCCCTGGCCAGCGTGGCGAGGTCGGCCTCGGCGGGGCCGGCCGGCGCGGGGCTCCACCGGACGCTGCGGATCACCTCGTCGACGGCCTGGCTCAGCGCGGTCAGGTCGGCGCCAAGGCGGGCCGCCGCACCCCGGTCCGGCAGCCCGTCCACGCCGAGCCGCAGCGCGGTGAGCGGGGTGCGCAGCCGGTGGGTCAGGTCCGCCGAGCGCACCCGCTGGGCGTCCATCAGGTGCTCGACCCGCACGGCCAGCCGGTTCAGTGCCGCGCCGACCCGGTGGATCTCGGGCGGGCCGCCGGGCTGGATCCGCGCGGTCAGGTCACCCTCAGCGATGCGCTCCGCGCCGTCGGCCAGCGCCTGCAGCCACCCGACCTGCCGCCGGGCCAGCAGCTCCGCCACGAGCACGCCGGCCAGCAGCAACGCCAGCGCGAGCGCGACCACGAGCAGCCAGGTGCCGAACGCGGCCCGCTCCCAGCTCGCGTCGGACATCGCGACCCGCACCACCGACAGGGGGCCGGCCCCGCGCGCGGCGGCCGGCAGCAGCACGTCCACCCGGTGGTCCAGCCCGATCGTGGCCTGGCCGCCGCGAGCAGCTTCGAGCGCCTCCGGGGCCAGCGGCGCCGGCACCCCGAGCACCGGGCCGTCCGGCCGGTAGACCGACACCGCCAGCCCGCTGGCCATCGGCACGGTGGGCAGCGCGCCGGGCGACAGGCCGGCCGCCACCGGCACCAGGGCCTGGGCGCGGGTGACCACGGCGACGAGCGCCCGCTGCTGGTACTCCAACCGGGCCAGGATGAGCACGGGCACCGTCAGTACCAGCAGGGACACTCCCAGCAGCACCGCGACGACACCGGTCAGCCGGCCACGCACGGGTTCACGACCCTGGCGCGTCCAGCCGCAACCCGACACCGCGGATGGTGTGCAGGTAGCGGGGCGCCTTGCCGCTCTCGCGCAGCTTGCGGCGCAGCCAGGACACGTGCACGTCGACCGTCTTGTCCGCCTGGCTGTACGGCGAGCGCCAGACCTCGGCCAGCAGCTCTCTCTTACTGACCACCTGGCCGGCGCGGCTGGCCATGTACGCCAGCAGGTCGAACTCCTTCGGGGAGAGCGGCAGCGGCCGCCCGTCCAACTCCGCCGTGCGGGCCAACAGGTCGATGGAGAGGCCGCCGAGCACGACGTTGGGCCGGTGCCGGTCGGCCCGGGCGCCGCGCCGCAGCACCGCCCGCACCCGCGCGAGCAACGTGGCGAAGCCGAAGGGTTTGACCAGGTAGTCGTCGGCGCCGGCGTCCAGCACCTTGATCATCCGACTCTCCTCGCCGTGGCAGGTGACCACGATGACCGCGATGCCGGGCACCGCCGCGCGCAGCATCGGGAGCAGTTCGAGCCCGTTCAGGTCGGGCAGCGAGAGATCGAGCAGGACCAGGTCGGGGCGGTGCTGGACGGCCGACCGCAACCCGGCCATGGCCGTCGCCGCCGAGCTGGTCGCATGGTCCGACTCGCCGAGGGCCTGCAGCAGCCCCAGACGGGTGTTGAGGTCATCTTCGATGACCAAGACATGCGGCACGACCGGCGCACCTAACCGCGATTGATATAACACTGGTTGCCCATAGAGTAGACTCTGCCACGCTCCGTGGCGGACCGGGCAAATTTCCCCGGTTCGGATCGTCGAGCCACGACCGGGGCTCGCCCGGCGGAGGGTCTTAGTATCACTTTAGTGCTCGTTTAGGGCGCCGTTATAGATCAACCTGCCAGAATCGGACCGCAAGCAGAGTCCCGCGCGCCCGCACCACCACCCTCGACAGTCGTCGTGCGCCGCCCGGCCTCTGAGGGACCAATGGGAGGTGCGGTGTGCTGATATCCCTCGATGGCGCGCTGGCGTTAGCCGCGCGCCGTGCGTCGGGGGCCCGCCTGGACGTCGCCACCAGCAGCGCAACCACCGTGGAAGAGTCGACTCAACTCCTCGACCGCGCGGAGGCCATCGCGGCTAATCCCCGGCTGTGGCGGACCCTGCTGTTCGCCCACGCGCCGAACCTGGTCGGCGAGTGCCACGCCTGCTACGGCGTGCGCTGGCCCTGCGGCACCCGGACCCTCGCCGAGCGCGCGGAGCAGATCCACACCGCCGGTTAGCTCCCGGCGGCACTCCCGGCGGCATCCCCAGCGGCACGGGCAAACCCGACCCCTCGGGTAGGGGTCGGGCGGCCGCCGCCGGGGGCGCGCACCCTCGGCGCCGGCCCGCGGCGCCGCAAGACTGTGGTCGTGCCCTCGACGAGGGCGAATCCGCCGGTCCGGCGTTCGATGGCGCCGGACGAGCGAGGGGGACCACGATGAACCGAATCCTGCGCGCCGTGCCGGTCACGGTGCTGATCGCCCTGTGCGTCGGCGCCTGCGGCGCCCCGACCGCGAGCGCCGCGACCGAACCCACTTCCACCGGCGATGCCGCGGCCCGGTCGACCGCGGGTGCCGGCAACCTGGCCGCCCCGATCGCGCCGGCCGCGACCGACGGGCAGTTCTGCGGCTCGCTGCTCACGATCGCGCAGTCCTTCCAGCAGCCGAAGGCCGGCCAGCCGATCGACCTCCGCCACCTGCCGCCCTCGGTGCTCGACGGCTGGTCCCAGGTCGCGGCCATCGCCCCACCGGAGATCAAGTCCGACGCCGACGTCGTGGCCGACCGGCTGCACAAGATGAACGCCGGCAGCATGGACCAGCTCGCCGCCCTGCGTGACCTCGCACCGGCGATCAGGCACGTCGTGACCTACTCGACCGAACACTGCCCAGGCCTGACCCAGACCGCCCGCTGAGCACGGGGGCGCCACCGTTGAGAGGAACGGGCGAGGTCGCGTTGGTACACTGGTATACCGTGACCGGAGCGCGGGATAGCCGATGACGACCCATCCGCCGATGCCGGCCAGCACGCGGGCCGCGCTCGAGGTCGTGTCCACCGCGACGCTGACCACCCAGCTGATGGCGCGGGGGCTGCGCAACACGTTCCTGGCCGGGCTCGTGCCGCTGAACGGCGAGTACACGCGGATGGTCGGCGAGGCGTTCACGCTGCGCTGCATCCCGTCCCGCGAGGACATCGACGTGCTGTCGGTGTACCAGGACTACGACCACCCGCAGCGCAAGGCCGTCGAGTCGGTGCCGCCGGGCGGGGTGCTGGTCGTCGACTCCCGAGGCCAGACCCGGGCCGCCTCGCTCGGGCACATCCTGGCCACCCGGCTGCTCCGTCGGGGCGCCGCCGGCATCGTGACCGACGGCGCGGTGCGCGACAGCGGGGGTTTCCGCACCCTGGCGCTGCCCACCTTCGCGGCAGGGGCGGCGGCCACCACCAACCTGGCGCAGCACCACGCCGTCGACCTGCAGGTGCCGATCGGCTGCGCCGAGGTGGCCGTCTACCCGGGCGACATCATGGTCGGCGACTCCGACGGGGTGGTCTGCGTGCCGAGGGAGCTGGTCGACGAGGTCGCCGAGGCCGCCGCCGCGCAGGACCGCCTCGAGGACTTCATCCTGGCCAGGGTCGACGCCGGCGCCCCGCTGCGCGGCACCTACCCGCCGGACGAGCACACGCTGGCCGACTACCGGCGCCAGGCCGACACCGAGGCCGCGACGGAAGACTGAGCCTCAGGACTCGCCGGCCTCACCCAGATCGGCGCCGCTCAGCCGCGTGATCGACCGCTCGATGTGCCGGCGCAGCAGCTCCTCGGCGCGGCCGGGCTCGCGCCGGCGCACGGCGTCCAGGATCTCCTGGTGCTCGGCGAGCTCGGTGCGCCAGGTCGGCCACTGCTCCCAGAGCAGGCTCACGGCGGCCAGCGCGGTGAGGTCCTGCAGGTCGTCCAGGGTGGCCACGACGATGGTGTTCGCGCAGGTCGAGTACAGGCCGCGGTGGAAGCCCCGGTTGGCCAGGCTCAGCCCGACGTGGTCGTCCGCCTCGACGAAGCGCCGGGCCTCGTCCAGCGCGCGGGCCGCCGCGTCGACGTCGCAGGTACCTGCCTCGGCGACCCGGGCCGCCGCCCACGGCTCCAGCAGCACCCGCATCTCGTAGATCCGCAGCACGTCCTCGGCGGTCAGCCGGCGCACCGCGATGCCCCGGTTGCGGGTCGAGGTGAGCAGCCCGGACGACGTCAGCGAGATCAGCGCCTCGCGCACCGGGGTCTTCGACACGCCCAGCAGCTCCGCGATCCGGCGCTCCACCAGCACCTCGTCCGGCTTCAGTCGCCCGGACAGGATCGCCGTCCTGATCGACACCGCGACGAGGTCCGACCGGGTCGTGGAGCGGCCGAGCGGGGGCAGCGAGAGTGCCTCCGGCTGCCCCACGTGCTGCGTCACGAACTTGGTATACCACGCCCCCGACCGCCGAACCGGCCCGGCGAACCGTGCCGCCGGACCCCGCTCACCCGGTCAGGAGTCGACCAGTGGGCCCCGCACGCGGCCGGACTTGGTCGGGAAGTCACGGCCGACCGGCAGCGGGGTGTCGTCCGGCACGTCGGGCAGCCACCTGTGCCCCGGCCCCGTCCAGCCGTTGCGCTCGACGACCTCCCTGGCGGCCTCGGCGTACTCGCCGACCAGCTGTTCCAGGTACAGGTGCCCGTCCAGGTGGCCGGTCTCGTGCTGCAGGCAACGGGCCAGCGTGCCGGTGCCGGCCAGGGTGACCGGCCGGCCGGCGAGGTCGTAGCCGGTGACCTCCGCGTGCGCCGCGCGCCTGGTCGGGAAGCTCTCGAACGGCACCGAGAGGCAGCCCTCCACGTCCAGCTCCGGGTCGGCCTCGGTCGGGATCTCCGAGGTGCTCAGGCGGGGGTTGACCACCACGCCGGCCCGCCAGACGTTCTCCGCGTCGGGGCAGTCGTAGACGAAGACCCGCAGGTCGACGGCGATCTGGTTGGCCGCGAGGCCCACCCCGCCGGCCGCGTACATCGTCTCGAACATGTCGTCGACCAGCTCGCGCAGTGCGTCGTCGAAGTCGGTGATCTCACGGGTCGGCGTGTGCAGCACGGGGTCGCCCGCGATCCGGATGGCATGGATGCTCACCCCTCGATCTTGCCGCCGCCACCGACCGGCCGGGGGCGGCCGCGAGGTCGGTCACAGAATGGTGACCGGATGGGCGAATACAGCGCCCTTGCAACGCCCGGAGCAGGCTGAATTGTCAATGAAACGTCTACCGGGCATCGTCATGCTGGAGTAAGGCACCTCAGGCCGCGCGTACCCGCCGGCCCCGTCGCGCCGGTGGCCGGCGCGGTCCCGCTGCATCGAAAGGAACTCATGTCCGCGCCAGACCTGGACTTCCAGACCTCCGTCTTCGAGAAGGAGTACATCGAGCTCGGCGACCGCCGCGAGGCGATCGTGCGGGGTGGGCGGCACCTGCTCGACCGGCTGCCCAAGGCGTTCGACGGGGTCGGCCAGATCGGCGTGATCGGGTGGGGCCCGCAGGGCTCGGCGCAGGCGCAGAACCTGCGGGACTCCCTCGGCGGCGCGGTCCGGGTGACCGTCGGGCTGCGCGAGGGCTCGTCCTCGTTCGAGCAGGCCCGCGCGGCCGGGTTCTCCGAGGCCGACGGCACGCTCGGTGAGATGTACGAGGTGATCGGCGGCTCCGACCTGGTCATCCTGCTGATCTCGGACGGCGCGCAGGCCGAGCTGTACAAGCAGATCTTCGCCGCGCTGCGCCCGGGCAGCACGCTCGGTTTCTCGCACGGCTTCCTGCTCGGGCACCTGACCGAGAACGGCAAGTCGTTCCCGACCGACGTGGACGTGATCGCGGTCTGCCCGAAGGGCATGGGCAAGTCGGTGCGCGCGCTGTACGTGCAGGGCCGCGACGTGAACGGCGCCGGGATCAACGCCAGCTTCGCCGTGCACCAGGACGTCACCGGCAGGGCCACCGACCGCGCGCTGGGCTGGTCGGTCGCGCTGGGCGCCCCGTTCACGTTCCAGACCACGCTGAAGTCGGAGTACCTCTCCGACCTCTCCGGCGAGCGCGCCATCCTCCTGGGTGGCGTGCACGGCATCGTGGAGAGCCTGTACCGGCGCTTCCGTGACCAGGGCAAGACCGACGAGGACGCCTTCCGGCACTCCGTCGAGTCGGTCACCGGCCCGATCTCGCGGATCATCTCGAAGGACGGCCTGGACGGCGTCTACCACCGGCTGAGCTCCGACGAGCGCGCTGTGTTCGTGGAGGCCTACTCGGCGGCCTATCCGGTCGGGCTGGAGCTGACCCACGAGATCTACGACGAGGTGTCCTCCGGCAACGAGATCCGCGGTGTGGTGCTCGCCGGGCGGCGACTGGCCCGGTTCCCGATGGGCAAGATCGACCAGGCCGACATGTGGCAGGTGGGCGCCAAGGTCCGCGCCGACCGGGTGGAGGACGAGATCCCGCTGGACCCGTTCACCGCCGGTGTGTTCTGCGGCATGATGATGGCGCAGGTGGACGCCCTGATCGAGCGCGGCCACCCCTACTCGGAGATCGCCAACGAGTCGGTCATCGAGGCCGTCGACTCGCTCAACCCGTACATGCACGCCCGGGGCGTCGCGTACATGGTCGACAACTGCTCCACCACCGCCCGGCTGGGCTCGCGCAAGTGGGCGCCCCGGTTCGACTACCTGCTCACCCAGCGCGCCTACCCGGCCGTGGACAGCGAGACCGAGACGGTGGACCTCACCCCGTTCGACGGGTTCGAGAAGCACGTGATCCACCCGGTGCTGCGGGTCTGCGCCGAGCTGCGCCCCTCGGTCGACATCTTCGTCGAGTAGGGCGGGAGTAGATCGTGCGGTAGATCACCGCCACGCCGCTTCCCGTGGCGGCGGACGGCCCCCGACGGTAGAACAGGTTCGCCGGGGCCGTCCGCCGTCGGCTGGCTCGCCGGCTGGCGACGAGGTGGCGACGAGGTGGCGCGGAGGTGGCATGGACGTCTGGCCCGGTACGCGGTACCCGCTGGGCGCCAGCTACGACGGCGGCGGCACCAACTTCTCGCTGTTCTCCGAGGTGGCCGAGCGGATCGAGCTGTGTCTGTTCGACGGCGAGGGCGACGGAATCGGCAAGGAGACGCGGGTCGAGCTGCCCGAGCGGGACGGGCTGATCTGGCACGGCTACCTGCCCAGGGTGGGCCCTGGGCAGCGCTACGGCTACCGGGTGCACGGGCCCTACGACCCGGACGCGGGGCCGCGCTGCAACCCGTCGAAGCTGCTGCTGGACCCGTACGCCAAGGCCATCGACGGCCGGATCGACTGGGACGAGGCGCTGTTCTCCTACCGGTTCGGCGACCCGGACTCCTACAACGACAGCGACTCGGCGCCGTACGCGATGACGTCGGTGGTGGTCAACCCGTTCTTCGACTGGGCGGACGACCGGCCGCCGCGCACGCCGTACCACGAAACAGTGATCTACGAGGCGCACGTGCGCGGCATGACGATGCGCCACCCGGACATCCCCGACGAGGTGCGCGGCAGCTATGCCGGCATCGCGCACCCGGTCATGGTCAAGTACCTGCGCGAGCTCGGGGTGACCGCGATCGAGCTGATGCCGGTGCACCAGTTCGTGCACGACTCCACGCTGGCCGAGAAGGGCCTGTCCAACTACTGGGGCTACAACACGATCGGCTTCTTCGCCCCGCACAACGGCTACGCCTGCTTCGGCACCCTCGGTGAGCAGGTGCTGGAGTTCAAGAGCATGGTCCGGACCCTGCACCGGGCCGGCATCGAGGTGATCCTCGACGTCGTCTACAACCACACCGCCGAGGGCAACCACCTCGGCCCCACGCTGTCCTTCCGCGGCATCGACAACGCGGCGTACTACCGGCTGGTGGACGGCGACCGGCGGCACTACTACGACACCACCGGTACCGGCAACAGCCTCAACGTGCGCCACCACGAGTCCCTGCGGCTGATCATGGACTCGCTGCGCTACTGGGTCACCGAGATGCACGTGGACGGCTTCCGGTTCGACCTCGCCTCGACGCTGGCCAGGGAGTTCTACGACGTGGACCGGCTGGCCGCGTTCTTCGACCTGGTCAACCAGGACCCGGTGGTCAGCCAGGTGAAGCTGATCGCCGAGCCGTGGGACGTCGGCGAGGGCGGCTACCAGGTGGGAGGCTTCCCGCCGCTGTGGACGGAGTGGAACGGTCGCTACCGCGACACCGTGCGCGACTTCTGGCGCGGCGAGCCGGCCAGCCTCGGTGAGTTCGCCTCCCGGTTCACCGGCTCCTCCGACCTGTACGAGGCGGACAACCGCCGACCCATCGCCTCGATCAACTTCGTCACCGCGCACGACGGGTTCACCCTCAACGACCTGGTCTCCTACAACAACAAGCACAACGACGCCAACGGCGAGGACAGCCGGGACGGCGAGAGCCACAACCGGTCCTGGAACTGCGGCGTGGAGGGCCCCACCGAGAACGGCAAGATCATCACGCTGCGGGAGCGGCAGAAGCGCAACCTGCTGGCCACGCTGCTGCTCTCCCAGGGCGTGCCGATGATCGCGCACGGCGACGAGCTCAGCCGCACCCAGCACGGCAACAACAACGTCTACTGCCAGGACAACGAGACCAGCTGGGTGGACTGGCGGGAGGCCCGGGAGCATGCCGTGCTCACCGAGTTCACCGCCAAGCTGACCGCGCTGCGCGCCCGCCACCCGGTGTTCCGGCGCCGCCGGTTCTTCCAGGGCCGGCCGATCCGGGGCTCGAACATCGAGGACATCGCCTGGCTGCGCCCCGACGGCCAGCAGATGACCGACCAGGACTGGGCGGTCGGCCACGCCAAGACCGTGGCGATCTTCCTCAACGGCGACGGCATCCCGGAGCGCGACGAGCTCGGCCAGCGGATCACCGACGACTCGTTCCTGCTGCTCTGCAACGCCCACCACCTTGCCGTGCCGTTCACCCTGCCGGACCAGGACTACGGACACGGCTGGGAGGTGGTGATCGACACCGCCGACCCGCTGCTGGCCAACGCGCGACGCAAGCAGCGTGACGCCGTGCCCGGTGGCCGGATCCGGGTCATCGGCCGGGCCATGATCGTGCTGCGCCGCCTGTTCTGAAGCCCGGGGCTGGCCGCCGGGGCCCGGCGGCCCGAGCCCCGGCCTGAGCAGCCGGCTCAGTCGGAGATGGGCACCCACGCACCGCCGGCACCGATCTCACCGAACCCCACGTCGGCGAAGTGCACGCCGAAGCCGATCGTGCCCGGCTCCGACAGCTCGGCGACCAACCGGCGGCGCGAGTCGGCCGACTGGACCCGGTCGTGGTCCACCACGGCCGACCAGTCCGGGTGCTCGATCTGGATCGACGAGTGCAGCGCGTCACCGAACACGACCACCCGCCGCCCGCCGGCGGAGATCACGAAGCTGGCGTGCCCCGCCGTGTGGCCCTGGGTGAGCAGCAGCCGGACCCCGGGAAAGACCTCCTCGCCGTCGGCGGCCGTGCGCACGTTCCGCTCCAGCGTGGCCAGGGTCTCGGCGCTGGCGCCGGTGGCCAGGGCGAGCTGGCGCTGCGCCCACTCGGGCTCGGCCAGCCGGTACTCCGCGCCGGCGAGCGCCGGCCGGTCACCGCCCGGGGTGTTGTGCCAGGCCCAGCCGATGTGATCGAGGTGCAGGTGGGTGATGGCGACCGTCTCGATCTCCTCGGGGCGGCGGCCGTGCTGAGCCAGGCTGTCCAGCAGCGCGCCGCCGTGCATCGCACGGAACGGCATGCCCGGCTCGGCCGGGAAGTCCACCGGGCCGACGCCGGCGTCGATCAGCAGCGCGCGCTCGCCGTGCTCCACCAGCAGGGCACCGATGCTGGCCACCAGCAGGCCGGAGTCGTCCAGGTACTCGGGGTGCTCGGCCCAAGTCTGCTCGGTGCTGTCGGGCAGCCAGGCTCGCGGGTCGAGCCCCACGACGCCGTCGGGCAGGTAGGTGAGCGTCAGCTCGCCGAGGCGCAGCGACCGGATCGTCGCCGGCCGGCGCAGTCGGTCGGCCGTCCGGGACGCGGAGTTCGTCATGGCGCCCACCGTAAGCTGAGATCTTAAAAGGTTCAAGTCATAAATATGGTTGCTTGAAGCATCGGTTAGACTGGCGTTGTGAGCAGCCCGGATCCCCAGGTGGCGGCCGAGCGGGAGCTCTGCGGCCTCGTCACCGGGCTGTCCCGGCAGATCGGTGACCATGTGCGGGAGCGGGCCGCCACGCTCGGGCTGACGGCCGCGCAGGCCATCGCGCTGCGCGAGCTGACCGGGCCGATGACGATGTCCGAGCTCGCCGAGCGGATGAGCTGCGAGCCGTCCAACGCCACCTTCGTGATCGACAGACTGGAGCGCCAGGGCCTGCTCGAGCGCCACCCGCATCCGACCGACCGGCGCGCCAAGCAGCTCGTCCGCACCGGGGCCGGCACCGCGCTGCGCGAGCGCCTGCTGGAGCTGCTGACGCAGGACTCCCCCCTGGCGGGGCTGTCGCCTCAGGAGCAGTCGGTACTGCACGCCCTGCTGGACCGCGCGGTCACCAAGCGCTGACCCAGCTTTCCCTCGTCCCTTCCGCACCAGCCGCCACACCAGACGTAAATTCTGGTGCGTATACCGCAACTCCGGTTGTGCTCGCGGTCACGTGCGGCGACCATCCGGGGATGGGGGCGGCGAGCTGGACCAGTCGGCACAGGGCGAGCGCTCCTCCCGGGACGCTCGCGCAAGCCCCCGACCGCGCGTCCGCGCCAGGCGTGGGGTGATCAGGGATGGGCTTCGGTGAGTACCTGAGCGCACACCTGGCGAACCTGCTGCTGGACTCCTACCAGCACGCCAGCGCGGTGATCCAGTCCATCATCGTGGCCACCGTGATCGGCGTGGTGATCGGCGTACTGGTCTACCGGGGGCCGATCGGCTCGGCCGTGGCCACCGCGCTGACCAGCGCCATCCTCACCATCCCGTCGTTCGCTTTGATCGGCGTGCTGATCCCGGTGCTCGGCCTCGGGGTCAAGCCGACGATCACCGCGCTGGTGCTGTACGCGCTGCTGCCGATCGTCCGCAACACGATCGTCGGGCTGGACAACATCGACCCGGCGATCACCTCGGCCGCCCAGGGCATCGGGATGAACCGGTCCCGGGTGCTGACCCAGATCGAGCTGCGGCTGGCCTGGCCGTCGATCCTCGCCGGCATGCGGGTGTCCACCCAGATGCTGATGGGCATCGCCGCGATCGCCGCCTACGCCAAGGGCCCGGGCCTGGGCGTGCACATCTTCTCCGGACTGTCCCAGATCGGCAGCGCCAACGCGATCAACAACGTGGCCGCCGGCACCCTGGGCATCGTCGTGCTCGCGCTCGTGCTGGACGCGATCTACGTACTCATCGGCCGCCTCACCATCTCCAGGGGGATCCGTGGCACCGACAGCTGAGCAGCCCGCCGTCGCCGTCTCCGGGGTCGAGATCAAGCTGGAGCGGCTGTGCAAGACCTACCCCGGCGGGCACGGCGTCGCCGTCGAGGACGTCTCGATGGACATCCCGGCCGGCAAGATCGTGATCTTCGTGGGGCCGTCCGGCTGCGGCAAGACGACCACCATGAAGATGATCAACCGGCTGATCGAGCCGACCTCGGGCACCATCACCATCGGTGGCCAGGACACCCTCTCGCTCGACCCGGACAAGCTGCGCCGCACGATCGGCTACGCCATCCAGCAGGCCGGGCTGTTCCCGCACATGACGGTGGCGCAGAACGTCGGCATGGTGCCCGCCCTGCTCGGCTGGCCCAAACGCCGGATCAGCGACCGCGTCGACGAGATGCTCGAGCTGGTCGGGTTGGATGCGGGCCAGTTTCGTGACCGGTACCCCCGGCGGCTGTCCGGTGGCCAGCAGCAGCGGGTCGGCGTGGCCAGGGCGCTCGCGGCGGACCCGCCGGTGCTGCTGATGGACGAGCCGTTCGGCGCGGTCGACCCGATCACGCGAGGCAACCTGCAGGACGAGCTGATGCGGCTGCAGACCGAGCTGCGCAAGACGATCGTCTTCGTCACCCACGACTTCGACGAGGCGGTCAAGCTCGGCGACCGGATCGCGGTGCTCGGCCCCCGGTCCACGATCCTGCAGTACGACACCCCGGACGCCATCCTGGCCAACCCGGCCAACGACACGGTGGCGGGGTTCGTCGGCGCCGGGGCCTCGCTCAAGCAGCTCACCCTGATGCGGGTCCGCGACGTGGAGCTCACCGAGGAGGCCATCACCGCGCGGTGCGACGAGACCTGCGCGGAGATCCGCCAGCAGCTGGAGGAACGGGGTCGCACCTACGCGCTGGTGCTCGACGAGCGCGACCGGCCCCAGCGCTGGGTGCACATCCGCGACCTGCCCGCCGCGACCACCCTCGCCGAGGCCGGCAAGCCGATCACCGACTGGGTCACCACCCAGTCCACGCTGCAGGACGCGCTGGAGGCGATCCTGGCCGAGGGCGGCTCGGCGGTCGTCACCAAGGAACGCGGCCGCTACGCCGGCACGATCGACATCCACACGGTGATGGACACGATCAGCAGCCTGCGCGAGACCCACGACTCCAGGGCGGCGTCGGCCGCGTCCGCCGCCTCGACAGCCGACCGGCCGGCATGAGCAGCGGGGTCGCGGGCACCCTCACCGCCCCGCCGGACACCGGTGCGGCGCGGGCGGACTCGGCCGCGCGGCGCGCCGAGGCGATCCGGCTGTGGTTCCAGCCGGTCGCGGCGGGCCTGCTGGTCGCGGCGATGCTGATCTGGGTCGGGGTGGGCAGCTTCGACGAGATCGAGGTGCAGACCGTCAACTTCCCGTCGATCGGCCGGCTGGCGCTGGAGCACATCGAGCTGTCGCTGATGATCACCGTGATCGTGCTGCTGGTGGCGGTGCCGCTGGGTACCGCGCTGACCAGGCGCTGGGGCAAGCCGGTCGCCCCGCTGTTCCTGGCGATCGCGAACATCGGCCAGGCCGCGCCCTCGATCGGCGTGCTCGTGCTGTTCTACCTGGCGGTCTACCAGTCCGGCTGGTCCGGCTTCTGGATCGCGGTGCTGCCGATCGCCTTCTACGCGCTGCTGCCGGTGCTGCGGAACACCATTCTCGGCATCCAGAGCGTGGACCCGGCGCTGCTCGAGGCCGGCCGGGGCATCGGTATGTCCGGCACCCTCGTGCTCGCCAGGGTGGAGCTGCCGCTGGCCGTCCCGTTCGTACTGGCCGGGCTGCGCACCTCGCTGGTGCTCGCCGTGGGCAGCGCGACCCTGGCCACGTTCGTCGGCGGCGGCGGCTTCGGCGAGATGATCGACACCGGGTACAAGCTCAGCCGCACGCCGGTGCTGGTGATCGGGGCGGTGCTGGCGATGGCGCTCGCCCTGCTGATCGACTGGCTCGGCGGGCTCGCCGAACGCTGGATCGGCCCGAAGGGCCTGCGATGAGACGGCGTCGGGTGGCGACCAGCCTGCTGGCGCTGCTGGTCTGCCTGGTGCTGGCGGGGTGCGGGCTGAGCTCGGGCGCGGCGGTGCCCGGCCGGGTCGGACCGGGCTCGATCACCCCGGTGCCGGCGCTGGAGGGCGTGCCGATCACGGTCGGCTCCAAGGACTTCAGCGACAACATCAACATCGGTTACCTGATCATCTACTCGCTGCAGGCCGCCGGGATGAAGGTCGAGGACCTGACCAACATCCAGGGCTCCAACAGCGCCCGCACCGCGCTGAAGACCGGCCAGCTCGACGTGTACCCGGAGTACACCGGCACGTCCTGGATCAACTACAACGGGCACACGAAGCCGATCGTGGACGCCGACGAGATGTTCCGGGCGGTCGCCGCCGAGGACGCCCGCCAGGGCATCAGCTGGGTCGACCGGGCGCCGGCCAACAACACCTACGCCATCGCCATGGGACCCGACGCGCAGCGCAAGTACGGCTTCAAGACGCTGTCCGACCTGGCCAAGTTCGCCAAGGCGAACCCGGGCAAGGCCACCGCCTGTCTGGAGACGGAGTTCGCCAGCCGGACAGACGGCTGGCCCGGCATGACCGCCGCGTACGGCTTCACCGTGCCACCCTCGAACATCCACGTGATGGGTACCGGCGCGGTCTACCCGTCCACCGCGGCCGGCCAGCCGTGCGAGTTCGGCGAGGTGTTCACCACCGACGGCCGGATCCAGGCCCTGCACCTGACCGTGCTCGACGACGACCTCGGCTTCTTCCCCAAGTACAACGTCTCGGTGTCCATCCGCTCCGAGCTGCTGAACCGCTACCCGCAGATCGCCACCGTGCTCAAACCGGTGATGGACAAGATCACCAACGACGTGATGATCCAGCTCAACGCCGAGACCGATGTACAGGGCCGCGACTGGTCCGAGGTGGCCAGGGACTGGCTGCGCCGCAACGGCTTCATCACCGACCTGAGCTAGCCGGGTCAGGCGCAGACGAGGTGCCAGGCGATCAGGTCGTGCAGCTCGCGCGCCTGCTCCTCGGCCTTGCAGCCCAGCTCGTAGAGCGTGAGCATCACCTTGATCCCGACCGTGGTCGAGCCAGCCACACACGCGTCGGAGTTCTGCAGGTAGCACACGCTGGTCACGCGACCGTAGGGCACGGAGGTGAGCGCCCTGCGGTCGTCGCACGAGGTGGTCTCGACCATCATCAGCCGCCGGTTGGTGACCGCGAGCAGCCGGACGCCGTCCTCACAGCCCCGGTACACGCCGTCCAGTGCCTCACCGTCGAACAGGCTGTCGTGGATCACCGCGAGGTCGGTCCGATCGAGGGTCGCGGGCGCCTGGACGCTCCCGCAGCTGATGTCCATTGCCGGACTCATGGGTATGTGTGCCACGGTGGGCCTCCTCGTCTCGCCCCCTGTGATTTCCCCGCTACGGTCGGTTACCCGGGCCATATGCAGGGCAAACGGCGCCAGAAGCACCCACGCGAGCCGTACCTGGATGGTCCAGACTGCGCCAACTGGGCGAACCCCGAGTTGGCCCAGCCGGGGGCATCGGGAGGTCGCCAAGTCAGGTGGGCAGGGCCGTGGTGAGGCACAGGCCGCGCACCGTGATGGCCAGCAGCACCACGGCGGCGGCGAACAGCACGACGATGGCCGCCAGCAGCCACAGCGTGCTGGCCGTCGACACGATGCCGCTCCGGCCGGAGCCGCCGCCGTCCGTTCCGTCCCCCGTCCCCCGGCCCTCGTCCCGCGCGCGCACGACGATCCGGCTGGCCCTCGGGCGGGACCGCGGCTCCGGCATCCGGTCCGGCTCCGCCACCGGCGGCGGCTGCCCGCCGAACGGCCGCGGCTGCCCACCGGAGGACGGCCACCCAGCGGAGAGCGGCGCGACCCGATCTGCCGCCGCGGCCGCGGCGGCCAGGTCGTCCGCCCGGTCCGGGTGGGCGGCGTCGGCTGCGCGGCCCTCGGAGCGGCGGTGCTGCGCGGGCTGCGTCGACCGCGGCGGCGGCGCACCGGGTGACCCGGTGCGTTCCGCGCGGACGCGTGCCAGCAGCTCCTCGACCGGGATCGCGACCGTGGGCATCTCGTCGTCCGGCGGGCGCCGGGGTTCGCGCACCACGGCACCCCCCGAGGTTCGACGGACCTGCCCGCGCAGGCTAACCGGTCGGGGACGACCGGCGACCGTTCGACACTCGAGGGCTCCGGAGAGCTCTGCGCAACGCGGCGCGCCACCCCGCATCAAACCGGGCGGCGCGCGGCGCGAACTCGCTCAGCCGTCCAGGTCCCTGGCCACGGCGCGGACCACCTCGGCGGCCAGCTTGGAGGAGCGCCGATCGGGGTAGCGGCCCCGGCGCAGATCGGGCTGTACCTTCATCTCCAGCAGCTTGATCATGTCCTCGATCAGGCCGTGCAGCTCCTCGGCGGGGCGCCGGCGGGCCTCCACCACCGAAGGCGGAGTGTCCACCAACCGGACGGAGAGGGCCTGCGGGCCACGCCGGCCCTCGGCCATCCCGAACTCGACGCGCTGGCCGGACTTGAGCCCCTCCACACCGGCGGGCAGCGCAGCCTTGCGGACGTAGACGTCCTGGCCCCCGTCCTGGGAGAGAAAGCCGAAGCCCTTCTCAGCGTCGTACCACTTGACCCTGCCGGTCGGCACCCTGCTCACCCGTCCCTTGCTGATACATAAAACGAACGCGCCCCGAGCGACGTCGGACCGCGCCAAACCCCAGCCTAGCGTCCGGCAAGGGTCCGGCACCCAACTTATGTAAGTCCTTATGGACGCACTCGAGCGCGTCCCTCAAATTCTGTCCCGTCGACGGGACTCCACCTGGCGGCCAACCAGCGTCCATCTGGCGGGCCGCCCCGCGCTACGCGGTTCTGGTCTGTGCGGCGGCGGTCAGCCCGAGCAGTTCCACCGATCTGGCCCGCATCTCGACCTTGCGAACCTTGCCGGTGACCGTCATCGGGAACTCCTCCACGATCGACACATAACGGGGGATCTTGTAGCGGGCCAGCTTGCCGGCGGCGAACTCGCGGACCGTGTCGGCGGTCAGCGGCTCCGCGCCGGGGCGCATCCGGATCCAGGCGCACAACTCCTCGCCGTACCTGTCGTCGGGCACGCCGATGACCTGTGCGTCCAGCACATCGGGGTGGGTGTAGAGGAACTCCTCGATCTCGCGGGGGTAGATGTTCTCCCCGCCCCGGATGACCATGTCCTTGATCCGGCCGGTGATGTTGAGGTAGCCCTCGTCGTCCATCACAGCGAGGTCGCCGGTGTGCATCCAGCGGCCGGCGTCGATGGCCTCGGCGGTCTTCTCCGGCTCGCCCCAGTAGCCGAGCATCACCGAGTAGCCCCGGGTGCACAGCTCACCGGCGGTGCCCCGGGGCACGGTCAGGCCGGAGTCCGGGTCGACGATCTTCGACTCAAGGTGCGGCAGCACCCGCCCGACCGTGGACACCCGCCGCTCCACCGAGTCGTCCGCGCGGGTCTGGGTGGACACCGGCGAGGTCTCGGTCATGCCGTAGGCGATCTGCACCTCGGTCATCCCCATCCGGGCGATCACCTGCTTCATCACCTCGACCGGGCACGGCGAGCCGGCCATGATCCCGGTGCGCAGGCTGGCCAGGTCGTAGGACTCGAAGTCGGTGACGGCGAGCTCGGCGATGAACATCGTCGGCACCCCGTAGAGCGACGTACAGCGCTCCTTCGCCACGGCGGCCAGGGTCAGCTCCGGGTCGAACCCCGGCGCCGGGATGATCACCGCGGCGCCGTGCGAGGTGGCCGCCAGGTTGCCCATCACCATGCCGAAGCAGTGGTAGAAGGGCACCGGGATGCAGATCCGGTCCTCCTCGGTGTAGCCGCACAGCTCACCGACGAAGTAGCCGTTGTTCAGGATGTTGTGGTGGCTCAGCGTGGCGCCCTTGGGGAAGCCCGTGGTGCCCGAGGTGTACTGGATGTTGATCGGGTCGTCCGGGCTCAGGTTCGCCCGCGCCTGCGCCAACCGGGCCCGATCACCGCCCGCGGACCCGGTGGCCAGCACCGACCAGTCCGCCGAGTCCAGCAGCACGACCCGCTCCAGGCCCGTGCAGCGCGGCCGAACCTCGGTGATCATCCCCGCGTAGTCGGAGGTCTTGAACGCGGTGGCCGCCACCAGCAGCCGCACCCCGGCCTGGTTGAGCACGTACTCCAGCTCGTGGGTGCGGTAGGAGGGGTTGATGTTCACCAGGATCAGACCGAGCTTCGCGGTCGCGTACTGGACCAGCGTCCACTCCGACCGGTTCGGCGCCCAGATCCCGACCCGGTCACCCTTGACCAGGCCGGCAGCCAGCAGGCCGAGCGCCAGCGCGTCCACGTCGGCGACGAACTCCCGGTAGGTCCACCGCCGCCCGGTGCTCACCTCGACCATCGCGTCCCGGTCACCGAAGACGGCGGCCGTGCGGTCGAGGTTGTCACCGATGGTGTCACCCAGCAGCGGCTGCTCGGAGACACCGGACGCATAAGAAGGCACAGACGGCACGGCGGGCACGGGCGGGGCGGCCGAGCTCACGGCATCTCCTCACGACTGACCACGGTGGCGTGCGGCTCATTATCCTGGGCCAGAGCGGCGGCCGGCGCCAGAGTCGATGTGCGCCTAGGCGGTAGCCTGGGGCTCGCGGATGGCCAGCACCGCCGCCAGGCTGATCAACCCGACCACGATCATGTACAGCGACACGGACAGCGAGGTGCCGGTGGCGCTCTGCAGCGCCGTGGCGATCAGCGGCGCGAAGCCACCGCCGACCACCGCGCCGACCGCGTAGCTGATCGACGCCCCGCTGTAGCGGTAGCGCGGCTCGAACATGCCGGCGAACAGGGCCGGCTGCGGGCCGAACGTCAGGCCGAGGCCGACGCACAGCACGATCACGCCGACCAGCAGCCAGAGCGGTTCCTTGGTGTCGAAGAGCAGGAAGAACGGCACCGCCCAGACCACCAGCAGCACCGAGCCGACCAGGTACACGGGTTTGCGCCCGGTGTGGTCGGACAGGATCGCGCTGGCCACGATGCTGACCAGCCAGACCACGCTGCCCACGATCACCACCACGAGCAGCAGGTTGCGGCTCAGCTTGAGCACCGCGGTGCCGTAGGAGAGCAGGTACGCCAGGAACACGTAGCCGATCGCCGTGTTCGCGATGAAGCTCACCGAAGCCAGGAACAGCTCCTTGCCGCGCTCCCGGAACACGTCCACGACCGGCACCTTGCTGCGCGCCTGCTCGTCGCGCAGGGTGCGGAACACCGGGCTCTCCTCGACCTTGAGCCGGACCCACAGGCCCATCCCCACGAGCACGATGCTGACCAGGAACGGCACCCGCCAGCCCCACGCCGCGAACTGCGGGCCGGACACCGTGTTGCTGATCAGGAAGAACATCAGCTGGGCCAGGATCAGCCCACCCGGCACGCCGATCTGCGCCGCCGCCCCGTACCGGCCGCGCTTGCCGAGCGGCGCGTGCTCCACGGCCATCAGCGCCGCGCCACCCCACTCACCGCCGGCCGAGAGCCCCTGCAGCAGCCGCAGCAGGAGCAGCAGGATCGGCGCCCACACCCCGATCTGGCTGTAGGTGGGCAGCAGCCCGACCCCGACCGTGGCCAGCCCCATCAGCAGCAGCGAGGCGATCAGCATGCCCTTGCGGCCGACCCGGTCACCCCAGTGGCCCCACAGCACACCACCGAGCGGGCGAGCCAGGAACCCGACCCCGAGGGTGGCGAACGCGGCCAGCGTCCCGGACGCCGGCGATAACGTCGAAAAGAACTGCGAACCGAATATCAATGCGGCTGCTGTGCTGTAAATGAAATAGTCGTACCACTCAATAGTTGTGCCTACCGCGCTGGCCGCCGCCACCCAGCGGAGCTGCCGGGGATCGGTTTCCGGTACCGAGCCAACAGTCCGGTCTGCAGTCATGCGCAATTCCCCTCGGGAAGGCCGCACAGGCCACCTGGTCCACCCCGACCAGGTGGCGAAACTATGACACGAAAGAGTGCACTGGATCTAGTGTCGTGGAATGTCGGGGGCCGCGCCGAGGTCGGCCGCTGGGCTCAGAGCCCGGCGGTGTAGAGCAGCCGGTCCGAGGTGTGGTCGACCCCGCCGCCCTGGATGACCCCCGGGGTGGCCTGCCGGATGATCCACTGCTTCAGCGTGGCCGAGGACGTGTCCCCGAAGCGCTGCTTGTACAGCGCGGCGACCCCGGCCGCGAACGGCGCGGACATCGACGTGCCGGAGTACGAGGCGGTGCCGCCGCCGGGCACCGGGGCGACGATCCCGTTGCCCGGCGCGTACAGGGAGACGCAGGGGCCGGTGCTCGAGGTGCTGGCCCGCTGGTCGTCGATCGTGGAGTTGGCCACCACCAGGGCGGCCGGCGAGTCCCGGGGGGCGAGGTCGCAGGAGTCGCTGCCGGTGTTGCCCGCCGACGTCGACACGAACACCCCGGAGTTGGCCAGCCGGGTCACCGCGGCGCTGAGCGTGGCCGAGGGCGCCTGCGAGTAGCGCCAGGACAGCACCGCGACGGCCGGCTTGCGCGCGTGGCTGGTCACCCAGTCGACGCCTTCGACGAGGTCGGACAGCTGGCCGGCGCCCTGGCAGTCCAGCACCTTCACGGCGTGCAGCCTGGCCTTCTTGGCCACCCCGTACGTCGTGGAGCCCGCGATGCCGGCCACCACGGTGCCGTGGCCGTCACAGTCCCCGTCCGGCCCGCCGGCGAAGTTCACGTCGAAGCTCGCGCGGCCGCCGAAGTCCGGGTGCGTGGTGTCGATGCCGGTGTCCAGCACGTAGATGTTCACGCCGGCGCCCGTGCCGGTGGTCGTGTAGCTGCGCGAGAGCGGCAGCTGGCGCTGGTCGATCCGGTCGAGCCCCCAGTTCTTGGGGTTGTCCTGGCGGTGCGACAGCGGCGGACCGTCGTTGCCGCCGTTGTCACCGGCCGCCAGCTGGCCGTTCGGGTTGCCGGGCGGCGTGCCGGGGACCCCGGGGACGCCCGGGGTGTCGCCGGGCGGCGCGGGGTCGTCAGCGGGCGCGGTGGCGGCATCCGGGTCGGCCGGGGTGGCCGGGGTCGAGCGGTTGCCCGGGATGGGCCGGCTGCCTGGGGAAGCGCGGTTGCGCGGGGAAGCGCGGTAGCTGGAGTGGGCCGGTGTCGCGGAGTTCACCGGGGTTGCGGAGCCGGCGGGGATTGCGGAGTCCACGGGCGCGGCGGGGGTTGCGGAGCCGGCGGGCGCCGCGGGGTCGGCGGGGGTTGCGGAGCCGGCGGGGATTGCGGAGTCCGCGGGCGCGGCGGAGCCGGCGGGCGCCGCGGGGTCGGCGGGGGGCGACGCGTAGTTCGGCTCGGCGGAGCTGGCTGGCGTTCCGGCGTAACTGGGGGCGCCGGCGTAGCCCGGAGTGGCGGCGTAGCCCGACGTCACCGGATAGCTCGGGGTCGTCGCACGGGCCGGGTCGGGACTGGGTGGCGGGGTGGCCGGCGCCGGGTCGAACTCAATGGCCTGCGTTTTGGCGTCCGGCTCGACCGAGAGCACGCCGGGGCGGCCGCGCAGCCGGGTGGCCTCGGCGGCGGTCATCGGCGCGGCGAAACCGACCACGGCCTGGCTGTACCGCACGGTCGGCGCGGTACGGGCCTCGGCGGCGACGCCGTCCACGTTCTGCCCGGTGGCGATCTGGACCACGTACCCGCTGGTCGGCTCAGGGGCGACCACCGCCGGCGTCGGCACCACGACCGGCAGCAACATCCCGACCGACACCCCGAGCGACGCCGTCGCGGAGGAGAGTGCGGAGAGTAAGCCGGGAACGATCACAGAGAGCAACGGTAAAGACCGTCTTAGCGCTGATCAATGACACGAACCGGCACTGTTGTGACCAGTGCTTCTCGGGGTGGTCAGAATCACTACCTTAGGTGACCGTCTACCGGGGCGTGTCGCCGAGACGTGCTAGGCCACAGACGCGCCGCCGGCCGCACACAGTGCCGGTATCTGACACACGGTCTGAGGACGCGGCACACCAGTTAGAACACGTGTGCGACGTCGCAACGCGGTGTGCCACGGCGTGGGCCTGTGTGCAGCCACCGACGGCGCGTGCCCGGCGGGCGGGCGGCGGGCGGCGGGCGGGCGGCCGGCGGGCGGGCGGCGGGCGGGCGGCGGGCGGGCGGCGGGCCGCGTCGACGAGCCGCCGCACCCCGGCCACACACGTTGTCCGCGCGGCACACTGCCTCGACACACAGCACACGAGTTGGAACACGTGTGCCGCATACCGCCGGCCTGTGCCGTCCAGCGAACGTGTGTGCCGCCGGCGGTTATCGGGCGGCGGGGTGCACTTTGACCTCGGTGGCCTTGACCGAGTACCAGAGCCGTGCGCCCGGTGCGAGCGGCTCGGCGGCGCCGAGGTCGGCCACCGCGGCCGGAGTCACGTCGGCGGCCAACCCGGCGACCCAGGCCGGCCCGCCGTCCACCGGTTCGGCGCGCAGCCGCACCACCTCGCCGCGCGGTTCCATGCCCGCCAGCCGCACCGGGACCACGTTGCGCGGGCTGCCGTCCGGCCGGTCCCGGTACACCGCCACCGCGGCCGGCGGGAACACCGCGACCGCGGCCACCCCGGGCGCCAGGCCGTCGTCGGCACTGCCCTGGCCGGCCACCATCGTCCCGTCGGCGGTGCGCAGGCCCCCCGGCGCGCCCACCCCGGGCACCAGGTTCAGCCCGGCGATGCGGGCGGCGAACGGGCTGCGCGGCCGGGTCAGCACGTCCCGGGTGCTGCCCTGCTCCACGATCTGGCCGCCGGTCAGCACGACGACCCGGTCGGCCAGCACCAGCGCGTCCAGCACGTCGTGGGTGACCAGCAGCGCGGTCGTGCTCGGCGCCGGCCGGTCCGCTCCAGCCCCGCTCACCGCGCCCCGGGCCGCTCCAGCCCCGCCCGCCGCGGCCCGGTCCGCGCCGGCTCCGGCCGGGCCCGGTCCGCGCACCACCCGGCGCAGCAGGGCGCGCAGCGCCGGCGCGGAGTCGATGTCCAGCGCGGCCAGCGGCTCGTCCAGCAGCAGCAGCTCCGGCTTGCCGGCCAGCGCGCGGGCCAGCGCGACCCGCTGTGCCTGGCCTCCGGACAGCTGGGACGGCCGGCGCCGGGCCAGCTCACCGACGTCCACCTCGGCCAGCAGCTCCTGGGCCCGCGCGGCGGCGGCCGCCCTCGGCACGCCGTGGCAGCGCGGCCCGAACGCCACGTTGGCCAGCGCGGTCAGGTGCGGGAACAGCAGCGCCTGCTGGGCCAACAGGCCGACGCTGCGGCGGTGGGCCGGCACGTGCACGCCGGTCGAGGTGTCGGTAAGCGTGCGGCCGCCGAGCACGACCCGCCCGGTGTCCGGCCGCAGCAGCCCGGCCAGCACGCCGAGCAGGGTGGACTTGCCGGCGCCGTTCGGGCCGAGCACCGCGACGATCTCACCCCGGGCGATGGTCAACGACAGGTCCAGGGTGAACTCGCGGCGGCGGACCTGCGCGGACAGCTCCAGGAACGCCTCGCTCACCGCAGCCCCTCGGCGACCCTCGGCCGGGCCACCGCGATCACGACGACGGCCACCACGACCAGCACCAGGGACAGCGCGATCGCACCGTCGGTGTCGACCTCGCGCTCCTGGTAGACCAGCAGCGGCAGGGTCTGCGTGGTGCCCTGCAGGCTGCCCGCGAAGGACACCGTGGCACCGAACTCGCCGAGCGCCCTGGCGAACGCCAGCACCAGCCCCGACCCCAGCCCGGGCAGCACCAGCGGCACGGTGACCCGGCGGAACGCGGTGAACGGCGCCGCGCCGAGGGTGGCCGCCACCGCCTCGTAGCGCTCCCCCGCCGTGCGCAGCGCACCCTCCAGGCTGACCACCAGGAACGGCATCGAGACGAACGTCTGGGCCAGCACCACCGCCGCCGTGGTGAAGGGGACCGTCACGCCGAACCACAGGTCCAGCAGCCGCCCCGCCGGCCCGGTCCGCCCGAGCGTGTAGAGCAGCGCCAGACCGCCGACCACCGGCGGCAGCACCAGCGGCAGCAGCACGACCGGCCGGGCGATCCGGACCACCGCCGACCGGGACCGGGCCAGCACCGCGGCCAGCGGGCCGCCGAACAGCAGGCAGAGCAGCGTGGAGATCGCGGCGGTCTCCACGGACAGCCGCAGCGCGGTCAGCGCGGCGTCACTGGTGACCAGCTGGGGCAGCCGGCGCAGGTCGGCGCGCAGGATCATGCCGACGACCGGCAGCGCGATCAGCAGGAAGCCGAGCACCGCCGGCACCCACAGTGCAACGGGCAGGCCGACGCCGACGGTGTGCCGGTCGTCCGACTCCGACCGCCGCCCGGACCGCCGCCCCGAGCGGCGTCGGGGCCCCGACAGGACCGACCGGGGCGAGTCCCCGGCCGGCGCCCGGCCCGGGGCGAGCGGGCCGGTCACGTCCTCACGGCGTGCCGAAGCCAGCGTTCTTCAGCACCTGCTGCCCGTCCGGCCCGCGCACGAGCGCGACGAACTTGGCGGCCAGGTCGGGCTGCGGGGCGTTCTTGAGCACCGCGATCGGGTACTGGTTGAGCGCCTTGGAGGACTCGGGGAAGTCGACGCCCTCGACCTTGCCGTTCGTGGACTTGACGTCGGTGACGTACACCAGCGCGGCGTCCGCGTCGCCGGTGGTGACCTTGCTCAGCGCGGACCGCACGTCCGTCTCCTGGCTGACCGGCTTCAGGGCCACCCCGGTGGCCTTCTCGACCTGCTGGGTGGCGCTGCCACAGGGCACCTGCGGGGCGCACACCACGACCTTCAGGTCGGGCTTGGTCAGGTCGGCGAAGCTGTGGATGCCCTTCGGGTCGCCGGGGGCCACCGCGATCTGCAGCACGTTGGTGACGAACACAGCCGGGTCACCGCTGGTCAGGCCGGCCTTGTTGACCGTGGCCATGGTCGAGGTGTTGGCGGCGGCGAACACGTCGGCCGGCGCGCCGTTCACGATCTGCTGCGCCAGGTCGGAGGAGCCGCCGTAGTTGAACCGCACGGTGGCGCCCGGGTTCTGCTGCTGGAAGGTCTTGCCGAGCTGGTTGAACACGTCGGTCAGCGACGCGGCGGCCGACACCGTCAGGGTGCCCGTGCCGGCCGGCGCCGCCGACGCGGACGGCCCACCCGACTGCGTCGAGCTCCCGCCACCGCAGCCGGCCACCAGTGCGGCGGCGAGCAGCCCGCTCGCGGCCATCACCAGGGTCTTTCTCATCGAGCTCCTCCTGGGGTCTCCACCACGACGTGGGTGGACTTGATCACTGCGACCGCCATCGAGCCGGGCTGCAGGCCCAGTTCCTTGACCGCCTCCGTGCTCATCAGCGACACCACCCGGTGCGGGCCGCACTGCAACTCCACCTGGGACATCACCCGGTCGGAGATGATCTCGGTGACCAGCCCGACGAGGTGGTTGCGCGCGGAGCGACCGACTGGGGACGGGTCGGGCGCGGCGTGGGCCTGGGCGCGGGCGAACTCGGCCAGCCGGGCGCCGTCGATGACCTTGCGGTTCGAGGCGTCGACCTGGGCCGGCAGCGTTCCGGCATCGACCCACCGGCGCACGGTGTCGTCACTCACGCCAAGCAGCCGAGCGGCTTCGGCAATCCGGAACTGCGGCACGGCGCGAACCCTACCGCCGTGGGTGCGGAACTGCCCACCACCGCCCGCGACACCGTCCTCAGCCGATCACGGTGATCGTCGGCCGGCCCGCTGCCCGACGCGGTCGCTCGGACAGCGGGCCGAGCGGGGTCGGCGCCCTTATCCTGCCGGGGTGGACTTCCAGCCGAGCGACACCGCCGTCGAGTACACCCAACGCATGCGCGCCTTTCTCGAGGAGTCCGTGCTGCCGGCCGAGCCGGTCTACGAGGCCTGGCGCGCCGAGCGCAGGGGCACGCCGAACGAGTGGGACACCCCACCGGTCC
>DATAZG010000096.1:0-13702 GCA_036272155.1 Pseudonocardia sp.
GACGGTATCCCGACCACCGACGAGAAGCAGACCGCCAAGGACTACACCTCCGACCAGGAGGTCCGCTGGTGCCCCGGCTGCGGTGACTACGCCGTGCTGGCCGCCGTGCGTGGCTTCCTGCCACAGCTCGGGCTCAAGCGCGAGAACGTGGTGTTCGTGTCCGGCATCGGCTGCTCCAGCCGGTTCCCGTACTACCTGAACACCTTCGGGATGCACTCCATCCACGGGCGCGCCCCGACGATCGCCACCGGGCTCGCGGTGACCCGCCCGGACCTGTCGGTCTTCGTGGTCACCGGCGACGGCGACGCGCTGTCCATCGGCGGCAACCACCTGATCCACGCGGTCCGCCGCAACATCAACATGACGATCCTGCTGTTCAACAACAGGATCTACGGGCTGACCAAGGGCCAGTACTCGCCCACCTCGGAGATCGGCAAGATCACCAAGTCGACGCCGATGGGCTCGCTGGACCACCCGTTCAACCCGCTGTCCGTGGTGCTCGGCGCCGAGGCCAGCTTCGCCGCACGGGCCATCGACGCGAACCGGGCCCAGCTGACAGAGGTGCTCACCGCGGCCGCCGCGCACCGGGGCACCTCCTTCGTGGAGATCTTCCAGGACTGCCCGATCTTCAACGACGGCGCGTTCGACGTGATCCGCAAGGGCGGCGACGACGCCAAGCAGCGGATCATCGCGCTCAAGCACGGCGAGCCGATCCGCTTCGGGATCGAGGGCGAGTACGGCGTGGTCCGCACCGAGGACGGCTACGGCCTGCGGGTCGCGCCGATCGCCGAGGTCGGCGAGGACGCCATCGTGGTCCACGACGAGACCCGGGAGGACCCGAGCTTCGCGTTCGCGCTGTCCCGGCTGTCCGACCAGGACCTCAGCCACACGGTCACCGGTATCTTCCGCAACGTCGACCGGGTGACCTACGACGACGGCGCCCGCCAGCAGGTGCGCGACGCCAAGGCCAACCAGCAGGCCGACCTGGGCACCCTGCTGCGCGGCAAGGACACCTGGACCGTCGCCGCGGAGTAGTCCCTTCCCGTACGCCGGAACGGCCGGCCCTGGCGACATCGCCGGGGCCGGCCGTTCCGCTGTCCAGGCTTGCTACCGCGTTGGCGGGCCTTCGGGCGGCCGCTCCTCGTCGTGGGGCAGCTCCTCGTGGGTGCGCACGTCGATGGCGTGCCGGCCCGGCGGCAGGTTGGACAGGTCCGGCGCGATGACGATCGCCTCGTGCGAGTCCGGCAGTCGCAACCCGGGCCCCTCGGCGCCCTCCTGCTCGAGCACGTACTCCGGGGTGGCCTTGGACAGCGTCTCGCCCACGAAGTAGCCGGGCGCCCGCCACCGCCAGAGGAACATCAGCAGCACCCCGAACACCAGCGTGCCGATGCCGATCACGAACACCCCGCCGATGCCGAACAGCGTGGTCTTGCCGAAGTCCGGCGCGGCGTACTGGATGCTCGACTCGATGAACGCGCCGAGCAGGATCAGCCCGCCGAGCAGCGGCAGCACCCCGCGCATCACGAAGTTGCGCACGCCCGTGGTCAGCGTGCGCCGGAAGTACCAGACGCAGGCGAAGCCGGTCAGGCCGTAGTAGAACGCGATCATCAGGCCGACGGCCGCGATCGAGTCGGCCAGGATGTTGCTGCTCACCAGAGTCAGCCCGACGTAGAACACGATGGACACGATGCCCATCCAGACCGTCGACTCGGTCGGCGTCAGGTACCGGGGGTGGATCTTGGCGAACCGCCTCGGCAGCGCGTCGAAGACGCCCATCGACAGCGAGGTGCGCGCCGTCGGCAGGATCGTGGTCTGGGTGGACGCCGAGGCCGACGTCAGCACGCTGATCAGGAGCAGCGCCTCGAACAGCTTGCCGATCGTGCTCTCGCCGAACACCGCCGGCCCGATCGCCTTGAACACGTCGTCGGCGTTGTCCTGGTTCGCCAGGCCGATCCCGGAGCTCCCGGTGCCGGCGAAGGCCACCGCCGAGACCGACACCAGCGTGTAGATCGCCAGCAGCAGCACGGTGGACAGGATCGCGGCCCGCCCCGGGGTCTTCGCCGGGTCGTCGCACTCCTCGTTGGTGGCGACCGCGGTATCCCAGCCCCAGTAGATGAACACCGCCAGCAGGAACGCCGGCACCAGCGCGGCCAGCGACACCCCGGACGGCCACAGCCAGGACAGGCTCGGCGTGATCGAACCCTCCGGCGCCTCGCCCGCGAACACCTTGGCCAGCGCGAAGCCGGCGAACGCGACCAGCACCACGACCTCGATGCCGAGCAGCGCGTACTGCAGCCGGGCCGACACCTCGATGCCCCGGTAGCAGATGTACGTCATCACGGCGATCCACAGCACGCCGGCCACCGTGGTCCAGAACGTGCTGTCGGCCAGCCCGTCCGCCCCGAACAACAGGAAGCCGTACCGGCCGGCGATCTGGGCCAGGTTCGACATCACGATGACGTCCGCCGCGATGATTCCCCAGCCGCCCATCCAGCCCCACCACGGGCCGAATGCGCGCGTCGCCCAGGTGAACGTGGTGCCGCAGTCGGGCTCGCGGCTGTTCAGCTCGGAGTAGGCGACCGCGATGAAGTACATCGGGATGAACGCCAGCAACATCACCCCGGGCGCCTTCACCCCGACGATGCCGTCGCCGTTCGCGGTCGCCACGACCAGGCCCAGCGTGGCGGCGAGACTGTAGGCCGGGGCGGTGGAGGCTATGCCCACGACGATGCTGGACACGAGGCCGAGAGCGCCGCCCTTGAGCCCCTTGCCGGACGGGTCGCTGACTTCCTTCGGCGGCACGGCCTGCACATCGGTCACCGCGCACCACCTCCCCTATCGGGTGAATTGATAGAGGGACGGTACAGTGAGATCAGTCAATTCAACAGTGCCGAATGACAGAATTCGATAAAGTAGTTCGTGTCAACTACGGATTCCGTGGCACTTTGGCGACAACTATTCGGACTCGACCACCGATACGGCCATAGACCAGGCGATCCCTGAGTCGTACAATCCGCGCCCGCATTTTGATCATTAATTGCGGGGTGTCCGGTCGCCCGGGTGGCCAAGCGCTCGAGCGGCGCTCGGGGTGTCCGGCGGCGGCGTGGGCTCAGCCCGCCGGGCTGAAGCCGGCGCGTTCGGCGTCCTCCGCCGTCCGGAACCACACTTGCGCGGCCATCCGCGCGAAGTACGGCGAGTCGGCGGTGTAGTAGCACCGGACGGCGAGGTTCGCCTTCACCCGGTACTCCGGCGACGGTGCCGAACCGTCCGGCAACGAGTGCGCCGCGCCCGGGTACGGCTCCGGCTCGGAGTCCGGCTCTGACTCCGAGTCTGGCTCTGACTCCGGTTCCGGGGCCGGGTCGGGCTCTGACTCCGGTTCCGGGGCCGGGTCGGGCTCTGGGGGCGGCTCCGCAAGCGTTGGCTCGTCGTGCTCTGCCACCTGCTGGTCGGGCCCCGCGTGCTCCGGCGCCGCGAGCTCTGACTCCGCGTGCTCTGACTCCCCGTGCTCTGACTCCCCGTGCTCGGCGTGGGGCTGCTCTGGTACGGGTTGTTCCGGCTCGGGCTCTTGCTCGGCCTCGGGGTGCTCTGCTTCCGGGGGCTCCGGCTCTTCGTGTTCGGACTGTTCCGAGTGGGGCTCGAAGAGCGGCACCGGCTCGAACAGCGGGACCGGCGCCGGCATCGGGACGGCCGGCTCGCTGGCTTCGGCGGTGCTGGGTTCGGTCGGGGCGGCGGGCTCGGCGGGCCCAGCGGCCGGTTGCGTCGTGGTGGGCTCGGGCGGGGTGCCGGCGGTCGCGGGGGCGGAGTCGGTGACACCGTCCTCGACGGGCTCCCTCGGTGCCGGCATGACCGCGCCCGGGCCAGCCGGTCGCCGCGCACCCGTATCGGGCAGGCTGGTCACGAAGCGCCCGGAGTCGAGGGCGGCCAGTGCGGAGTCGGAGCCGGCGCCACCCAGCCAGGAGGTGGCGGGATCGGGCTCGGTCCGGGGTTCGGACGCCGGCTTGGGCTCCGGAACGGTGGCGGCCGGCTCCGAAGTGGCCGGTGGCGGGTCGGTGCGCTGGGTGCCGAGGCGGTGGGCCGGGCCCTTCCGCTCGGTGGCCTCCGGCTCATCCGTGTCCACCGGCGGCGTGTCCACCGGCGGCGCCGTGGCCGCGGTCTGCGCACCGGCCGGAGGTTGCTCCGCCACGGGCTCGTCGGTCGAAGGCTGCTCGCCGACGGGCTGCTCAGTCGAAGGCTGCTCAGTCGAAGGCTGCTCCGCCACCGGCTCCTGGGTCGAGGGCTGCTCGGCCAGGGGTTGCTCGGCTGCGGGTTGCTCGGCTGCGGGTTGCTCGGCTGCAGGCTGCTCGGCTGCAGGTTGCCCGGCTGCTGGCTCCTCGGCTTCAGACTGCTCGGCCACAGGCTGCCCCGCTGCTGGCTCCTCGGCTGCGGACTGCTCGGCTGCGGACTGCTCGGCTGCAGGATGCTCGGTCGGGGATCCGGTCACCGCTTCGGCAGGTGCGTCCCGCTCGGCCGGGCCGGCCGGGTCCTCCCCCGGTTCGTCCCGCTCCGCGCTCGGGCCGGCCGGTCCCTGGCTCGGAACTGTCGGCACGCCATCCGGAGCGTCACCCTTGCCCGACGCCGTATCGGTCGGGACCGCGCCGGACCCGGTCGCACCCGTCTCGGGCGAGCCGGTCTCGGCCTCCGCGGCGGCAGCCGGGCCAGCGTCAACAGGGTCCGCGTCGGTGGCCGCGGCGGCGGCGTCAGTGAGAGCACCGGAAGGAGCGCCGGCATCGGACGTCTCGGCATCGGTGGGACCGGCAGCTGAGGGATCGGCTCCGGGCGCCGACGTTTCGTCGGCCGGTGGCTTCGGGACCAGTGTGAGGACCGGCTTCTCCGGAGGCGGCGCCCCGGTCGGTTCACCGGTGGCCGCTGCCCCGTCGCCGCCCGACACGGTCTCCGCGGGCGCGGCCCCGGTATCTCCCGGCGCGGGCTCCACACCGGCCGGCGCGGTCGACCCTGGCTTCGCACCGCCTGAGTCGGGTACCGCGGCGCCCGCGTCAGGTGTCCCGGGCTCCGCACCGGCCGATCCGGCTTTTGTCAGGCCGGCGGCCGCGGCTGCCGCTCCGACCGTGCCGGCAGCGGCCACGCCGGCGCCCGAGACCCCGGTCCTTCCGGTCGGCGCCTCGGTCCCGGACGCCCCGGCATCCACCGCACCGGTGCCCGCTCCACCGCCGGACACCCCGGCCGGCGCCTCGGCGCGCGACTCGTGGCGCGCCCGCCGGCGCGCCAGCAGCCACAACGCGACCAGCACGATCAGCAGGATGGCGGCCACGAGGACCACCCGGCCGCTCCAGCCGCTCGCCAAAACCGCTGTCATCGTCCTGACCTCCTCCGCACCCTTCACGCGTTGCCCGACGTCCGCCCGCCCCACGTCAACGGTGCCGATCGGCACGATTCACGCACGATAATCACAGAAAGATCGCTAGGGGGCCACGGCTGTTCGGCCAGCCGCGCCGACCCTTTTGGGGGCAGTCCGGAGGATTTCTGCCAAAAGGCGGCTTCGACCTGGAGAAATGTGCCACAACTCCGGCGACAGCACGGCCTCGCGCGTGTTCCGATGGACGGGTGTCGGATGCACTGGGGCCCCGTCCAGCCGAGTCGGCGTTCGGCCCTGTCCCCGACGGCCCGACCGGCCCGGACGCCGGCACCGGTGGGATCGGAGTCGGTGGGGGCAAGGCCGGCGGCGGGGTGGACAGCCGGGGCGTTGTGCTCGGGGCGGCCGCGTACGCGCTGTGGGGGCTGTTCCCGGCGTTCTGGGGGCTGCTGCAGCCGACCGGCGCGGTGGAGATCCTGGCCAACCGGATCGCCTGGACGATGGTGCTGATGGCAGGCGTGCTCGGCCTGCTGCGCGGCTGGTCGATGCTGCGCGCGCTGTCGGCTCGGGGCTGGCTGATGGCCACCGCCGGCGCCGTGGCGATCGCGGTGAACTGGGGCCTGTTCATCTACGGCGTCGGCATCCACCACGTCGTCGAGATCTCGCTCGGCTACTTCATGAGCCCGTTGGTCAGCGTGCTGCTCGGCGTCCTGGTGCTGCACGAGCGGCTGCGCGTCCCGCAGTGGGTGGCGCTCGGCATCGCCACGGTGGCGGTGGTCCTGCTGAGCGTGCTGAACGGCCGGCCGCCGTGGCTGGCGCTGGCGTTGGCCACCTCGTTCGGCATCTACGGGCTGATCAAGAAGACGATCCCGCTGCCGGCCGTCGCTAGCCTGACCGCCGAGGCGCTGGTGCTCGGTCCGCTGGCTGCCGGTTACCTGATCTGGCTGGGCGTCGAGGGGCTCGGCTCGTTCGGCCACGGCGCGCTGCACACGGCGCTGCTGATCGCCGGCGGGCCGGTCACCGCCATCCCGCTGCTGCTGTTCGGCGCGGCCGCCCGGCGGATCCCGCTGGCCACCGTGGGCACCCTGATGTACCTGACGCCCAGCCTGCAGTTCCTGTGGGGCGTACTGGTCAACGGCGAGCCGCTGCCGGCCGGGCAGCTGGCCTGCTTCGCGCTGGTCTGGGTCGCGCTGGCGATCTTCACGGCCGACCTGTGGCGCACCCGCAACCAGCAGTAGCCAGCCAGCCGGAGCCGGCCAGTACTAGCCAGCCAGCCACCGCGGCGGAGCATCAGCCCGTGCGGTCCACCACAAAGACGGTGAGCGAGGCCAGCGCGTCCCTGGCCGGGCAGTCGGGCAGCACAGCCAGCTCGTCCCTGGCCTGCGCGGCCTGCTCCCGCAGCATGTCCCGAGCGCGCTCCAGGCCGTCCGAGGCGCGCAGCAGGGTCAGCGCCTCGTCCACCAGGCCGTCGTCGGTCAGCGGGGCGGCCAGCAGCTCGCGCAGCCGCTCGGCGGCCGGGTCGGTGCGCTGCGCGGCGTACAGCATCGGCAGGGTGGCGATGCCCTCGCGCAGGTCGGTGCCCGGCGTCTTGCCCGAGTCCTCCGGCGGCGAGGCGATGTCGATCACGTCGTCGGACACCTGGAACGAGGTACCGATGATCTCGCCGAACCGGCGCAGCGCGGCCACCTGCTCCGGCGGGCAGCCGGCGAACATCGCGCCGTAGCGGGCGGCGGTGGCGATCAGCGAACCGGTCTTCTCGGCGACCACGGTCAGGTAGTGCTTGACCGGGTCCTCGCCGGGGCGGGGCCCACGGGTCTCCCGCATCTGGCCGGTGACCAGCTCGGCGAAGGTGTCCGCGATGATCCGGACGGCATCCGGGCCGAGGTCGGCCACCAGCCGGGAGGCGTGCGCGAACAGGTAGTCGCCGGTGAGGATGGCCACCGAGTTGTCCCACCGGGCGTTGGCGCTGGGGGCGCCGCGCCGCATGGTGGCGGAGTCCATCACGTCGTCGTGGTACAGCGTGGCCAGGTGGATCAGCTCGACGACGGCCGCGGCGATGACCACGTCCGGCGAGTCACCGCGCGGCCCGACCTGGCCGGCGAGCAGGGTGAACAGCGGCCGGAACCGCTTCCCCCCGGCCTCCATGAGGTGCAGCGACGTCTCCGTGACGAAGTCGTACTGGGTGCGCACCTCCCGGCGTAACAGCTCCTCGACGCGCACCAGCCCGCCGTCGACCACCTCGGCCAGGTTGGCGTCGAGGAACTCGACACCGGCCACTCGATTTGCTCCGCTCGCCCCACTCACACCCGTCAGCTTACGAAGGACCCGCTACCGGCCCACGACAAGGCCAGTGCCGGCGCCACCCCGAGCAGCAGGGTGATCAGTACGCCGAGGGTGATGGCGGCCGTGGTGAACGCGCCGGGCACGGTCACCGTCGGCCCGTCGGCGGCCGGCTCGCTGAAGTACATCAGCACGATCACGCGCAGGTAGAAGAACGCGGCCACCGCGCTGGCGATCAGCGCGATCACCACGAGCGGCGCCATGCCGTCCGCCAGCGCCGCCGAGAAGACCGCGAACTTGCCAGTGAAACCGCTGGTCAGCGGGATACCGGCGAGGGCGAGCAGCAGGAAGGCCATCACGCCGGCCGCGATCGGCGAGCGCTTGGCCAGCCCGGCCCACTGGGACAGGTGGGTGGCCTCGCCGTTGCCGTCGCGAACCAGGCTCACCACACCGAACGCGGCGAGCGTCGTGAAGCCGTAGGCGAGCAGGTAGAACAACGTGCCGGACAGGCCCTGTGCGGTGATCGCGATCGCGCCGATCAGGATGAACCCGGCGTGGGCCACCGACGAGTAGGCGATCATCCGCTTGACGTCGGTCTGCGTGAGACCGATCACCGCGCCGATCACCATCGACACGATGGCCACCGCCCACAGCACCCCGCGCCACTCCCACCGGGTGTCCCCGAAGGCGACCGTGAGCACCCGCAGGATCGCGCCGAACGCGGCGACCTTGGTGGCGGCCGACATGAACGCGGTGACCGGAGTCGGCGCGCCCTGGTAGACGTCCGGGGTCCAGGTGTGGAACGGGCCCACCGACGCCTTGAACAGCAGGCCGACGATCAGCAGCGCGAGCCCGCCGAACAGCAGGGTGTCGGAGCGCTGCGAGGCCGCCGAGGCCGCCGCGATGTCGGACAGCTTCACCGAGCCGGCGTAGCCGTAGAGCAGCGCGAGGCCGTACAGGAAGAACGCCGAGGCGAACGCGCCGAGCAGGAAGTACTTGACCGCCGCCTCCTGGGACAGCAGCCGCCGGCGCCGCGCCAGCCCGCTGAGCAGGTACAGCGGCAGGCTGAGTACCTCGAGTGCGACGAACATCGTGAGCAGGTCGTTGGCCGAGCAGAAGACCATCATGCCGCCGAGCGCGAACAAGGTCAGCGGCAGCACCTCCGTCTGCATACCGCTGCGGCCGGCGGTGATCCGGTCCTGCGGGGTGCCCGCCGGTACCGGGCCGTCGGTGACGAACGCCCCACCGGGCTCCACCGAGCGGTCCGAGATCAGCAGCACTCCACCGAGGCCGAGGGCCAGCAGCGTGCCCCACATGAACAGTGTCGGCCGGTCCACCGCGATCGCGTCGCCGACGGTCTTGATCGGCGCGGCGCCGGAGCTCGCGTACACCCCGAGCAGGATCCCGGCCACGACCAGCGCGAGCAGGGTCAGAGAGACCTGTGCCGCCCACCGCTGGTGCCGGGGCAGGAACGCCTCCACCAGCACGCCGAGGCAGGCCGTGCCCAGGATGACCAGCACCGGGGACAGCGCGAAGTAGGCCACCGCCGGCGCCACGATCGGTCCCTGGGCCAGCACGGCCGCCGAGCCGGTCAGCTCGGCCGCCTGCGTCAGGCCGGCCTGCGTCAATGCCGAGACCGTCACCGGGACACCCCTCCAACTGGGTCGGCGAGGCCGACCTCTTGCATGGTCGCCGTCACCGACGGGTTGATCACGTCCAGCACGGGGCCGGGGAAGAAGCCGAGCAGCAGGACCAGCGCGATCAGGGGGGTGAGTACCCCGATCTCCCGCTTGGTGAGGTCGGTGAAGCTGCTCTTCAGTGCGCCGACGGCGGTGTCCGGGTCGGCCACCGTGCCGGGGCCGGCCATCGAGGCCATGACCGCGTCACCGCGCACCGGGCCCTGGAACACCCGCTGGTAGACCCACAGCACGTACAGCGCGGCGAAGATGATGCCGACCGTGGCGATGATCGTGTAGACGGGCTCGCGCGGGAACGAGCCGATCAGCACCAGGAACTCGCTGACGAAGGAGTTGGTGCCCGGCAGGGCCAGCGAGGCCAGGCCGGCCAGCAGGAACACCCCGCCCAGCGCCGGCGTCAGCTTGGCCACACCGCCGTAGTCACTGACCAGCCGCGAGTTGCCCCTGGCGATCAGCATGCCGACCACGATGAACAGCAGGCCGGTCGTGATGCCGTGGTTGACCATGTAGAGCACCGAGCCGGCGAACGCCTGGGAGGAGAAGGCGAAGATGCCCAGCGAGATGTAGCCGAAGTGCGCGACCGAGGTGTACGAGACGAACCGCTTCATGTCGTTCTGGCCGACCGCGAGCAGCGCCGCGTAGATGATGCCGACCACCGAGAGCACCAGCACCAGCGGCGCGAGCGTCCTGGAGGCGGCCGGGAACAGCGGCAGGCAGTAGCGCAGGAAGCCGAACGTGGCCACCTTGTCCAGCACGCCGACCAGCAGCACACCCGCCCCGATCGGGGCCTCGGCACCGGCGTCGGGCAGCCAGGTGTGGAACGGCACCAGCGGCGCCTTGATCGCGAAGGCCACGAAGAAGCCGAGGACCAGCCAGATCTGCACCGACTCCGGCACCTGCGAGGCGATCGACTGCAGCGCGGTCCAGCTGAACGTGCCGGCCGGCAGCCGCTGCGCGCTCACTACGTACAGCCCGATCACGCCGGCCAGCATGATCAACCCGCCGAGCAGCGAGTACAGGAAGAACTTGACCGCCGCGTACTGCCGCTTCGGGCCGCCGAACCGCCCGATCAGGAAGTACATCGGGATCAGCATGGCCTCGAAGAACACGTAGAACAGGAACACGTCGGTGGCCGCGAAGACCCCGACCAGCGTGGCCTGGGTGGCCAGCAGCAGCCCGTAGAAGCCGGCGGCGGTGCGCCCCTCGGGCAGCTTGTCCGCCCACGAGGAGCCCATCACGACCGGCACCAGCACCGCGATCAGGGCGAGCATCACCAGCGCGATGCCGTCCACGCCGAGGGTGATCCGGGTGCCGAAGCTGGGGATCCAGGACACGTCGAAGATCAGCTGGAACCGCTGGGTGGCCGCACCGGCCACCGAGTAGGAGAACCAGGTCACCGCCGTGAGCACCAGCTCGACCAGTGCGATGGCCAGTGCCAGCGCCTTGGCCGCCTTGGGGTTGTCGCGCAGGGCCGCCACGGCCACCGCGCCGACCGCCGGCAGCAGCAACAGGATGAGCAGAAGCACGCTGTGTGAGCTATTCACGCCAACCTCACTGGGTCCCGAACCGGACGGCCAGCAGCGCCGCAATGATCAATACCGTGCCGCCGAGCATGCTCAGCGCGTAGGAGCGGACGAACCCGGTCTGCAGCCGGCGCATCCGACCGGAGGTGCCGCCGAGCAGCGCGGCCATCCCGTTCACGATGCCGTCGACGCCCTTGTTGTCCACGAAGACGAGCGCCCTGGCCAGCCAGGTGCCCGGGCGGGCGATCAGCGCCTCGTTGATGGCGTTGGCGTAGAGGTCCCGGCGCGCCGCCTGGACCGGCCAGGCCACCGGCTCCGGCCGCGTCACCGGGGTGGGCCGCCGGCCGACCAGCACGTAGGCGATCAGCACACCGAGCCCGGAGAGCACCAGGGTGCCGATCGCCACGCCGGACTCCGAGAGCGTGCCGCCGTGCTGCTCCTCCAGCTCACCCAACGTCGGGGCGAGCCAGCCGGCCAGGGTGTGCGACTGGGTGAGCAGGTAGCCGGCGAACACCGAGCCGAAGGCCAGGATGATCATCGGGACGGTCATCGAGGCGGGCGACTCGTGCGGGTGGTAGTCGTGCCCGTCCGGCGCCTTCAGCTTCTGCCAGCGTTTCTCGCCGAAGAAGGTCATGATCACCAGGCGGGTCATGTAGAAGGCGGTCAGCCCGGCGGCCAGCATGGCCAGCCCGCCCATCACCAGCCCGCGCCAGCCCGGCTGGGCGGCGGCGGCCTCGATGATGGCGTCCTTCGAGTAGTAGCCGGACAGGAACGGGAACCCGATCAGCGCCAGGTAGCCGAGCCCGAAGGTGACGAACGTGATCGGCATGTGCTTGGCCAGCCCACCGAAGTGGCGCATGTTCACGTCGTCGTTCATGCCGTGCATCACCGAGCCGGCCCCGAGGAAGAGGCCGGCCTTGAAGAAACCGTGGGTCAGCAGGTGCGTGATGCCGAGCGCGTAGCCGGCCGGGCCGAGGCCGACGGCCAGCATCATGTAGCCGATCTGGCTGACCGTGGAGTAGGCGAGCACCTTCTTGATGTCGTCGTAGGCGCAGCCGATGATCGCGCCGAGCAGCAGCGTGATCGTGCCGATGATGGTGACGATCAGGCGGCCGTCGGGGCTGACGTCGTAGATCGGGTTGCACCGGGCCACCAGGTAGACACCGGCGGTGACCATCGTTGCCGCGTGGATCAGGGCGGAGACCGGGGTCGGGCCCTCCATGGCGTCCGGCAACCAGGACTGCAGCGGGAACTGGCCGGACTTGCCGCAGGCACCCAGGAGCAGCAGCACGCAGACGGCGAGCACGGTGCCCGGCGAGAGCTGCCCGATCCGGGCGAAGACCTCGCTGTACTGCACGGTGCCGAGGTTCGTCCAGAGCAGGAAGATGGCCAGCGCCAGGCCGACGTCGCCGACCCGGTTCATCAGGAACGCCTTCTTCGCCGCGGTCGCCGCCGAGGGGCGGTCCTGGTAGAAGCCGATCAGCAGGTAGGACGCCAGGCCGACGCCCTCCCAGCCCAGGTACAGCATCACGAAGTTGTTGCCGATGACCAGGATCAGCATCGCCGTGACGAACAGGTTCAGCTGCGCGAAGAAGCGCCGCCGGCCCGGGTCGTGGCTCATGTAGCCGATCGAGTAGATGTGGATCAGCGACCCGACCCCGGTGATCAGCAGCACGAACGTCAGCGAGAGCGGGTCGATCCGCAGCCCGAAGTCGATGTGCAGCGCGTTGACCGGGATCCAGGAGTACAGGTTCAGCTCAGCGGTGCGCTGTTCCGGGGCCAGGCCGAGGGTGTGCAGGAAGATCGTGAGGCCGACCGCGAAGGACGCCACCACGGTCAGGCACCCCAGCAGGTGGCCCCAGGCGTTGGCGCGGCGGCCGGCCAGGAACAGCACCAGGGCGCCGAAGGCCGGCAGCACGATCAGCAACCAGGCCAGCCCGGTCACACCTGTCGCCGCCTCGACCTGCGGCGTGGCCGCGAGGAGAGGGGTACTCATGCCGCCGCCGCGACAGGGGAGCTACACACGCTCGATCTCCTAGTACTTGAGCAGGTTGGCGTCGTCCACGGAGGACGAGCGCCGGGTGCGGAAGATGGACATGATGATGGCCAGGCCGACCACGACCTCGGCGGCCGCCACGACCATCACGAAGAACGCCATGACCTGGCCGTCCAGCTGGCCGTTGATCCGGGCGAAGGTGACCAGGGTCAGGTTCACCGCGTTGAGCATCAGCTCGACGCACATGAACACCACGATCGCGTTGCGCCGGACCAACACCCCGACGGCGCCGATGGAGAACAGCAGCGCCGAGAGGAGCAGGTAGTAGGTCGGGGTCATGAGACGGTGCCAATCGTGAGCATCGACTGAGCTTGCGAAGGAGGAGCGGAGCGATTGGTCCGCCGGGCCAGCAGGGTCATGAGTGGGTTCCCCCGGTGAGGTCGGAGTCGGTACCGACGCCGGGGGCACCGGTGAGTGCGTGCGCGTCCACGGAGGGCAGGTCGGGCTCGTCGGCCGGCACCGACTCGATCAGCTCGGACAGCGACTCGGGGGCGATCGAGCCATCCGGCAGCAGCGCCGGCGTGGCCACCGAGTTGGCGGTGGCGAACACGCCGGGGCCGGGCAGGGGCGAGATCCGGTCGTGCTCGCCGCGCAGCCGGGCCTCCACGGTGGCCCGCTGGCCCATCTTGGCGGCGTTGCGGGACTGCGAGAAGGCCAGCAGCATGGCGCCGAGCGCGGCCGTGATCAGCAGCGCCGAGGTCAGCTCGAACGGGAACAGGTACTGGGTGAACACCAGCCGGCCGATGCCGCCGACGTTCCCGGTCGGCGCCGCGTTGGCCGCCCCGAGACCGACCGC
>DATAZG010000097.1:0-28500 GCA_036272155.1 Pseudonocardia sp.
ACTCCTCGACGACGGCGCACTGTTCGTCTACGGCCTCACCTACCTCTGGGCCAACGGCTCCACCCTCACCGCCGGCATCGTCACCGGGGCCGCCGTCACCGCGCTGGCTGTACTGGCGTGGTCCATCCAAAAGCACGCTCCACCCGCCAACCCACGTCCGAGCGACCGGGTCGCGTTTGCCGTCCTCGCCACCAGCCTGGGCACGAGCCTCGGCGCCGGGCTCGGCGCCCTCGCCCTCGGTTGGGGCTACCCCGCCGCCGTCGCTGTTGTGGTCGGCACCCAACTCACCGTCCTCGGTATTGCTCGCGCGATCGACTGGTTCAACACGCCGGACCGCCGGTGGGCGGGCATCGTCGTGGCCGGTTCCACGATCGCCGTCGTCACCGGCATTGTGGCCGGCTGGATCGCGCTCGTGGGCGCCGGCGTTGTGGGTCCGGTGGCCATGCTGACGCGCGGTGGCATCGGGGCCTTCCGCGCCACCAAGTTCGGCCTGCGGCTGGATGCCGCCCTCGCACGCAGCAAGACCGCCGTCGCCATCCTCACCGGCGTTGTCAGCGTCGTCGCCCTGACCCGCTTCACCAGCATCTTCACCAACACCCTCGACCTACTGCCCTTCTCCAACGGCTGGCTGGTCTTCACCATGGGCGGCCTGTTCGCCGCCGCCCACCTCGGCCTCGTGGTCCGCTTCAACCTCACCCAGCTCGGCAACCTGACCACCACACCCAAGACCCTGAGCAACGGCTGGAAGTCGTTCTGGTCCTGGCTCGGCGTCATCGGCCCGTCGGCGATGGTCTCCGGACTCGGCGTGATGCTCTACTCCCTCGCCACCACCCCAGCCACTGCCGGCGCCTTGGTCACCATGCTCGCCACCGCCACCGCATCCTCCATGGCACTCGGCGTGACCTACCAAACCTGGCACCTCGGCCGCGAAGGACTACGCGGCAAACCCGCCAACGCACGCTACGAAAAACTCGGCCTACTCCTCGACGACGGCGCACTGCTCGTCTACGGCCTCACCTACCTCTGGGCCGGCGCCAACACCCTCACCGCCGGCATCGTCACCGCCGCCGCCGTCACCGCCCTCGCCGTCCTCACCTGGGCCATCCCCAAACGCGGACCCCCAGCCAACCCACACCCCACCGACCGCACCGCCTTCGCCATCCTCGCGGCGAGCCTGGCCACGAGCCTCGGTGTCGGACTCGGCGCAATCGCCCTCGGCTCGAGCTACCCCGTGGCCGTCACCGCGGTCGTCGGCACCCAACTCGCCGTACTCGGCATCGCCCGCGCCGCCGACTGGCTGCGCGGCAGACCCACACTGCGCCGGCTGATCGTCCGGATCCTCCTGGTCACCGGCGTGATCGTCGGTCTGCTCGTCCTGGCCAGCCTCCCGGCCTCCGCCGGCGCGAGCCAGTCACACCCGGCGCAGGCTCGGGTGGCCACGTCCGCCAACGCCACGGCACACGAGCCGCTGCCGGTCGGCCGGTCCGTGGCGGTGCGCACTCCCACCACCACGCCCACCACGCCCACCACGCCAGCCACGCCCGCCACCACCACCGCCACGCCCAAGGAGTCCGCGTTCACCGGCGCACCGCACGACACCGTCGGCACGGCGCTGGCCGGGCTGCACAGCACCGTGTCGGGCCAGCGGGTCGACTTCGCCGACCTCAACGCGGCCAACGGCAACCGGTTCACCGGCCCGGAGCAGTCCATCGCGGGGGTGAGCGTGCAGGCGCCGGCCGACTGGTCGGGGGTATGGACCACGCAGCCCGGCGACTCGCTGTGGCGGATCTTCGTCCAGCGGTTCCGTGACCTGGCCGGGTGGCGTACCGCCGCGGGCCGTGCCGCGACACCGGACCTGATCTACCCGGGCCAGGACTACCGGATCCAGGCCGCCCCACCGAGCACCCCCACCCCGCCGACCCAACCCGGCAACCCCGGCCAGCACGGCAACCCGGGCCAGTCCAGCCAGCCGCCGACCAGCTCCGGCTCCCCCGCCCCGACCGCGATCCCGACCAGCCCGGCGACGACCCCCGCGACCCCGAAGAACCCGACCGCGCCGCACCCGGGACGCGGGCCGCCGTGGTGGGTGTGGGTCGGCGGGCTGGCCGCCCTCGGCGCCGCGCTGACCGCCGCGCTGACCACCGCGCTGCACCTGTTCGGCGGCCGACTCGCCGGCGCGGGATCGGGCGCCATGCGGGCCTTGGCCGACCGGTTCGAGGCGCTCGCCGGCGCCGGTCGCAAGGTCCACGAGCGCGCCGCCGACCGGGTCGAGCGGATCTACCCGGTCGGCGCCACGCTCCGGTGGCGGCTGACCGTGGCCGCCGGGGTCGGGTTCGGGTTCGGCGGCTGGCTGGTCGTCGCCGGGATGTTCGGTACCGCCGGGGCGGTCGTGGGCGGGGTGCTGGCCGGCACGGCGGTGGCGACGTTCGCGCGGGCGGTGTGGGCGCGGTCGCCGAGCCTGACCGGGCTGGCCGCGGCGCTGGAGCGGTCCGGCACCTACCGGGCGGCGGCTCGCACCGCGGCGGGGGTCGTGGTCGGCGTCGCGGTGGCGTTGGCGGTCCGGGACTGGGCCGGGGTGGTCGGCTGGTTAGCCTCGGGGACCGCGCTGGAGATCGCGACCACGCTGGTCACCGCGTCGGCGAGCGCGTTGTTGACCTTCCGCTACGTGCTGTACCGGCAGGTGGACAACCTGAGCCGGGGCATGGACCGCAACCCGGTCGCCGACGCGACGCGCTCCGCTGCCCTGGCGTTCCTGATCTCCGCCGGGTACAAGGTGTTCGGCCTGCTGGACCCGCACGGGTTCGTGGCCAGCGCGCTGGGTGCGCTGGTGTTCGGGGCGTCGGTGGCGGTGCTCAGCTCGGTGGTGCAGCGCAAGGACACCGGGCGGTCCCGGGGCGCCAAGGCGATCATCGCCGGCGCGCTGGCGGGCCCGGTTGCCGCGCTCGGCGTGGCGTTGGGCGGCCAGTTCGCCGGGCTGGGCTCGTTCGCGGCCAGCGCGTTGGGCGCGATGTTGGCGGTGTCGGGCAACACCACGGTCGCCGACTACGCCGCGGTGGCCTACCAGCGGTGGCGGCTGGCCCGGTCCAAGCGGTGGTCGCTGGCCGAGCTGGTGCGCCCGAGGGCGCAGCGGTGGGGTGAGGGCCCCCTCGGGACGGTGGGCCGCTGGGCCGGCGCGCTCGCCGACTGGCTGTTCGGGGCGCCGCGCCCCGCTGCGCTGGAGCGGCGGACCACGATCGACCCGCTGCTGCTGCCCTGGAAGTCGATGGACTCGGTGATCGCCGCGCTGATCGGGGCGATCATGCATCCGTGGTTCAGCGACGCGGACACCCCGGGCCGGCTGGTCGGGCGCGCGCTGGTGGCCGGGGCGGTCCTGTACCTCACCACCCACGCCCGTGACTACGTCGAGCACGTCAAGAAGTTCTTCGGCTACTCGAGCAAGCGCAAGCTGCGCGAGCCGAGGCGCGCCGGGTTGGTACGCGCCACGCTGGCCGCCCTGCTGTACGGGCTGCGCCACGGCGATGGCTGGCGGTGGCTGGCCGCGCCCCGGCAGGCGCTCCGGGTGCGCCAGCTGACCGATCGGCTGGGCGAGCTGCTGGCGCACACCGGCGTGACGATCGACGCCGATGTCCCGCTGCCGATCGGGAGCAGCCAGCGCAGGCAGTGGGCCAACGCGCTGGCCCGACTGCTGGCGAACCTGCTGGACACCGAGATCGAGACGCACCCGTGGTGGGCGGCGTTCCTCGACGAACACCCGGGCCTGGTCGACGACCGGTTGCGGCGCGAGTTCGAGGCGCTGCGGGCCAGCCGCCAGGCTCAGCACCGGCGGGCCGGGGCACGCGCGGTGCTGGTACTGGCCGACTACCAGGACCTGCTGTTGCGGCTGGCCGCGGTGCTGCGGGCCCAGCAGCGCCCCGAGGACGCGCGGCTGCTGGAGTTCCTGGTGCGGCTGGTCCGCCAGCTGGCCCGCCAGCCCCGGATCCTCGCGCTCGCCGTCCCGGACGGTTTCACCGCGCAGACCTGGGCCGCCGAGCTGGCCGGGCTCACCCCGGAGCAACGCGGCCGCCGGCTGGTCGTCGAGCTGGCCCGCGAGCTGGATCGCCGCCAGGTGGAGCGGGCCGCCCAGCACGCCCTGGAGCTGCGGATCCTGGAGATGCTGACCGACAACTATCCGGTCGGCGCCGACCAGGAGCAGCTGCGGCGGGCGCTGCAGGCCCGTCTGGAGCTCGAGGTGGCGCTGGTCAACGAGGGGCAGCGGACGGCCAACCTGGACAGCAACGGCCGGTTGGCCGCGACGTTCGACCCGCTCAGCGCGGTGGCCGAGCTGTTCGACCAACGCGGTCGCAGCGTCCGTGACACTGCCGGCCCGGACACCCCGCTGCGTGCGGCGCTCGGCCTGTTGGAGGCCACCGCGGACCTGTTCGGCGAGCTGACCCTGTCGCACGCGGGCCGGGCGGACCAGCGCGAGCAGTGGCGCCGTGCCCTCGACACGGCGATCGACACCGCGATCAACACCGCCCCGGCGGGACGCGGCTGGACGCCGTTGCGGGCGCTGTGGACCGTGATCGGTTGGGACGAACCCATCACCTCGGCGGGGCTGGCCGCCCAGTTCGGCCAGTCCGAGGCGTGGTGGGACGGGGTGCTGGCCGGCTGGGCCGAACTCGGCGCGCTGAGCGCCACCGACGGCGGCACCTATCGGGTCGGCGCCGAGCTCCGGGGACTGTGGGACGCGGCCGGGTTCCGGCCGCGGCACGCGGCGCGGGTCAATGCGACCGCGCTGCCCGGCGGGCAGGCCCTGGCCCCGCTCACCCAGCCCGACCGGGACCCCACCGACCCGGCCGCCCGAGCCGCCTACCGCGCGCTGCTGGATGTACTGGACACCGCGGCCACGCTGCGCCGGCACTGGCGCGAGGGCATCGTCGACGACGTGGTGGTCCGCGCGGCCCGCTACCTGGGCGACCTGCGGTTGCGGCTGCGGCCGACGTGGCTGGGCGGTGCGCGGGACGGCCGCGTCAACGCCTTCCCCGCCCTCGCCCGGCCGGGACCGGCACGGCGCGCCCGCGCCCACCTCGCCGCCGAGACCCGCAAGGCCCTGGGCCGCCACCGCGCGGTCAGGGCCGAGCGAGCGCCCCTGCGGGACCTCGTTCGTGCCGCGCTCGCCGCCACCGGTGAGGTGCGACGGCCGCGGGACCGCCGGCCGGGCGCCCGGGCCACCTCGGCCCAGGTCGCCGACTGGCGCGCCGAGCTGCGCCGGGCCCGGAGCCGGGAGGCCGAGGCCTATCGCGAGCTCGCAGTCGGCTACACCGAGGCCAGCGGGCGGTTGAAGGGCGCCGATGTCTACCGCGACCGACAGGAGGCACTGCTGCGCCGGACCAAGCAGGTCCTGGACGCCGGGCCCGGCGGTGACCCGGTCCAGCACGGGGTGACCCGGCGGCTGCGCACCGTGCGCGGCGAGCTGAGCACCGCCTTGCGCGCGCTGCGGCGGCTCGAACCGGGTGACACCGAGGGGCGGCGCAACGCGCTGCTGGCGGCTCAGCGGGCCCTGGAGCGACACCGCACGGTCCGGGAATCCGCCCGGGGCGCCCAGCACCACCAGACCTTCGGCGGCTGGTGGTGGATGGAGCGTGCCCGCCGGGCGTCCCTCGCACTGCGGCTGGCCTACCACGGCGAGCTGAGCAACGGTCCGGTCGCGATCGTCGTCGGGGCACCGGCCGACCCGGTGATCCCGGCACCGGACCACCTCACCGGCGACGACCGGCTGCACGCGCCCGGGGCGGCCGGGGCCACCAGCCGAGGCCGGGGCAACGACGTCATGCAGGACGCGCTCGCCCTGACCGGGGACGCCGGCCTCATCGATGCGGTCCTCACCGACGGGCTCAGCAACGCCACCGACTCGGCGCGGGCCGCCTACCACTCCGCGCGGATCGGGCTGGCCATGTTGGGCCGGCTCCGCACCGACGAGCCGGTGCGGGCGCTGACCAGGGCCTACCGCGCTGGCGGCAGGTGGATCAGGCAGCGGCTCGGCTGGGGGTGGCGCTCGGCGAGCTGGGACCCGGTCGGGGGCCGGTACGCCAACCCGCCGGCCACCACCTGGCTGGGCGTGCGGGTGCACCGCGTGGCCACCGGGGCCACCGTCTCCCACGTCGGCGTCGGCGACGCCGACCTGCACTGGCTGCCCACGCCGGGCACGAGCACCGGCACGAGCACCGGCACCGGCACCGGCACCGCCCGGACCCTGACGGTCCAGCACACCGTCCGCTACGACCCCACCGCGGCGGACCCCAGCGCCGGCGACACCCTCTACCGCTGGCTGGCCCCCGACCACGAACCCGTCCCGGGCAGCGGCACCACCGCGGTCACCGGCCCGGGCCTGATCATCATCGCCACCGACGGCCTGGGCAACCAGCTGGACCTGCCCACGATCGTCGCCACGCTCAGCGACGCCGCCTACACCGACCCCGACCTGGCCATCGACGAGCTCACCGCGGCGGCCCGAGGGCGCAACCCCGACGACGACCTGAGCATCATCGCCATCGTGGTGCCAGGTCCCTAGTGCCCTGACACTAGCCACTACCAGGGGACGACCTTGCCGTGACATCCAGGAACCGCAGGCCGGGGGCGCCGGCTGGTCGAAGACCTACTCAGGCCCCGACCCCACTGAGGCGCAGGCGCGCTAGTCGAGCGGCGGCGCGGTGAAGCCGCCGAACTCGCGCTCGGCGAGCTCGGCGAACCGGATCGTGGTGCGGTCCCCGTACATCGGGCCGATGGCCTGCACGCCGATCGGCAGGCCCTCCTCGGAGCTGCCGACCGGGAACGCCGTCGCCGGCAGGCCGGGCAGCGTCGCCACGCCCGCCAGCGCCACCTGGTTGAAGTAGTCGTGGTCGGTGCCGTCGATGTTGATCCGCCTGCCGTCCAGGTCGCTCTGGTCGTGCGGGAACGCCGGCGTCGGCATGACCGGGCAGAGCACCACGTCGAACTCGACGAACAGCTCGCGCCAGCGCTGCCGCAGCACCGCCCGCTCCAGGTCGGCGTGCAGCCAGTCGCGGTGGCTGAGCACGGTGCCCCGGCGCGCTTCGGCGGCCAGGCTCCGGTCGTCGGGGTCCAGCCCCTCGGCAGCGGCGCGGGCGTTCTCGTACACCTCCGGGGGGAAGCCCGCGGCGAGCGCGGCGAGCAGCATGCGCAGGTAGAGGCCGCCGGTGGCGGCCAGATCGGGCAGCAGGGCGCTCCCCCGCGCTACCTTCACCCCGGCACCGGTCAGCTTGTCCACGAACCCGTCGATCGCGGTCCGCACGCTGTTCGAGGTGGGGATCAACGGGTGCGAGTCGATCACCAGCACGCGGTGGTCCGCCAGGTCGGCGTGCCGGGCCTCCGGCAGTGCGAGCCGGTACGCGGCGCCGAGGGTGAGCTCGTCGGGCTCGGCCAGCAGGTCCAGCAGCAGCGAGAGGTCGGCCGCCGTGCGCGCCATGGGGCCGATCACCGCGAGGTCGCGCTCGCTGGGCAGGACCGGGACCGGCGGCGGGGTGTGTCCGCGCCCCGGCAGCAGCCCGAACGTCGGTTTGTGCGCGTAGATGCCGCAGAAGTGCGCAGGGTTGCGCAGCGAGCCGCCGATGTCCGACCCCAGCGACAGCGCCCCGTAGCCGGCGGCCAGCGCGGCGGCCGAGCCACCGGAGGAGCCGCCGGGGACGCGGTCGGGGTTCCACGGGTTGCGGGTGGTCCCGTAGATGTCGTTGTAGCTCTGCATGTCGCCGAGCCCGAACGGCACGTTCGTCTTGCCGAGCACGACCGCGCCGGCCGCCTTGACCCGGGCCACCGCGACGGCGTCGGTCTCGGAGACGACGTCCTTGAACGGCGGCATGCCCCACGTGATCGGCAGGCCGGCCACGTGGTAGGACTCCTTGACCGTCATCGGCACCCCGAGCAGCGGCCGGACCTCGCCCCGGGCGAGCGCGGCGTCGGCCTCCCGGGCCGAGGCCAGCGCCCGGTCGAAGTCCCGCACGCACACCGCGTTGAGCGTCGCGTCGTACCGCTCGATGCGGGCGATGGCCTCCTCGGCGAGCTCGACCGCTGAGACCTCACCCTTGGCCAGCAGCTCCACGAGCTCGGTCGCACTCCGATAGACGAACCCCGCGTCGACCACACCGAACCCCGTTCGCTCGCACCGCCACAGTCCCTGAACGAAACCTAACCCTCGCGCCCGACGCCGGCGACCTGTTTGGGCCGCCGGCCGGCACCGGGGCGCGGACCCGAGGCCGTCGACAGGCCGGTCGAAAGAGCCGGCTTCGATCAGGATTTTCGAATTAAAGGCGGAAATAAATCCTTAACCCAGGATCGGTCCACGCGACAGTTATTCGTCGAATCCGAGCCTCGCGCGAACGCGCACCTCCTCGCACCGACCAGGACGAGAGCATTGTCGACCACGCCGGGCGAGAAACGTCGCCCGCTAAACACTTCACCCGGCGCCAGCGGCAGAATTCGACCGGCACAGCCCTCAGGAACCGCGGCGGGCGGCGGCCAGCGAATCCCCGAGCGTCCACACCGAGGCACCCAACAGCACCAGGTCCTTGATCAGGAACTGTCCCACCGAAGACAACGCCGGAAATCCGCCGGCCGCCGCATCGCCGACTCCGGGAGTGCTGAACAGGAAGCTCAGCGTGCCGAGAAAGACCAGCGTGGTCAGGGCGCTACCCAGCGCCGACAGTCGGGGCAGCCACGGCCGCAGCGCGACGAGTAGGGCGGCGGCGATCTCGACCGTACCCAGCGCGCCGGACAGCGCCCGCATGTTCAGCACGCCGTCCAACCAGCCCATGACCGGGCTGTGCCCGATATAGAGCTGAATCCGCATTGCCTCGGACCCGGTGAACTTCAACGCACCGATCCAGGCGACGACCACAACGAGTCCGTAGCGGAGAATGTGGGCGCCGATATTCATGATCCGCTGCTCGTTCACCCACGTCTTCGCGGTTCCGGTCAGCAATTTTCTCCCTGTTCGCCTCGGCTCTCCCGACCTCCGCGATGCTAGGGGGAATACCGCCCGGCCGGGGCGCGCGTCACGGCACCGTAAGGCGCCCGCTCAGGCCTCGACGAGGTCGGCCGGGGTCGGCGGGGCGGTGAGCAGCTGCTCGGGGGCGGACAGCCACCAGGCCTCCAGCAAGAGCTCGCTCAGCTCGTCCAGCTCGATCCCGTCCAGCTGGACGACCACCCAACCGAACCCGCCCGCGGTGAACTGCACCTCGAACACGTCCGGGCGCTCGGCGACGAGGGCGAGCTGCTCGGAGATCGTCTGCTTCAGGCCGACGGTCCTGGTCCGGGGCCACAGGTAGCCGAACTTCCGGCCGTGCACGCTGAACGACGTGTAGTTCGCCGACACCTTCTGCTCCGCGCCCGGCAGCCCGGTCAGCAGCCGGAGGAACCGCGCGATCTCGACGCCCATGCGCCGAGACAATCACAGGCCCGGGACCGCCGGACACCCAGGGCACGACACGCCGACCCCGGACCCGAGGCGGCAACGGCACGCCGAGCTCAACCACACCGGGCCGAAGTTCATGATCAAATACCCGCGCGGTTGAACTCGACGGGGCGGCGCCCAGTGACAGCCCAGTGACACCAAAATGCCTCGCTTGGGCGCGACGAGCCGCCGATCAGGTGACAACAACGGGCGATATGGTGTCCTCCAACTACCTTCCGTAGTCCGGAACCCGAACACGCCACTGGGGAGAGCTCATGACGACGGCCACGTCGCAACCTTCGGTCGCCACGTCGCAACCTTCGGTCGAGACCACCGTCGCCGGCTTCTCCGGCTGGCTCGCCCGGCGCCAGCCGGTGCTCGCGCAGCGCCAGCGCTGCGCCGGCTCCGTCGAGGTCTTCCTGCGCTGGCAGCGCGTCCAGCGCGAGCGGGGCGCGGCGCGCTGCACCGAGGACGCCTACTACGAGCAGCTGCGCCAGCTCGGCGGGACCAACGCCCAGATCACCGAGGCCCGCACGGCCATCGGCCTCTTCCGCCACTACCTCATCACCTCGGACTGACCCTCGCCGGTCGCACGGCCGACCGGCCCTCTCGGCGCGCAGTCGCCCTGGCCGGTCAGGCCGAAGGCACCCGGGCCGGTCAGGCCGAGGGCGCGAGCAGCCCGTCGACCACCCGCCGGGCCCGATCCACCGCGCCGGGCTCACCGAGCCGCAGTGCGGTGTTCGTGGCGAGCAGCACCGCGTCGAGCTGGAACGCCGCGAGCTCGACGTCGAGTGGAGCGATCTCCCCCGCGTCGGCGGCGTCGCGCAGCGTCGCGGCGAGCAGGCCGCGCCAGTCGTGCTGGTGCCGGATCAGCGCATCGCGCACCGGCCCCGGCCGGCTGTCGAACTCCGGCAGGTTGGCCGCCCAGAAGCAGCCGCCCGGGAACAGCGGCTCCTCGGCGTAGATGATCCACCGCGCCACCAGCGCACGTAGCCGCGCCGCGCCCTGAGGCTCAGCCAGCGCGGGGCGGACGACCGCGCCGACGAACGCGTCACGGGCCGCTTCCACCGCCGCGACCTGCAGGTTCTCCTTCGTGCCGAACAGGGTCTGCACGCCGCTCTTGCTCAGCCCCAGATCGGTGGCCAGCAGGCCGAGGCTGAGCCCGGTCAGCCCCTTCAGCGACGCCACGTCCACCGCGTGGCGCACGATCGCCCGCCGCGACCGCGCGCCGCGCAGCAGCCTCTGGTCGGACACCGCCGCGGCTTCGCTCACCGGTCCATCCTGGCACAGCTTGCCTAACCATGCGACCGGTCGTACGTTTAGTTCGACAACCCACTGACCTACCCCACCGAGGAGCGCGCGGATGGACGGCCATCGCATGTTCGAGCTGGCGACGGAGCTGGCCACCGCCAAGAGCCGGGGGACGTGCCCAGCGCGCTGCGGCTGCTGCACCGCGACATGGTGCTGGAGACCCCGGCCTTCGGCACCACCGCCAGGGGCACGGCCGAGAACGAGCGGACCCTGACCAGGTTCTTCTCGGCGTTCCCCGACTACGACGTCGAGCTGCACGGCCACGCCAGCACCGCCGACACCCTGGTCTGCTGGGGCACCGCGCGGATGACCATGACCGGCGACCGGTTCGGCGTGGCGCCCAACGGCCGGCGCGCCGAGGTGCCGGTGTTCATCGAGTTCGCCTTCCGGGACGACCTGATCGCCCGCGAGCGGTTCTGCTTCGACCTGTCGACGCTCTGCGCCCAGTCGGGCGTCTCGACGGACGCGGTCCGGCGCCGGATCTTCGGCAGCGCGCCTCCCGACGGGGCCGGCGAGCTCGAAACGACCCACCTGTTCGATCTGGTCGTGGACCTCAAGCCGCCGCTGGACCTTGGGCGGACCCCGACCGGCCGGCGGGTGCTGTTCGGTGCGGCCGGCGGTTCGTTCGAGGGCCCGGGGCTGCGCGGCGAGGTGTTGGCCGAGGGCGGTGACTGGGCGACGTTCCGCTCCGGTGGCGTGATGACGCTGGACGTCCGGCTGGTCCTGCGCACCGACGACGGCGCGCTGCTGGGGATGACCTACGGCGGCCGGTTCGTCACCCCGCCCGGGCTGCGCGCCGAGCTGGCCGACCCGGCCACCCGGCACCGGGTGGACCCGGCGCGGTACTACTTCAGGACGAACCCGCTCTTCGAGACCGGGGCGGAGCGGTACGCCTGGCTGAACGACGTCGTGTGCGTCGGCTCGGGTCACCTGGTCGAAGGTGGGATCGCCTACCACGTCGCGCGGGTCGTCTGAGCCGGAACGGCCCGCCGGCCCGGGCGTGGCCAAGCTCACTCCGCCCGACAGGCCGGTCACCAGCACTGATTGACGGCGCGAATCAATGGATCAACGACGCGATCGCTACCCCGACTTGCCCCTCGGCGACGGGATTGGAGACGGTATACAAGGCACCACCGCCGAGTACCTGTGCCGCCCAGGACTGGAGACCCGCACCATGTACACAGTCACCAACCCCGCCACGGGTGAGCTGATCGATGAGGTCCCGAACTCGACCGACGAGGAGGTGCGCGCCGCCATCGAGCGCGTGCACCTCGGTTACTCGTCGTGGCGGCGCCGGCCGCTCGAGGAGCGGGCGCGGATCGTGTCCCGCGCCGCCGAGCTGTTCGCCGAGCGCTCCGACGAGCTGGCCGCGATCATGACTCTGGAGATGGGCAAGCGGATCAACGAGGGCCGGGGCGAGATCGGCATCGTCGTCGACATCTTCAACTACTACGCCGACAACGGCCCCGCGCTGCTGGCCGACGAGCCGCTGTCGATCAAGCGCGGCGAGGCGGTCATCACCAAGGGCCCGATCGGCGCGCTGCTCGGCATCATGCCGTGGAACTTCCCCTGCTACCAGGTCGCCCGGTTCGTCGCGCCGAACCTGGTGCTCGGCAACACGATCCTGCTCAAGCACGCCTCGATCTGCCCCCGGTCGGCCGCCGCGTTCGAGCAGGTCCTGCGCGACGCCGGTGTGCCCGAGGACGTGTACGTGAACACCTTCGCGTCGAGCCGGCAGGTCCCGTCGATCCTCGCCGACCCGCGCATCCAGGGCGTCTCCCTGACCGGCAGCGAGCAGGCCGGCATCTCCGTGGCCGCCGAGGCGGGCAAGAACCTGAAGAAGACGGTGTTGGAGCTCGGCGGGGCCGACCCGCTGATCGTGCTCGACACCGCCGACATGGACGAGACCGTGAAGGCCGTCGCGACGGCGCGGATGCGCAACTGCGGCCAGTCCTGCAACGCCCCGAAGCGGATGATCGTGCTGGCCGACATCTACGAGGACTTCGTCGACGGGCTGAGCAAGCGCGTGGCGGACTTCTACCTGCCAGGCGACCCGGCCGACCCGGCCACCAAGCTCGGGCCGCTTGCCTCGTCGGCGGCCGCCGACGAGGTGGCCGGCCAGGTCGAGACCGCGATCCGGCAGGGTGCGACGCTGCGCGCCGGCGGCCGCCGCATCGAGGGCCCCGGCGCCTACCTCGAGGCCACCGTGCTCACCGACGTGACCCCCGAGATGGCCGCCTACTCCGAGGAGATCTTCGGCCCGGTGTTCCTGGTGTTCCGCGCGGAGACCGAGGCCGAGGCGATCGCCATCGCCAACGACAGCCCGTTCGGGCTCGGGGCCAGCGTGTGGGGCACCGACCCGGAGCGCGGCCGCCGCGTCGCCGAGCAGATCGACGCCGGCATGGTCTACCTGAACAGCGCCGGCGGGTCGCAGGCCGACCTGCCGTTCGGCGGCATCAAGCGCTCCGGCGTCGGCCGCGAGCTCGGCCCCGCCGGCATCGAGGAGTTCATGAACAAGAAGTCCATCCGGCTGTAGTCCCTAGTGTCCTGAGCTGACGGTGTCCAGGGCGTCGGCGAGCAGGCGCGGCGTGGTGAAGAACGCCGCGTGGCAGGCGTCGATGACCAGCGGTCGGACGCCGAGCCGGGCGGTGTACTTCGGGTCGTACCAGTTGTCGTCGCGGGGCAGCGACTGATCCGCCGAGCCCACGATGTAGGACACCGGCAGGTCCGGTACCTCGGCCTCGGCGGCGTCCAGCGACTCGGTGAAGTAGGCCATCGGCTGCGGCCGCAGCAGCGAGTACGTCAGGTCCTGTACGTGCTCCGGCGCGGTGTTCAGGAAGTTCGCCCGCCAGCGGTGCGGCGGGACCAGCACGGAGTCACCACCGGCGGCCTCCGCCGCCGCGGTCAGCATGTCCGCGTCGGCGGCGGGGATGGTGTCCAGCACGGACTCGCCGGGCACCGGTACGAACCCGCTCCAGTACACGAGCCGGGCCAGCCGCCGCCGGACCCGGTGCGCGGCGGCGGTCACCGGGTAGGCGCTCGAGTCCTGGCAGACCAGCACGACGTCACGCAGGTCGCGGCGTTCGATCTCGGCGGCCACGCACTCGGTGGCGTCGGCCAGTGACACCGCGGCCGGGTCCTCCCCCGCCGACAGCCCCGGCAGTGTCAGTGCGATCACCCGGTGGCCGGCCGACTCGAGCTCCCTGGCCACCGGGTGCCAGGCCCAACCGCCGTGCCACGCGCCCGGTACCAGTACATACGTCCTCGACATGGCCGCCTCAGTCCGACGGTGCCGACGAGACCGACGCGTCGAGGTCGGCCGTCGCACCGGGCCGGACCACAACGAGGCGGTCCCCGATGCCGGCCGCCTCGTACGCGGCGCGCAGCTGCGCGGGGCTCTGGCTGAAGTGCGCCCAGCCGTCGGCGTGCACCGGGATGACCGTCGCGGAACCGAGCAGCTCGGCCGCCCGGACGGCGTCGTCGTTGCTCAGCGTCAGGTAGGCGCCGTCCAGGATCTCGTCGAACTTCGCGCCACCGCAGAACAGCACGGCGACGTCGATCTCGCCGATCTTGTCCGCGACCTCGCCGACCACCTCCAGCGAGGAGTTGTCGCCGCTGACGTACACGGTGGGCAGCCCGTCGCCGGACAGCACAAAACCGATCACCGGGCCGACCAGCTGCCACAGGCCGTCCGGGCCGTGCCGCGCGGGCACGCCGGTGATCGTCAGCTCGCCGCCCCCCGGCCGCCGCACCGTGGCCGACCCGTAGGGCTCCAGCCCGACGGCGCCACCGCCGAGGCGTTCCGCGCCGGCCGACGTGGTGAACACCGAGCCGACCCCGGCCAGGAACGCGCGCCCGGACTGGTCGAGGTTGTCGATGTGGTGATCGTGGGAGACGAGCGCGACGTCGACCGGGCCGACCTCATCGACACCGAGCGCGGGGCCGACGGTCTTGGTGATCACCGGGATGCCCGCCTCCGGGTCGCCCGGATAGGTCTGGGGCGGGTCGAACGTCGGGTCCGTGATGACCCGCAGGCCGCCGATCTCGAGCACGGCCGTGGGGCCGCCGACCATGGTCACTTTCAGCGTCATGCCCGCATCAGAGCAGCGGCACCGAACCCGGACTAGTACAGAACCTGTACCACCACCCCGCCGCCGCGCTCCTAGACTCCCACCATGCGCACCGCCCCGGAGTACTGCCCGGTATCGATGAGCGCGGAGCTGCTCACCGAGCGGTGGAACCTGCTCATCATCCGCGAGCTGCTGAGCGGGGCCGAGCGGTTCAACGACATCCACCGGGGGCTGCCCGGGCTGTCCCGCACCCTGCTCAGCCAGCGGCTGCGCCAGCTCCGGCGGGCCGGCCTGGTGACGGTGGCCGAACCTGGCGAACCCGGCGCCGGCGGCTACCGGCTGACCGAGGCCGGCGCCGCGCTGCACACGGTGCTGGAGGCACTCGGGTCGTGGGCGGTCCGCTGGCGGTTCCCCAGGCCGGCCGAGGGCCAGCTGAACCCCCACCTGCTGCTCTGGCGGATGCGGTCCGGGCTCGTACTGGACCGGCTGCCCACTGGACGCACGATCGTCCAGCTCACTTTCGAGGGCGCCAGGGCCCACCACGGCTGGCTGGTCCTGGACGGCGCCAACTCCTCGGTGTGCGCCCGGGACCCGCTTTTCGACGTGGACCTGTATGCCAGTGCCCCGTCCGAGGTGTGGCACGAGTGGTGGTTCGGCCACCGGTCGATGCGCGGCTCGATCCACAGCGGTGAGGTCGTGCTGAGCGGCCGCAAGGAGCTGGCCGACCAGTTCCCCGGGTGGTTCCGGCTGAGCCCGTTCGCCACCGAGGTGGCGAGCTCGCCGACCGGCCGACCGGCCAGCTGACCCACCGGCGGGCTGACTCACCGACGCCGCCGCCCCACCGACAGCCACCGCCCCAGCCAGCCGCCGCCGCCAGCCGCCGCCAGCCGCCGCTGCCACAGCCGCCGCTGCCGCTAGCTAGCCGCCGCCGAGTGCCGTTCCACCGCCTGTTCGTACGCGCGCAGCACGTCGACGACCGCGCGCCGCGGTGTGGGGTCGAGAGGGTCGAGCACCTCACGCCAGGCGTCGGCGCCCGATGCTGACGAACCGGCGCCGCCGGTCGGCCGGTTCCTCGTGGCGGTCCGACCCTGGCGATGTCCGCGACGTCGACGAAGCTGATCCGCGCCCGGATGACCGGCTGCGCGAACAGCCCGGCCGAGGCGATCGAGCCTGCGCACGCCGTCCAGCGCCGGCCCCCGTCACCAGAATCAATGCCCCTCCACCCGTCCCGATCACCGCGGCACCGCGGCACCGCGGCACCGCAGCCGAGAATCCAGCCAGGCCTCTGCGCCGAGCTCAACCTCACCGGGGTGTGATCACGGAATCGGCCCCGGTGAGGTTGAGTTGACCATCAAATCGGCCGCCTGGCGAGCGAGGGGCCGCCGGACCAGGTGTTGTTGCAGAAGCAACGGCGATGGACAACAGAGCCACCGAGTCGGACGCTGGGAGAGACCAGCGAAGCGCCGAACGCCAGGGGGACCCACAGTGACGAGCACGGTCGAGCAACCGGCACCGGCCCGGCCGGCGGCGCATGCCCCGTACCCGGTGAGCGAGGCGGCGCGGTCCCTGCACGCGCACTCGATCGTCGCCGACTCGCACAACGACCTGCTGATGCTGTGCGCGCACCGTGACCCGGCCGAGCAGGCCGGCTACTTCCGCGACGTCTGGCTGCCCCAGCTGCGGGCGGGCGGGGTGAATGTGCAGGTGCTGCCGGTGTTCATCGACGACGAGTTCCGGCCGGAGGGCGCGCTGCGCCAGACGTTACGGATGATCGAGACCGCCTGGCGGGTTGCCGAGGCCTGCCCGGACGCGATCCGGCTCTGCCGCACCGGCGACGACATCCACGCGGCACTGGCCGACGACACGATCGCCGCGGTGCTCGCCCTCGAAGGCTGCGAGGCGGTCGGCACCGACGTGGGCCTGTTCGACACACTGTACCGGCTCGGTGTGCGGATGGCCTCGTTCACGCACCTGGGCCGCACCATGCTCGCCGACGGGTCCGCCGAGGACGCCACGGGCGGCCGGCTGACCAGCGCGGGAGTGGCCGCCGTGGCCGCGTGTGAGGCGCTCGGCATCGTGCTCGACGTCTCCCACCTCGGGGCGGCGGGCACCGACCACCTGCTCGAGCTGGCCACCCGCCCGGTGGTCGCCTCGCACTCCTCCGCGTTCGCGGTCCGCCCCCACCACCGCAACCTCACCGACGACCGGCTGCGCGCGATCGCCGAGGGTGGCGGGGTCATCGGGATCAACCTGCTCGCCATGTTCATCGACGAGGACGAGCACACGGTGGCGCGGGCGGTCGACCACATCGAGCACGCCGTCTCGGTCGCCGGCGCGGCCCACGTCGGGCTCGGCCCCGACTTCATCCGGGCGGTCTCCGACGGCCTGGCCCGCGCGGACGACGTCGCGTGCGAAGGCCACGTGTCCCGGCAGTACATCGCCGGGCTGGAGGGCCCCGCCGGCCTGCCGCTGATCACCGAGGAGCTGCTGCGGCGGGGCTGGCCGGACACCCAGGTCCAGCAGGTGCTCGGGCTGAACTTCCACCGTCTGCTGGTCGACCAGCTCGGCGTGCCCGGCGGGGCGGCGCGATGACCCGGTACGGCGCGCAGACCGAGCTGGCACTGGGCAACTTCCCCACCCACGGCCGGCTCCTGTCCCAGGTACCGGAGCTGCTGCGCGGCTACGCGTGGGTCAAGGAGGCCGCGGCGCGGGCGAACGTCGAGCTCGGCGTGCTCGACGAGGTCAGGGGCGCGGCGATCGAGCGGGCCGCCCGGGAGGTCGCCGACGGTGGGCACAACGCCGAGTTCCCGCTGCCCGTTGTACAGGGCGGCGGTGGCACGTCAACGAACATGAACGTCAACGAGGTACTGGCCGCCCGGGCTACCGAGCTGCTGGCCGCGTCGGGCCGCGCCGAGCTCCGGGTGCACCCGAACGACCACGTGAACCGGTCCCAGTCCACCAACGACACCTACCCGACCGCGATGGCGCTCGCGCTGGCGCAGCTGGCGGGCACCACCCGGGCGTCGCTGGACGTACTGGAGCACAGCCTGCTGGCCAAGGGCGCGGAGTACGACGCGCTCGTGCGGCTCGGCCGGACCTGCCTGCGCGACGCCGTGCCACTGACCGCCGGCCAGACCCACCGCGGCCAGGCCCACGCCGTCCGGCGCACGTCGGCGGTGTTGGCGCGGGCCGCCGAAGACCTGCTCGCGGTGCCACTGGGCGGTACGGTGCTCGGCACCGGGATCTCCGCCCCGCCGGGGTTCGCCGCCGCGGCGGTCGGCCACCTGCGCGCGCGGTCCGGGTACGAGGTCACGGTGGCCGGCGACTACTTCGACGCCATGGCGAACCTGGACGCCTACTCGGGGCTGGCGAACTCCTGCGTGCGGGCCGCGCACGTGCTGGCCAAGATCGCCGCCGACCTGCGGCTGCTGTCGGCGGGCGCCGCGGTCGGCCGCGCGGAGGTGGTGCTGCCCGCGCTGCAGGCCGGCTCGTCGATCATGCCGGGCAAGGTCAACCCCGTCGTCCCCGAACTCGTCATGCAGCTCGGCTACCGCATCCGGGGCGCGGCGAGCACCGTGGATGCGGCGGTGGCGGGGGGCGAGCTCGAGCTCAACGTGATGGAGCCGGTCATCCTCGACGCGCTGGTGACCGCGCTGACCGACCTGCGCGAGGCGTCCGCGACCTTCGCCACCCGGTGCATCGATGGGCTGGTCTGGGACGGGCCGGCGGTGGCCGCCAACCTCGCCGGCTCGCTGCACGAGCTGGTCGAGATGTCGGCCGAGGTCGGCTACGACGCCGCCGCGCGAACCGCCACCGCATCAAGCGCCACCCGGTAGGGCCACGGTCGGTCAGACCAGCCGCACGTCGGTTGCCCTGGTAGACATCTGGTTGGCGATGCCTCGACGCAGCCGTCGGGGCCGAACGCGGGAGCAGGGGGACGCGGAGCATGAAGGTTGTGATCACGGGCGGTCTCGGTTTTGTCGGGCTGAGCCTGGCCAGGGCGCTGCTGGAACGCGGCACGCTGACCGGCATCTCGGGCGGGCCGGAACCGATCGACGCGCTCACCCTGTTCGACGTGGCAGCGCCGGAGCAGCGCCCGGCCGGTCTCGACGACCGGGTCACGATCGTCACCGGCGACATCGCCGACCGGGACACCGTGACCGGGCTCGTGGACCGCGACGACATCTCGGTGTTCCACCTCGCGTCGATCCTGTCCGGCGGCGGTGAGCAGGACTTCGACCTGGCGCTCGCGGTCAACCTGGACGGCGGGCGCAACGTGTTCGAGGCGGTGCGGGCCCGCCGGGGTGGGGCGCAGCGGCTGGTCGCGGCCAGCTCGATCGCGGTGTTCGGCGGGTCGCTGATGCCGGCGACGGTGTCCGACGAGACGAAGCAGACCAGCCAGACCACGTACGGGGTGACCAAGACGATCACCGAGCTGCTGGTCAACGACTACAGCCGCAAGGGATTCTTCGACGGCCGCACGGCCCGGCTGCCGACCATCGTCATCCGCCCCGGCAAGCCGAACTCGGCCGCCTCCAGCTTCTGCTCCGGGGTGTTCCGTGAGCCGCTGAACGGCGAGCCGTGCGTGCTGCCGGTGACCAGGGCACGGCTACCCATGCTCGGTTACCGCAACTGCCTCGCCGGCTTCGTCGGGCTGCACGAGGCGCCCGCGGCGGCACTCGGCGACGACCGCGCGGTGGCCCTGCCGAGCCGCTCCTACACGGTGGCCGAGATGGTCGCGGCGGTACAGCGGGTGGCCGAGAAGCACGGGATCCCGCTCGGCCCGATCACCACGACGCCGGACCCGGTCATCCAGGCGATCGTCGACGGCTGGGCCACCGACGCCAGCTGGGACCGGGCGAAGACGCTCGGCCTGCCGGTCGACGACAGCATCGACCAGATCGTCGAGGACTACATCCGCGACTTCCTGCCGCCCCGCCCCTGAGCCGAGCACCGGGTCCCCGCTGCGCGGCCCGCCCCCGGCGCGGCCGAGCGTCAGGCGGCGTCGAAGACGAACACCACCTTGCCGGACCGACCTGGCGTGCCGGCGTGCGCGAAGGCGGCGCGGTACTCAGCCAGCGGGTAGCTCGCCTCGATCACCGAGCTGATCTCGCCCTTCACCACCAGCGCGGCGAGCTCGGCGTAGGTCGCCTCGATCTCCGCGCGCGGCGCCTCGCGCAGCCAGTTGACCAGCCAGAAGCCCTTCAGCTCCAGCTCGCGGATGATCAGGTCGACGATGCCGATCGACTGCGGGGCCCGTGACATGGACGCGTACGCGACCACCGTGCCACCGAACTTCAGCGACTGTGCGACCTCGCCGACCGTCGCACCACCCTCGCCGTCGAGGACCAGGTCGAGCTGCCGGGCACCGAGCGCCCCGGCGACGCGGCCCGCCAGGTTCTCGCCGTGCACCACCACCAGGTCGCCGCCGAAGGAGCGCACCTGCTCGGCCGCCTGCTCGCTGCGCACGATGCTCAGCGTGTGGTAGCCGGCGAGCTTGGCGAGCTTGATGATGTACTGCCCGATCGCACTGTTGCCGATGGTCAACCCGATCCAGTCGCCCGGCCGCAGCGCGCCGAAACGGTTCAGCAGGATGTGCGCGGTGGCCGGGTTGACCGAGAGCTGCGCGAGCTGGGCCGCGTCGCCCTCGTCCCCGATGGCGACCACGTTGCGGGCCGGAGCCACGGTCCGGTCGGCCCAGCTGCCCTGCTCCAGGTTGGCCAGGATGATCACGCGCCGACCGAGGAGCGCGGGGTCGACGGCGGAGCCGACCTCCAGCACCCGCCCTACTCCCTCGGAGCCGAGCCCGCCCCCCACCTTGACCGGCACCGCGTACTGGCCCTTCGCGTAGAGGAGGTCGACCGGGTTGATCGAGGCCGCCTCCATCGCCACGAGCACCTCGTCGGCGCCGACGAGGGTGGGGTTCGGTTCGAGCGAGGCGCTCTCGACGGGGTCACCGACGCTGTTCAGGATGAGCTGGGCCACGGGAGCCACCTTCCACGTTGTAAGCGTCTTATGATTTTTGGCGCTTACACACTTCTACTCGCGGTCCGCGACCCTTGTAAAGGTCTTCGACAGATAGACCATGTCGACGTAGCCTGAGAACGTGCCCGGATCGCCTTCCCCCGCCAGGGCCGGTCAGGTACCGGCCCTGACCGAGGCGGTCGTCGAGCTGATCAACTCGCGGCGGCACTCCAGCCTCGAGGACCAGCTCGACGACCCGGAGCTCGCCGCCGAGCTGGCGCGCCGGTTCGCCCCGGAGGTCGACGGCGTGTCGCCCCGGGTCCGCGAGGAGCTGCGGGGCCTGCGGGAGGCACTGGTCGCGATCGTGCTCGGCCCGGCCACCGACGCCGAGCTCGCGGCGCACTGGCACGACCTCACCGAGCGCACCTCGGGCATCACCCTGCGGCACGACTTCCAGACCACGGGACAGGTCGTGCTGCGCCAGGTCACCGGTGACCCGGTGCTCGGCGGCGTGGCGCTCGCCATCGCCGAGCTGGTCAGGTCCGGGGCCTGGTCCCGCCTGCGGATCTGCGCGAACGAGCCCTGCGCGCACGCGTTCTACGACACCACACGCAGCCGCACCCAGCGCTGGCACTCCTACGAGATCTGCGGCAACCCGGTCAACGTGCAGGCCTACCGGGCCCGCAACCGCCGGTCGAGCTGAGTCGACCCTGAGCCGGCGAGCGAGGGCCGCGCCGTGGGTCAGGCGCGGGCCGGCTCGATACCCAGCCTGGCCGCGATCCGGCCCAGCTCGGCGACGTCGGAGACACCCTGGAAGTCGGCGCGCGGCGTGTACGGGGCCTCCAGCGCGGCCACCTCGTCGTCGGTGAGGTCCATCGCCAGCGAGGCCATCGCGTCGGTGAGGTGAGAGGGCCTGCCGACCCCGACCAGCGGCGCGACGACGACGGGGTTGCGCCGCGGCCAGGCCAGCGCGATCCGCGCCCGGCTCACGCCCCGGGCCGACGCGATGGCCGAGACCGCGGCGACCACCCGGCACCGCACCCTGTCGATACGGAGAGGCTCTCCGCATTAGTTCCGAACTTACCGGAGAAGCTCTCCGGTACGCAATGTCGACCTATGCTCACGATCATGAGCGAACTGTTCAGCACGATGCGGGAGTCGGACGCGGGTGTGATCACCGCTCCGGACGGGTCGACCGTGCGGCCGGTGGGCGCACTGGCGGGCGCGGCGAGCTTCGCCACATTCGAGCTGGCGGCCGGCCAGGTCTCGGGGGCGGTGTCCCACCGGACCGTGCAGGAGATCTGGTACGTCGTCGCCGGCGGCGGTCAGATCTGGCGCAGCCAGGACGGCCGCGCGGAGGTCACCCCGCTCGAACCGGGAGTCTGCCTGACCATTCCGCTCGGCACGTCGTTCCAGTTCCGGGGTGGCGAGGCGGGCCTGCGGGTGGCGGCGGTGACGGTGCCGCCGTGGCCGGACAGCCCGGACGAGGCCCGCTCCGAGTCCGGCCCCTGGTGACTCAGGCGGCCGGGCGGGCGGGGTCGGCGGCGCCTTCGGTGCTCAGCAGGACGACCGTCGCGGTCGGGCCGAGCCCGAGGTCGGCGCGGCGGCGGACACTGTCCGGGCCGGTCAGCGCGGCGCGGGCGCCGGCCAGGGCCGCCGCGCCGCACGGGCCGCAGGACACTCCCAGCTCGGCCAGCTCACGGACGGCCGCCTCGCTGTCCCGGTCGGTGACCTCGGTCGCCGCGTCCAGCCCCCGGCGCAGGTAGGGCCAGGCGAGCGAGCCCACGCCGACCGGGACGACCACCAGGCCCGGCGGCTCGGCACCCAGCTGGGCGTCGAGCTCGGCGAACAGGGTGGCGTAACCCTGCACGATCCAGCTCGGGATCTCCTCGTAGCCGGGCCAGGCGGTGTCGTGCACGAGCACGGCACCGGGGTCGTCCGAAGCCGCCGCCGCGGCCAGGCGCACCGCCTCGTCGTAGCTGCCGTCGACCTCCGTGACCCGGGCTCCCTCGGCGGCGATCGCGGCCACGGCCCGGGTCGACACACCGAGGGGGACGAAGACGTGGGCCCGCTGCCCGCACAGCGCGGCGATCCGGGCGACAGCCCGCCCGTGGTTGCCGTCGGTCGCGGTGACCAGCAGCACCGGCTCGCCGGACGGCCGGCCCGCCAGCACCCGGTGCACCGCCCAGGACGCCCCCAACGCCTTGAACGCCGGCAGGCCGAGCCGGCTGGACTCGTCCTTCACGAACACCCGGCCGACGCCGAGCCGGACCGCCAGCGCCGGCAGCTCGGCCAGCGGAGTGGCGGCGTAGCCGGGCAGCGCGGCGTGGAAGTCCAGCCCCTCGACCGGGGCCGGCGCACAGGTCCAGTCCCGCGCGGCCGGGTGGGCGAACCACGCCGGCGGCACCGTCCGACATCCGCTTCGAGTCCAGCGACCTGCTGCCGCCGCCCTCAGTGGGCGATGAACACGTTCTTGACCTCGGTGAACGCGTCCAGGGCGTCCGGGCCGAGCTCGCGGCCGAGACCCGACTGCTTGTAGCCGCCGAACGGCGTCCAGTAGCGCACCGAGGAGTGCGAGTTCACGCTCAGGTTGCCGCTCTCCACCGCCCGGGCCACCCGCAGCGCCCGCCCCAGGTTCTGCGTCCAGATGGACCCGGACAGGCCGTAGTCGCTGTCGTTGGCCAGCCGGATCGCGTCCGCCTCGTCCTCGAACGGCAGTACCACCAGCACCGGGCCGAAGATCTCCTCCACCACCGTCCGGTCGGTCGGCGAGGTCGGCAGCAGCACGGTCGGCGGGAACCACCAGCCGGCCCCGTCCGGCGTGCTGCCCCGGAACGCCACCGGCGCGCCGTCGGGCAGGTAGCCGGCCACCTTGTCCCGGTGCGCGGCGGAGATCAGCGGACCCATCTGCGCGGTGGCCAGGGTCGGGTCCTGCACCCGGAACCCGGTGACCGCCGGCTCGAGCAGCTCCAGGAACCGGTCGAACACGGTGCGCTGGACCAGGATCCGGGACCGCGCGCAGCAGTCCTGGCCGGCGTTGTCGAACGCGCCGTCCGGGGCGCTGGCGGCCGCTGTGGCCAGGTCGGCGTCCGCGAAGACGATGTTGGCGGACTTGCCGCCCAGCTCCAGGGTGGCCGGCTTGACCTGCGCGGCGCAGCCGGCGAGCACGGTGCGGCCGACCTCGGTGGAGCCGGTGAACACCACCTTGCGGACCAGCGGGTGGTCCACGAACCGCTGCCCCACCACCGTGCCCTTGCCAGGCAGCACCTGGAATACGTCGACCGGGATGCCGGCCTCGCGGGCCAGCTCGCCGAGGCGCAGCGCGGTCAGCGGGGTGAGCTCGGCGGGCTTGAGCAGCACGGTGTTGCCGGCGGCCAGCGCGGGGGCGAACCCCCAACCGGCGATCGGCATCGGGAAGTTCCACGGCGCGATCACGCCGACCACACCGAGCGGCTCCTTGAAGGTGATGTTCACCCCGCCGGGCACCGGGATCTGCCGGCCCGACATCCGCTCCGGCGCCGCCGCGTAGTACTCCAGCACGTCCCGGACGTTGCCGGCCTCCCAGCGGGCGTTGCCGATGGTGTGCCCGGAGTTGCGCACCTCCAGCTCGGCCAGCCGGTCGATGTCCCGGTCGACCAGGTCGGCGAACCGGCGCAGCAGCCGGGCCCGGTCCCCCGGGGCGACGTCGCGCCAGGCGGGGAACGCGGCGTGCGCCCGCGCGATGGCCGCGTCGGTCCGCTCGGCCGAGGTGAGCTCGACGGTGTCGACCAGCTCCTCGGTCGCCGGGTTGATCAGGTCGACGGTGGCCGTCGTCATCCGCAGTCCTCCAGTCAGAATTGGACCAGAACGTGGTCCAATCTTGATGGGATCGCCGGTGGACTGTCAAGCCGCCCGGCGCCGTCGGTGATCCTGCCTGCTCAGCCGGCGGCCCGTCCAGCGCGCCGACGTGGGGCGTCGATCACCGGGACAGCCCGCGAGCTGTGGCATCATGCCTGCCATGGCGGCCCGGCACCCGGACGACCCGGCCCGAGCCGGCGCGGACGGCTCGCCGGGCTTCGAGGTCATCGAGCAGCAGCGCGCCCACGAGTACGTCGCCGGCCAGATCCGCAGACAGATCGGGCTGGGCATCATCGCGGCCGGCCAGTCACTGCCGCCAGAGCGCGAGCTGATGCGGATGTTCGGCGTCGGGCGGGGGACCGTGCAGCTGGCCATCGGGGTGCTCGAGGCCGACCGGCTGATCGAGACCCGACGGGGGCGTTCCGGCGGCTCGTTCGTGCTCGCGCCGAACGACGAGTCCGCCACCCTGGACTTCCGGGTGCTGGAGGTGGCGCAGTCGGCCGAGCTGATCGCCGAGGCCATCGACTACCGCCTGGTCGTGGAGCCGGCCGCCGCCCGGCTCGCCGCCGCCGGCCGCACCGAGACCCAGCTGGCCGAGATCGCCGCCGCCGCCGACCGCGCCGCGCGGGCGGGCAGCGACGCCGAGTTCATGCGCCGCGACACCGCGTTCCACCTGGCCATCGCCAGGGCCACCGGCAACCGCTTCCTGCTCGACGCCGTCGAACAGACCCGACTGCACCTGAACTCGGTGCTCGCGCTCCTGCCCGACGACGAGGCCGAGCACCGGCGCTCGGCACAGGAGCACGACGCCATCCTGGGCGCGCTCACCGAGCGCGACGCCGACCTGGCCGGCGAGCTGATGCGCGCACACGTGGAACGCACCCGAGGCAGCGTGCACACCATCCTGACCTCGCTGCGCGACCGCCCCGCCCGCGCCCTCCGCCGCTCCAGCTGACCCGACCCGCCGGCATTGACAGGGAGCCTCCATGCTCTCTATAAAGGACCCAGTCGAGGTCCTTTAAGTAGTCAGTGCAACGGGAGGAACGTCATGGCGGACCGAGCCTTTGTGAGTGCCGACCGGACCAGCGTGTTCGTCCGGGAGCTCGACCGGCCGTACCCGCTGATCGAGCGCGGCCGAGGGGTCTGGCTGTACGACACCAACGGCTGGCCGTACCTGGATGCCGTCAGTGGCGGCGCGATGGTGACGAGCCTCGGGCACGGCGGCATCCCGGAGATCATGGACGCCGCGCGCGCCCAGACCGAGAAGGTCTCCTTCATCTACAACGTGCACGCCACCAGCCCGGCCCAGGAGGAGCTGGCCGCCGAGCTGGTGACCGTCGCCCCGGAGGGGTTCACCCGCGTGCACTTCACCTCCGGCGGCACCGAGGCGAACGAGCTGGGGCTGCGCATGGTCCGCTCGTACCACGTGGAGCGGGGCGAACCGTCCCGGCACCTGGTGATCTCCCCGGCGCAGGCCTACCACGGCGCCAGCATCGCCACCTTCGGGCTGACCGGCCGCCCCGGGCTGCAGGCCCCGTACCAGCCCTACATCCAGCAGCAGCCACACATCCCCCCGTCCACCTGGCACACCGACCCGACCGGGCAGGCCGCCCTGGCCGCCCTGGACCAGGTGCTCGACCAGGTCGGCCCCGGCAACGTCGCGGCGTTCCTGCTGGAGCCGGTCAGCGCCGCCGCCCTGCCGGGCTACACCCCGCCGCCGGCGTTCTGGGCGGGGCTGCAGCGGCGCCGCCGCGAGCACGGCTTCCTGGTCTGGTTCGACGAGGTGGTCACCGGGCTGGGGCGTACGGGCAGCTGGTTCGCCGCGCAGCAGACGCCGATCACCCCGGACGTGATCACCACCGCGAAGGGGCTCGGCGCGGGGTTCACCCCGGTCGGCGGCATGCTGGTGGCCGACCACGTCTACCAGGCCGTCGCGGAGGGTTCGCGCAGCTTCGAGCCCGGCCACACCTGGGACGGCGCGCCGGTGTCCTGCGCGGTCGGGCTGGCCGTGCTGCGGTACCTGAAGGCGCACGGTCTCGTCGAGCGGGTCCGCGAGCGGGGGCCGAGGCTGCGTGAGCAGCTGGCCGACGCGCTGGCCGACTGCGAGCTGGTGCGCGAGGTGCGCGGCCACGGGTTCCTGCTGGGTATCAGCTACGTCGACCCGTCCGACGGCGAGTCGTTCCTGGACCCGGAGCTCGGGGTGGCCGGCCAGATCGACCGGGAGGCGCTGGACCGCGAGCTGCTGGTCTACTCCACGCAGCCCACCCGGGACGGCTACGCCGGTGACCAGACGCTGCTCGCGCCGGCGTTCGTGGCCAGCGACGCCGAGCTGGACGAGATCGTCGACCGGGTCTCGGCCACCGTGCACGCCGTCGAGCTGCGCGTGAAGAAGGAACTGGCCAACCGCTGACCACCAGCACCTGACCGGTCGTCCCAACCCCGAGACAGGGAGCAGCCCATGTGGTCGTCCGACGCCCGCCGCCTCGACGTCGCCCGACTGCGCGAGCTGGTCGGGACCGGTCAGCTGGATACCGTGGAGCTCGCCGCCGTCGACCTGCAGGGCCGCCTGCAGGGGCGGCGGCTGAGCGCCGAGTTCTTCCTGGCCGAGGTGCTCAAGGGCGGCCAGGAGTGCCAGAGCTACCTGCTGGCTACGGACGCCGAGATGAGCACCCCGGACGGCTACGCCATCGCCTCCTGGCGCACCGGCTACGGCAATCTGGTGCTGCGCCCGGACCCGGACACCCTGCGCCGGGCGGCGTGGCGGCCCGGTACCGCGCTGGTGCTCTCCGACCTGGCGTGGCGGGACGGGCGGCCCGTCGCGGTGTCCCCCCGGCAGATCCTGCGCGCGCAGCTCGGCCGGCTCGCCGAGCTCGGGCTGACCGCGTTCGTGGGCGCCGAGCTGGAGTTCCTGCTGTTCAACACCTCGTACCGGGACGCCTGGCACGCCGGCTACCGCAACCTCGAGCCGGCCGGGCACTTCGGCGACGACTTCGCGCTGCTGGAGACCGACACCGACGGCAGCTTCCTGCGCAGGCTGACCGGCTGCCTCGCCGAGGCCGACGTGCCGCTGGAGTGCGTGGTCAGCGAGGCGAACGTGGGCCAGTACGAGCTGGTGCTGCGCTACTCCGACGCCCTCACGGCCTGCGACAACCAGGCGGTGGCCCGGTTCGCGGTCAAGCAGTTGGCCGCCGCGCACGGGATGAGCGCCACGTTCATGCCCAAGTTCAACCGGCGCGAGGGCAACGCCTGCCACCTGCACTTCAGCGTGCGGACCGAGGCCGGCGAGCCCGCGTTCGCCGGCGACGGGCCGCACGGTTTCGCCCCGCTGATGGAGCGGTTCCTGGCCGGCCAGCTGGCCCACCTGCGCGAGTTCACCCTGCTCTTCGCGCCCAACGTCAACTCCTACAAGCGCTACGTCGACGGCAGCTACGCGCCGACCGCGGCCGCCTGGGGGCTCGACAACCGCAGCTGCGCGCTGCGGGCACTGGGCCGCGACCAGTCGCTGCGCTTCGAGCACCGCTCCCCCGGCGCCGACGCCAACCCCTACCTCGCGGTGTCCGCGATCATCGCCGCCGGGTTGCTCGGCGTCGAGGACGACCTGCCGCTGGAGCCGCCGCTGGCCGGCAATGCCTACACCAGCGACCGCCCACGCGTACCGGCCGGCCTGGCCGAGGCGGCCCGGCTGTTCGCCGAGAGCACGGCCGCCCGCCGCGCGTTCGGCGACGAGGTCGTCGACCACTACGTGCGCGCCGCCGAGGTCGAGCTGGAGGCCTTCGCGGGCGAGGTCACCGACTGGGAGCGCTACCGCTCCTTCGAACGCCTGTAGGGCCGCCGCACGATCCGACCCCGTGAGTGGCGGGGTGGGCGATGGCCCCA
>DATAZG010000098.1:0-7761 GCA_036272155.1 Pseudonocardia sp.
CACCTGGCCGCGGTCGCCGCCGAACTCAACGCCCGACCCCGCAAAACCCTCGGCTGGAAAACCCCAGCCCAAGCCCTCAACCACCTACTGTCACACCGAACGACAACCGACGGTGTTGCGACCACCCCCTGAACTCAAGCGTGATCAGACGCCGGTGTGGTTGAGCTCGGCGAGGAAGGCGGGGTCAGCCCCAGTCGGGCGGGCCCGGGGTGTCGGCCACCTCGGCCAGGGAGCGCACCCGGCCGGGCGTGATCACCACGGATGGCTTGGCCGCGCGGATCCTGGCCCGCTCCAACAGCACCAGGCGGTGCTGGGCCTTGGTCAGCTCGGTGGCGCGGGCGGGGTCCTCGGCCAGTGCGTCGACCTCGGCGCGCACGGCCGCCACCTCCTCGTCGAGGCGCTCGGTGGCCTCGGACACGGTGAGCAGGTCCAGGTCGGACCAGTCCGAGGCGTTGGGGTCCGGTTTGGGCATCAGGCCCCCGCGCGCGGGAAGCTGAACAGCTCGCGGCTGTTCCACTCGACGATCCGCTGCACCTCGTCGTCGGGCACGTCGGCGAACACCTCGACCGCGCGCTTGCGGCTGTTGGGCCAGTTCGAGTCGGAGTGCGGGTAGTCGCACTCCCAGGTGAGCCGGTCGATGCCGATCACGTGGCGACTCGCCAGCCCGTGCACGTCGTCGATGAAGCAGCCCCAGATGTTGCGGCGGAAGATCTCCGACGGCTTCATGTCCTGGTTCACGTTCTGGTAGTAGCGGTGCCGGTCCCAGACGTAGTCGGCGCGCTCCAACAGGTAGGGCACCCAGCCGACGCCGCCCTCGGCCAGCGCGACCTTCAGCCGGGGGAACTTGTGGAAGACGGGCGAGAACATCAGGTCGGCGGCGGCGTACATGGAGTTGCAGGCGAACAGCGTGATGGTCACCGCGAACGGGGCGTCCGGCGCGGTGTTCGGCGCCCCGGAGGTGCCGAAGTGCATGCACAGCGGCAGCCCGGCCTCCTGCGCGGCGGCGAACAGCGGGTCCCAGTGGTCGCTGTGGAACGAGGGCAGGCCCAGCGGCACCGGGTTCTCCGGGAAGGTGATCGCCTTGGCGCCCATCGCCACGGCGCGGTGCAGCTCGGCCACGCTGGCGTCGATGTCCCACAGCGGCAGCATGACGATCGGGATGAAGCGCTCGGGAGCGGTCGCGCACCACTCCTCGATCATGAAGTCGTTGAACGCGCGGACGCAGAGCCCGGCCAGCTCCCGGTCGTCGCCGCGCAGGAACCGCGTCCCGCAGAACCCGGGGAACGACGGGAAGCAGAGCGCCGCCTGCACCCCGTCCAGGTCCATGTCGATCACCCTGGCCTCTGGGTCGTAGCAGCCGGGCAGCATGTCGGTGTAGCGCAGCGGCTCGGTGCCGAACTCCTCCGGGCGCTTGCCGGCCACCGCGTTCAGCCCGATCTGCGGGAAGCGCCGGCCCTCGTAGTACCAGACGTGCGCCGGCGGGCCGCCGTCCGTGGCCTCCTCCTCGACGATCCTCGGACCGGCCTCCAGCCACTTCTTCGGCAGGCGGGACTGCCACAGGTGTGGCGGCTCGACCAGGTGGTCGTCCACGGAGATCAGCTGCATGTGGTCCTGGAGCGGCATCGGCGGCACCTCAGCGGGTCGGATCGACGAACGGCGTTGTAATCACTCTAACTTAGAACGAATTATTCGGATACGCTCCGGCGGGGTTCCGTTCGAGTCGAAGGAGAAGCCGTGGCACTGCTGGTGGACAAGGTTGCGCTGGTCACCGGCGCCGGGACGGGCATCGGGCGGGCGTCGGCGCTCGCCTTCGCCAGGGCCGGCGCGCGCGTGGTCGTGTCCGACATCGACGCGGGAGGCGGCAAGGCGACCGTCGAGGCCATCCTCGACGAGGGCGGCGAGGCGACCTTCCAGCAGGCCGACGTCACCGATGCGGGCGAGGTCGAGGCGCTCGTGGCGCACGCCGTGGCGACCTACGGCGGCCTGCACTGCGCGCACAACAACGCCGGGGTGCTCGGGCCGTCGGCGAAGCTGGTCGACGTGTCCGAGGCCGACTGGGCGACCGTGCTCTCGGTCAACCTGACCGCCGTGTTCCTGTGCATGAAGCACGAGATCACCGCGATGCTGGCCGCCGGCGGTGGCTCGATCGTGAACACCTCGTCGTTCTCGGGGCTGGTCGCGGTGCCGTTCGCGTCCGCGTACGTGGCCTCGAAACACGGGGTCGTCGGGCTCACCAAGGCCGCGGCGGTCGAGTACGGTCGCAAGGGCATTCGGGTCAACGCCGTCTGCCCGGGAACCACGAGGACACAGATGAACGAGCAGCGGGCCGAGTCCAGCCCGGCGATGGCCAAGGCGATGACCGACATCACCCCGATGCGCCGGCTCGCCGAACCGGCCGAGATCGCCGACTCGGTGGTCTGGCTGTGCTCCGACGCCGCCTCGTTCGTCAACGGCCACGCACTGCCGGTGGACGGCGGAGCGGTGGCCCAGTAGACCCGCCGGCACGGCGAGATCGGATACCCTCCCCCATGGTCACCAAGCTCGAGGCGGTCCAGCTCCCCAAGGCCGCCGAGATCGTCGCACGCACGCTGCGCCGCAAGATCGTCACCAGGGAGCTGCAGGCCGACGACCCGCTGCCGCCGGAGGACCAGCTGATGGCCGAGATGGCCGTCGCCAGGACCACGGTGCGCGAGGCGCTGCGCATCCTGGAGTCCGAGGGGCTGATCGTGGTGCGCCGGGGCGCGGGCGGCGGGGCGCGGATCAGGACGCCCGCAGTGCCCATGGTCGCCCGCTACATCGGGCTGCTGCTGCAGTACGAGGGCGCCACCCCGCAGGACGTGCACAACGCGCGCGTGATGCTGGAGGCGCCGGCCGCCGCGCTGCTCGCCGAGCGGGCCACCCCGGAGATCGTGGCACGGCTGCGCGAGGCACTGGCCGACGAGGCGGACGCGCAGGGCGACCCGGCCCGGCTGGCCCGCGCGCACGGGCGGTTCCACCAGCTCGTCGTGCAGCTCACCGGCTGCCACACCTTCGAGGCGCTGTCCTCGGTGGCCAACCGGATCATCCAGGTCCAGGCCGACCGGTTCGTCGCGGCGCACGGCGGGGAGGGCGACACCCGGGACCGGATGGCCACCGCGCACCGCGCGCACACCCGGCTGGTCGACCTCGTCGCCGCCGGCGCCGCGCAGGACGCCGAGGACCTGTGGCGGCGCCACCTCGAGGCCGGCGACGCGCACATCATGTCCGCCCCCGACGCCCGGTCCGTGCTCGACCTGCTGGAGTGACCCGGGCCCGGCGCGCCCGACCGGCCTGTCGTCACCGAACGGCACACCGGGCAGGTGCCCGCCCGGCGCGCGGGTCAGCGCTGGCCGGCCGCGACGACCCGCTGCGCCTTGTACGCGGCGCGTGGCAGCTCGCCCCGGTCCACCCAGTCCACGTCGACCGGAACCTGCAGCTCCTCGGCGAGCACGTCCTCCACGTCCCGGTCCCGCGCGCCCTCCACCTGCACCGACAGCCGGCCGGTGTCGCGCTCCGGCCGGACGAGCACGTACTCGGCGGCGGCGTCCAGGTGCCGCCACACGTCGATCGGCAGCACGTCGCGGCCGGCCACCGTGACGATGTCCGCCGCGCGCCCCTCCCAGAACCCGCGCCGGCTGGTCTCCCCGCACGGGCAGGGCGCGGACTCCAGGCGGACGACGTCCTGCAGGTCGTAGCGCAGCATCGGGTTGTCCCGGCCGAGCGAGGTCACCACCAGCCGGCCGCGCGCCCCGTCCGGCACCGGCTCGCCGCTGACCGGGTCGAGCGCCTCGACCACCGCGTAGTCCTCGGCCAGGTGCGCGCCACCGGACACGCCGCACGTGGAGCCGAGGTAGGCCACGCACTCCATGCCGGCGCTGATCTTCTCGTACTGGGTGCGCGGGCCGATCGCCTCCGGCTCGGGCAGGCCCTTGAAGCCGATCCGCTCCGCCGCCTCGCGCAGCCGCAGCAGGGCCGACGGGAACAGCTGCCAGCGGTCCACCGGCAGGTCGGCGATCGTGCGCAGCGCCCGCTCGGCGGCGTCCACCGACTCCGGCGGGCCGATCGAGATCAGCAGCACGCCCATGTGCTCGTAGGCGGCCTGCTGCAGGCCCTGGCCGCCGTTCAGGTAGCCGGGGTGGGCGCCGACCACGACCATGCCGGGGCGGATGCCGAGCCGGTAGTGGTTGCGGGCGGACAGCTCGCGCTCGACGTCCAGGTCGCGCCGGGTCCAGAGCATGGCGGTCGGCCGCCCGGTCGTGCCGCTGGACATCGCGATGCGCATCGCCTGCTCGAGACCACAGGGCCGGTAGTCGCCGACCGGCGGGTGGTCCGCCTCGCTGCGCCGCAGGTCGGCCTTCGTGATGCGGGGCAGCAGGCGCACGTCGGCCGAGCTCCGGATGTCGTCGGCGGACACCCCGGCCCCGGCCAGCCGGGCGGCGAAGAACGGTGCGCGGCCCGCCTGGTCCACGGCCTCGCGCAGCCGATCGGTGCGCAGCGCCGCCAGCTCCGGTCCCGGCCTGGTCTGCTCCTCGTGGTTCCAGTACCGCCGGTCGGTCCCGACCACCATGTGCGCTCCCGCCTTCCGGCTCACCATATAGGCTAAACTTATATCGCATTATTCGAGTGCACGGGAAGGGGCAACATGGCCGACTCGACCGGCCGGGTCGCCGGCAAGGTCGCCCTGATCACCGGTGCCGCCCGGGGCCAGGGGCGCGCGCACGCGGTGCGGCTGGCGGCCGAGGGCGCCGACATCGTGGCCGTCGACCTGTGCGCGGACATCGACTCGGTGCCCTACCCGCTGGCCACCCCGGCGGACCTGGCCGAGACCGGGCGGCTGGTCGAGGAGTTGGACCGCCGCGTCGTCACCGTGCGGGCGGACGTGCGCGACCCGGCCGCCATGCGCGCCGCCGTGGACCAGGGGCTGCGCGAGCTCGGCCGGCTGGACGTGGTGGTCGCGCAGGCCGGCATCGCGCCGATGGGTGCCGCCGAGCCGCTGGGCGCGATGCTGGACACCGTCGACGTGAACCTGGTCGGGGTACTGAACACGCTGCACGCGGCGGTACCCCGACTGACCGCCGGCGCCTCGGTGATCGCCACCGGGTCGCTGGCCGCGATGCGCCCGCGCTCGGGCACTGCCGACCCCGCCTCGGCCGGCTACAAGTTCGCCAAGCAGGCCCTGTCGATGTACGTGCACGAGCTGGCCACCGCCCTGGCACCCCGGAGCATCCGGGTCAACGCGGTGCACCCGACCAATACCGACACCCCGATGCTGCACCACGAGGGCATGTACCGGCTGTTCCGGCCCGACCTGGACGCGCCGACCCGCGAGCAGGCCGAGGCGGCGTTCCCGGCGATGAACCTGATGCCGGTGCCGTACGTGCAGCCCGAGGACATCAGCCACGCGGTGCTCTACCTGGCCTCGGACGAGTCCCGGTTCGTCACCGGCATGCAGCTGCGGATCGACGCCGGCGGCTACCTCAAGATCCACCCGTACACGGTCTGACCAGTCACACCGGAGCGGACTCCAGCGCCCGGTGCGCGGCGGTGAGCCGGTCGACGGCGCTCGCCCGGTCCCCGGCAGCCGGGCCGGCCAGCTCGTCGGCCCAGGCCAGCAGCGTGTCCAGCTGCGGGCACGGGGCCGGCGGCACCGCGCGGGCGGCACCGACCACGACCTCCCCGGACGCCCCGTCGATCGTCACCAGCTCACCCTCGGCCACAGTCCGGTCGCCGAGCCGGATCACGCCGCCGGCCTCGTCGACGGCCAGCTCCGCCACCCCGACCACGGCGGGTACACCCAGGTCACGGGCCACCACGGCGGCGTGGCTGACCAGGCCGCCCCGGCTGGTCAGGATGCCGTCGGCGGCGGCCATGCCGTGGATGTCGGCCGGCGAGGTCTCGGTGCGGACGAGCAGCACGCCGTCCTCCGCGCCGTCCATATCGAGCAGGTCAGCCACGGCGTCCGCCGACAGGCAGACCCGCCCCGTGGCGATACCCGGCGAGGCGCCGAGGCCGGTGGCCGCGACCTCGTGGCCGCCGGTCGGGTCGAGGTGCGGGCGGCCGAGCCGGCGCAGCTGCTCGACGCCCACCCGGCGGACCGCCTCGGCCCGGTCGATCAAACCCTCGCCGGCCAGCTCCACGGCGATCCGCACCGCCGCCACCGCCGCGCGCTTACCCGAGCGCATCTGCAGCACGTACAGGGTGCCGTCCTCGACGGTGAACTCCAGGTCCAGCATCTCCCCGGTGGCCCGCTCCAGCCCGGCCAGCGCGCCCCGCAGCTCGTCCCACACCTCGGGCAGCCGCTCGGCCAGCGCGGCGACCGGCAGTGTCCGGTGCCGCCCGGCCACCACGTCCTCGCCCTGCGCGGTGAACAGGAAGTCGCCGTAGGGCCGCGCCTCGCCGGTGTTCGGGTCGCGGGTGAACACCACGCCGGTGCCGCTGCGCGCGTTGAGGTTGCCGAACACCATGGCCTGCACCACCACCGCGGTGCCCAGGTCCTCCGGGATCTCGCGCAGCCGCCGGTACACCGCCGCGCGCGGGCTGTGCCAGGACCGGAACACCGCCGCCACCGCCAGCCGCAGCTGGGCGCGGGGGTCGTCGAGCAGCCCCGGGTCGGCGTGCGCCCCGATGACCTGCGTAAACGCCGCCACCTCGGCCGCCGGCCGCTCCTCGTCACCGGACTGCCCGAGAGCGGCGGCGGCCCGGTCGAACTCGTCCTGCCCGATGCCCAGCACCACGGTGCCGAAGGACTCCAGGAACCGCCGGTGCGAGTCGAGCGCGTAGCGCCGCCCGCCGTGCTTTTCGAGGCCGGCCCGGGTGGCCTCGGTGACCCCGAGGTCCAGCACGGTGTCCATCATTCCCGGCATGGACACCGGCGCCCCGGACCGCACCGACAGCAGCAGCGGCGCCTCCGGGTCCCCCAGCCGCAGGCCCCGGCGCGCCTCGAGCCCGGCCAGCGCCGCGTCGATCTCGGCGAGCAGCCCGGCCGGCGGGACGCCCTCGCGCAGGTACGCGCGGCAGGCGTCGGTGGTGATCACGAACGCCGGCGGCACGCGCAGGCCGAGCTCGTGCATCCGGGCCAGCCCGGCGCCCTTGTTGCCCACCAGCGCCCGGTCCCGGCCGGCACCGGCCGCGATGTCGACGACATGGCTCATCCGCTCGCTCCACTCCCGTGCCAGGTCTGCCGCGTACTTCCGCTGCGGTGTTTAATACGATACACATTTAGACGATTTGAGGAGGAAGCATGTCCGACCCCGCGCTGCACGTCCTGCATGCGGTGCGCCTGAGTGGGCTGGCCTCCGAGGGCGCGGTGGCGACCGCGACGGGGTTGCCCGAGGCGGACGTGGCCGAGCTGATGGCCACGCTGGCCGACTCCGGCCTGGTCAGACGGCGCACCGGGCGGATGCCGGGCTACAGCCTCACCCCCGAGGGCCGCTCGCACCACGCCGACCGGGTGGCCGGGGCCCTGCCGGACGCCGCCCGCCCCGGGCTGGAGCGCGGCTACCGGGCCTTCCTCCCGCTGAACACCGCGTTCAAGCAGCTGTGCACCGACTGGCAGCTGCGGCCGGGCCCGGGCGGCGAGCCGGTACCCAACGACCACACCGACGCCGCGTACGACGGCGCGATCGTCGACCGGCTGGGCGTGCTGCACGGCGAGATCAGCACCGTGCTCACCGACGTGACGGCGGCGCTGCCCCGGTTCGAGAGCTACCCCCGGCGGTTCACCTCGGCGCTGGGCCGGCTGCG
>DATAZG010000099.1:0-11270 GCA_036272155.1 Pseudonocardia sp.
CAGCCAGCTCAACCGTGGTCCCGAGCAACGCACCGACAAGCGCCCGATGATCTCGGACCTGCGTGAGTCGGGCTCCATCGAGCAGGACGCCGACATGGTCATCCTGCTGCACCGCCCCGACGCGTTCGAGCGCGACGACCCCCGCGCCGGCGAGGCCGACCTGATCCTGGCCAAACACCGAAACGGCCCCACCAGCACGATCACCGTCGCCCACCAACTCCACTACAGCCGCTTCGCCGACCTGGCCCAGAACTGAGGTCGGCCGCCACCCCCAGCCGCAGCCGCCGCCGTTCTCTCGACTTGTCGCGTCTATTTCCCGCGACAGGTCGAACGGCGGTGGCGGGTCAGCGCCGCGGCAGCCCTCCGACCTGCTCGGCCATCCGGGTGTGGTCGGGCCGTTGTGGCAGCATGTCGAGCATGGACCCGGCCGAGCTCGCGACTTTCCTGGCCGAGCACCCGCCCTTCGACACCCTCGGGGCGACCACGCTGGACGCCATCGCGCGGGGCTCGCGGATCGACCGGTTCGCCGACGGCGACCTGATCCTGGACGCGTTCCGGAACCCGAGCGTCGAGGTCTTTGTCGTGCTCGAGGGCCACGTGCACCTGTGGAACGACGCGGACAGCCGGGCCGAGGGGCCGGACGAGATCGTCGCGCCCGGTGGCGTGTTCGGTTTCTCCGCGATGTTGACGGAGTGCTCGATCGGGCCCCGGGCGATCGCCAACGGCGCGGTCGTCGCGGTGCGCATCCCCGCCGGGCTGGCCGCGCCCGTGTTCACGTCGACCCGGGGCGCGCGGTTCCTGGCCGAGATGGTGTCCACGGCCCGCCGGACGGTGCCGGCCGCCCCGACGTACAGCCTGGTCGACGACCTGATCGTGCAGCCACCGCTGGTCGTCGACCCGAGCACCCCGGTCGCGGAGGTGGCCCGGCGGATCACCGACCGGGGGGCGCCGTGCGCCGTGGTGCGGCTGGGGCCCGGGCGGTTCGGGCTGGTCACCGACTCGGTGCTGCGCGCGAAGGTGCTCGTCGGCGGGGAGCCACCGAGCTCGCCGGCCAGCTCGGTGATGGACACATCGGTGCCCACCGTCGTGCTGGGTGACTCCGCCGCCGAGGCGATGCTGCTGCTGCTCGACCGGGGCGCCGAGTTCCTGCTGGTGACCGATCGCGGCGGCGAGGTGCGCGGCGTGATCTGCCCGCGCGACTTCGCCGTCTCCCCGACCACCGCGGGGGTCTCGCTGCACGAGCGGCTGCGCCGGGCCGGCTCGGTCGAGGACCTGGCCTGCCACGCCGCCGGCATCCCGGCCATGCTGGGTGACCTGCTGTCGCGCGGGCTGGCCTCCGGGCGGGTCATCGCGGTGTACTCCGCCGTGGTGGACACGCTGGTCCGGCGGGCGATCGGGTTCGTGTTCGCCGAGCACCCCGAGCTGTCGGTGGACGCCTTCACCTGGCTGTCGCTGGGCAGCAACGGGCGGCGGGAGGCGGTGCTCAGCTCCGACGTCGACTCGGCGGCGGCGTTCGACGGCTACCTGCCCGCCGAGGAGATCGCCCGCTACCGGGCGGCGTTCGGCGAGGTCTACGACGTGCTGGCGCGGGCGGGGCTCAGCGGTGACGAGAACGGTGCCACCGCGCGGCACGCCCTGTTCGCGCGGACCAACGACGACTGGCGCGAGGCCGGGCGGGAGTGGCTGGCCCAGCCGGCCGAGCACAACGGCGCGATGATGACGTCGCTGCTGGTGGACGGGCGGCCGATCCACGGTGACCCGGGGCTGCCCGCGGTGACCCGGGTGTTCGGAGACCTGCGCCGGCATCCGGGCACCATGCGCCTGCTGCTGCAGGAGTCGCTGTCCAAGCGCGCGAAGCTGCGGCCGATGCGACACCTGCTGTCCCGCCAGCCGGAGACGTTCGACATCAAGACACACGCGCTGCTGCCGATCGTCAACATCGGCCGCTGGGCCGCGCTGAGCGTCGGCTCCGCCGCGCTGCCCACCACCGAGCGGCTGCGGGCGGCCGCCGGCTCGGCGATGCTGCCGGACGAGCAGGCCAAGACGCTGATCGAAGTCTTCGGCGTGCTGCAGCGGCTGCGGCTGCGCTACCAGCTGATGCAGCACCGGGCCGGCGACCGGCCGTCCGACCTGATCACGATCAGCCGGATGTCCTCGATCGACCGCAGCGTGATCGCCCAGGCTGTCCGGGAGATCTCCTCGGTGCAGCGCCGGATGGGCAACGTCTCCCAGTTTGTGCCCGCCGAGTCGTGGGCGTCCCCGGAGCCGGCGGTCTAGTGGCCCCTGACCGGCCGGAACCGGTCCCGGTGGAGCCGCCGGCGCATCGTGTGGCGGTGATCGGCGACGTGGCGGGCCACCTCGGCGAGCTGCGCGCGGAGCTGCGCCGGCTCGGGGCCGACGACGTGACCGGCCGGCTGCCGGACGACCTGACCGTGGTCCAGGTGGGCGACCTGGTGCACCGGGGCCCGGAGTCCGACGAGGTGGTCGCCCTGGTCGACCGCTACCTGACCGAGCAGCCGGGCCAGTGGGTCCAGCTCGTCGGCAACCACGAAGCCCACTACCTGCGCGAACCGGTCTTCCACTGGCCACAGCGGATCGGCGTCGAGTCCGGGGAGATCTTGCGGCGTTGGTGGGCCGAGGGGCGGATGCAGGTCGCGACGTGGGTGCGCGACGGTCGGGGTGAGCAGGCCGAGGACTTCCTGATCACGCACGCCGGGCTCACCGCCGAGTTCTGGCGCGCCACCCTGGCGGTGCCGACCACCGCCGAGCAGGCGGCGGCCGCGATCAACGCGCTGATCGGCGCGCGGGACAACGCACTGTTCCGCGCCGGCCGGTTGCTGAACCGGAGCTGGCGGGCCGGCGGCGTCGGCCCGGTGTGGGCGGCCAGCGGCACCGAGCTGCTACCCGGCTGGCTGGATACGACGCTGCCGTTCAGCCAGGTGCACGGGCACGACACGCCCTACGACTGGCAGCGGCAGCGCTTCCGGACCGCCGACAAGATCGCCCGGCTGACCGTGCTCGACCACGAGGCCAAACACGCCACCACCGCGCTACCCGGCGGCCGGATCATCGCCGTCGACCCCGGCCACGGCTCCCAGGCCCGCACGCCGTGGCGCGCCTGGGAGCTGCGGACGTCGTCGACTCAGGCGCTGCCCGGGCTCGGCGGGCTGGGGATCCGGTAGCCGGACGGCTCCACGGTGGTGCCCAGCGCCCGCTGCCACGAGCCGTCGGCGATGTACTGCTTCAACGCCGCGTTCACCTGGTCGACGAGCTGGGTGTTGCCCTTCTTGATGCCGACCCCGTAGCTCTCGTCGGTGAACCCCTGGCCGACCACCTTCAGCGCGCCCCGGTACTGCGGCTCGGCCGCGTAGCCGGCCAGGATGACGTCGTCCGTGGTCACCGCGTCGACCTCGCTGTTGGCCAGCGCCCGCACGCAGTCGGAGAACCTCGGGTACTCCTTGAGCTGGATCCGGCCCTTGTAGTGCGCCACCACGTAGTCGGCCGAGGTGGTGCCGGGCACGGTGCACAGGTCGCGGCCGTTCAGGGTCTCCGGCCCGGTGATGTCGGTTTCGTTGCGGCGCACCAGCAGGTCCTGGTGGGCGGTGAAGTAGGGCCCGGCGAAGTCGACCTGCTGCTTGCGGGCGTCGGTGATGGAGAACGTGGAGAACACCAGGTCCACCTGGCCGTTGATCAGCAGCTGGACCCGGTCGTCCGCGTTGGCTTCCTTCCAGGTGATGTTGGCGTCCGGGACGCCGAGCGCCTTGGCCACGTAGGTCGCGGTCTCCACGTCGAAGCCCCGGTAGCTCGTGCCGTCCTTCACCCCGAGGCCGGGCTCGTCGAAGGGGATGGCGATCGTGAGGTGACCGCCCGGAGTCGCCCCGGGGACCGGGGAGGGCGCCGCGTTCGGGCCCCCGCCTCCGGAGCCGCAGGCCGTCAAGGTGATGGTGACGAGCCCCGCCAGCGCCGTCGCTACCAGTCGTCGCACCGTATTCGTCATCTCACTCAGCTCCCCTCGGTGGTGGGGCCGGTCTGCTTGGCCGGGTCGAGGTCATCGGGGTCGACGTTGGAGCCGTAGGTCGGTCCGTCGTCGGACCAGACCGGCTTGAGCCGGTCCCCCGTGTTGGCGACAACCCCCGGTTTCACGAACTTCCAGCCGATCGCCAGCAGGATCGCGATGACCGGGATGCCGAACACGACGACCAGGAAGTCGACCTTGTGACCGAAGTACGGGCTGCTCTGCCAGCCGGAGACGGCCATACCCACCAGGACCAGGCCGAGGAAGATCAGGCCGATGATGCTGGTGTAGGGGTGGCCGGGCATCGGGAACGGGCTGGCCGGGACCACCCCCTTCTTCACCAGGGCCCGCAGCCGCAGCTGGCACAGGAAGATCGTGGCCCAGGTGAAGACGATGGCGATCGACGCGGACTCCAGGGCGATCTCGAACGCGTCCGGGGCGATCGCGTTGAGCACGGCGCCGAAGACGTACACGACCGACGTCATCACGATGCCGGCCCAGGGCACGCCGGAGGAGCTCATCTTCAGCGTGAACTGCGGGGCCTGCTTGGACATGCCCAGGCTGCGCAGCACCCGCCCGGTGGAGTAGAGCCCGGAGTTCAGGCTGGACATCGCGGCCACGATCAGGACGGCCTGGATCAGCGCGCCCATCCAGTTCAGGCCCATCCGGTCGAAGATCGTGACGAACGGGCTGGTGCCGGATTTGAACTCGGTGGTCGGCAGCATCGAGCAGAGCAGCAGGATCGAGCCGCAGTAGAAGATGGCGATCCGGAAGATGACGGCGTTGACGGCCTTGGGCACCTCGCGCTTCGCGTCGGCCATCTCGCCCGCCGCCACGCCGACCATCTCGATGGCCGCGTAGGCGAACACGACGCCGGACATGACCAGGATCGGCCCGTACCAGTTGTAGTTACCGCTGGTCGGCCAGAAGCCGCCCGGGTTGTTCCACAGGTTCGAGAAGCCGGCCTTGTGGGTGCCGATGTGCAGGCCGCCGATCACCACGATCAGCCCGACCACGAGGAACAGCACGATCGCGCCGACCTTGGCGATCGCCGCCCAGAACTCGAACTCGCCGAACGCCCGCGCCGACATCAGGTTGATCAACAACACCACGGCCAGCGCGATCAGCACGGTGGCCCAGGCGGGCATCAGCGGGAACCAGTACTGCACGTACAGGCCCACCGCGGACAGCTCGGCGATCCCGGTCAGCGCCCAGTTCAGCCAGTACATCCAGCCGGTGACGTACGCCCACTTCTCGCCGTAGAACTCCCGCATGTACGACACGAAGGCGCCCGACGTGGCGCGGTGCAGTACCAGCTCGCCCAGCGCTCTCATCAGGAAGAACGCGATGACCCCGACAAATGCGTAGCTGAACAGCAGCGCAGGGCCGGTACTGTGCAGCCGGGAGGCCGAGCCGAGGAACAGCCCCGTCCCGATCGCGCCGCCGATGGCAATCATCTGCACGTGCCGGCGCCCGAGGGTCTGTTTGTAGCCGACCTGCTCGGCGTCCAGCGAGTTGGCGTGGGTGTCGCGGGTCTGGGTCATGGCATCGTCCTCACCTGGTCGACCGGCCGCGCATGGTCAGCACCAGTGGCTTCCGGTCGAGCGTCAGGTGAACAACGCTCGGACATCCGACGAAAGGTCACCCGTGCGAGTGAGCAAACCTTAGAGTTCCCGGAGGCGGCTTGCAATGATGGATCTTCAGCGACCGGTGTGGTACGTGGTCCGGTTGGGGCTTGCGTGGGTGGTCAGCGGGTCAGGCGGCGTCGGAGACGACCGTTCGGAGGTCAGCGCCGCCGGGCGAGCCGGGGGTGCCAGACCGTCACCGAGGCCAGTGTGGCGCGGCCTCTCAGGATGAACTGGGTGGGCAGCACCGGGTCCGGCTCCCGACCGCCGCCGGGCAGCAGCCGCCGCAGTCGCCCCGGCCGGCGTTCCGGTCGACCGGTCGGCCCCCGGTGCCGGACCGAGCCGGCGACCAGCTCCAACCCGTCGGTGTCCACCTCGGCGTCGGTCGGCAGCAGCACCCGGGTGGCGCTCATGTTGGCCATCACCTCGATGATCACCTCGGGGCGGCGGATCACCGCGTCGGTGAAGTCGAGCAGCGTGCGCTGACCGAGCCCGGCGATCCGGACCAGCTCCGGCACCGCCCACTGGCCGGTCCGCCGGATCTGGCCGAAGGCCACGTCGAGCACCAGCGGGGCGAGCTCGGGCGGCGGGCCGCCGGGTAGGTCGGACAGCACCGCGAGCAGCTCGGCGCGGGTGCGCGCGTTCCAGGACGCCTCGCAGCGGTCGCTGAACTCGATCGGGGTGATCCGGCCCTGCTCCATGGCGGTGGCCAACAGTGCGCAGGCGCGTTCCCGGTCCAGGTCGGAGATCCGCAGTTCGCTCGGCTCCAGCTCGTCGGGCACCGGGCCACGGTAGCTCAGTCGGCGAAGTGCTCCGTGAGCAGCGCGTTCACCTCGGCGGCGGCCTCGATGTTGAGCAGGTGGGCGGCGTCCACCAGCTCGAACCGGATGCCGGGGATGCCGTTCGCGATGGTCGCCCCGTGCGGCTGCTCCGGGGTCGCCGGGTCACCGGTGCCGCAGATCATCAGGCTCGGGGCGCCGATCTGGCCGAGGCGCGCGACGTGGTCCCAGTCCCGGATCGCCTGGCAGCAGCCCAGGTAACCGAGGTCCGGCGTCTTGCGCACCGACTCCTCCGCCCACGCCAGCGTGTCCGGGTTGGCGGCGGCGAAGGACGCGGTGAACCAGCCCTTCACCACGGTGGCCGCGACGGCGTCGGTGCCGCCGTTCGACACGGCCGCGATCCGCGTCTCCCACGGTGTCTTGTCCGGGTAGTTCGCCGACGTGGCCATCAGCGCGAGCCGGTTGATCCGCTCCGGTGCCTCGGCGGCCAGGTACATGCCGACCATGCCGCCCAGCGAGAGGCCGGCGTAGTCCACCCGGTCCAGCTCCAGCCGGTCCAGCAGCGCCAGCACGTCGCCGGCCAGCTCGGAGATCGTGTACGGCCCCGCCGGCACCGGTGAGCCACCGTGCCCCCGGTGGTCCACGCGGATCACCCGGTGGCTCTCGGTCATCGGCGGCAGCTGGGGCGCCCACATGTCCAGCGCACTGCCCAGCGAACCCAGCAGTACCAGCGGCGGCGCGTCCGCCGGGCCGTCGACGACGTGGTGCAGTGCCACGGAACCCCGCTCGCCCATCGCCACGGCTACTGCCCCACCGTGCGCAGCGACCGGAGCAACTCGAGCTCGCGGGTGGTCGGCGCCGGCGTGGGCACCAGCGGCTCCCCGCTGATGGCGAGCGGCCAGCCGGTCTCGGCGCGCACCTGCTCGACGGTGATCCCGGGGTGCAGCCCGGTCAGGGTCAGCTCGCGGGTCTCCGGATCGGGCTCCAGCACGCCGAGGTCGGTGATCACGCGCAGCGGCCCCGCGCCGGTCAGGCCCAGGCGGCGGCGGTCGTCCGGCCCGCTGCCGTGGCCGAGCGAGGTGATGAAGTCGACCCCGGAGACGAACGCGCGCAGCCGGTGCCGCATCACGATCATCACCTCGCCGCAGGACGCCGCGATCTCCGGCGCGCCCCCGGACCCGGGCAGCCGCACCGACGGCTCGTCGTACTCGCCGATCACCGTCGTGTTGATGTTGCCGTAGCGGTCCAGCTGGGCGCCGGACAGGAAGCCCACGTCGATTCGCCCCGGCTGCAGCCAGTAGTTGAACACCTCGGGCACGCTGACCACCGTCAGCGCCGAGTCGGCCAGGATGCCGTCGCCGATGGACAGCGGCAGCAGCTCGGGACGGGTGTCCAGGGTGCCCGACTCGTAGATCAGCACGAGGTTCGGCGCGTGCAGCCGCCGTGCCAGGTTGGCCGCCGTGGACGGCAGCCCGATGCCGACGAAGCACACCGCCCCGTCGCGCAGGGCCCGCGCCGCGGCCACGGTCATCATCTCGTCGGCGGTGTAGTCGAGCACCGGTTCGCCACCCGCCACCGGCTGGGCGGCCCTGGCAGTCCGCGTCTCCGTCAGCACTGATGGTTCGCTCGTCGCCTCGCTCAGTACTGATGGTTCGCTCGTCGCCTCGCTCACGCCACCAACTCCTTCAGCCACGCGGCGAACCTCTGCCGGTCCCGGCTCACCGCGTCCCATGCCTTGTACGCGGCGTTGTCGCGCTCGTAGTAGCCGTACGCGTAGGACGGCTTCGCCCCGCCCGGGGCCAGCGCGACCGCGTCGATGACCCAGGACGGCAGCAGCACCGCGCCCGGCACCGGCTCCAGGGTGTCCACGATCTCCTCGACGGTGACCAGGGAGCGCTTCGCGGCGAGCACCGCCTCCTTCTGCACCCCGGTGATGCCCCACAGCTGCACGTTGCCCTCCCGGTCGGCGCGCTGCGCGTGGATCACCGCGACGTCCGGGTTGAGGGCCTTGACCGCGGCCAGCTGCTCGCCGGTGAACGGGCAGGTCACGGTGCTGATCGTGTCGGTGTGCGCGGGCAGGTCGGTACCGGCGTAGCCCCGCAGCACCCCGAACGGCAGCCCGGACGCGCCGGCCACGTACCGGTTGGCCATGCCGGCGTGGCTGTGCTCCTCGATCTTCAGCGGCACCGGCCAGCCGTGGCTCAGCGCGTCACGCATCCGGTGCAGCGAGCCGACCCCGGGGTTGCCGCCCCAGGAGAAGACCAGCTTCGAAGCGCAGCCGGCGCCGATCATCCGGTCGTAGATCAGGTCCGGCGTCATCCTGATCAACGTCAGGTTCTTCCTGCCCTGCCGGATGATCTCGTGGCCGGCCGCGAACGGGATCAGATGGGTGAAACCCTCCAGGGCCACCGAGTCCCCGTCGTGCACCAGCTGCGCGACCGCCTCCGTGAGCGTCTTGATCTCGGCCATCGGCTCCGTCCGTGCTCAGCGGCCACGTGTCGCGTCCTCGCGGAGGTGGCCCGTCGGGCGAACGTTAACCCTGATACCCGACCCCCGCCAACGGACGACTACCGCTGAGCGGAAGTGTTGTGTGCCACGCGGGACGGCCCGCCGACCGGCTAACCGAGGGCGGCGACGGCGGCCGCGTCCGCCGGCGAGAGCGTCCAGGCGGCGGCCGCGACGTTCGCCGCGACCTGGGCCGGCTTGGTCGCGCCGGTGATCACCGAGGTCACGGAGGGCTGGGCCAGCAGCCAGGCGACGGCCAGCTCGGTGACGGAGTGCCCGCGCTCGGTGGCGAACGCCCGGTACTCCTCGACCTTGGCGAAGTTCTCGTCGCTGGCGAACCGGCTCAGCCCGGAGCGCGAGGCCCGCTGGGCGAACGCGAGCCGGCTGTCCTCGGGGTACGGCTCGCCCTGGCGGTACTTGCCGGTCAGCATGCCCGAGGCGAGCGGGAAGAACGGCACCACGCCGAGGCCGGCCGCGGTGGCCGCCGGCACGATCTCCCGCTCCACCTCGCGGGACAGCAGGCTCCACTCGATCTGGGTCCCGGTGAACCGGGGCCAGGCCTTGTCGGCGGCGACCTCGGCCGCCCTGCTGATCTGGGCCGCATCGATGTTGGAGCTGCCGAGGTGGCGCACCTTGCCGGCCTCGACCAGCTCGTGCAGCGTCTCCAGCGACTCCTCGACGGGAGCCTCGGCGTCGGGGTAGTGCTGGTAGTAGAGGTCGATGTAGTCGGTGCCCAACCGGTGCAGGCTGCCGTCGACGGCGTCCCGGATGCGGTCGGCCAGCACGCCCGGGCGGTACGCCTCGTCGTTCGGCCGGGGGGTGAACTTGGTCGCGATGAGCACGTCGGCCCGGCGCGAACCCAGCGCGGCGCCGAGGAACCGCTCGGAGTCACCTCCGCCGTACATCTCGGCGGTGTCGAAGTGCGTGATACCCGCGTCCAGCGCCGCGTGCACCACGGCCGCCGAGGCGTCGGCGTCGATCCGCATGCCGAAGTTGTTGCAGCCGAGCCCGATCACGGACAGCCTCGGCCCGCCGTCACCCAACGCGCGTTCTTCCATCGTCACACCTCGTTGCCGTCGGAGGTTGGTCTTTGGACGCTACAGCGTTGCGCGCAGCACCCGGGCCCACTCGGCGGCGATCTGCGCCCGCCGGGCCGTGTCGTCGGTGAGCAGGTTCGCCAGGCCGAGCCCCCTGGCCAGGTCCAGCGTGGCCCGTACCAGCTCGCGTACCCCCGGGTGCGACTCGTCGACGCCGAGCAGCTCGACGGCCACCCGGTGCGCCTCCCGGCCGACCTTCGCCTCCAGCGGCACCACGGCGGCCCGCAGCGTCTCGTCGGTGGACGCGGCCACCCAGACGTGCAGGGCGGCGCGGAAGGTCGGGCCGACGTACAGGTCGAGCAGCATGTCCACCACCGGCTCCACCCGGGACGCGCCGCTGGGCAGCCCGGCCGCCCTGGCCCGCAGCTGGCGCAGCTGCTCCTCACCGAGGAACTCCACCGCCGCGGTGACCAGGTCCTCCCTGGTCGGGAAGTGGTGCTGGGCGGCGCCCCTGGACACGCCGGCCCGCTTCGCGATGACCGCCACCGTGGCCTGGCTCCAGCCCAGCTCCGCGATGCAGCTGACCGCCGCCTCGACCAGCCAGCGGCGCGTGGTCCGGCTGCGTTCCTGTTGCGGTTCGCGCAGCTGGCCGGTCATCGCGGCGCGCCGGCGGTCACTCGCTCGGTACGACGGCCAGCAGCGTGCCCACCTCGACCTGCTGGCCGACGCCGACCGGCAGCTCGGTGACCACACCATCGGCCGGCGCGGTGATCTGGTGCTCCATCTTCATCGCCTCCAGCCAGAGCACCGGCTGGCCGGCGCGCACCTGGTCGCCGACCTCGACCCCGAGGCGCAGCACGGTGCCCGGCATCGGCGCGACGAGGGATCCGGTGGCCAGCGCCGACTCCGGGTCCCGGAACTTCGGCAGCGGGGTCAGCGCCACCGGGCCGAGCGCCGAGTCCACCGCGACCAGCCCGGGGTAGTGCGCCACGTCGAACGAACGCCGCAGACCGCCGACCTCCAGCACCACGTGCTCCGGTGTCGCCGAGACCAGCTCCACCCCGTCGAAGCCGGGCGCGCGCAGGCCGTTCCCGGTCAGCCGGTAGGCGATCTCCAGCTCGGGCTCGCCGTCGCCCTCGGTCGGAGCCGCCGCGCCGTCCTGTGCCGCCGCGTCCCGCACCGTCGCGTCGGGGGACACCCCGCCGACCAGCAGGTACTTCCTGCGCAGCGGCGCCGAGGCCACGTTGCGCCAGCCGCTGGGCAGCCGGCCGAGCACGGTGGCGGCGGCGCGGTTGGCGGCGGCCGCCGC
>DATAZG010000100.1:0-25988 GCA_036272155.1 Pseudonocardia sp.
GGTCACCGGGTCGCCTCGTCCGCGAGCTGATGCGCGGTGGTCAGGTCCCGTTGTGCGGCCAGGGCAGCGCCGGTCGATTCAGCCCCCACGCTGGTGAGCAGCTCGCCGTACTTCACCCACAACGCGGCCCGCTCGCGGAGAGCGACGATGCGAGCCGAGGTGTTGCCGTCGCGCTCGGCGTCCCAAAGAGCGGTGTCGGCCTTGTCCATCTCATCGGTGAGCAGACGCAACATCCGGGCGTGCCGGGCGGGATTCGGCGGGCGGCTCACCGGCCGGCCTCGGTCATGACCGCGTACAGGGCGCCAATCAGTGGGATGGTGTCGGACGCGGCGAGGACGAGGGACTCACCGACGGTCGGCTCGATCACGACCGAGATGGGGCCCTCGGTGGTCTCGGTGTCGAGCCGTTCGAGCTGGACGACGCCGGACGTGTAGCGGACCTCAATAGAAAGGTGCTGGCGGCCGGTGCCGGCAGACCAATGCGTGTGGCACCACGGGGGACACGGAGGCAGGTACTTGGCCTCCGGCGCACTCTCAGCCATGCTGAACACGGGTCGCCTCCCATAAGGCGGTCAAGTCCCCGGTCGGTGTGCAACCACCGGCCCGGGGGCGCTTTTAGGGCTGTCTGTCCGCGAGAACGTGCGAGAGTCTTACGGCCCTGACCTGGTAAAACTTGCTCGTAAAGGTCGTTTGCGGCCGTACTAAACTGACGTTCTCCCCGGAGACTGGAGTCGCTGATGGATGTGGTGGAGTTCCGGCCGACCCCGGACCAGTACGCCTGGACGTTCGGTGGGGTCCCGCCGGTGGCCACCGTCAAGCCGGGCACGCTGCTGAAGCTGTGGACCGAGGACGCGTTCGCCGGCCGGCTGCGCACCGTCGAGGATCTGGCCAGCGTGAGTCTGCGGATGCCCGACGTGAACCCCCAGACCGGCCCGTTCTACATCGAGGGCGCCGAGCCGGGAGACACCCTGGCGGTGCACTTCGTCTCGATCGAACCGGCCCGGGACTGGGCCGCGTCCTCCACGATCCCGTTCTTCGGCGGCCTGACCAGCACCGACCGCACCGCGCTGCTGCAGGACCCGCTGCCCGAGCGCACCTGGATCTACCATCTGGACCGGGCCAGGGGCACCGTCACCTTCGCCGCCCGGAACGGCGACCTGCGGATCGACCTGCCGATCGACCCGATGCACGGCACCGTCGGCGTGGCGCCGGCCGCCCGTGAGGTGCGGTCGTCGCTGGTTCCCGACACGTTCGGCGGCAACATGGACACGCCGGAGATGCGCGCCGGGGTGACCTGCTACCTCGGCGTGAACGTCGAGGGCGCGCTGTTCTCGGTCGGCGATGGGCACTACCGCCAGGGCGAGGGCGAGTCCTGCGGCACCGCCGTCGAGGGCGCCATGAACACGACGCTGCTGGTCGAGCTGATCAAGGGCGGAGCCGGTGGGGTGGCCGCGCCGGCGTGGCCCCGTATCGAGTCCGACGGCGCGATCATGGTGGTCGGCTCGGCGCGGCCGCTGGAGGACGCCTGGCGGGCCAGCCAGGTGGAGATGGTCGGCTGGCTCGGCGAGCTGCTCGGGCTGGACCGGCTGGACGCCTACCAGCTGCTCACCCAGATCTCCGAGTGCCCGCTGGCGAACGTCTGCGACACCAACTACAGCGCCGTGACCAAGGTGTCCAAGTCGCTGCTGCCGCCGGTGCGCGCCTTCGACGGCATGCACGCCTACCTGCGCGAACAGGCCGCCACCACGCTCTGAGCACCACACTCTGAGCACCGCACCCGAGACACCCGAGACGAGGAGTACTACATGGACCTGGGGCTGAAGGGCCGGCGCGCCCTGGTGACCGGCGGCAGCAAGGGCATCGGGCGGCGGATCGCGGAGGCCTTCGCCGAGGAGGGCGCGGACGTCTCGATCTGCGCCCGGCACGCCGACGAGGTGGCCGCGGCCGCCAAGGAGCTCGGCGGCGCGCACGGTACCCGGGTGATCGGCGCGGCGGTGGACGTCGCGGACGGTGAGGCGCTGGCCAGCTGGGTGGCCGACTCGGCCGAGCAGCTCGGCGGCGTGGACATCGTGGTGGCCAACGTCAGCGCGCTCGCCATCCCGGACACCCCGGAGAACTGGCAGGCCAGCTTCGACGTGGACATGATGCACACCGTGCGGCTGGTGAACGCCGCGCTGCCGCACCTGGAGCGCAGCGAGGGCGGCTCGATCGTGACGGTGTCCAGCGTGTCCGGTCGCGAGGTCGACTTCGCCGCCGGCCCGTACGGCACGTTCAAGGCGGCGCTGATCCACTACACCCAGGGCCTGGCCTACCACCTGGCCGCCAAGGGCATCCGGGCCAACAGCGTGTCGCCGGGCAACGTCTACTTCCCCGGCGGGGTGTGGGAGAACATGGAACAGAACCAGCCGGACCTGTACGGCATGGCGCTCGGGCTGAACCCGACCGGCCGGATGGCGACCCCGGAGGAGATCGCCAGGGCGGTGGTCTTCGTGGCGAGCCCGGCGGTGCCGTTCATGACCGGGACCAACCTGGTGGTCGACGGCGCGCTCACCAGGGGCGTGCAGTTCTGAGCCGGCCGGCCGCCCCCGGATCGGGTCCGGTGGAGGCCATGCGAGCAGGCTCACGACGATCCTGTTGCCAGCCCGGGTAACGTCGCCCGCGTGCGCCCGCAGATTCCGCTGCTCAAGACACTGGGCGCCATTGTGCTGTCCGGGGTCCTGCTGGCCGCCATGCTCTCGCCGGGCGCCATCGGGCTCGGCCTGCTGTCCAACAAGCTGGCCGACTCCGCGCACGGGTCGACCGCCGGGCTGAGCGACTCCCGCCTGGCCGCCGACCAGATGCCGCTGACCACCACGGTGCTGGACCGCACGGGTGCGCCACTGGCCTACCTCTACGACCAGTACCGGCTGCCGGCCACGTTCGAGCAGATCGCGGACAGCATGAAGGCCGCGATCATCTCCATCGAGGACCGCCGGTTCTACGAGGAGGAGGGCATCGACCCGCTGGCCACGCTGCGAGCGGCGCTGCACAACTCCTCCGGTGGCTCGCTGCAGGGTGCCTCCACGATCACCCAGCAGTACGTGAAGAACTACCTGATCAACGTGGTGGACCGGGACGACCCGGCGGCCCAGGCGGCGGACCGGGCCGACACCGTCGTGCGCAAGCTGCGCGAGGCCCAGCTGGCCGTTCAGCTCAACCGCAGCATGCCCAAGAACGACATCCTGACCGGCTACCTGAACCTGGTGGAGTTCGCCGGCAACATCTACGGCGTCGGCTCCGCCGCCGCGGCCTACTTCCACACCACACCGGCCCAGCTCACCGTGCCGCAGGCCGCGCTGCTCGCCGGCATGGTCAACAACCCGAACCTGTACAACCCTTACAGCCACCCGCAGCAGGCACTGGCCCGGCGCAACCTGGTGATCGACGCGATGGTGTCCACCGGGGCGCTGCCCTCCTCGGCGGCCGAGGCGGCGAAGGCCGCGCCGCTGGACGTGGTGCCCAACGGGCCGACTGTGCCCGGCGGCAACTGCTTCTCCGCCGCGCCGGACGCCGGCTTCTTCTGCGACTACGTGGTGAGCTACCTGCGCGGCGCCGGGTTCACCACCGACCAGCTGGACACCGGCGGCTACACCATCACCACCACGATGGACCCGGCGGCGGCCTCGGCGATGAAGACGGCCGTCGAGCAGAACGTGCCGCCCGCGCAGGACGGGGTGGCCAACACGTTCGCCCTGATCAAGCCGCAGGACGGCGGCCACCAGGTGGTGGCCATGGTGGCCAACCGCAACCTGGGCACGGACGCCAGAGCCGGCGGCACGGTGACCAACATCGTGGCCAACGCGAGCAACGTGTTCGGCGCCGGCTCGTCGTTCAAGATCTTCACCACCGCCGCCGCGCTGGAGCAGGGCATGGTCGGCTTCGACTCCGAGCTGCCCAACCCGAACTCGGACTGCTTCGTGCCCGAGCAGGCCGACCGCAACACCAAGTGCTACCCGGTGTCCAACGACGGCAACTACGCCGACCCGATCAGCCTGCAGAGCGCGCTGGCCACCTCGCCGAACGTGGCGTTCGTGAACCTGGAGTCGAAGGTCGGCACGCCGGCGGTGGTCCGGATGGCCGAGCGGCTGGGGCTGCGCCAGACCATGCGCACCAATGCCGCCGGCGGCACTCCGATCACCGACCCGGGCAACCCGCTGGCCAAGCGGCCGCAGTACAACGAGCCGCAGTCGAAGTACTACCAGGGCCTGCTCTCGTTCACCCTCGGCGTCAGCCCGGTCAGCACGCTCGAGATGGCGAACGTGGCCGCCACCCTGATGGACGGCGGCAAGTGGTGCCCGCCGAGCCCGGTGGTGGGGGTGACCGACCGCTCGGGCCGGCGCATCTCGGTCGCCCAGCAGCCCTGTGAGCAGGCCATCTCCACCGGTCTGGCCGACACCCTGCTGGCCGGGCTGAGCAAGGACACCACGGCCGGCACGTCGGCGGCGGCGGCCTCGGCGGCCCGCTGGACGCGCCCAGACATCGGCAAGACGGGCACCACGAACGACAGCGAGTCGGTGGCCTTCGTCGGCGGCGTGAACGGCTACGGGGCGTCGTCGATGCTGTTCGCCGACGGCCGGCACCCCCGCACGCTGTGCCCCGGCCCGCCGGTGCACCTCGGTGACTGCGGGCACGGCGCGTTCGGTGGCACCGTCGCCGCGCCGCCGTACTTCAAGGCGATGACCAAGATCCTCGCCGGCCAGCCCAATCGGCCCATCCCCGGGCCGGACCCGGCGTACGTGACCGGCAAGGGCAGCCAGGGCAACGACGGCGACGACGATGACGACGACTCGGACTCCAGCGACTCCGACTCGGGCGACAACAGCAGCTGTCACCACAAGAAGAAGAAAAAGAAGCACGACGACGACGATGACGATGACGACAACAGCGACAGCGACAGCGACAGCTCCAACTGCGGACACGCCTCGACGCTGTCCCCGGGCCCGGTGCTGCAGCAGGTCGTCGCCCCGTACACGGTGGGCCAGCAGGACACGGCGGCCAGCCAGTCGCTGAGCCAGGCCGGCTACGCGGTGCGGCCGGTGCAGCTGCCGTCGCCGGCGCCGCAGGGCCAGGTCATCGGGCAGAGCCCGCAGGGCAACGTGCCGACCGGCACCGTGGTCACCGTCTACACCAGCTCCGGCGCCGCGCCGGTCCCGGCGCCCACCCCGTAGCGGGGGACAGGTCTGCCCGGGTCAGGTCAGGCCGAGGGCGGCCGCGATCTCCGGGTAGCCGGCGCCGGCCTGGCCGGCGTAGAAGGCGTCGGCGTCGGCGCGCTCGTCGGCGCTGTTGCGCACCTTGGCCAGTACGTAGAGCCGCGCCAGGTGGGCGGTCGCCCGCTCCTGCTCGGGGATCTGCGGGTCGACCGGGCCGAACGGGGCCTGCTCGGGGCGCAGCCCGGCCAGCCGGCGGGCCCATCGCCAGGCGAGCTCGGCGACCTCCCGATCGAGCTCGCTGAGCTCACTCTTGCTGAGCTCCCGCACCTGCTTCGCCGCGCTGGCGCTGCCCTTCGCCATGGGTCAACTCTCCGCCGTCCGGGGGCGGTCCGGCAAGGGCCACGACCCCACCAGCCACAAATAGACGATTGTGTGGCTCTGTCGTCACCGTGACGTAGGTCGCTCGTTATAACTCTCGGAGCCAGGCGTGGAGCTCGGCCGCCCGGTATCTCGTACAACGCGAAGGGACGTGCGTGGATATCCTCTCGCGCTGCCGCGACACCCGGTTGGGCGGTGTGGTGGCCACCGTGGTGGGCCGGATGCACGAGTCCTTCGTGACGGCCGGCCGCATCCTCGTGATGAGCGCGTCCTCACTGCGGTACCTGGTGACCGGGTTCGTCCGGGGCGAGTTCCAGTACAAGGAGTTCATCACCCAGGCCTGGTTCGTGGTCGGCGTCTCGGTCGTGCCGACGCTGCTCGTGGCCGTGCCGTTCGGCGTGATCATCTCGATCCAGATCGGCAGCCTGGCCCAGCAGGTCGGCGCCACCTCGTTCATCGGCGCGGCCAACGGCCTCGGGGTGATCCGGCAGGGCGCGCCGATCGTGGTCGCGCTGCTGCTGGCCGGCGCGGTGGGCTCGGCGATCTGCAGTGACCTCGGCGCCCGCACCATCCGCGAGGAGATCGACGCGATGGAGGTGCTGGGCATCTCGCCGATCCAGCGGCTGGTGGTGCCGCGCATCCTGGCCACGATGCTGGTGGGGATCCTGCTCTGCGGTGTCGTCGCGTTCGCCGGCGTGCTCACCGGGTTCCTGTTCAACATGCTGGCCCAGGGCGGTACGCCCGGTAGCTACATCTCGTCCTTCGCCGCGTTCGCCCAGCCGTCCGACCTGGTGCTGGCCGAGGTGAAGTCCGCGCTGTTCGGCCTGATCGTGGCGCTGGTGGCCTGCTTCAAGGGGCTCAACGCGAAGGGCGGCCCGAAGGGCGTGGCGGACGCGGTGAACGCCACGGTGGTGCTGTCGGTGGTGCTGCTGTTCGCCGTCAACGTGGTCATCACGCAGATCTACTCGGTGCTCGTGCCGCAGCGGCTGGGCTGAGGGGACTTTAACCGGTGGCAAACGCACTTCCGGACCCGGCGCGGAGGCTGACCAGGGTCGCCCGGCGGCCGTACATGTCGCTGGCTGGCATGGGGCACCAGGCCACCTTCGTGGTCAAGGTGTTCGGGTCCGTGCCGCTGACCCTGCGGTTCTACACCGGCGAGGTGCTGCGGCTGCTCGGCGACATCTGCTGGGGCAGCGGGGCGATCGTGGTGGGCGGCGGCACGATCGGGGTGATGGTGCTGCTGGCGCTGTTCACCGGCGCCTCGGTCGGCATCGAGGGGTTCAACGCGCTGGACATCCTCGGGCTGGCGCCGCTGACCGGGTTCGTCTCCGCGTACGGCAACACCCGGGAGATTGCGCCGATCGTGGCGGCGGTGGCGTTCGCCGCGCAGGCCGGCTGCCGCTACACCGCGCAGCTGGGCTCGATGCGCATCTCCGAGGAGATCGACGCGCTGGAGACGATGGCGATCCGGCCGCTGCCCTACCTGGTGACCACCCGGACGATCGCCGCGTTCATTGCCATCATCCCGCTGTACCTGATCGGCATGGGTGGCAACTACCTGGCCACCCAGCTGGTGCTCAGCTTCGGCTTCGGCCAGTCCTCGGGCACCTACCTGCACTACTTCCACGAGTTCCTGGTGCCGATCGACATCTTCTACTCGGTGCTCAAAGCGGTCATCTTCGTGGTGATCGCGACCCTGATCCACTGCTACTTCGGCTTCTACGCCTCGGGCGGGCCGCAGGGCGTCGGCGCGGCGTCCGGGCGGGCGATCCGCACCAGCATCATCGCCATCGTGCTGATGGACATGTTGATCACCATGGCGCTCTGGGGCTTCGACCCCGGCGTCCGGATCTCGGGGTGATGGCATGCCCTTCGTCGTAGACGCCACCGGCCGTGGCCTGCCCACCGCCACCCTCGCCAGGCGAGGCGTGCTGGCGTTCCTGTTGGTGGTCGTGGTCATCGCACTGCTGCTGATGCAGTACCGAGGCGTGTTCCGGTCGGTGTTCCCGGCGACCGCGCTGGTCACCGACGTCGGCGACGGCCTGACGCCGGGCGCGGACGTGAAGCTGCGCGGGGCACTGGTCGGCGCGGTGAGCGCGGTCGGTGTCGCCCCCTCGGACAGCCCCGGTGGCGAGCCGCTGCACCAGATCACGCTGCAGCTCAAGCCGGCACTGGCCGCCGGCATCCCGGCCGGGGTGACCGCGAGGGTGGTGCCGACCAACGTGTTCGGTGCGCCCTCGGTGGAGCTGCTCGACCCGACCACCCCGACCGACTCGACCCTGGCCCCGAACGGGGTGATCCGGGGCGACACCTCCGAGGCCACGCTGCAGCTGCAGACGGTGATGAGCCAGCTGAACAAGGTGCTGCGCGCCGTGCACCCGGCCGAGCTGAACGTCGCGCTGACCAACATCTCGCAGGGGCTGCAGGGCCGGGGCGCCAAGATCGGCTCGATCATCGGCCGGCTGGACCCCTACCTGACCACGCTGAACGGGCACACCGACGACTTCTCGGCCGACCTGCAGCTGCTGGGCACCGACCTGCAGGGCCTCGCCGACGCGGCGCCGTCGCTGCTGGACACCGTGGACAACGCGGTGGTGACGACGAAGACCATCGTGGACAAGCGGGACGACCTGGTGCACACCCTCACCGAGGGCACCGACACCGCGGACGATCTGCACGGGTTCCTCTCCGACAACGACGACCGGATCATCCGGCTGGTCCGCGACGGCAGCGACGTCACGCATGTGCTGGCCCCGCAGCGCGACGTGATCACCCACTCGCTGATCAGCCTGAGCGGGGGGTTGGCGAAGCTGGGCACCGCGCTCAACCCGCGCAATGGCGGCGCACTGGACCTGCAGATCAGCCTGCTGCCGTTTGCGCCGTACACCGCGGCCGACTGCCCGCGTTACCCGGGCCTCAGCGGCCCCAACTGCGGTGACAAGGTGCCGCCGCCCGGCGCGCTGCCCAAGTCGTTCCCGTTCTACCAGGGCATTCCGCCGCCCCCACCGCTGTTGCCGCGCAAGACCGGGGAGGATGGCGCCCCCGAGTCGGGCGGCCCGAGTTCGCTGCCCGGCATGTTCCCCAGCTTCAGCCCGTCCGGTTTCCAGACCCCGGCGGCCGGCGGCAGCGTCGGGCCGGTCGGCTCGGCGGCTGAGGTGCGCACCATCGATGCGCTGCTGAGCGGTGCTAACGATGGAGCGGCGGCCACGCTGCTGCTGGGCCCGATCCTGCGCGGTGCCACGGTGGTGCTGCCGGCATGAGCGTGCGCAAGGAGCTTTTCAAGCTCATCGCCTTCGGGCTGGTCGCGGTGGGGCTGTTCTGGCTGCTGTACTCGACGCTGCTGAACGTGACCAACGGGGCGACGAAGACCTACACCGCCGACTTCACCGATGTGTCCGGCCTGCACGAGGGCGACAACGTGCGGATCGCCGGGGTGCGGGTCGGCCGGGTCGAGAAGATGACGCTGGTCGACACTCACGCCGAGGTCGAGCTGTCCGTGCTGGCCGACCAGCCCGTCTTCGAGAACACCCGGGCGGTGATCCGTTACCAGAACCTGGTCGGGCAGCGGTTCGTCTCGCTGGTGCCCGGGGCGGGCGCGGCCCGGCCACTGCCCGACGGCGGGCGTATCCCGATCCAGGACACCGAGCCGTCGTTCGACCTGTCCGCGCTGCTCAACGGCTTCCAGCCGCTGTTCTCCGTGCTCCAGCCCGCCGACGTGAACAAGCTCTCCGACACGATCGTCCAGGTGCTGCAGGGGTCCGGTCCCGAGATCGTGCCGCTGCTGGACCAGACCACCCAGCTGACCAACTCGATCGCCGACCGGGACCAGGTGATCGGCTCGGTGATCACCAACCTGAACACCGTGCTGGACCAGCTGGCCGGCAAGGGGCCCGAGCTGGACTCGTTGATCGACCAGTCCCGGCGCCTGGTGAACGGGCTGAACTCGAACACCGACACCATCTTCGGCTCGTTGCAGCGGGTCCGGGAGTTCACCGGCAACGCCGACGACCTGATCTCCGACATCCGCCCGGACGTCCGCCACGACATCCGCTCCGCCGGCCGCGCCGCCGAGGTGTTCGTCGGGGCGAAGCAGGAGCTCAACGACACCCTCGAGGGCTTCCCGCCGTTCCTGTCCGGGATCGCCCGGATCGGCTCGTACGGCTCGTGGCTCAACCTGTACGCGTGCAGCATCTCGATCAATGTGCCACCGGGCCTCTCGATCAACCTTGACCCACTGAAGCCCCTGGTCGGCGACACCCACACGGAGGTGTGCCGATGAGCCCGCTGTTCAGGCCGCTGCGTGAGCGCAACCCTTTCTGGCTCGGCCTGGTCGCCACCGCGGTCATCGTGGTGCTGGTGCTGGCCGCCCTGGGGTTCGGCGCGCTGGGGTTGGGTCAGGCCCGCTACGAGGCCGAGTTCGCCCAGTCCGGCGACCTGCGGGTGGGCGACCCGGTGCGGGTGGCCGGCCTGGACGTCGGCCAGATCACCGCCGAGGCGCTCGAGGCCGACCACGTGCTCGTCTCGTTCCGGGTCAACCGGAGCGTCAAGGTCGGCGCGGACTCCTCCGCCTCGATCAAGCTGGCCACTCTGCTCGGTGGCCGCTATCTGGAGCTCACCCCAGTCGCCGGCGCTGAGCTGCTCCACAGCCGGATCGTGCTGGCGCACACCTCGGTGCCCTACGACCTGCAGTCGGTGATCCAGACGGGCACGCCGCTGCTGGAGGACCTGGACGGGGCGAAGCTGCAGGCGGCGCTGCGCTCGGTGAGCAACAACCTGCGCGGCGACGGGCCGAAGATCAGTGCCGCGCTGGACGGGCTGTCCCGGCTGTCCAACGTGGTGGTGGCCCGCCGCGACCAGGTGGCCCACCTGATCACCAGCGCGGACACGGTCACCCAGCTGGTGAACCAGCGCAGCGACCAGCTGTACGCGCTGATGGGCCAGTCCGACCAGCTGCTGCGCGAGCTGCTGCGCCGCCGGGACGTGATCCGGGGCATGCTGACCGACCTGGCCTCGCTGACCGATGAGCTGCGCAAGACCATCGACGAGAACCGGCCCCAGATCGGGTCGCTGCTGGACAACGCCAGGGAGCTCACCGACGTGCTGCGCAAGCAGGACGACTCGGTGGACCGCGCGCTGGAGCTGATCGCCCCGGCCGGCCGCTACCTGAACAACGCTTTCGGCAACGGCCCCTACGGGGACGTCTACACGCCCTACTCGATCCTCCCGGACAACCTGCTGTGCCGGGTCGGCGCCGTCAAGGGATGCAAATGATGTCGCTGAGAGCACCGGTCACGGTGCGCGGGGCGCTGGCGGCCCTGGTCACGGCGCTGACCGTGGCACTGGTGTCGGGCTGCGGGGTGTTCGGCTCCTCCCCGGTGCGGGTCTCCGCGCAGTTCGCCGACGCGATCGGCCTCTACGTCGGCAATGACGTGTCGGTGCTGGGCCTCAAGGTCGGCACGGTGACCGCGATCCACCCGGAGGGCACCCACGTGGTCGTCGACATGTCGGTCGACCCCGACGTGAAGGTGCCGGCAGGTGTCGGCGCGGTCACCATGTCGCCGTCGGTGGTCACCGACCGGCGGGTGGAGCTGACCCCGGTGTACCGGGGCGGCCCGACCCTGCGCGACGGGGACCTCATCCCGCTGGACCGCACGCACACCCCGGTGGAGATCGACCGGGTGTTCGCTGCCGCCGACCGGCTGACCGGTCAGCTGAACTCGGCCGCCGGCGGCAACCCGGCGCTGTCCGACGCGCTGAACGTGGCCGCCAGCACCTTCGCCGGCAACGGCGACAAGGTCCGCCAGGGGATCCACGGGCTGGCGGCGGCGATCGGGGTCGGCGCCGACCAGCGCGACCAGCTGGTCAACCTGGTCAAGGATGTCGACCAGCTGACCCAGAAGGCCGCCGACAACGACAACACCATCCGACAGTTCTCCAGCAACCTCACCGACGCCACCTCGCTGCTCGACGACCAGGGCCCGCACCTGCGCCAGGTGCTGGACAACCTGAACGAGCTGCTGGACCAGACCAACCAGCTGATCTCGGACAACCGGAGCAAGGGCGAGGACACCCTGGACAACGTCCGGGTCACCGCGCGCACCCTGGCCGACCGCAGGCGCGAGCTGGCCGAGGCCGCCGACGTGCTGCCCACCGCATTCCAGAACCTGTACAACATCGTGGACTGGGGCCGAGGGCGGGCCAGGGCGCACGCCGGGTTGGACCAGCTCCTGCTGGACACGCAACTGCTGCAGGGCGTCTGCGACAAACTCGGGATACCCGTGCTGTGCACCCTGAACAAGCAGGGCAAGGCCAGCGATGTCGGCCTGGCGATGCTGTTGCTGGGCGGTGCGAAGTGAGCCGCCGCTGGGTTGCCGCCGCGGTGGCGGTGCCGCTGCTCGGCGCGGCACTGGCCGGCTGCGGGGTCAGCGCGACCGACCTGCCCATCCCCGGTGGCGGCGTGGGGGGGCCCAGCTACCGGCTGAACGCGGTGTTCGCCGACGCGCTGAACCTGCCCGACGGCGCGCATGTGAAGCTGAACGGCGACGACATCGGCCGGGTGGACCGCATCGTGGCCAAGAACTACACCGCCCAGGTCAGCATGGACGTGCGCCAGGACGTGCACCTGCCAGAGGGCACGACGGCCGAGCTGCGCCAGGCCACCCCGCTCGGCGAGGTGTTCGTGGCCATCCACCCGCCCAGCGGGCCGCCCGGCGGTCCGCTGCTGCGGGACGGGGCCACCATCGAACTGCCGGCCACCGAGGCGGCGGCCAGCGTGGAGGACCTGCTCGCGTCGCTGTCCACCCTGGTCAACGGCGGTGGCCTCGCCCAGCTGCAGACCATCGTGCACGAGCTGAACGCGGCCACCGACGGGCGGTCCGTGCAGATCGCGCACGTGCTCGGCCAGACCACCACGATCATGACCACGCTGAACGCCCGCACACAGGACATCGACAAGATCCTGGCCGCCAGCCAGCGGCTCACCGACACGCTGGTGGCCCGCCGTGACACCACTGACAAGGCGTTCGCCGACCTCACCCCGGCGATCAAGGTGCTGGCCGACCAGACCGACCGGTTCACCAAGACGCTGGACACCGTCGGCAAGCTCAGCGACCGGGGCGACGACCTGCTCGACGAGAGCGGTTCCGATATTCGTCGGCTCACCCGGGACGTCGGCCCGGTGTTCGACGGGTTCGCCAACCTGGGCCCCAACCTGGCTCCGTCGCTGCGCAACATCGTGGGTTTCGGCAAGGTGATCGAGCAGATCACCAAGGGTGAGTCGGCGGCGGCGAACGTCGACCTCTCGCTGCTGCCGCTGCCCATCGCCATCCCGATGCCCGGGGACAACCTGCCGGGCCCCAACGACTTCGTGGACGGCGAGCAGTCGTTCGCGCAACACCTGCAGCATCAGTTCAGCACCCTGGGCGGGCTCCGATGACCAAGACGCGCTCCCTGCTCACCATGCTGGCGATGGTGGTGCTGCTGGCCATCGGGCTGAGCTACATCCTGATCGCGGTGATCCAGATCGACCCGTTCAACCGGCCGATGCGGGTGACGGTGAACGCGGCCCGCTCCGGCGGCCTGCTGGACCACTCGCAGGTCACCTACCGGGGCTATCCGGTGGGCCGGGTGTACGCGATCGGGCTGCGCCCCGGTGGTGTTGCAATCACGGTCAATATCGACGAGGGCACCCGGATCCCGGCGGACACCGACGTCAACGTGGCCGACCTGTCAGCGGCCGGCGAGCAGTACCTCGACTTCAGGCCGCGCACCGACCGGGGTCCCTACCTCGCGGACGGCTCGGTGGTCGACGAGCGCGACACCCACACCCCCATTCCGTTCTCCCAGGTCGTCTCGAACGTGAGTACCCTGGCTGAACAGGTCGACCCGGCCAAGGTGACCGTGGTGGTCAACGAGCTGAGCAAGGCGTTCAACAACTCCGGGCCGGACATCCAGCGGGTGCTGGACGGCGGGGACTTCCTGCTGGCCGGTCTGGAGTCGGTGCTGCCGCAGACGGTGAACTCACTGCACAACGGCCGGATCGTGCTGGGCACGGTGTCGGACCTGCACGGCGACCTGATCCAGTTCAGCCACGACGCGAAGGACCTGACCGGCACCGTCAAGGATGCCGACCCGAAGATCCGCGAGTTGCTGGACGACTCCCCGGACACCCTGAAGCTGATCACCGACGTCGTGCGCAAGGACGGCCCGTCCGTGGGCGCGCTGCTCGGCGACCTGGGCACCACCGCCCATGTGGTGGCCATGCGGACGCCGGCCATCTCCCAGTTCCTGCCCGGGTTGGACAAGCTGGGCCCGGTGGTGGCGGCGATCGTGCGGGACGGCAAGGTACGGGTTCTCGGCGACCTCTATCCTCGACCTTCCTGTGACTACGGCACGCCCCGCCGACCCCCGACGATCGGCGGCAGCCCCCCGCCGAGGATCTACCGATACTGCACGCAGACCGGCCCCCGGCTACAGCAGCGCGGCTCGACGAACGTGCCGAGACCGGACGGCGACAACACCGCCGGGCCCCCGCCCGGCGCCAACCCCGAAGGGCGGGCCCAGGGGCCCGTGCACTCCGGGGACAACTGACGAGCCCCACCTGGAGGTTCCGGTGAGCGCAGCGGACGAAACGAACACGGCGGTGGTCGATCCGACCAGCGACGAGAAGTCGGCGCAGGACACCACGGCGCGGGAGATCTCGGGCCCGCTCGACGGGCCGGCCGCCGCGCCGGTGCAGCAGACGGTCCGGGCCGGGCGGTTCCCGCTGCGGCTGTCGCTGCCGGTGACGGCGGTGCTCGGCGTGGTGCTGGTGCTGGCACTGGCGGCGGCGGTGGCCTTCGGGGTACTGCTGCAGCAGCGGGCCGCCACCGACCGGGCCGGCCAGCAGGCACTGGCCACCGCGAAGGCCTACGCGGTCACCGTGACGACGTACGACTACCAGAACTTGGACCGCAACTTCGCCGACGTACTGGACGGCGCCACCGGCGAGTTCAAGGACCAGTACAACGGGGCCAGCCAGACGCTGCGGCAGCTGATCTCGAACGCGAAGGCCACCGCGAAGGGCTCCGTGCTGGGTGCCGGGATCAGCTCGGAGAGCCCAGACCAGGTCGAGGTCGCGGTCTTCGTGGACCAGGCGATCACGAACGCGGCCACCGCGCAGCCGCGCATCGACCGCAACCGCGTGCTGATGACGCTCACCCCGCACGACGGCCGCTGGCTGGTCAGCAAGCTGGAACTCATGTGACCCAGTCGGAGCGGGAACTTGGCCTCACCCGGCTGCGCTCGCTCCTCGACCCGACCCGGCTGGAGCGGGAGCCGGACGCCTCGGCCGGCTATCTCGACCTGCTCGGCGAGGTCGACGGCCAGCCGCGCACGCCGGCGCAGCGGGCCATGCAGAGCAGCCTGGTGGCGGCCGTCTACCAGCGTGGCTGGCGCTACGGGCTGAACCTGGCGATGGGGCTGAGCGGGCCCAGCGCCGAGCAGGAGCGCCAGGACGCGGTGCGCGCGCTGGGTCTCGACGGCGAGCAGCGGGTGCTCGACGTGGCCTGCGGGCCGGGTAACTTCACCCACGTGTTCGCGGCCGCGCTGCGGGGTGGCGGCCTGGCGGTGGGGTTGGACGCCTCGAAGCCGATGCTGGCCAGGGCGGTGGCCGAGCACTGCGTGCCCCGCACGGCCTACCTGCGCGCGGACGCCCGCCGGATGCCGTTCCCGGACGCCAGCTTCGACGCGGTGTGCTGCTACGCGGCGCTGTACCTGGTGCCGGAGCCGTTCACCGTGCTGGTGGAGATGCTGCGCGTGCTGGCCCCGGGCGGCCGGATCGCGCTGATGACCAGCTACCGGGGTTCCTGGGAGCTGCAGCGGACGGCCCGCACCGCGCTCGGCTGGGCCGCCGGCATGCGGATGTTCGACCGGGACGAGCTGACCGGCGTGCTGCGCTCCAGTGGGCTGGTGGACATCGAGCAGCAGCTCAGCGGGTTCGTCCAGTTCGTCAGGGCGCGGCGTCCTCAGGTGTGATACCGCGCAGGTAGCCGGTCGGCGAGGTACCCACGGTCCGCCGGAACGCGGCCAGGAACGCGCTCGGCGTCGCGTAGCCGACCGCGTGCGCCACCCGGGACACCGGCTCGCCGTCGGCCAGCATCGGCAGGGCGGCCCACATGCGGATCCCGGTCCGCCAGCGGTCGAAGCTGGCGCCGGTCTCGCTCACGAACAGCCGGCTGAGGGTGCGCGCGCTGGTGTCGGCCGCGCGGGCGAGCGAGGCCAGTCCGCGCTGGTCGGCGGGGTGGTCGCGGAGCACCTCGGCGACCCGTGCGGCCCGGGGGTCGGCCGGCATGCGGACGGTCAGCGGTGCCGAGGGCAGCGGCTCCAGCAGGTCCAGCAGCACCGCCTCGGCGCGGCCCCGGGCGGGCTCGGTGAGGTCGTCGCGGCCGAGGTGCTCGAACAGCTCGGCCAGCAGCGGGCCGACCGCGAGCACCGTCGGGCGCCGCCAGTCCACCGGGCACCTGGCGGCGTCCAGGAACACCCCGTGCAGCACGGCGGTGCGGTTCGCCCCGGTGCGGTGCACGACGTCCCGGGGCATCCACAGCGCCCGGGTCGGCGGCAGCACCCACCGGTCGTCGCCGACCGCCACGGCCAGTACACCGCGCGCCGGCCAGAGGATCTGCGGCTGCGGGTGGTGGTGCGCCTCGAACCAGAACCCGGCCGCCATCGGGATGTTGCCGACCACCATCGCGGTGGGACCGAGCACCGGCTCGGCTTGGATCGGCTCGGCTTGGATCGGCTCCGCTTGGATCGGCTCCGCTTGGATCGGCTCGGTCACCGGGTCAGTCTGGGCGGGCGCCGGGGGTGGCGGCAACTCGACATCAGCCGGCGTCAGCGCGGATTGCCGCCACCGCCGGTGGGGACTTCACTGGTCGCATGCCGATGAACCTGGTGCACCGCATGCTCTGCTCCTCCCCGGTCTGGGCCGGCATCGTCGCCCAGCAACTGCCGGAGGCACTGGACGGCATCGACCTCGGGGACAACGTGCTCGAGATCGGCCCCGGCTTCGGCGCGACGACCCGCGTGCTGGTCAACCGGGTGCCGAGGTTGACCTCGATCGAGATCGAGGAGGCCTCGGTGCGCCGGCTGCGCGCGGAGTTCGGCGAGCGTGTGCAGGTCCTGCACGGCGACGGTACCCAGCTGCCGTTCCCGGACCGGACCTTCTCCGCCGTGGTCTGCTTCACGATGCTGCACCACGTGCCGTCGGCGGCGCTGCAGGACCGGCTGTTCGCCGAGGTCCGCCGGGTGCTGCGGCCGGGCGGGGTGTTCCGGGGCCTGGACAGCCGCTCCAGTCTCCTGTTCCGGCTGCTGCACCTGCGCGACACCATGGTCGTGGTCGACCCGGACACACTGCCCGGCCGGCTCACCTCGGCGGGGCTGACCGACGTCGAGGTGGCCTCGGTGCCGGGCCAGATCTCCTTCCGGGGCCGCGCGCCGGGCCTTCCGGTCGCGCCCGCCTAGCCCCGGTCCGCACTCAACTGGCCTTCGGGGCCCGAGCCGAAGGAGCCACGCCCCGATGAGCTGAAGCATCGAACGCCACGGCCGGGTCGCGGTCGCCCCGCGGCTCGGCCTGTTCGAACAGCTCGTGCCCGAACCTGAGCTCCTCGACCGCGCCGTTTCCGTCGCCACGTCGATCCCCGACGACTGCCTCGAGCACTACGCGTTCACCAAACGCGCCGCCCAGGCCGCCGCGCTGCGCGACACCACCGACCTGGCCCGGGAACTGCCCACCCGGATGACTTCCGACGACGCCCAACATGCGCACCGCCGCTACTGGCGACAGCTCAAAGGCACCGAACCCGCCTGGTAGGCGGACCGCTCGGCGGCCCCGAACGGCGGTAGCCGTGCCCGGCCGGACGGGTGAGTGGTGTCCGGCGGGCAGGGGTCCGATCGCGCCGCACTAGACTCGCTCGGCGTACTGCCACGACCAGCCCGACCAGCCCGCAGGGGGGACCCATGGCTGACCACGACAGCGCACCGGCCGACACCACAGAAGCCGACGCCGAACTCGCCGAACCCGTGGCGGAGCACGTCGGTTCGCACGAGTTACCCGATGGCGCGCCGCTGCACCCGCTGATCGACCTGACCCGGGACCCCACCCCCGGCAAGCCCGACCACGCCCGCCCCGACGACGACTGACCCGACCGGTCGGGTCGACCGCCGGACGAACCCGGTTACGTAGTCACACGGATGTGCCGGGTGGCCCTCGGCGGCGACGCTGATCGGCATGGCGAACAACTCACCTTCCTCCCTCGGCGCCGCCGATCTCGCGGCCGCCACCCCGGTTGACCGGGACCGCTACGCCGACCTGCTCCGGCTGTTCTCGATCGGCATGGTCGCCGTCGGGCACTGGGTCGTCGCGCTGCTCACCCTGCACGGGGCCGGCGCGGTCGGTACCTCGATGCCGGTCATGCTGACCACCTGGGTGTGGCAGGTGATGGCGCTGTTCTTCTTCGTCGGCGGCTTCGCCCACGCCAGGGCCCTGCGCCACCGCCCGCCGACCGGGGAGTTCGTCCGGGCGCGGATGGCGCGGCTGCTGCCGCCGGCGGTGGCCATGCTGGCGATCTGGGCGGCGCTCGCCGCGACGCTGGACCTGTCCGGCCTGGCCACCGGGGACTTCGCCGTCGGCCTGCACCGGATCACCGTGCCGCTCTGGTTCCTCGGTGTGTACCTGCTCATCGTGCTGGCCGCGCCGACCATGATGCGGCTGCACCTGCGGTTCGGGCTGTGGCCGGTGGTCGGCACGCTCGGGGTGGCGACGGCGGCGGTGGACTCGGTCGCGCTCGGCGGGCTGCCGCTGGTCGGCTACGCCAACATGCTGTTCGTCTGGCTGGCCGTGCACCAGCTGGGCTACGGCTACGCGGACGGCACGCTGCTGCGCGGCGGCCGGCGGCTCGCGGCGGCGCTCACCGTCGGCGGCCTGGCCGCCACCGTGGGACTCGTGTTCGGCACCTCGCTGTACCCGGTGCTGATGGTCGGCCTGCCCGGCAACGAGGTGGCGAACTCCTCGCCCCCCACCCTGGCGCTGTTCACCCAGAGCCTGTTCCTGGTCGGCGCCGCGCTGCTGCTGCGCCCGGTGGGTACCGCGCTGGTCAGCCGGCCCCGGGTCTGGTTCGCCGTGGCCGCCGGCAACACCATGATCATGACGATCTTCTGCTGGCACCTCACCGCGTGCTACCTGGTGCAGGGTGCGCTGCTGCTCACGGGCGTGCACCTGCCCGCCGCGGACACCCCGCTGTGGCCGCTCGCACTGCCGGGCTGGCTGACCGCGTGCTCGCTGGTCTGCGCGGCGCTCGTCGTCGCGTTCCGCCGGTTCGAGCGGTCCCGCCCGCCGGCCTCGGTCCGCACGGGGGCGGCCGTCGCCGGGGTGGTTGCCGCCGCCGTGGGGCTGTTCGTGGTCTCCGAGACCGGGCTGGACGGGCTGGTCGCCTGGCGGGCCGAGACGGCGGCCAGTGGCCTGCCGCTGCACGCCTCGGTCGCGCTGGGGCTGGTCGCGGCCGGGGTGCTGCTGCTGCGTGGCCGGCGCCGGCTGGCCACCGAGCACGGCGGCTGACCGGGCATGTCGGGATCTCGCTCGACGGAACGTCCGGTGTCCTTCGGACACCCGACGGAACGTCCGGTGTCCTTCGGACACTAGCTCTGACGGGGGAACCCGGGCGTCTGTGGCTGCCGCGGGGCGGGTTGGTTGGGCTGGGCGAGGAGTTGCTCGGCCTGCGTCTTGCTGATTCCGGACTCGGCGGCACAGAACGTGCACTGCAGGCTGCGTCGGGTGCGGACAGGGATGACCGGGATGAAGAAAAGGGTGAACCAGGTGACCACCTTTCGGAGCACCTGGGCACAGGGGTTGCCACAGGAATGGCACAGCAGCGTCAGTACCGCGACCCGGTGCGCAATATGCCGAAAACCGAAGATAATCACCGTCCCAACTCTAGCGATCGGACCTGTCGACGTGGCGCTGAGAACCTCGCGGCGCTCGCCCGCCACGTCCGCGCCGACTCGTGCGGGTCCAGCTCGTGCGGCCCGGCCTCCTCGGACGCGGTCCACAGCCAGTGCGCCGGCGGCGGGGGTCACCGGGCCACTTCGCACGGCATGCCTGCACGTCGCCTACTCCGCACACTGTGCAAAGTGCATGCGCGGCAAAGTGCATGCGCGGCAAAGTGCATGCGAGGCGTGCGAGGTGACCGGGCGGGACGCGAAGTGGGGCGCGCGCGTCAGTCCGGGAGGTCGAGCCCCAGGGCGGCGGCGCGGGCGGTGGCCTCGCCGGGGAAGATGTTGCGCAGTACGAACGGGTCGGTGCCGAGCACCCAGTCCGGAGCGAGCGCCGCCGAGTACCGCTCGAAGTAGAGCAGCTGCTTGGTGAACAGCGTGAGCTCAGGGGGAGCGGCCCCGGAGTGCTGGCGCGCGGTGGCCACCAGCATCTCCGTGATCTTTCGGGAGTTGAGCCGGGCGATCGGGGCGTCCAGCAGCGGGCCGAACACCGCGCCGAGCGCCCAGCCGAGCTGCGCGTCCGTGCCGGCAGCCGTGTCCAGCACGCCGCACCGGCGCAGCCCGCGCGCCACCCGCTCGAAGTCCCGGTCGAACATGGCCGTGTAGAGCATGTCCCGCAGCAGCTCCCGCCAGCTCGGCGCGAGCTCGCCCATGATGCCGAAGTCCAGGTAGGCCAGCCGCCCGTCGTCGGTGATCCACAGGTTGCCGGCGTGGGCGTCGCCGTGGAACGGGCCGTGCAGGATCGCCGCCTCCAACCAGGCCTTGACGCCCCGGCGCAGTGGCAGCTCACCGTCCAGGCCGCGCGCGGCGAGCCCTTCCGGGTCGTCCAGCGGACACCCGTAGATCCGCTGCATGCAGATCACGTCGGGGCCGCACCACGGCCAGTAGACCTCCGGCACCAGCACGCCGGTGTTGTCGTCGAAGGCGCCGACCGAGGCCGCGAACCGCTGCTGGTTGCTCGCCTCCAGGGCGAAGTTCAGCTCCTTGCAGGTGACCTCGTGCAGCTGCTCCACGATGCCGACCACGCTGGCGAGGCGGACCAGCTCGACGCGGCCGTCCAGCAGCAACGCCAGCCGGTACATGATCCGCAGGTCGGTGACCATCCGGCGTTCGATGTCGGGCCGGCGCACCTTGAGCACCGCCGCCCGGCCGTCCGGCAGCACGCAGGCATGCACCTGGGCGATCGACGCGGCGGACAGCGGCACGTCGTCGAACTCGGCGAACAGCTCCGCCACCGGGCGGCCGAGCGACCGCGCCACAAGGTGCCGGGCGCGCGCGGCGGGGAACGGCGGCATGTCGTCCAGGCAGCGCAGCGCCGAGGTGCTCAGCGCGTCCGGGAACAGGCCCGGGGAGGACGCCATCAGCTGACCGAACTTGACGAACGTCGGCCCGAGCCGGCCGAACGCGGTCACCGTGGCATCCGCCAGCGCCTCGGCCAACGTGCCGGGTTCGATCCGCTCGCTGGCCCCTGGACGTACCCGGCACACTGCCTCGGCCAGCGCCCAGCGCAGCGCGGCGAGCAGCAGGTGCCCCGCCAGTACGGCGCAGACGACCACGATCCTGGCCAGCTCGCGCGGACCGAACCGGGCCAGCGGCGGCCGGGGCACCCGCAGCGCCTCGGCCGGCGGCCCACCCACGTAAGGCCCACCCACGTAAGGCCCACCCTCGGACGGGGCGCCTGGCTTCGGACCGGTGCTCACCCGGACGGCCCGGAGCTCAGCGGAGCCGGCGGCGGCGGGACGGCGGCGGCTGCGGGGCAGTCGGGGTGAGCGCGGGGATGAGCAGCTCGCCGAGGAAGTCGGTCAGCTCGCCGGGCGGCTCGATCAGGATCAGCGAGGCGGTGATCCGGACCAGCCACTGGGCCAGCGCCACCGGGTCCCGCTTGGCCAGGTTGCCCGTGCCGATGGCCAGGCTGACCAGCGGCACGAACGCCGTGGTGGCCCGTTCCAGCAGGTCGGGTACGTCTCTGGCCACGAACGAGCCGATCAGGTCCCGCTCGTCGGCCAGCATCTTGGCCAGCACCGGGTGCGCCCGAGCCTCGCGGACCAGCGTGGCCAGCAGGTCGACCACGGACCGAGGGCCGATCGGGAAGCTGATCCGGCCGGGCAGCGAGCTGAGCAGCCGGTGCGAGTCCCGGGCAGCCAGCAGCATGGCCTGCTGCTCGATGTTGCCGACCTGGCGGTACACCGTGGTGCGGTTGACCCCGAGCTCCTGCGCCACGTCCTGCACCGAGGTGCGCCGCACGCCGTAGCGGGCGAAGCAGCGTGAGGTGGCGTCCAGGAACGGGTCGAGTGAGGCCGGGGGGAGCGGCGGGAACCCCTGGATCGACTCGGGCAGGGGCAGCACAGAGGGGGAGTCCACCTGTGTTCCCTCCCGGTCGGTCGTCGCGATTGGTGTCATGACAACCCTATCGAGTAGCGGCCGGCTCGGCGCTTGCGCCTCGATGCAACTATAGAGCAGTATTGTTGCATCGTGGCCCGCCGGGGGGTACGCCGATCGAGCGGACCACGCGAGGTCAGGAGGCGAGTTCTGATGACAGAGACGTCACAGGTGCCGGCCCAGCGGTCGACGAAGCGCGAGAAGACGGCGGAACGGCTGCTGCGGTCCTCGGCCGCGCGCTCCTACGACCCGGACGTCGACATCGACTGGTCGGCCCCGATCGACCCGGACAAGCGCTTCCTGCCCGAGCACCGGGTGTCGCTCTACGGCACCGAGCTCTGGCAGCGGATGACCCCGGAGCAGCGCTACGAACTGGGCAAGCACGAGATCATCAGCATCACCAGCTTCGGTATCTACGCCGAGGTCGCGCTGATGCACCTGCTGCTCAAGGTGGCCACCCAGGGCGACCCGACCTCCCGGCACGCGCAGTACGCGCTGACCGAGGTGGCCGACGAGTGCCGGCACTCCACCATGTTCGGCCGGGGCATCGAGAAGTCCGGGCTGCGCCCGTACCTGGCGCCGTGGTGGTTCCGGGGCCTGCTCAACCTCAGCCTCCTGCTGCCGATCGGTCCGGCCACCTACGGCGGCACGCTGCTGGTCGAAGAGGTGACCGACCGGCTGCAGCGCGAGTCGATGGTCGACGAGGACATTCAGCCGACCATTCGGATGATCAACAAGATCCACGTGCTCGAGGAGGCGCGGCACATCTCGTTCGCCCGCGCCGAGGTGAACCGGATGGTGCCGAAGCTGGGCCGGATCGAGCTGGCCCTGAACCGGGTCGCGCTCGCACTGGCCGCGCCGTCGCTGGTCCGGCTGATGCTGGACCCGGGGGTGTACAGCGCCGTCGGGCTGGACCCGAAGGAAGCGCGCAAGGCGGCCCGGGCCAACCCGCACCACCGGGAGAGCGTTCGCTGGATGGGGGAACGGATCGTCGGCTTCCTCACCGAAGCGGGCATGATCTCCGGTGTTGTGACGAAGGCACTCTGGCGCCGCTCGTTCCTCCTCGGCCCGAGCCGCTGAGCTCGTCACTGAGCTCGTCACCGCCAGAGCCCGTCACCGCCAGGACTCGTCACCGTCACAGCTCGTCACACTTCGCCCCCAGGGGAAGGACCACGATGAACGCACCCACCGCCGAGGCCGCCGGCTCGGCCGAGGCAGCCGCCGCGACCCCGCCGGTGGACACCGAGGTGGCCATCATCGGGACCGGGTTCTCCGGCCTCGGCATGGGCATTGCGATGATCAAGGACGGCCGGCACGACTTCGTCATCCTCGAGAAGGCGGACGACGTCGGCGGTACCTGGCGCGACAACAGCTACCCCGGCTGCGCCTGCGACGTGCAGTCGCACATGTACTCGTACTCGTTCGAGCAGAACCCGGGCTGGTCGCGGCTGTTCTCGCCGCAGCCGGAGATCTTCGACTACCTGCGCCGGGTGGCCGACAAGTACCAGCTGCGCCGCCACATCCGCTTCGGCGTCGAGGTGACCGGTGCCCGCTGGGACCCCGAGGCGGCCCGCTGGGTGCTGCGCGCGAAGTCCGCGTCCGGGGCGGCCGTGGAGTACCGGGCCAAGTTCCTCGTGGCCGGCGTCGGCGCGCTGCACATCCCGAACATCCCCGAGCTGCCCGGCATCGAGCGCTTCGCCGGTCGCACGTTCCACTCCGCGCAGTGGGACCACGACTACGACCTGGCCGGCAAGCGGGTGGCCGTGGTCGGCACGGGCGCGAGCGCGATCCAGTTCGTGCCGGAGATCGCCAAGCAGGTCGAGCGGCTGACGCTGTTCCAGCGCAGCGCGCCGTGGGTGCTGCCGAAGGCCGACGGGCCGGTGCCGGAGCGGGTCAGGACGCTGTTCCGGTTGTTCCCGCCGGCGCGGCGGCTCTACCGGGCCGGCGTGTACTGGATCAACGAGACGCTGGCGCTCGGCTTCAACGGCCACCCCGCGCTGCTCAAGGGCATCGAGCGGATCGGCCACCGCTACCTCAAGCGTGTGGTCAGCGACCCGGTGCTGCGCCGCAAGGTGACGCCGAACTACACGCTGGGCTGCAAGCGGGTGCTCATGTCCAACACCTACTACCAGGCGCTGGACGGCCCCAACGCCGACGTGGTCACCGCCGGCATCACCGAGGTCCGTGAGCACAGCGTGGTGGACGGCGACGGCGTCGAGCACGAGGTCGACGCGATCATCTATGGCACCGGCTTCCACGTCACCGACTCCTTCGACTACCTCGACATCAAGGGCCGCGACGGCCGGGACCTGGCCGCGCAGTGGCGCGCCGAGGGCATCCAGACCCACCTCGGCATCACCGTCAACGGCTTCCCGAACCTGTTCTTCCTGCTCGGCCCGAACACCGGGCTCGGCCACAACTCGGTCGTCTTCATGATCGAGTCGCAGGTGCGCTACGCGCTCGCCGCGATGAAGCTGGCCCGTCGGCACCGTGCCGACGCGATCGAGGTGCGCGAGTCGGCGCAGGCCGCGTTCAACGACGACATCCAGCGGCGGCTGGCCAAGGGCGTGTGGAGCACCGGTGGCTGCACGAACTGGTACCTCGACGCCAAGGGCGTGAACCGGACCCTCTGGCCCGGCCAGACCTGGCGCTACTACCTGGCCACCCGCAACGTCGAACCGAGCGACTTCGAACTGGTGAGCGCCGCTGGACCGACCGGCGGCCAGGCCGCCCCGGCCCCGCTGGCGAGCAAGGGAGCACAGGCATGAAGGACTTCACCGACCGCGTCGCCGTGATCACCGGGGCGGGCTCCGGGATCGGCCGTGCGCTGGCCATCGAGCTGGCCGGGCGGGGTGCCCGGCTGGCCATCTCGGACGTCGACGCGGTGGCCATCGCGGACACCGCCGCGCACTGCGAGAAGGCCGGCGCGCAGGCCAAGGGCTACCAGCTCGACGTCTCCGACCGGGCCGCCGTGACGGCGCACGCCGAGGAGGTCGTCGCCGAGTTCGGCCGGGTCAACCTCGTGGTCAACAACGCCGGCGTCGCACTGATGGCCAACGTCGAGGACATGTCGTACGAGGACATGGAGTGGATCGTCGGGATCAACTTCTGGGGCGTGGTGCACGGCACCAAGGCGTTCCTGCCACACCTGATCGCCTCCGGCGACGGGCACCTGGTGAACATCTCCAGCGTGTTCGGCTTCGTCGGGGTTCCCACGCAGAGCGCGTACAACGCGACCAAGTTCGCGGTGCGCGGCTTCACCGAGGCACTGCGCCAGGAGATGCTGCTGGGGAAGCGCCGGGTCGGCGTGAGCTGCGTGCACCCGGGCGGGATCCGGACGAACATCGCCAGGGACGCGCGCGCCCCGGAGAGCAGCACCTCGCAACAGCGCGCCACCGACTTCTCCCGGATCGCCCGGACCACCCCGGAGCAGGCGGCCAGGACCATCCTGCGCGGGGTGGAGCGCAGGCGCGCCCGGATCCTGATCGGCCCGGACGCGTACGTGTTCGACGCCATGCCCCGCGTGCTGGGCGCCAGCTACCAGCGGCTCAATACGCTGGCCATGACCGTCGCGCGGCGCTTCGGTGTGTCGCTGGGCGGCCTCTGATGGCGCCGGACATCCACGCCGGCGCCGAGGCCGACGAGACCGGGCACCCGGTCGGCGAGGAGCTCGACGACGTCGGTTACGCCGGGCCGGCCACCGTGCTGATCGGCGACACCGAGGTCGAGGTGCAGGTCGACCTGCGTGGCAACTTCCAGCCGATCGACGGTCTCTTCCACTGGTACGGCCGGGTCGCGGCGAACCCGGAGCTGGACGCGCTGGTCAACGGCAACCGGGCCGACGTGGTGCTGCGCACGCCGCACAGCGAGCGGCCCGCCGAGCTCGCCGACCCCGACCTGTGGGGCCGGTTCCGGATCAGCGGGGAGAGCACGCCGCCCTTCGACCTCGACCTGGACATCGTCAACCGCGACTGAGCGCGGGGTCGTGAGTGGCGATGGTCGTTATGGCGACCATCGC
>DATAZG010000101.1:0-4477 GCA_036272155.1 Pseudonocardia sp.
CCAGTTCACGAACGTGCCGGCCTTCTCCGCCACCGCCGCGACCGGGAACACCACGTCGGCCCGGTCGGTGACCGCGCTGGCCCGCAGCTCCAGGCTGACCACGAACGGGGCCATCTCGATGGCGTGCAGCGCCGCCTCCGGGTCGGGCAGGTCGGCCGGGTCGACGCCCGCCACGACCAGGGCGCCGAGTTCGCCCGCGGCGCTGGCCGCGAGCATCGCCGCCGTGTCGCGTCCCGGCGCCGCCGGCAGCGAGCTCTTGCCCCAGGCCCGGGCCACTTCGGCGCGGGCCTCGGGGTCGGCGGCCGGCCGCCCGATGGGCAGCAGCCCCGGCAGCGCTCCGGCCTCGACGGCTCCGCGTTCGCCCGCCCGGCGGGGTATCCAGGCCAGCCGCGCACCGGTCGCCGCGGCGAGGGTGCTCACCGCCGCCAGCGCTCCGGGCGCCTCGGCCAGCCGCTCGCCGATGAGGACCACCGCGCCCGGCTCGCCGAGCGCCTGGCCGGCCCGCCGCCACAACTCGGCCACCTCGTCCGGTCCGGGGCCGTCCTGACCGGGGGCGCCCCGGTCGACCGGGTCGCTGAGCCGGCGGCCGGGAGAGCTCCCGGCGGCCAGCGCGGTCAGCGCCCGGGCCTCGTCGCCCGGCAGCGTGTGGAGGAGCTCGCCCGACAGCTTGACCAGTCCGGGACTGCCCAGCGCGGCGATCGAGAACACCGGCAGCTGCCGGCGGCGGACCGCCTTGCGCAGCCGCAGGAAGACGATCGGCGACTCGTCCTCGGGCTCGAAGCCGGCCAGCAGCACGGCGGGGGCCTGTTCCAGGTCGGCGTAGCTGACGCCGATGCCGCGCCCGGCCACGGAGGAAGCCAGGAACTGCTCTTCCTCGGCCGAGTGCGGCCGGGCCCGCATGTCGACGTCGTTGGTGTCCAGGGCGACCCGGGCGAACTTGGCGTACGCGTAGGCGTCCTCGAGGGTCAGCCGACCGCCGGCCAGCACGCCGGCGCCGCGTCCCGCGCCCCGCGCCCCACCCGGTGCAGCCACGCCCTGGGTGGCCACGCCCTGGGCGGCCGGGTAGGGAGCGCTGCGGGCGGCGGCCAGGCCGGCCGCGGCCACCGCCAGCGCGTGCGGCCAGGACGCCGGGACCAGCACGCCCGTCTCGTCCCGGACCAGCGGGGTGGTCAGCCGGTCGGGCTGGGTGGCGTAGTTGAACGCCCACCGGCCCTTGTCGCAGTTCCACTCCTCGTTGACGGCCGGATCATCGCCGGCCAGCCGGCGCAGCACCCGGCCGCGCCGGACATCGGTGCGCTGCCGGCAGCCGGAGGCGCAGTGCTCGCACACGCTCGGCACCGAGACCAGGTCGAACGGCCGCGCCCGGAACCGGTAGGCGGCCCCGGTAAGCGCGCCCACCGGGCACACCTGCACCGTGTTGCCGGAGAAGTAGGAGTTGAACGGCTTGCCCTCGGCGGTGCCGATCATCTGGCTCGGGCCGCGCCCGAGGAACTCGATGAAGGGGTCGCCCGCGATCTCCTCCGAGGTCCGGACGCAGCGAGTGCAGGAGATGCAGCGCTCGCGGTCGAGCAGCACCTGGGTGGAGATCGGGACCGGCTTGTCGAAGGTCCGCTTCTCCTCGGTGAACCTGGTCTCCCCCTGGCCATTGGACATGGCCTGGTTCTGCAGCGGGCACTCGCCGCCCTTGTCGCACATCGGGCAGTCGAGCGGGTGGTTGATGAGCAGCAGCTCCATCACGCCCCGCTGAGCCTTGTCAGCGACCGGCGAGGTGAGCTGGGTGTGCACCACCATGCCCTCGGAGCATTCGGTGATGCACGAGGCCAGCGGCTTGCGCTGGCCTTCCACCTCGACCAGGCACTGGCGGCAGGCGCCGATCGGGTCGAGCAGCGGGTGGTCGCAGAACCGCGGGATCTGGATGCCGAGCATCTCGGCGGCCCGGATGATCAGCGTCTTACGCGGCACCGCGATCTCGAACCCGTCGATGGTGACGGTCACCGTGTTCTGCGCCGTCTCCACGGTCATGAGTCACTCCAGACGGTTGAAGCCGCGGGATCGAAGGGACAGCCGCCCTCCTTGTGGTGCTGGATGAACTCGTCCCTGAAGTAGCGGACGGCGGAGGTGATCGGAGGCGTCGCGCTGTCGCCGAGCGCGCAGAACGCGCGGCCGGTGATGTTGTCGCAGATGTCGAGGAGCTTGGCGACGTCGTCCTCGGTGCCCTGGCCGTGCTCCAGCCGGTCCAGGATGCGAACCAGCCAGAACGTGCCCTCGCGGCACGGTGTGCACTTGCCGCACGACTCGTGCTGGTAGAACTTGGTCCAGCGCAGGATCGCGCCGACCACGCAGGTGGTCTCGTCGAAGATCTGCAGCGACCTGGTGCCGAGCCCGGACCCCGCCGCCTGGACCGACTCGAAGTCCAGCGGCATGTCCAGGTGCTGGTCGGTGAGGATCCCGGCGGACGAACCGCCGGCGGTCCAGAACTTCAGCCGGTGCCCGCTCCGCATCCCGCCGGACAGCTCGAGCAGCTGGCTGAGCGTGATGCCGAGCGGCGCCTCGTACGTCCCCGGCGTTGTCACGTGGCCGGAGAGGTTGAAGATCCCGAAGCCCTTGGACTTCTCCGAGCCGAGCCCGGCGAACCAGTCGGCGCCGTTGAGCACGATCGAGGGGACGGTGGCGATCGACTCCACGTTGTTCACGTTCGTCGGGAGGGCGTAGACGCCGGCCACGGCCGGGAACGGCGGCTTGTTCCGCGGCAGCCCGCGCTTGCCCTCGAGCGAGTCGAGCAGCGCGGTTTCCTCGCCGCAGATGTAAGCCCCGGCCCCGGCGTGGATGATGACCTCGACGTCGAACCCGGAGCCGAGGACGTTCTGGCCGAGGAAGCCGGCCGCGCGCGCCTCCTGCACCGCGTTGCGCAACCGCCGGATCACGTGCAGGACCTCGCCCCGGACGTAGATGAACGCGTGGCCGGCCCCGATCGCGTACGCGGCGATGGCCGCGCCCTCGATGAGCACGTGCGGGTTGGCCATCATCAGCGGGATGTCTTTGCAGGCCCCCGGTTCCGACTCGTCCGCGTTGACCACCAGGAAGTGCGGCTTGTCGTCGTCCTTCGGCAGGAAGCCCCACTTGACCCCGGTCGCGAAGCCGGCCCCGCCGCGGCCGCGCAGCCCGGCTTCCTTCACGACCGCGATGACCTCGTCACGCGACATGCCGAGCGCCTTGGGCAGCGACTGCCAGCCGCCCGCCCGCCGGTATCCGTCGATGGTGAACAGGTCGGGCTGGTCCCAGTGCGCGGTGAGCACCGGGGTCAGGGTGTCGGTCACCGCGCCTCCTTCGCTTGGTCGGATGCTGGCCCTGGCTCCGGCGCGGTCCAGCCGTGCTCCTGGGCGACCTTCAGGCCGACCAGGTCGGCCGGGCCCGCCGTCGGGCCCTCGGTGGCCTGGTCGTCGTTGAAGCCGGCCAGGATCCGGGCCGCCTCGCGCCAGCTGACCAGCCGGTCCGGGCCCCGGGTCGGGCGGACCGCGTTCCCGGCGCGCAGGTCGTCGACGAGTTGCTTAGCCGAGGCGGGGGTCATGTTGTCGAAGAATTCCCAGTTCACCATCATCACCGGGGCGTACGTGCAGGCGGCGTTGCACTCCAGGTGCTCGAGGCTGACCTGGCTGTCCGGCGTGACCTCGTCGTCGCCCACGCCGAGGTGCTCGTGGAGTTCGTCGAGGATCTGGTAGCCGCCCAGGACCCCGCACACCGTGTTGGTGCACACGCCAACGTGGTACTTACCGACCGGGCGGCGCTTGTACATGGTGTAGAAGCTGGTCACCCCGGTGACGTCAGCCTCGCTCAACCCGAGCTTGGCGGCGCAGAACCCGATGCCGTCGGCCGAGACGTACCCCTCCTCCGACTGGACCAGGTGGAGCAGCGGCAGCAGCGCCGACCGCGACCGCGGGTACTGGCTGATGATCTGGTCGGCGTCGGCATTGAGGCGCGCGAGCACTTCTACGCTGAACGGCATTACCTGTCCACGCCCCCCATCACTGGATCGATGCTCGCGATCGCCGGGATCACGTCCGCGACCTGGCCGCCCTCGCACAGCGCGGCGACCGACTGCAGGTTGGTGAACGACGGATCACGGAAGTGCACCCGGTACGGCCGGGTGCCGCCGTCGCTGACCACGTGCGCGCCGAGTTCGCCGCGGGCCGACTCGACCGCCTGGTACACCTGCCCGGCCGGCACCCGGAAACCCTCGGTGATCAGCTTGAAGTGGTGGATGAGCGCTTCCATGGACTGGCCCATGATGTGCGCGATGTGCTCGGGCGCGGGACCGAGGCCGTCCGGGCCGAGCGACAGCCGGGCCGGCCAGCCGATCTTGGCGTCCTTGATCATCACCGGGTCGTCGGCCGTCTGGGCGCGGTCGGCCAGCCGGTCGACGCACTGCCGGACGATCCGCAGCGACTGGTCGATCTCGTCCATCCTGATGATGTACCGG
>DATAZG010000102.1:0-3487 GCA_036272155.1 Pseudonocardia sp.
CGCGGCCTTCCCGAGCTGCGCGCGATCTTCAGCGGCGCGCTCGACGTGCCCGTCGAGCAGCTGGTGGCGTTCAACAACTCCAGCCTGGAGCTGATGTACGACACGCTGGCGCAGGCCATGCTGTCCGCGCTGCCGGGCGCGCGCCGGCGCTGGGCCGACGAGCCCAGGGTGGCGTTCCTGGCCCCCGTACCGGGCTACGACCGGCACCACACCGCCTGCGAGCACCTGGGCATCGAGCTGGTCCCGGTGCCGCTGACCGACGACGGCCCGGACATGGACACGGTCGAGCAGCTGGTCGCGGGCGACCCGTCGATCAAGGGCATCTGGTGCGTGCCGAAGTACTCGAACCCGACGGGCACGGTGTACTCGGACGAGACGGTGCGCCGGCTGGCCTCGATGCCCACCGCCGCCCCGGACTTCCGGATCATGTGGGACAACGCCTACGCGGTGCACCACCTGACGGAGACCCCGGCGGAGATCGCCGACGTGCTCGCGCTGGCCACCGAAGCCGGCCACCCCGACCGGGCGTTCGTGTTCGGGTCCAGCTCCAAGATCACCCTGGCCGGGTCCGGGGTGGCGTTCCTGGGTGGTTCGGCGGCGAACGTGGACTGGTGGGTGGCGCGGCTGGTGGCCCGCAACATCGGCCCGGACAAGCTCAACCACCTGCGGCACGCCCGGTTCCTGCGCGACGCCGACGGGCTGGCCGAGCACATGCGCCGGCACCGGGAGATCGTCGCGCCGAAGTTCGCGGTGGTGCGGCAGGTGTTGGCGGAGCACTTCGCGGACTCCCCGGGGGTGAGCTGGACGGACCCGGCGGGCGGTTACTTCGTGACGCTGACCGTGCCGGACGGGCTGGCCTCCGAGGTCGTCCGGCTGGCCAAGGCGGCCGGCATCGCGCTGACCCCGGCCGGTGCCACGTACCCCTACGGCAAGGACCCCCGGGACGCGGTCATCCGGCTGGCGCCGACGTTCCCGGTGCTCGCGGAGGTCGAACAGGCAATGGCCGGCGTCGCGGTCTGCCTGCGGCTGGCGCTGGCGTCGGCGGGACTGGCCACGCGTTGAGCGACCTGCTCCGGCGCGACGAGCTCGCGGTGGACGTGGTGGACGCCAGCTACCGGCTGCTCGGCTGCACGCTCGAGGCGGACACCCCGGACGGCCCGGTGGCGGTGCGGCTGGTGGAGGTGGAGGCGTACCGGGGCGCCGACGACCCGGCCTCGCACAGCTACCGGGGCCGCACGCCGCGCAACGCGGTGATGTGGGGCCCGGCGGGGTACCTGTACACGTACTTCGTCTACGGCATGTACTTCTGCGCGAACGTGGTGTGCATGACCGACGGGGTGGCCGGCGCGGTGCTGCTGCGCGCCGGTGAGGTGGTCAGCGACCTCCAGCTGGCGCACGCCAGGCGGCCGACCGCGCGCCGCGACGCCGACCTGGCCAAGGGGCCCGCCCGGATGGCCGCGCTGCTCGGGATCGGTCGGGAGCAGTACGGGCTGGACCTGACCGACCCGGGCTCGCCGGTGCGGCTCTACGCGGGGGAGCCGGTGCCCCGGTCGTCGGTGTGCAGCGGCCCCCGGGTGGGCGTGACCACCGCCAAGACGCTGCCGTGGCGGTTCTGGCTGGACGGCTCGCCGGCGGTGAGCCCGTACCGGGAGGCCGTGGTGCGCCCGCGGCGTAACCAGGTGGCGCCCGTGCGGGATGATCGGGGACGTGAGTGAGCGAAGCGAACGAACCAATGTCACAGCAGTGAAAAGCTCACGATCCGGCCGAGCGCAGCGAGGTGGATCGTGAGTGAGCACATTCTTGACGAGCTGGCCTGGCGTGGGCTGACCGCGCAGAGCACCGACCTGGACGCACTGCGCAAGGACCTGGATGCCGGTCCGCTGACGTTGTACTGCGGCTTCGACCCGACGGCGCCGAGCCTGCACGCCGGCAACCTGGTACCGCTGCTCACGCTGCGCCGGTTCCAGCAGGCCGGGCACCGGCCGATCGTGCTGGCCGGCGGGGCGACCGGCATGATCGGCGACCCCCGCGACTCCGCCGAGCGCTCGCTCAACCCGCTGAGCACGGTCAACGAGTGGGCCGACCGGATCCGGGGCCAGCTGGAGCGCTTCGTCCACTTCAGTAACGACGCGGAGTCACCGACCGGCGCGATCGTCGCCAACAACCTGGACTGGACCGGCCCGCTCAGCGTGCTGGACTTCCTGCGCGACGTCGGTAAGCACTTCTCGATCAACACCATGCTCGGCCGGGAGACGGTGAAACGCCGCCTGGACGGCGACGGCATGTCCTACACCGAGTTCAGCTACCTGCTCCTGCAGTCCAACGACTACCTCGAGCTGTTCCGCCGGCACGGCTGTCGGCTGCAGATCGGTGGCTCCGACCAGTGGGGGAACATCGTCGGCGGGGTGGACCTGCTCCGGCGGGTCGAGGCGGCCTCGGTGCACGCGCTCACCACGCCGCTGGTCACCGACGCCGAGGGCCGCAAGTTCGGCAAGTCCACCGGCGGCGGCAACCTCTGGCTCGACCCCGAGATGACCTCTCCGTACGCCTGGTACCAGTACTTCGTGAACGTCGGCGATGCCGATGTGATCGGCTACCTGCGGATGTTCACGTTCCTCGGCCGTGAGGAGCTCGACGAGCTCGCCGAGCAGACCGCGCAACGGCCGCAGGCCAGAGCGGCCCAGCGCCGGCTGGCCGAGGAGCTCACGACGCTGGTGCACGGCGCGGAGGAGACCCGGCGGGTGGTGCTGGCCAGCCAGGCCCTGTTCGGCCGGGGGGACCTGCGTGACCTCGACCAGGGCACCCTGCGGGCCGCATTGGCCGAGGTGCCGTCGGCGTCGGCGTCGCTGGCGGCCGGGCCGACCATCCTGGATCTGCTCGTGGACACCGGTCTGGTGGCGAGCAAGGGTGCGGCGCGCCGCACCGTGGGCGAAGGTGGCGCCTACGTGAACAACGCGAAGGTCGACGATGCGGACTGGCGTCCAGCGGAAGGCGATCTGTTGCACGGGCGGTGGCTGGTAATTAGACGCGGCAAACGTCACACCGCGGCGGTCGAGATCGTGCCGGGCTGACTTAATGACCGTTCATCGCAGCGCCGACCTGCGGAAACGCCGTTCGGCGAGAGACCGGTGAGCCGATTTGACTTTGCCTTGGCGCGGTCGGTAACTTTCTCCTCGTCGCCGAGCGGGGCGCACGGAGGGGCCAGAAAGACCAGGCTCACCAGCCGCGAACCGCAGTAGGATGACAAAACCTCGAAAGATCTACAGGACGAGCGGTTGACACCGCCACACGGACTGTGTATCGTAAGAGAGTTGCCCCGGACCGCCTCACCTCAAAGTGGGTCGGAATGGTGTGTGGATGTCTTTTGAGAACTCAACAGTGTGCTGAGCTTTTTTGTCTGGTTTGTTTATGCCAGTTTGTGTTGTTTGTTTGAGTTCAGGTTTCTATGGAGAGTTTGATCCTGGCTCAGGACGAACGCTGGCGGCGT
>DATAZG010000103.1:0-2029 GCA_036272155.1 Pseudonocardia sp.
CTCGTCAGGCGAGAGCTTGCGCGCCGCGTTGACCGCGGGCCCGGCGATGTGGGCGTGGATATCGACGCCACCGGGCATCACCACCATCCCGCGGGCATCGATCCGGCGGGCCTCGGGACCGACCTCGGCGACGATCTTGCCGTCCTGAACACAAATGTCACGGACCTCGCCGTCGACGTCGTTGGCGGGGTCGTGGAGCCGTCCGCCGGTGATCCGGATGGCCGTCACCGCTCGATTTCCTCCAGCAGCCGGGTGAGCAGGGCGGCCGCCGTGGGCGCGTCAGCGTCGAGCGGCGCCTGGAGCGCCACCGGGACCCCGTCCAGCCGATGCGCGGTGCCGGCGGCGTGTACGCCGGCGGCGGCGGTGCGGATCGATACCTCCGCCTGCGGCGCCGGCAGGCTGCTCAGCACGATCTCGGTCACGCCGGCGAGCGCGTTGTCCGGGGCGCCCTCGATGCTCAGCGACACGTCGGCGGCCTCGGCGGCCCCGAGCGGCCGGGTGGTGGTGACCAACTCGGGATGACCGTTGCCGAAGTCGACATTCCCGGGATACCCGCTCTGCCAGGTCAGCACATCCTGCGCGCCTCTGGTGCCGGCAGCGCCGGGCAGGGCCAGCGTGACCACATGGCGATCGTGACACAGCGCCCGCACCAGCTCGTGCAGCGCCAGCGCACGCCGCTGTCCGCCGGCACCGGCCGTCAGGCCGGGTCCGTGCACGAACGTGGCGTGGGGCACGGCGTTGAGCTGCTCCAGCAGCCCCTCCAGCTCAGGGGCGAGCTCGGTCCCCCGCAGCGCGAGCCGCCGCTGCAGGGCATGCAGGCCGGTCAGCGCCTCTAGGTCGTGCTCCCGCGGCCAGCGCAGCCGCAGGTCGGCGCGCCGTGCGGTGGCGGTGTCACGGTCGTCGACGACCATCAGCACCGCGGTCGAGCCGGCGCCGAAGCCGAGGCGGTCAAGCAGCCGCGGATGGGTGGTCTCCGGATCCTCCCGCCAGATGACGACCAGCTGCGAGCGATCCCGGATCTCGCCCAGGGTGGCGGTGGAGGCTCCGCGCAGTGGGACCGCCGGTGCGCCCGGCCAGGCGCCGGTCACGTCGTCGGTCGCCATCACCGCCCCCAGCCGATCGGCGAGGGCTACGGCGGCCCGGGCGTCCTCGACCGTCGCCGCGTCAAAGCCGTGCAACAGCGGACGGCGTGCCGACCGCAGGAGCTGGGCGGCCCGGGACAGCGCCGTCTCGACGTCGCTGGGCTGACCGCCGACGGTCGCGGCCGGTCCGGACGCCGACCACCCGGCACGCGCCGAGAACCACTGGGCGCCGAGTTCGCACGGGGGGTGCAGTTGCACCTCATCGCCCGAGCGCTCGACGGTCACGTCGTCACAGTGCAGGCCACAGCCCGCACACGTGAACCGGGTGGGCGAGGCGGGTGGGGCCGCGTCAACCACCGGCGAGTACCTGCTCGGGGAGCGCAGCGAGCAGTTCGGTCCCACGCGCCGCGAGCTCCGGCGCGCCGGCCGTGGCCGAGACCAGGGTGCACACCGGGGCCCCCCGGACGATCGTCTCGCCCTGGTGGGGAATGTCGCGCACCATCCCGGCCGGCCACCAGCCGGGATCCGGGGCGAGGAGGTCGTGCTCGGCGAACAGCACGAGCTTCACCCTTGCACATCTCGTCGGCGCCGTGTCGGCCGTGGGCAGGCTGAGGCCGCGCGCGCCCCGGACGTGGGCCGCGAAGCTGCCCGGGCCGAACAGCTCCAGCCCGGCCGTCGGTCGTGGGTTGACCTCCAGCACCCACGCGTGGCGCCCGTCCCAGATCGCGTCCACCCCGAACGCCCCGCGCACGCCGAAGCGCGCAGCCACCTCGGCGCAGACCGCGCTGAGCTGGCCGTCGAGCTCGGCGAGCTCTGGGCCGGGCAGCCGCGGAGGGGCCAGGTTGCCCGTCCACTGCACGCCGGGCGGGCGATGCAACTGCTCGGTGAGGCCGAGCAGGATGGCTCGCCGGCCGTCGCCGATGGCGACCGCCGAGCAGGACAACCCG
>DATAZG010000104.1:0-24905 GCA_036272155.1 Pseudonocardia sp.
CGTACTGGGCATCACGAACCTGGACCCGATCCCGCAGAAGCTGCTGTTCGAGCGGTTCCTGAACCCCGAGCGCGCGTCGATGCCCGATATCGACATCGACTTCGACGACCGCCGGCGCGGCGAGATGATCCGCTACGCGACGGACAAGTACGGCTCGGACAAGGTCGCCCAGGTCATCACGTTCGGCACGATCAAGACGAAGGCGGCGATCAAGGACGCCGCCCGCGTGCACTACGGCCAGCCCGGCTTCACCATCGCGGACAAGATCTCCAAGGCCCTGCCGCCGCCGATCATGGCCAAGGACATCCCGCTGTCCGGCATCGTGAACCCGAAGCACGAGCGCTACGGCGAGGCCGCCGAGGTCCGGGCCCTGGTCGAGACCGACCAGGACGTGGCCACCATCTTCGGCACCGCGCGCGGGCTGGAGGGGCTGATCCGCAACGCGGGTGTGCACGCCTGCGCGGTGATCATGTCGCGGGAACCGCTGATGGACGCGATCCCGGTCTGGCAGCGCGACGACGGGTCGATCATCACCGGCTGGGACTACCCGTCGTGTGAAGAAATCGGCCTGTTGAAGATGGACTTCCTGGGCCTGCGGAACCTGACGATCATGGGCGACGCGATCGACAACGTGAAGTCCAACCGCGGCACCGACATCGACATCGACAAGCTGCCGCTGGACGACCCGAAGACGTACCACGCCCTGGGCCTCGGCGACGCGCTCGGCGTGTTCCAGCTCGAGGGCGGCCCGATGCGGGACCTGCTGCGCCGGATGCAGCCGACCGGCTTCGACGACATCGTCGCGGTCGGTGCGCTGTACCGGCCCGGCCCGATGGGCATGAACGCGCACAACGACTACGCCGACCGCAAGAACAACCGGCAGAAGGTCACCCCGATCCACCCTGAGCTGGAAGAACCGCTCAAGGACATCCTGGGCGACACCTACGGGTTGATCGTGTACCAGGAACAGATCATGTTCATCGCGCAGAAGGTCGCCGGCTACTCGATGGGTCGAGCGGATGTGCTCCGCAAGGCCATGGGTAAGAAGAAGCAGGAGGTCCTCGAGAAGGAGTACGAGGGCTTCCACGCCGGCATGGCTGCGAACGGCTTCTCCGACGAGGCCGTCAAGGCGCTGTGGGACACGATCCTGCCGTTCGCCGGGTACGCGTTCAACAAGAGCCACGCGGCCGCGTACGCGCTGATCACCTACTGGACGATGTACCTGAAGGCCAACTACCCGGTCGAGTTCATGGCCGCGCTGTTGACCTCGGTCGCGGACAACAAGGACAAGACCGCCGGTTACCTCTCGGAGTGCCGCCGGCACGGCATCAAGGTGCTGCAGCCGGACGTGAACGAGTCGGCGCTGCGGTTCGCCGCGGTCGGCAACGACATCCGGTTCGGGCTCGGCGCGGTGCGCAACGTCGGCACCAACGTGATCGACTCGATCATCGGCAGCCGCCGGGACAAGGGCAAGTACTCGAGCTTCACCGACTTCCTGGACAAGTCCGAGCTGCTGGCCTGCAACAAGCGGGTGATCGAGTCGCTGATCAAGGCCGGTGCCTTCGACTCGCTCGGCAACACGCGGCTGTCCCTGGTCGAGGTGCACGAGGGCGCGGTGGATGCGGTGGTGCCGCTGAAGCGGCAGGCCGCGATGGGCCAGTTCGACCTGTTCGGCGGCGGGGACGACGAGCCGGACGCCGGTATGTCCTCCTCGCCACTGGCGCACCTGAAGTTCATCGAGGACGAGTGGCCGCGCAAGCGCAAGCTCGCCTACGAGCGGGAGATGCTGGGCCTGTACGTGTCGGCGCACCCGCTGGACGGCGCCGAGCGGATCCTGCGCAAGCACGCGAAGCGGCCGATCGGTGCCCTGCTCGCCGACCCGCCCCAGGAGGGTGAGGTCGAGGTCTCCGGGCTGATCACCTCGGTGGAGCGGCGGGTCAACAAGAACGGCGCGCCCTGGGCGATCTGCACGGTCGAGGACCTGGATGCCTCCCTCGAGGTGCTGTTCTTCCCGAAGAGCTACGCGGTGCTCGCGCCGGACCTGATCGAGGACAACGCCGTTGTGGTCCGCGGCCGGGTGAACTGGCGCGAGGACAAGATGTCCGTCTTCGGCAGCGACCTGATCGCACTGGACCTCTCCGGCATCACCGGCAACGACGAGGAGCCGCCGCTGGTGCTCGTCGCGGCCGCCGACATGATCGACCCGGCGGTGGTCAGCGAGCTCAAGTCGACGCTGCTCGCCCACAAGGGCGACACCCCGGTACAGATCAAGCTGGTCGGCAAGCGCAACGAGTTCCTGCTCGCGCTCTACGACTACCCGGTCAACGTGAGCTCGATGCTGATGGGCGAGATCAAGGGCATTCCGGGCATCACCGTGGTGGCCTGAGCGGTGGAGGCCATCACGGTGCGGCGGGACGACGACCTGCGGCCGTGCCACCGGTGCGCCGGCGCGCTGCTGCTCACGTTGACCGTGCCGGCCACCATGACCCGCCGCGACGGGGCGCCGATCGCCGGGCACCGCACCGTGCCGCTGTGCCCGCGTTGCGACGCCGGCGACCACAGCGCGCTCGGCGTGCTGGCCTTCTTCACCGTGCACCCGCAGATCGAGGACACCACGGTGTCGGCGGCCGGCGAGGTGCTGCGGGAGTGGATCGACCACCACACCGGGCGGCGCTGACCCCGGGCTGAGCTGGAGCCGACCCGCTGAGCCGGCACCGCGCGCCGGGCCGGTCGGGCGGGCATCCTGGTTCGGTGCGGCACCGATCGTTCCACCTGCCCGGGCCGGCCCCGCTCTACTGCGAGCAGCTGTTGCCCGACCGCGAGCCGACCCGGTGGCTGCTGCTGGTGCACGGGGGAGCGATGTCCGGGGCCTGCTGGCTGGGTACCCCGGACGGCCGGCCGGGCTGGGCGCAGTGGTTCGTGGCGCACGGTTTCGGGGTGCTCGTGCCGGACTGGCCGGGGGTGGGGCGCAGTGGCCCGGCCGGCCGCCCGGTGACCGGTGAGCTGGTGTGCGAGGTACTCGGCGGGCTGCTGGAGCACGTGGGCCACGAGGTGGTGCTGCTGGTGCACTCGATGGCCGGGCCGTTCGGCTACCGGCTGGTGCAGACGCACCCGGAGCGGGTCGCCGCCCTGGTCGCGGTCGCCCCGGGTCCGCCCGGCAACCTGCAGCCGGAGCCGGAGGTCCTCGCCGAGACGCCGGACTACGTCGACATCCAGGGCCCCTACCTGCGCTGGCGGCTGCCCCGCACCGGGAACTGGTGGCCGAGCCGGGAGTTCCTGGAGACCAAGCTCGTCGGCGCCAGCCGCCGCTATCCCCGGCACGCGCTGGACGCGGCGCAGGCGGCGTTGCTGCCGATCGCGGCCACCCTGCTCGCCCAGCGGCAGAACCTGCACGGCAGCCAGCTGCGGGTCGAGAGCCAGGACGGTTTCGCCGGCAAGCCTGTCCTGGTGCTCACCGGCAGCGCGGACACCGAGCATCCCCGGGAGATCGACGGGGGCGTCGCGGACTGGCTGTCCGGCCTCGGCGCAACCGTCGACTTCCGTTTCCTGGACTCGCCCGACGTCGCCGGCAACGGCCACATGCCGATGCACGAGGACAACAGTGACGAGCTGGCCGACCAGGTCGCCGCCTGGGTGGACCGGTTGCCCTGAGCCGAGGCGGAGTCGTGTTGGCCGGCGTGCGACGATCGCCGACATGGCGGCGGACGAGCTGGTCGGGGTGTACGACGCCGACGGCTACGAGGTGGGCGAGGCGACCCGGGCCAGGATGCGCGCCGAGGGGCTCTGGCACGCGGCGACGATGGTGCTGGTCCGCTCCGGTGACCTGCGCCGGGTGTATGTGCACCGGCGCAGCCCGGACAAGGACGTGTTCCCCGGTCTGCGCGACTGCTGGGCCGGCGGTGTGCTCGGCGCTGGGGAGCGGCCCGACGACGGCGCCCGCCGCGAGCTGGCCGAGGAGCTCGGCATCACCGGCGTCGAGCTGCGCCCGCTGTTCGTGCTGCCGTTCGTTCAGCCGCCGGTGCGCTGCCACAACTTCGTCTACGCGACGAGCTGGGACGGCCCGGTCCACCACCAGCCGGAGGAGATCGTGTCCGGCGGCTGGCTGGACCTGACCGAGCTGACCGCGCAGCTGCGCGACCCGGCCACCGACTTCGTGCCGGACGGCCGCGCGGTCGCCCTCGAATGGCTCCGCCGCGCCGCCCCGCCGGAGTCCTAGCCGTCGTCGCCACCGCACCCGGAGCGGGGAGCTGTCCCGCGTCGAGTTGCCGAAAACGCACATCCACCTGTCGAATGTGAACTTTTCGGCAACTCCCACAAAAAGCACCCCCGCACCCGGCGACCCGTTACCGCCCGCCCACTGGCCACGCGGCAACCACCCTGTGAGTGGCGAGTTGGGCTATCACCCAATTGCCACTCACAGAGGCTGACCAGCCGAGATGGCGGGGACGCGCGCCGCGCGGATCGCGCGCAGGGCGCCGACGCCCTCCAGCCACAGGTAGACGCCGCCGCCGGCGAGCAGCCCGACGGGGTAGGCCAGGTCGGCGCCGTGCAGCACACCTCGGGACACCGAGCCGAGCAGTGCGTTGAGCACGGCGTGCCGAGCGGCCAGGTCGTTGCCCAGTGTCGTGTTCGAGAACGGCAGGCAGGCCAGGAAACCGGCCAGCAGGGCAGCGACCGCGTGCGGACGGGCCGGCAGCGCGCGCATCGCCGAGGCCGCGAAGGCCGCGAGCCCGGCCGTCGAGGGGCGCTGCCACCACCACACCGCGACGATGCCGACAAACGGTCCCACCCAGTACGAGGCCAGCAGCATCACGTTGGTGAAGCGCGGGGCCAGGTCGCCGTGCTGCAGATACAGGGTCAGCGCGAGTGCGACGAGCCCGGTCAGCACGGTCACGACCGGCCGGGGTAGCCGCACTCCGGCGGCGAGCAGCTGCAGGCCGGCGCTGTACTGGGCCACGGTCGCGTTGGCGACCACACCGAGACAGAGCGCGACGAGCACGGCGGCGCCCAGCGGGCCGCCGCCCACCAGGGCGTGCACCGCGGCCATCGGCGCGGTGTCGGGCAGCAGCGTGCTCGCCGCGAGTCCGAGACCCTCCAGCCAGACACACGCGCTGACGATCCCGAGCCACACCCAGGTGAAGAGGCGGCGGGCGGACACGTCGGACGGGAGGTAGCGGCAGTAGTCGGCCGCGTTGTGCGCCCACGCGAAGGTGAAGCCGCAGGAGATCGCCGCCATCAGCCCGAACGATCCGAGTGCGGCGCCGCCGTGCGAGGTCTGGGTGAGGGTGATGTCACCGGCCCGGGCAGCCACCGCGACCGTCAGCACCAGGAACCCGGCTCCGACGACAACGGCCATGACCTGCTCGACGCGGTGCATGAACCGGTATCCGAGAGTGCTGACCAGCGCCACGGCGAGGAAGACCAGAACCACCGCCGGCAGGAACGGCAGACCGAGCGTGATGCCGAGCGCCTCCGCGCCGAAGATCGAGCCGAGCGCGATGAAGGCGATGCTGGTCCCGAAGGCGAGCACCCCGACCAGCGCCGACCCCTGGCCGAAGATCGCCCGGGCCTGGGCGAGCTGGGGCAGGCCGGTGCGGGGTCCGGCGACGCTGAGCGCGGCGGGCGCGAGTGCACCCACCGCGGTGCCCACCACGATGGCGAGCAGCGCGGGGCCGAAGCTCAGCCCGATGAACTCCGCCGAACCGAGCGCGCCGAGGAAGAACGCGGTCGGGACCAGCTGGGCGGCGAACCACAGCGCGCCCACCCGCGCCGGAGTGCCGTGCCGTGCCTCCGACGGGACCTGCTCGAGCCCGATCCATTCGACCGTCGGTGGCGAACTGCGCTGTGGCTCTGGAGCGTGCATGTCGGTCTCCCGTCCTCGCTACACGTGGCCGAACATCTGGAGGCATTCGGCGAGGGTCCTGCCCTCGCTCAGCGCGGTGCGGATCCGCGCCTCGGTGGCGGTCAGCTCCTCGCTGCGGTTGAGCACGGGCTCGACGTGTTCCGCCGGCACGACGAGCACGCCGTCGTGGTCGGCCAGCACGAAGTCGCCGGGGCGGACCTCGACCGTGGCGCTCGTCGCGCCGGGCAGCTGGACCGGCTGCTGCCAACCGGTCACCCGCCACCGGCCGATCGACTGGATCGGGGTGCGGTAGCGGGCGAACACCGGGAAGCCGTGCTCGCGCAGCCAGCGCACGTCCCGGACGCCGGCGTCGAGCAGTGCACCCGTGCTGCCGCGTTCGGCCATGCCGAGCGCGATCAGCTCACCGAAGTAGCAGATGCCCTCGCCGCCACCGGACCACACCGACACCTCGTCCGCGCCGATCTCGCCGCAGGCCCGCATCTTGGCCGGGTCGCCGGTGCCGGGGTAGGCGGCCATCTCCCCGGAGATCGTGTAGGCCCACCCGGCGAGCCGCTCACCGGACAGCGGCCGGATGTCCGGGTGCAGTCCCTGGTGCGGCAGCCCGCGCTCGTCGAGCACGTCGGCGACGTTGGAGGTGTCCACGGCCAGGAACCGCTCGCGCAGCCGCCGGCGCTCGGACGCCGTCACCTCGGCGTGGTCAGACACTGGCGATCATCCCGCCGTCGACCCGCACGACCGAACCGTTGACGAACGAGGCACCCATCCCGGCCAGGAAGGCGACGACGGCCCCGTACTCGTCCGGGCGGCCGTACCGGCCCACCGGGATGGTGCTGGCACTGGCCGAGGCGACCTCGTCGACGGCCCGGCCCTCGGCTGCCCGCATGCCGGGCAGCACGCGGTCGGTGAGGTGCACGACCGAGGCGACCATCGAGGTGAAATGGCTCCGCCAGTCGGCCAGCGGGACGCCCTGGATCGGGCCGGGTGGCGGTCCGCCGGTGTTGTTGACCAGCACGGTGATCGGGCCCTGGGTCCGCTCGACGGTGCTCACGGCGGTGTCGACCTGGGCCGGCTCGGCGAGATCGACCGGCATCGGCCGGAAGCGGTGGCCCTCGGCGGTGATGATCGAGTGGGTGGTCGCCAGTGCGCCCGCGTCGCGGTCGAGGCCGACCACGGTGGCGCCCTCCGCCGCGAGCTGTGCCGCGATGGCTCGGCCGAGGCCGCCGCCGGCGCCGCAGACGAGCGCGACGCGTTCGGTGAGTTGCAGGTCCATGTTCCGGTGTTCCCTTCAGGCGCTGGGTCGGGGTCTCCGGGTCCGGTCAGGTACCGATCCGCAGCGGCGCGCGCAGCTTGCGGAGCAGGGCGATCACGCTGAGCGCGGTGATCCGACCGGTTTTCGGGTTCTCCGACGGCACGTTGGCGATGGTCATCGAGAACGACGCCGAGTCGGCCTCGACATCGATGCGGTGGGTGTTGCGGTCCAGGTCGGGGTCGGCCCAGATCTCCACCGAGGTGCGCTCGGGGCCGAGGCCGGCCAGGGACAGGGCGACCGCGACGTTGAGGTTGGCCGGGAAGCCCTCGATCGCCTCGCGGGCGGTGCCTTCGAACAGCAGCGCGGGCTCGGTGAGCGTGGCCAGCTCCTCGGCGCGGGAGGTGAGGTAGGGCGCCCCGAGCAGGCTCGCGGCCGGCTTGCGGGTGGTCATCCGGACCGAGCGCAGCCCGCCGCACTCGGCCGCCGCCTGTACGGCGTCGAGGCCGAGCAGCGCACCGCTCGGGACGAGGATCCGCCCGCCGGTCCGCCGGGCGAGCTCGACGAGATCCCAGTGCTCCAGCAGTGCCCCGGAACTGAGCACCACCAGGTCACGTCCCGCTGTCAGGACCGGGCGCGCGATGTCGTCGAAGATCGCCGACGGGGCGCATTCGACCACCAGGTCCGCGCACGTGGTCATGTCGTCGGCGGGCATCACCGGTACCGGTACCCGCAGGGTCCGGGAGAACGTGGCGGCCCGGTCCCGATGGGCGGCCGAGACGGCGGACAGCAGGTACCCGTCGAGACCGTCGTCGAGTGCCCGGGCGACAGCGCGGCCGATGGGGCCGAGGCCGACGATGCCGACCCTGCAGTGGAGGTGTGCGGTGCGGTCCATGCCGGTCTACAGGGCCGCGGTGGCGTCGATCTCGACGAGCAGCTCCGCCATGGCGAGCCTGCTGACCTGCACGACGGTCTGGCTCGGCCGCGACACCGGGAACAGCTCGCCGAGCACCCGGGTGTAGATCGGCAGCGCGGCCATGTCGAGCAGGTAGACGGTGAGCTTGACGACGTTGTCGAGCGTGCCGCCGGCCTCGGCCAGGATCGCGGCGATGTTGGCGAAGGACAGGCGGATCTGCGCCTCGACGTCGTGGGTCCCGATGATCGTGCCCTCGGCGTCGATCGAGGTCTGGCCGGCCAGGTAGAGCGTCTGCCGGGCGTCGGTGACGACCACGCACTGGGCGAACAGATGATCCCCGGGCGCCCAGACAGTGGTCGGTTGGAGCGTGCTCTGCTGCATGGTGGTTCTTCCCTCCGAGGGACAGCCGGGTGTTCCGGGTCAGGCGATGGCCGGGGTGCGGCGGGTGTGCCAGGCGGTGGCGCCCTGGTAGGCGGCGCCCGCGCGCAGGATGGTCGGCTCGCTCCACGGTCGGCCGGCGAGCTGCATCGCCATGGGCAGGCCGTCACCGGCGAAGCCGATGGGCACCGACATCGACGGCAGGCCGAGGAAGCTGTAGGGCCGGTTGAGGTTGAGCAGCGCCAGGTTGACCTCGGCGGCGGCCGAGGGGTTGCCGTGCATCCGGGCGATCTCCGGTGCGGTGTGACCGGCGGCCGGGGTGGCGATCAGGTCGCACCGCGCCAGGACGCCGCTGAGCACGTCGCGCAGTGCCCGGCCCTGCAGACGCAGCGCGTCCGGGTGGGCACTGCCCGGGGTCATCAGTGCCAGGTCCAGCCTGGTGCGCACCGGTTCGGCGTACTCGGCCCGGTGCTCCCGGTAGTCCGCGCCGTGCACGGCCAGCACCTCGGTCCCGGTCAGGACCCCGGCGGCGGTGTTGTAGCCGGCGAACGCGCCCAGGTCGACCTCGACCAGCCGGGCGCCGAGTCCGACCAGAACCGCGCAGGCGGCCTCCAGCGCGGTCGTCACCTCCGGTCCGGCATGGTGGCTGACGTGCTCGGGATCCACGCCGATGCGCAGGCCGTCGAGCGTGGCGGGGTCACCGGGGCCTCCCGGTGGCCGGAAGCGGGGCACCGGGGCGGCGATCGAGCCGGGGTCGGCGGGATCGTGGCCGGCGAGCACCTCGAGCATCAGCGCGACGTCGTGCACCGTCCTGGCCAGGATGCCGACCGTGTCCTGGGAGTAGGACATCGGTGTCGCGCCGCGGCGGGAGATGCGGCCGTAGGTCGGCTTGAGCCCGACGACGCCGCAAAGCGCGGCGGGGATCCGCACCGATCCGCCGGTGTCGGTGCCGATGGCCACCGGGACCGCGCCGGCGGCTACGGCAACCGCCGCCCCGGCGGAGGAACCCCCCGAGATCCTGCTGGTGTCCCACGGGTTCCGGGTGTCGCCGAGGGGGCCGTTGAGACCGGTCGTGGTGTAGCCGAGCGGGTCGAGGCTCAGCCGCCCCACAGCGATGCCGCCGGCCCGGTCGGTGTCGACCAGGGACCGCGCCTCGGTGGCCCGGTACATCAGGTGGGCGCGGGGCTGCCCGACCCCGGGGGCGCGGCCGCCGTGCACGAACACGTCCTTGTACGCGTAGGGCAGCCCCACGAGCGGGTGGGCCCGCCGTTGCTCGCCGGTCAGCCGGTCCACCGCCGCCGCCCGGCGCAGTGCCGCCGCGGCGTCCAGCTCCACGAAGCAGCCGGTCGCGCGATGGACCCGGGCGCACCGCTCGAGGGTCGAGTCGATCACCTCGGCGCAGGACACCTCGCCGGCCCGGACGGCCTCGACGGTCTGGGTGGCGGTCCAGTCGATCATCGGCCGGCCTCCCGTTCCAGCAGGCTCCGGAACGCGCCGGGGTCGTCGTCAGCGGCCAGTCCGGCCACCAGGCGCCGGAAGGGTTCGAGAGCGGCGCCGGCGCCCACCGCGACTGCGGCCGCCGTGGGTTCGTCGAGAACGAAGCCCTGGCCGAGGGCGATGGCCTGAACGGTCGGTACGTCGTGGTGGGCCGACCGGGAGTGCGCCGCGGTGACCACCTCAGGCCCGGCTCGGAGCGGTCTGGACGGTGGTTGCGTAGTGTTCGGCGACCTGCCCGGGGGTCGTGAGCCACACGTCCGACCACCCGGCCGTGAGGTGCGCGAGCACCGCCCGGAACTGGCGCAGCCGGAACGGCTGGCCGACCAGGAAGCTGTGCACGACGATGCCGAGGACCAGGGGCTGCGACCGGGCCTGCTCGCGCATCTCGTCGAACGTGTCCCGGGTGATGTCGGCGAACTGGTCCGCGGTGGCGTGATGCAGTGCGATCGCGGGGACATCGTTGACCTCGTGCGGGTACGGCACGCTCAGCAGCGGCCCGTGCGCGGTGGACATCCAGGTCGGCTGGTCGTCCATCGGCCAGTCCAGGGTGTACCGGAAGCCCTGCTCGGCGAGGATGTCCTCGGTGTGCCGGCTCGGGTGCGCCCCCGGGCTCATCCAGCCCGCCGGCGGCTGCCCCTCGTGCCGCAGGATCGCGTCCCTGACCTCACGCACGACCGTTGCCTCTTCCGACTCGGTCAGGTCGTTGGGGTGGATCGAGTTGGTGCGGCCGTGCCCGACGAACTCCGCGCCGGCCGCGCGGTAGCCGGCGACGAGCTCGGGGCAGTGGTCGTAACAGGCGGTGTTGAGCAGCACCGTGGGCGGCATCCGGCACTGCTCGAGCAACTCCAGCAGCCGCCAGCCACCCACCCGGTTCCCGTACTCGCGCCATGCCCAGTTGTAGGTGTTCGGGTGGCGCAGCCCGGGGGAGTAGGACAACCCGAGCACGTCGGCGTCGTAGGAGAAATGCTCCAGTGCCACGGCCAGGTAGACGGCCAGCCTGCGACCGCCCGGCCAGCTGAAGGGGGCGCGGGACACGATCGGCGAGTAACCGAACCGCCCGTGGTCGGGAAGGGTCATCGCTGCTCTCCATCGGTGGTGGTGCTGCCGCTGGTGGTGCTGCCGCTGGTGGTGTCGCTGGTGGTGGTGCCGCCGGTCGTGATGCCGCGGACCCGCTGCTGGATCCCGTCCAGGTGGGCGGCCATCGCGCGCTCGGCGCCGGCGGCGTCCCGCTCGTGGATCGCCGCGACGATGGCCCCGTGCTCGGTGTCGGGCGCGGCGAGCCCGCCGAGCGCCCTGGCCATGGCCACGGTCTGCTCGAACTGCAGCTCGCGCAGGTCTCGCACCAGCCGGACCTGCAGCTCGTTGCCGGTGGCCGCGGCGATGGCGACGTGGAACTCGAGGTCGTCGCGCACCCAGTTCACGACGTCGTGCTCGTCGCGGGTGCGGTCCACGATCTCGTGCAGCTCGGCGAGCTGGGACTCGCTGCGGCGCAGCGCGGCGAGCCCGGCGCCGGGGATCTCCAGGTGCTGGCGGACCTCGTGCAGATGGTTCGTGTCGTAGCGGCCCAGCAGGAGCAACCCCGGGGTGGTGGGGTTTCGTGCGGTGACAAATGTGCCGGCGCCGGCCCTCGACTCGATCAGCCCGGCGGAGCGCAGGCCGCCCAGGCTCTCGCGGATCACCGGTCGGCTCACCCCGAAGGAACGCGCCAGCTCGTGCTCGGAGGGGAGTCGCGCGCCGACGGCGAACTCACCGTTCTGAATCAGTTCGACGAGCTGCGTGCGCACCGCATCGACGGAGCTGCCCCGCGCTATCGGTTCGATCCCCACCCTGGCTCCTGTCTGGCTGTAAGATGTAAGACAGGTTATCCAGGCCGTTCGCGGGTGGTCAAGACCCCCGGTTCGCGGGCCTGCAACTAGCTGCTGGCCGGGGTGTCGTGGCGGATCTCGGTGATGGGGAGGCGCAGAGCGGCCGGGGCGTGCTCCGGTACCGAGGGGCGACGGGGGGCGACGGGGGAGAGCCGCCGGTAGGGCGCGTCGTGGGTCGGGCGCGGGTCGGCATCGCCCCGGTTCGGCCAGAACGACATGGCGCGCTCGGCCTGGGCGGTGATGGTCAGCGACGGGTTCACCCCGAGGTTGGCCGAGATCGCCGAGCCGTCGACGACGTGCAGCCCGGGGTGGCCGTAGAGCCGGTGCCACGGGTCGATGGCGCCCGTCTCGGGGGAGTCGCCGATCACGCAGCCACCGATGAAGTGCGCGGTCATCGGGATGTTCGCGATCTCGCCGAGCGTGCCGCCGGGGATGCCGTCGATCTTCTCCGCGACCCGCCGCGCCGCCTCGTTGCCGGCCGGGATCCAGGTCGGGTTGGGCTGGCCGTGGCCCTGCGCGGAGGTGAGCTTGTAGCGGCCCGACCTGGTCCGCCGGCCGGAGACCGTGATCGAGTTGTCCAGGGTCTGCATCACCAGCAGGATGATCGTCTTCTCCGACCAGCGGCGGACCGAGAGCGAGCTGAGCGCGTTCCTCGGTGCCCGGGCCATCTCGGCGAACCAGGTCAGGAAGCGGGGGTGGCCCTTGTCGCCGTCGGTCAGCGCGGTCTGCAGCAGCCCCATCGCGTTGCTGCCCCGGCCGTAGCGGACGGGCTCGATGTGGGTCTGCGGGTCGGGGTGGAACGACGAGGTGATCGCCACGCCCTGGCTGTAGTCGACGCCGGTGTGCTTCGCCTTCGCACCGAGGATGGACTCGGAGTTGGTCCGGGTCAGCGTGCCGAGCCGCGCCGAGATGCGGGGCAGCACGCCGGTGTCCCGCAGCCGGTGCAGCAGCTTCTGCGTGTTGTAGGTGCCGGCGGCGAACACGACCTGCTCAGCCGTGAACGTGCGCCGGTTCGCCGCCCGCCGGGGGGAGCGGCCGGTGTGCACCGAGTCCACCGCGTAGCCGCCGTCGGTCAGCGGGCGCACCGAGGTCACCGTGGTCAGCGGGTGGACCTGCGCGCCGGCGCGTTCGGCCAGGTAGAGGTAGTTCTTGTCCAGCGTGTTCTTCGCGTCGTGGCGGCAGCCGGTCATGCAGGAGCCGCACCCGATGCAGGTCAGCCGGTCCGGGCCGGCGCCGCCGAAGAACGGGTCGGGCACCTCGGTGCCGGGCGGGGTGTCCGGGCCGCCGAAGAACACCCCGACCGGGGTGGGGTGGAAGGTGTCACCGACGCCCATGTCCTCGGCGACCTGCCGCATCACCCGGTCCGCCTCGGTGGTCACCGGGTTCTCGGTCACGCCGAGCATGCGCCGGGCCTGGTCGTAGTGCGGGCCCAGCTCGGCGCGCCAGTCGGTGATGCCGGCCCACTGCGGGTCGTCGTAGAACGCGGCCAGCGGCTCGTACAGCGTGTTGGCGTACACCAGCGACCCGCCGCCGACGCCGGCCGCGGCCAGGATCACCGCGTCGCGCAGCAGGTGGATGCGCTGGATGCCGTAGCAGCCGAGCTTCGGTGCCCAGAGGAAGCTGCGCAGGTCCCACGACGTCTTCGGGTAGGTGTCCGGGGTGAACCGCCGGCCCGCCTCCAGCACCCCGACCCGGTAGCCCTTCTCGGTCAGCCGCAGTGCGGTGACCGAGCCGCCGAAACCGGACCCGATGACGAGGACGTCGTAGTCGTAGCTCATGGGAGTTCACTTCATTCCTGGGCGCTGCGTCGCGTGGGCGAAGGTGGTGGTCAGTGCTTGCCTCGACGGTATGACACATCGACCAATGGCGCGATGTCATCCCTCCGTTGGTGGCGCCGGCGGGCCGTGAGCGGTGTCACGCCCCACTGTGGCGCTGACGTCACGGAGCGTTCATGTCGATCTTTTAGGGTCACCTAATGGCGGACACGCGACAGGATGATCGGCCCACCACCACACGCTGGCTGGGCCTGGACAGTGTGCTGAACCTGCGCGACGTGGGCGGGCTGCCGGTGGCCGGCGGCGGGTCGATCCGGCCGAGGACCCTGCTGCGGTCCGGTTCGCTGAGCCGGCTCACCGCCGCCGACGCGGCCACGCTGGTCGCCGACTACGGCCTGCGCACCGTGGTCGACCTGCGCACCCCCGACGAGCTGGCGACCGACGGCCCGACCGCGCTGGCCAGGGCGGGCGTGGCCACCGCGCACCTGCCGCTGATGGCCGACATGGATGAGGCGATGGCGCAGGTGCGCGACGACGCCGACGCCGTGCGCACGCTGGCGCAGGCCTACCGCGCGTTCCTCGACCTGCGCGGCGAGCACCTGGTGACCGCGGCGCGGCTGGTGGCCTGGACCGGTACCGGGTCGGTGCTGGTGCACTGTGCGGCCGGCAAGGATCGCACCGGGGTGACGATCGCCGTGCTGCTCACCGCGGTGGGCGTGCCGCGCGATGCCGTGCTCGCCGACTACGACGCCACCAACGAGGTGATCGACGACGTGATCGCGAGTCTGGCGGCCCTGTTCGGCGGGCCCGAGGGTATCGCGCGCATCCCGCTGGCCCTGCGGATCGCGCAGCCCGACGCGTTGGCCGAGGTGCTCGACGCCCTGGACCGCGAGTTCGGCGGGGCGGCCGGCTGGCTGCGCTCCCGGGGCATGGACGACACCGAGCTCGAGCTGCTGCGACACCGGTTGGTGGCCGCCTAGCTCGTTCCGCGCGACCGCCCTCCGCCGGGCTCGCCCGGTCGGAGAGTCTCGTCACGTCCGAGCTTTAGTCTAGAGCCCAATACTCGACAACTCGACTATTTCTCGCCTACGATGTCGGCATGTCAGTGGACGAGAAGGCTGCCGTGATGCCGCAGGCGGTGATCGACGATTCGATGATCGAGTCGATGCAGGCGAAGGTCGGCGCCCAGTTGCGGATCGAGCATTCGGTCAACAACGAGCTGGCGTCGCGGATCGCGGTGAACAAGTTCGCCGGCGGGATCGGCGACATCAACCCGCTGTGGACGGACGCCGAGTACGGCGCGAGCTCGCCGTACGGCGCACCGGTCGCGCCGCCGTCGTTCATCATCGGCTGCTTCTCCGGCATCCAGTTCGGCTGGCCCGGGCTCGGCTCGTTCCACTCGATGTCGCACCTGACCTTCGAGCGGCCGGTGTACTGGAACGACCGGGTCGACTCGACGTGTCTGTACGACGGCTTCGACGGGCCGTCGCCCAGCAAGTTCGCCGGGCGCACGGTCACCGACAAGTTCGTCAACAGCTACCACAACCAGGACGGCGCCCGGATCGCCACGATTCGCTGGAACGTGATCAACTTCGAGCGGGGCTCGGCGTCGGCGAAGCAGAAGGACACCGGGGCGAACGGTGGGGCGAAGGCCGGCCCGGTGCTGCCGCACCCGTGGGACCCGGCCGAGCTGGTCGACATCGAGGCCCGGGTACTGGCCGAGGCGCCGCGGGGCGCCGAGCCCAGGTACTGGGAGGACGTCGCCGAGGGCGATGTGGTGGACACACTGACCAAGGGCCCGATCGGGCTGACCGACGAGATCGCCTTCGTGGCCGGCGGCGGCACCCCGATCCCCAGGCTGAAGGCGCACGCCGCCGCTCTGCACGACTACAAGGCGCACCCCGCCTGGGCGTTCCGCGACCCGATCACCAGCGCCCAGGAACCGATCTACTCGGTGCACTACAACCTGCAGGCCGCGCGGGCGATGAGCGTGGCGTTCCAGTACGACGTGGGGTTCCAGCGGCAGTGCTGGCAGGTCCAGCAGCTGACGCACTGGGCCGGTGACCACGCCTGGATCAAGGAGTGCCAGGCCGAGTACCGCCGCTTCGTGTACCTCTCCGACGTGATCGAGCTGCGCGGCGAGGTCACCGGCAAGCGGGTCGACGCCGACGGCGAGCACGTCGTGGACATCGTCACCGAGGCCGTCAACCAGCGCGGCGAGACCGTCATGCCGGGCAGCGCCGTCGTCGCCCTGCCCAGCCGCGACCGCGCCGACTCACCGGCGGCCCGGCGGTCCCGATGAGCGCGCCGATCTCAGAGCCGATCTCAGAGCCGATCTCAGCGCCGATCTCAGCGCCGATCTCACTGGAGGATTTCACCGCCGAGGCCGAGGCGTACCTGGCCGAGCACTACCCGAAGGCGCGGCGCTCCGAGTCACGGCGGTTCGTCTGGGGCGAGGGCAGCGACGAGGTACGGGTCTTCCAGGAGCCGGACCCCGAGCAGGAGGCCGACGCGATGCCGGCCATCAAGGCCTGGCGGGCCGGGCTGTGGGAGGCCGGGTTCGGCTGGATCACCGGGCCGACCGAGTACGGCGGGCGCGGCCTGCCGGGTAGCTACCAGCGCGCGTTCGAACGGGTGGCCCGGGGCTTCGAGGTACCCGGCGACGGGGCGCTCACCATCAGCCTCGGCATGATCGCGCCGACCATCCTGAAACACGGCAGCGAGGAGCAGAAACAGCACTACCTGCCGAAGCTGTACTCCGGTGAGCTGATCTGCTGCCAGCTGTTCTCCGAGCCGGGCGCGGGCTCCGACCTGGCCTCGCTGAGCACCCGGGCGGTCCGGGCCGAGGACGGCGGCTGGCGGGTCACCGGCCAGAAGGTGTGGACCTCCGGCGCCCACCTCGCGGACATCGGCGAGGTCATCTGCCGGACCGCCGACTCGCCGAGGCACCGCAACCTCACCGCGTTCCTCGTCGATCTGCGCGCCCCGGGCGTCGAGGTCCGGCCGCTGCGCCAGATGACCGGCGGCTCCTCGTTCAACGAGGTGTTCCTCGACGATGTGGCGGTACCCGACGAAGCCCGGCTGGACGACGAGGGCAACGGCTGGCCGGTCGCGCTGACCACACTGGCCAACGAGCGCAACGCGATGGGGCACAGCGCCTTCGGCGGCGCCGGCATCCTGTCCACCGAGCGGCTGGCCGAGCTGGTCCGGCACGCCGGAGCGGCCGAGGATCCCGTGGTCCGCCGGGCGTTCGGTGAGCTCCTGGTGCAGCTGCGGGCCGCCCGCTACACCCAGGCGGTGATGGGCGCGCGGGCCAAGGCCGGTGACTCGCCCGGGCCGGAGGTGGCGCTGAACAAGATCGCACTGTCGGCCAACATGGGCCGGCTCGGCGAGTTCGTCAGCTCGGTGCTCGGCCCGAAGGCGGTGGCCGACTCCGGTGAGTGGGGCACCTACGCGTGGACCTCGGTGGTCCTCGGCGCGCCCGGTTACCGGCTCGGCGGCGGTACCGACGAGGTGCTCAAGAACATGATCGCGCAGCGGGTGCTCGGCCTGCCGCGCGCGCGGTAAGGGGAGGCGGGCATGGTGGCCCAGAGTGCGCTCGCGGACAGTCCGGAGCAGCGGGAGCTGCGGGACTCGGTGCGGCGGTTGCTGCGGGACCGGGCGCCGCTGTCGGCGCTGCGGGACCGGGCCGACACCGACCTCGGCAGCGAACCAGCGGCCGGCCCCGGCTTCGACCGCGACCTGTGGGGCCGGCTGGTCGAGATGGGGCTGACGGCGCTGACCGTGCCGGAGAAGTACGACGGCCTCGGGCAGACCGCGCTGGAGACGCATGTGGTGTTCGAGGAGCTGGGCCGCGCGCTCTACCTCGGGCCGTACCTGGCCACGGTCGGGCTGGCGATCCCGGCTCTGCTGGGCAGCGGGGACGACTCCGCGTGCGCCGAGCTGCTGCCCGGGATCGCGGCGGGCGAGACGGTCGCCACCGTCGCGGTCGCCGAGTCGGACGGCCGGTGGGACACCGCCGCGACGACGACGCGGGCGGACAGCGACGGGGACGGCTGGCTGCTCACCGGGACCAAGGAGTTCGTGCTGGACGGCGCGGACGCCGACCTGCTGCTGGTCACCGCGCGGCAGGGCGACGACCCGGAGGCGCCGGTCAGCCTGTTCGCGGTGCGGGCCGACGCCCCCGGCCTGACCCGCACCCGGTTGGAGTCGCTCGACCTGGCCCGCTCGGTGGCCAGGGTGACGCTCGACTCGACGCCGGCATCGCCGGTCGGGGCGACGGGCGCCGCCCCGGACCTGGTGGCGGCTGTGCTGGACCGGGCACTGGTGGCGCTCGCGGCCGAGCAGGCCGGTGGCGCGGCGGCCTGCCTCGACCTGTGCGTGGAGTACGCGAAGACGCGCCAGCAGTTCGGCCAGCCGATCGGCTCGTTCCAGGCCGTGGCCCACAAGTGCGTCGACATGCTGCACGCCGTCGAGTTCTCCCGCGCCAGCGCCCGGTACGCCGCCGCGGCCGAGGCGGAGGGGGACGCGGAGTTCCCGGTCGCGGCCCGGGTGGCGGCCGCCTACTGCGGTGAGGCGTTCCGGGAGGTCACCGTCGAGACCGTCCAGGTGCACGGCGGCACCGGCTTCACCTGGGAGCACGACACCCACCTGTACTACCGGCGCGCCTGGTCCAGCCAGCAGCTGCTGGCCGGCCGGGACGACCACTACGCCGCCATCGCCGACCGCGTCGGCCTGTAGCGGAGCCGACCGCGTCGGCCTGTAGCGGAGCCGACCGCGTCGGCCCCGCCGTTCGACTTGTCGTGGGAAATAGGCGCGACAAGTGGCTCTTGTCGCGTCACATTGGCCCGACAGGTGGGGGCGGCGTGCTCGGCCTCGGGACGGCCGCCCGGTCAGTAGGCGGGCTGGTTGTGGATCACTACGAGGCTGACGATCTTGCCGTCCCGGGTGCTGAAGTAGTTGGACAGGATCAGGTCGGCGGGCAGGTTGGTCTTGTCGTAGGTGCCGTCGTAGGCGCCGCGCACGATGGTGTCGCCGTAGTGCTCGACGATCTCGCGCACCTCGAGCGTGACCTTGTCGCCGACCATCTCCCGCTCGACCCAGCGCCGGATCGCGGCGGCCCCGACGAACTCGCGGTGGTTGTCGTTGACGTAGGCGTCGTCGGCGAAGGTGGCCACGATCGCGTCGGTGTCGAACGCGTTGACGGCGCGGATGTGCTCGGCGATGACGGCGGGCGGCTCGGTTGCCATGGCTGATCGGTCCTCTCTGCTGTGCCGACCGTGCGGCCGGCTGAGAACTACCGTCGCCGCTCCCGCCGGGGCAGGGTCAAGGCAGCCGAGGGCCGCGGACTCTCCCCCTGGGGGAGACGCCAGACTGCCAGCATGCGGTCCTCCCTCGCGATCGGCGACTTCGCCCGCGCCACGCACATGAGCATCAAGACGCTTCGGCACTACCACCGCGTCGGCCTGCTCGAACCCGCCGACGTCGACCCGAGCTCCGGTTACCGCTACTACGCGGCCGACCAGATCCCGACCGCGCAGGTCATCCGCCGCTTCCGCGCGCTGGACATGCCGCTGGACGAGATCCAGGCCGTGCTCGCCGCGCCGGACCCGGCCGCCCGCAACGACCTGATCGCCGCCCACCTGGACCGCCTGGAGCAGGGGCTGGCCCGTACGCAGCGGGCCGTCGCCTCGCTGCGGGACCTGCTCGCGGCACCGTCGCGGGCGGCGCCGGTCGCCGTCGAGCACCGGGGGGTCGGGGCGGCTCCCGCGGCGGCGATCCGCGAGGTGCTCGACGCGAAGGACTCGCTGGCCTGGTACCAGGGCGCGCTCGGAGAGCTCTACGGCACGGTGGCCGCCCAGGATGTGCCGATCGCCGGCCCGGCGGGTGGCGTGTTCTCCAACGACCTGTTCAGCTACGAGCGCGGCGAGGCGACGATCTTCGTGCCGACCGGGGCCGAGGTGCGCCCGATGGGCCGGGTCGTGCCGGTTGTCGTGCCGGCCGTGGAGCTGGCCACCACCGTGCACGAGGGGCCGCACACCGACATCGACCGGGCCTACGGGGCGCTCGGCGCGTACGTGACCCGGCACGAGCTGGCCGTCGAGGGGCCCATCCGGGAGTACTACGTGGTCGGCCAGCGGGAGACGGCCGACCAGTCGCGGTGGCGCACCGAGATCGGCTGGCCCATCTTCCGGACCGGCGCGGTGACCTGACCGGCGCGGTGACCTGACCGGCGCGGCGAACCAGCGCGGGGCGCTACCAGTGGCGGCCCGTGGGGAGGTCGGCCAGTCGCGGGGTGGACAGGTGCAGCACCTCGTACCGCTCGTCCCCGCTGGCCACGGCGTCGGGGCCAGCGGCGTCCGCCCACAGGGTGAACCGGACGAGCTGCCAGTGGTACGGGTCGACGGCGAGCGTGACGCTGTGCACGCCCTCGGCGGCGGCCAGCGCGGGCAGCGCCTCGGTGGCCCGGCCGACGAGCTCGGCGGGGTCGGCGCCGGCCGGGACGGCCTCGGTGTGCCGGCTCGCGGCCCGGGGCACCTCGGCCACCGAGGGGCCGGTACCCAGGGCCACCCCGGTCCAGTGCCGGACGGCTGGCCGGCCGAAGTCGGTGACGATGCCCCCGAAGCCGCCGCCACCCCAGAGGAACCGGTTCATCCCGTCGGTGTGCTGCCAGAGGTAGAGCGGGGCGTACTGGTTGACCGGCGAACCCCCGACCGCGCGTTCCCGGATCAGGTACGCCTTGAACCCGAGGCCGGGGAAGTCGTCGGTCCGGTGTCCCCGGTCCTCGACGCGGCGTCGGATGATCTTCATGTCGTAGTCGGCCGGCAGGGTGAGCTCGTACTGCATCGCGTACATCCGCCCCGCCTCAGTGCCGCTCGGGCCGGGCGTTGAACTCGCTGTCCGGTACGTGCTCGCCCCAGGTCGACGTGGTGCCGTCGGTGGCGGCCAGCTGCACGGACAGGTGGGACATGGCGGTGTCCGGGCCGGCGCCGTGCCAGTGCCACACGTCCGGCCCGGTGCTGATGGTGTCGCCCTCGGTGATCTCCTGGACGGGGCCGCCCCGCTGCTGCACGCGGCCGGTACCCGAGGTCACGTGCAGGAGCTGGCCGTGCGGGTGGCTGTGCCACGCGGTGCGGGAGCCCGGCGCGAAGTGCACGTGGAAGAACCGCTGCGCGGACGGCGCCTCGGGGGCGTCGTCCGGGGCGGGCAGCCTGCTCAGCCGGACCGTGCCGGTGAACCGCTTGGCCGACCCGGCGCGCCCGGTCTCGGCGGGGCTGGTCCTGTCGATCTCCATCTGGTTCCGATCCTCCTGAGGGGTGCGGGGGTCAGTGGTGCCGGGCCCGGTCGAGCAGCGCGAGCGCGCCCTCGATCGCCTGGTCGAACGCGGTGGGGTCGGCCGCCGCCCTGGCCAGCACGTAGCCGCCCTGCAGCACGGCGAGCAGCGCCGAGGCGGTCGCGGCCGGGTCCAGCGCGGGGTCCAGCTCGCCGCGCTCGCGGCCCTCGGTGAGGACGGCCGCCAACCGCTCGCGCAGCCAGGCGAAGGTCTCGCCGACGGGTCGGTGCAGCGCGGTGTCGGCCACTATCTCCGGATCCTGGGTGAGCCGGCCGATCGGGCAGCCGCGCAGCACGTCGCGCTCCCGGCGCAGGTAGGCGGCGACGCGCTCGACGGAGGTGCCCGGCCCGTCGAGCTGTCGCGCGGCCTCGGTGCGCAGCTCGCGCGCGGTGTGCTCGATCGCGGTGCGGGCGAGATCCGACTTGCCCCGGAAGTGGTGGTACATGCTGCCCTGGCCGGCGCCGGCCCGCTGCTGGATGGCCTTCGGGCTGGTGCCCAGGTAGCCGCGTTCCCAGAGCAGCTCGCGGGTGCTCTGCACCAGACGGTCGGCCGCTTCCACGCCGCCGACTGTACATACCAGTAGGTACAGCATCAACGGCGGGCGCGACCCCGGGCACACGGTCATGCCCGGGGTCGTGCCTCAGAGCTCGATGGGGTCGCTCACCCGGGGAAGCCGGCGCGCTCCAGCTGGAGCTCGTCGCTCACGATCCGGCCGTCGCGCAGCCGGATGACCCGCTTCGCGAATCGGGCGATCTCCTCCTCGTGCGTGATCAGCACGACGGTGCGCCCGGCGTCGTTCAGGTCCACCAGGAGCTTCATGATCTCCACGCTGGACGCGGTGTCCAGGTTGCCGGTGGGCTCGTCGGCCAGCAGCATCGCCGGGTCGGTCACCAGCGCCCGCGCGATCGCCACCCGCTGCTGCTGGCCGCCGGACAGCTCGTTGGGCAGGTGCTTCTGCCGCTCGCCCAGCCCGACCTTCTCCAGCGCGCCCCGAGCCAGTTTCGCCCGGTCATGGACGCCGGCGTAGACCAGCGGCAGCTCCACGTTGCGCAGCGCGGTGGTGCGGGGGATCAGGTTGAATGCCTGGAACACGAACCCGATCTTGGTGTTCCGGATCGCGGCGAGCTCGTTGTCGGAGCGCTGGCCGACGTCGATCCCGTCGAGCTCGTAGACGCCGTCGGTGGGGATGTCCAGGCAGCCGAGGATGTTCATCATGGTGCTCTTGCCGGACCCGGACGGACCCATGATCGCGACCATCTCGCCCTCGGCGATGCTCAGGTCGACCCGGTCGAGGGCGCGCAGCTCGATGTCGCCCATGTGGTAGATCTTGGTGACCCCGGTGAGCTGGATCATGGCCCTGGTGGTCGGGCTACCGTGGGAACCGCTCTGGGCCGCCCCGGCGGTGCCACCGACCGGGGGGCTTGGTCGTTGGTCCTGTGCAGGTTGTGCGGTTGCCGACGCCATGTCGGTTGCTCCAGTCCGCGGCCGGCCGTGCCGTCCGATCTGGGCGTACGTCAAGAACGGCGCGGGCTCGGACGCCCACGCTCGAAGAACTCCCGACCGGCTCAGGCTACGCCGGATGGACCCGCCACGGGGAGGCCTGGACGGTAGGTGGCCCAGGTTCGTACCTGGCGCACAGGTTCGAGACCGGCGTTCGGGCCTGGCACACGGCGTTCGGACCTGGCACACAGGTTCTAACTCGGGTGTGATGTCCGGGCGTTGGGTGCCGGAGCGACGGACTGTGTGCCGGCCCGACGAGTCGTGCGTGGGCTCCAGGCGCGTGGTGGCGGGATGCGGCTGCGCGTGGCACACACCTCGTCGCGCCGGCACACAGCGCGTAGACCCCGCACACCAGTTAGAACTCGGGTGCCAGGTCCGAACGCCGTGTGCCAGGTCCGAACGCCGTGTGCCGGCCCGCCAACCCGTGTGCCGGCCCGCTCCCTGTGTGCCACCGCGGCGACCCGTGTGCCGGCACCTCAACCCGTGTGCGGCCCCGGGGCGGGTTATGTGTTGCCGGAGAGGGCGCCGGCCTGGCGGAGTAGGTCGAGCACCTGGGGCTGGTCGGCGAAGGCGCGGGCGAAGTCGTTCGGGGTGGCGACCCGGTGGGCGTTCGCGGTGATGTAGCGGCGTAGGTCCGTGTCGAACGCCTGCTCGCCGACCTGCTGGCGGGCCTCGAGCAGCACCGCGGCGCCCTGGTTGTAGACGCCCTCGGTGTAGCGGCCGAACCCGCCGTTGTCGACCCAGTAGGACATCGGCTTGCCCATCAGGCCGACCACCCGGGACGGCGTGTCGCTGGCCTTGTAGTCGGCGGCGTCGCCCCCGGCGTTGGCCTCACCGAAGGTGGCCAGAGCCTCGTCGAGCCACGGGTCCTGCGCCTGGTTGTTGCCGACGAGCGAGTAGAACCACTGGTGGGACACCTCGTGCGCGACCAGTGCCTGGATGCCGCCGCGCTTGGAGTCGCTCATCTGCAGCGCCGTCGGGAACTCGCTGCCGTCGCTCTGGCCGGGGGTGATGGCGACCGTGAAGTCGGGGTAGGGGAAGGGGCCGAGCAGGTCGGTCAGCGACTTCACGGCCTGCTCGACCTGGTCGGCCCACTCGCTGGGGTCGACCTTGGTGCCGCTGGTCGGCGTGCCGAGGTGCAGGGTGACGCCGCCGCCGATGTCGCGGTCGAGCACCTGGTAGTGACCGACCTCGACGGTGACGTCACGGACCGCCGGCGCGGTGAACCGGTGGGTGGTCGTACCGGGTGTCGACCCCGGCGAGGTGCCGGCCGGCGAGCCCGTGCCCAGTACCTGCAGGTCGGTCGGCGCGGTGACCGAGAGCGACAGTGCGAAGTCCTCGCTGGTGGCCGTCTCGCCGTTCATCCGCACCGCCGGGTCCTTGACCCAGCCCTGGCCCCGCACCCAGGACAGCAGCGGGTACCCGGAGCCGAACCAGGCCGTGGCGGTCTTCGGTGAGTAGCCGACGCGCTCGTCGGCGTCGGCGCCCAGGGTGAGCCGGAAGCCCAGGTCGGCCTTGACCGACTGGCCCGCGGCCAGGCAACCCTGCAGGGGCAGCTCGATCAGCGTGCCCGGTGCGCCCTCCGGGGCACCGGCTGAGGACACCTTCGGGGTGACCGGCCGGCCGGCCACGGTGGCGTCGGTGACGACCAGCGCGGCACCGGTCTTGGACATCGTCGGGTTGTTCGGCCAGGCGCGGAACACCAGCTCGCAGGTCTGCGCGTCCGGGGTGAACAACACCGACTCCCGGCCGGTCACCGTCCCCGGGTCGGCGCCGACGTCGAAGGACAGCTGGACCTGGGGCCGCGTCGCCCACAGCCCGGCGTCGTAGCTGCCCCGGTCAGGCGTGGGACGGACACCGGCGCACGAGGCGAGCAGCGCGACCGCCGCCACCACCACCGCCGAGGTGGCCAGCAACAGCCGGCGCCGGCGGGGCTGTTTCGCCGAGGTGCCACCGTGGGTCGGCGAGTTCATCGTCGGAGCCCCGTCACTCGCTGTACCCATGTTCCGCACTGCCTTTCCTCACCACGCACCGGGCCAGCCGGCAGGACCAATCCTGCCGGCCACGCCCGCTCCGGGTGGCTGAATTCGAGAATTTCGTGGCGCTGTGTCACTCGCTGGCGACGGAAGCTCCCTCGATCGCGTCGAGCAGGATCGACAGAGCGAGGTCGACGGTCCGCTCGGTGACGTTGAGTGGCGGCAGCATGCGCACCACGCGGTCGTCGCGGCCGCCGAGCTCGAGGATGAGCCCGGCGCGCAGGGCGAGCGCCTGGACCTGCGCGGCCAGCTCGCCGGCGGTCCGCCCGTCACCGGGGGCGGCCAGCTCGATGCCCCACATCAGGCCCCGGCCCCGGACCTCGACGACCACGGGGTTGTCGGCCAGTGCGCCTGTCAGCCGGGACTCGACCTGGGCGCCCCGGGCGCGGACGTTGCCCAGGATGTTGTCGCGGTGCATCAGCTCGACGGCCTTGGTGCCGGCGGCGAAGGCGAGCTGGTTGCCGCGGAAGGTGCCGGTGTGCGCGCCGGGCGCCCA
>DATAZG010000105.1:0-5477 GCA_036272155.1 Pseudonocardia sp.
GACGCGCGGGTGGCGGTCCAGCGCGGAGCGCAGCGTCGCCTCGAACGTCGGCTGGTAGAACAGGTAGTGCTCGGCCCAGCCCAGCGGGCGCTCCCGTGGCCACTCGTGCACCCGGTTGAGCTCGCCGTCCGCGCCGTAGAACGAGCTGCGCGCCCACACCCTGGTGTCCCGGGCCACCTCGTCGGCGACCCCGGCCTGTTGCAGGATCCGCATCACCTGGGCGTCGAAGTGGATGGCGCGGGGCAGCTCGAAGACCGCCGGTGACCGGTCCACGACCAGGGCGGACAGACCGGCACGGCCGGCGAGGTTGGCCGCCACGGCGCCGACCGGCCCACAGCCGACGATGACCAGATCGTGGTGGGACACGGTCACCTCGGGGTCCGGGCCTCGTCGAGGAACTCGTCCAGCGGGTCGCCGGGCCCGAACACCCCGCGCAGCAGCTTCGACTCGTCCAGCCCGACCAGCTCCCAGTAGGTGGTCGTCTCCGGGTCCACCCGGGACCAGTCGAAGACGACCGCCCGCTCGGTGATCGCCCACCGGCCGTCCCGCAGGGCGAACCGGTCGAGGTAGCGGCCGCCGATCGTCGACTGGGTCGGCCCCTCTTCGTCGGTCTGCCGGCCCACCACAGCGATGTGGTAGCTCTCCACGTCAGCCGCGTCGCCGTGCACGTCGATCAGGATGTTGGAGATGAAGTGCCAGAGAAAGGTCACCGGGGCGGTCGAGCTCGGCGAGATCATCGACCGGTCCCGGACGAACTCGGCGGCCGGCCCGGCGAATCCTTCGTGCACCTCGATCGCGCCGTCGTGGTAGCAGCTCAGCGCCTGCTCGACGTCGCGGCGGTCGCCGGCCCTGGCCCTGCGGTAGAGGACCTCGGTGATCTGCTGCTTGGCGTAGAGCTCCGCGATCCGGGCTTCGGTCACCAGCGGGTTGACGAGGTCAGTCATGGGATCTCCTTCCGTCCTGCACGGTGGGGGGGTGCGACCGCGACCAGTCGTAGACGACGCTGCGGCTGGACAGTCGCCACCGGCCGCCGTACACGGTGACGTGGTCCAGGTAGCGGCCGCCGATGCGGACGTCCCGGGGGCCGTCCGCGAGCTCGAGGCGGTGGTAGGCGATGTGGTACGACTCGACCCGGGCGCTGGTCGGCGAGTCGAACTCGACGAGCACGTTGGACACGGTGTGCCGCTGCAGCCCGTAGAGCTCCTTCGAGTAGTGGTGCACCCGCAGGTACTCCACGAAGTCCTCGATGGTCCCGTCGAAGATGCCGTGCGTGTCGCCGCTGCCCGGCACGTGCTCGACCAGGATCGCGTCCGGGTCCTTGGCGTCGGCGGCCCGCCCTCGACGGGTCACCAGCTCGACGATCCGCTGCCGGGCCTCGAGCTCCGCCCACTGCTCCACGGTGTTCATTGCCATGTTCACTCCCACGCTCACTCCCACGGTCCGAGGAACGTCTCGCCGCCGTAGACGCCGGGCGGTGCGTCGATGAGCTCGGGCCACCCGGCGGCGGTACCGGAGACCAGCTCGGGCTCCGGGCCGGCGGGCACGATCTGGCGCTGGTGGTAGTAGAGCTGCACCAGGTTGCCGTCGGGATCGCGCAGGTGGGTCACGTAGTCGAAGCCGGCCAGCAGCTCGCCGGGGACCTCGACCTCGGTGGCCCCGCGCTCGACCAGGAACGCCACCGCGGCCCGCAGCTGCCGGTAGTTGGCGACCCGGAAGCCCAGCGCCATCGAGTCCGCACGCTCCGGGGCGCCGAGCGCGGCGCGCAGGCCGGACTCGTAGAGGGCGAGGCTGTGGTGCTCCGAGCCGGTGTGCAGCAGGGCGCCCCGGTGCCCGTGCCAGCCGACGGGACGGCGTACGGAGAACCCGAGCATCCGACGGTAGAACTCCACGGTGGCGTCGAGGTCGTCGACGTACAGGCTGACCGGACCGATCCCGACGACCTTGAAGGGGCGGGTCATCACGATCCCGTCGACCGCGTACTCCCGCGCCGGCGCCGCGACCGCGCGGTGGCCGCCCGCGATGTCCACGCCGCTCCCCTGGGCGGCCCGGATCTCCGCCGCCTCGGACGGCATCGGCAGCGCCGGCGCCTCCCCGCGGACCCCGGACCACATCTCGCGGGGCTTGCTCAGCCCGTCCCAGCCGATCTGCTCCATGCCGTAGTACAGCTCGTTGATGTGGCCCTCGGGGTCGAACAGGTAGGTGTGCCAGTTCGACCCCGGCATGTCCCGCCCGGAGCGCAGCAGCCGCCCGCCCTGGCCCCAGATCCAGTCGGCGCCCTCGACGACCTCGGCGAGGCTGCCGACCTGCCAGGTGATCTGGTTGATGGAGGCGCCGGCCGTGCCGTTGTCGCGGCCCACCCAGTCCCACACCGGCGCCGCGATCAGCACGAACTGGTGGTGGTCGCTGCCGAACCTGGTGAAGTGCAGCAGCCGCTCGTTGGGGCTCAGCCGGTCCCGCTGCTCGGCAGGCAGCCGGGCGGGCATGGTCGGCGACTGGTCGGAGACGATCAGCCCGAGCCCGTCGACGTAGAAGTCCAGCATCGCGTCGGTATCAAGACAGTTGTAACCGAAGTGGCCGAGCCGGCGGATCTTGAACGGACGGTCCAGCCGTACCCCGCCCACGTCGAACGAACCCGCCGCCTGGGTCCGGGCCGCTGTACTCGCGTCGATCTCGGTCTGGTCGGTGGTCATCTCACTCCGCCTCTCGCTCGACCGGGTTGCGCAGCAGGCCGACACCCTCGACCTCCACCTCGACGACGTCGCCGCCGGTCAGGAACACCTGCGGGTCCAGCCGGGTGCCGACGCCGCCGGGCGTGCCGGTGACCACCACGTCGCCGGGCCGCAGCTCGCAGACCGTGGACAGGTAGGCGATCTGCTCCGGAATACTGAAGATCATTTCGTCGATCTTGGCCTGCTGCATGACCTTTCCGTTCAGCCGCGTGGTGAGCTGCCGGGTCCCGAGGTCGGGCACCTCGTCGACGGTAGTGAGCCAGGGTCCGAACGCGCCGGTCGCGGTGAAGTTCTTGCCCGGCGTGATCTGCGGCCGTGACCAGTCGCGGACCGAGCCGTCGTTGAAGCAGGAGTAGCCGGCGATATACCGGAACGCGTCCTCCGCCGGCACGCGGTGTGCCCTGGTCCCGATGACCAGGGCGAGCTCCCCTTCGTAGTCGAGCCGGTCGGAGACGCTCGGCGCGATGATGGGCTCCCGATGACCGCACAGGCTGGCCGCCACCCGCAGGAAGAACGCCGGGCGGGTGGGTGGCTCCCAGTTGCCCTCGCTCACGTGCGTCGGGTAGTTCAGCGCGGCACACCACACCGCGTGCGGCGTGCCGATCGGCGGCAGGAACCGGACCTCGTCGGGAGAGCGCCGGGTGCGCGCGCCGGCGAGCCCGGACCGGACGACCGTCGCGAGCACGTCCAGCGCGTGCGGGCCGAGTGCGAGCAGCTCGTGCAGGACGCGCGGCGCGGCGGGCGCGAGCTCGGCGAGGTCGACGATCAAACCGTCCTCGGCTTCGACGGCCAGGGTCGGGCCCGCTCCGGCGTCGATGGAGGCGAGTCTCATGTGGGGGTCCCTTCGGGTGTCAGGAGGTGCACGGTTGGTTCGCCTCTCAGCAGGTCGAGCAGGTCCGGTCCCCTGAACCGCCGGTCCTCGGCGGTGCGGTGGCAGGCCACCGCATGGCCGTCGGCGTCGGCGCGCAGCGGGGGTTTCCGGACGGTGCAGACGGGTTGGGCCAGCGGGCAGCGCGGATGGAAGGCGCAGCCGGACGGTGGGGTGATCGGCGACGGTGGGTCGCCGCGCAGCACGATGCGCCTCTTGGTGCCTCGGTCGAGCGGGTCCGGCGCCGGCGAGGCCGACACGAGCGCGGCGGTGTAGGGATGGCCGTAGCGTTGCGCCACGGTCTCGGCGGTGCCGACCTCGACGATCGACCCGAGGTACATGACCGCGATCCGGTCGCTGACCGCCTCGACGATGCCCAGGTCGTGCGAGACGAACAGGTACGCCAACCCGGTCTCCACCTGCAGCTCGCGCAGCAGGCCGAGGACCCTGGCCCGGGTGGACACGTCGAGCGCGGACACCGGCTCGTCGCAGAACACCAGCTTCGGGCGGGTCACCAGGGCCCGGGCGATGACGATGCGCTGACGCTGACCGCCGGAGAACCCGCGCGGGCGGCGGGTGAGCACATCTGGTTCGAGCCCGACCCGGCGCAGCGCGTCGACCACCCGGTCGCGCTGGTCGGCCGGGCTGGTGCCGCCGGCGATCCGCAGTGGCTCGGCGACCAGCCGCTCGACGGTCCACCGGGGGTCGAGCGAGGTGTAGGGGTCCTGGAAGATCACCGTCATCCGCTGGCGCCGCCGGCGCAGCTCACCACCGCCGACCCCGAGCAGGTCCTCTCCGTCGAACTCGATCGTCCCCCGGTCCGGCTCGATCAGCCGCAGGGCCACCCGGCCCAGGGTGGACTTGCCGGAACCCGACTCACCGACGATGCCGAGCGTCTCCCCGGCCGCGATGTCCAGGCTCACGTCGTTGACCGCGCGCACGACGTCGCGGGGCCGGCCGAGCAGCGTGCGGCGGGTGGTGAAGGTCCGGCTGACTCCGCGCAGTGAGAGCAGCGGGGCGGTGGCAATCATGCCCCCACCCCCGGCAGGGCGAGCTCGGCAACGCGGGCGCAGCGGGCCGACCGCCCGCCGCCGAGCTCCCGCAGCGGTGGCGGCACAGCCGTGCACAGCGGGTCCCGGACGTGGGTGCAGCGCGGGGCGAACCGGCAGCCCGGGGCGAAGTGACCGGGGCGGGGCGGGGCGCCGGGGATACCGAGCAGCTCCAGCGGCCGGCCCACCCGGGGCAGCCCGGCGAGCAGCCGTTCGGTGTAGGGGTGGCGGGGATGATGGAACAGCTGCGCGGTCTCGGTGTGCTCGACGATCTGCCCCGCATACATGACCGAGACCCGGTCGCACAGCTCGGCAACGACGCCGAGGTCGTGCGTGGTGATGATCGTCGCCATGCCGAGGGTCTCGGTGAGCTCCCGGATCAGCTCGATGATCTGCGCCTGGGTGGTCGCGTCCAGCGCCGTCGTGGGCTCGTCTGCGATCAGCAGCCTCGGTTCGCCCGCGATCGCCATCGCGATCATGATGCGTTGGCGCATGCCGCCGCTGAACTGGTGCGGGTACTGGTCGGCGCGGCGGCCCGGGTCACCGATGCCAACCAGCGACAGCAGCTCGAGCGCCCTGGTCCGCGCGCCGCGGCGGCTCGCGCCGATGTGCCGGCGGACCACCGAGGCGATCTGCTGCCCGGCGGTGAATGCGGGGTCCAGCGACGTCATCGGGTCCTGGAAGATCATACCGATCTCGTTGCCCCGGACCGCGCGCATCTCGTCCTCGGACAACTCGAGCAGCTCGCGCCCGCCCAGCCGGATCGAGCCGCTCTCGACCGACAGCCGCCGCCGGTCGAGCAGGCGCATGACCGCGAGGCAGGTCAGCGAC
>DATAZG010000106.1:0-25037 GCA_036272155.1 Pseudonocardia sp.
CCCGGGGACCACTCGCCACTCACGGGCCTACCGGTCGAACTTGACCAGGCGCTCGACGTACTTGGCGACGACGTCGACCTCGAGGTTGACCACGTCTCCGGGCTCGCGGAGGCCGAGGGTGGTGTCCGCCAGCGTGGTGGGGATCAGCGCCACCGTGAAGGTGTCCGCGTCGGTGCCGGCCACGGTGAGCGAGACGCCGTCCACCGCGATCGAGCCCTTCTCCACCACGTAGCGGGACAGCTCGGCGGGCAGGCTGAAGGTGACCGTGTCGCTGCGCTCCCCCGGGCGGCGGCTGACCAGGGTCGCCACGCCGTCCACGTGCCCCTGCACGATGTGCCCGTCGAGGCGGCCGCCGGCAGGTACCGCCCGCTCCAGGTTGACCTTCGCGCCGACGCCGACCGCGCCCAGCGACGTGCGCTTGAGCGTCTCCGGGACGAGCTCCAGGTGGAACAGACCGTCCGCGCCGAGCTCTTCGTCGACCACGGTGAGGCAGCACCCGTTCACCGCGATCGAGCCGCCGTGCCCGACGCCGACGGTGACCACGCGCCCCCGCACGGCCAGCACCACGAGCTCCTCGGCGTGGCGGACCTCGACGATCTCGCCCATCTCCTCGACGATTCCGGTGAACATCCGGCACGACCCTCTCCCCCGAACGGATCAGCACGTTCGAGGAGGTCCACGCTACCGCGAGTCCGCGCCGCTCACCGGGGATCGGCGGGTCACAGGCACTGAGGCGGTCAGAGGTAGCGCAGGCGGACGAGCACGGCGGCGGCCACCACAGCGGCGGCGATCAGCGCACTGAAGGTGGCGATCACGACGGCCGGGCGCCGGTACCAGCGCGAGCGCGGCGGCAGCGTCCGCGCCGGGTGCACGGCCCAGCCCAGGTACTCGGACTCCAGGTACTCCGACCACGCGCCGCCGCCGACCAGCAGCACACCCCAGAGCACCAGCAGGCCGACGCGGTACTGGTCCGGGATCCGGAGCGCGAGGTCCAGCAGCAGCACCGCGGACGCCACGAGCACGGCGATCAGGGAGACGCGCAGGACCACCTTCGCCGCCACGATGGCGCCCCGCCGGCCGGGCATGGCGGCGTAGGAGTCCCACAGCGCGCGGGCGCACGCGGTCGCCTCGGAGCCTGGGTGCGCGGTCGTGGTGACAACACCGCGGACCGGCTCGTAGACCAGGTGCGAGCCGTCCGCGTAGTCGACCTCGACCCGGGTCACGTTCGTCTTCGGGTAGTTCTCGAGGTTCTCCAGGCCCGGCTCGTCCGTGGCGTGAGCCGCGCGACCGTCCGCCCAGGTCACCGTGACCGCGGTGAGCGCCGCCGACGTGTAGGCGCGATCGATCAGCGAGTGCTGCTCGGTCGCCCTGAGGCGTTTCGGCGGCAGCAGCCGATGGACCGATGTGCTGACCACCCGCTCGTCCATGGTGCCCCCGTGGAGATGCTCGGCCGAATCTAGCGGGGTCGGGGCGGCAATCACAGCGCCCATCCGGATATCACTGGACACCGGCGGTGAGGGATCAGCGACTCGACGGGGCCGGCTGCTCAGCGACCGGAGCGGTGGTCAGCCAGGTCGGCGCGCAGCTGGTTGGCCAGCGCGGGATCGGTGAGCAGCCGGACGACGAGCATCCGCAGCACGTCCTGCCCGGTGACCCGGGACAGCCCGAGCTCGCTCGCGGTGGCCCGGCACCACTCGCTCAACCGCACGTGCTCCGAGTGCGACAGCATCACGGCGCGCCGCACCGGATCGTCCCGCCCGGGGGCGGCCCGGGCCCGCCGGTCCTCGAGCTCGTGGGCCCGTTCCCGCCGACGGTTGAGCTGCTCCAGGCGGGCCTTCAGCGCATCGCTTCGGCTAGTCATGCGGTGGCCCCTCGACGAACGAACGACCTGGCTGCCCGAACTTCAGCGGCTGGGCGCCACATCCGAGGTCGCGGTAGACACTCTAGCGTAGGACCACAACGTGGTAATCCTACCCTTACTTTGCGCAGCCTGAGCTCAGGGGCCTGGATGTAACGGTGGTGGGGCGGCGGTGTGACGTCCGTGGCACGTGATGTGACGTGGGCGGCGGATCACGGCCTCCGGGCGTACCCGCGAGTACTGTCGATCTAGGGATCGACCGGCCGGTGGCCGGTCGACAGGACAGCGCGGTCGGGCCCCACGGGCCGCCGGCCCTCAGCGCCCTCCCCCTCCGCTCAACCAGCTCCCAGCGTCGGGGCTACTCCCTGGATGCTCCGGGCCAACCGGCCCGACGGTGATTCGAAAGAGGCTCCCGCATGACTTCGTACAAGAAGATCGTGGTCGGTACGGACGGCTCGGACACGTCGCTGCTGGCGGTCGACCGGGCCGCCGCGTTGGCCGCCGACAACGGCGCCACGCTGCTGATCGTCAGCGCCTACGAGCCGGCGAGCAGGGAAGAGGTGCGCTCCGCCGGCGATGCGCTCAAGGGCGACGCCTACCTGGTCGTCGGCGCCACCCCGGTGGAGAACATGCTGCGCAGCGCGGCCGACCGCGCCCGCTCCCGCGGCGCCGCCAACGTCGACACGCTGGCCGTGCAGGGCGCCCCGGTCGACGTGCTGGACCGGACCGTGGCGGAGTCCTCGGCCGACCTGCTCGTCGTCGGCAACGTCGGCCTGAACAGCCTCGCCGGCCGCCTGCTCGGCTCGGTGCCGCAGAGCGTGGCCCGCCGCGCCGGTGTGGACGTGCTGATCGCCCACACCGCCGCCTGAGCCCTCCTACGGGGCCACCCGGACAGCCGAGGCGCACGGCACAGCGACGCGGGCGGTTCGGCACACACGGGCGGTCAGTACACACGGGCGGTTCGGCACACACAGGCGGTTCGGCGACCCACGCTCACCAGTCGTGCATGGCGCCGTCGCGCAGGCGGTTCACGGGCAGGTAGGCCGGCCGGTACTCGAACTGGGCGGCCGCCTTCCTGTCGACCGTCACCCCGAGCCCCGGCGTCTCCCCGGGGTGCAGGTACCCGTCGCGGAACGTGTACGCGTGCGGGAACACGTCGTAGGTGTCCGCGCTGTGCGGCATGAACTCCTGGATGCCGAAGTTGTGGATGGCCAGGTCCAGGTGCAGGCCGGCGGCCATGCCCACCGGGGAGATGTCGGTGGGCCCGTGGATGCCGGACCTGATCTGGTACTGGGCGGCGTAGTCGAACAGCTTGCGCATCGCGGTGACCCCGCCGGTGTGGGTGACGGCCGAGCGCACGTAGTCGATCAGCTGCTCGCGGATCAGAGTCTGGTAGTCGAAGGCCGTGTTGAACACCTCGCCGATGGCCAGCGGGGTCGTGGTGTGCTGGCGCACCAGCCGCAGCGCCTCCTGGTTCTCCGCGGGTGTGACGTCCTCGAGCCAGAACAGGTCGTACGGCTCGAGCGCCTTGCCCAGCTTGGCGGCCTGGATCGGCGTGAGCCGGTGGTGGGCGTCGTGCAGCAGCGGCAGCTCGGGGCCGAACTCGGCCCGCACCGCCTCGAACACCCCGGGCAGGTGGCGCAGGTAGGCGCGGGTGTCCCAGACCTCCTCGACCGGCACCGGGTGGTCGCCGTTCGGCCCCTGGTCACGGCGGGCCTCCGTGCTGGTCACGCCATAGACCATGCCGAGCCCGGGCACCCCGGACTGCACCCGGATGCACCGGAAGCCCCCGTCCAGCCGGGCCCGGATCGAGTCGAACAGCTCGGGCAGGTCCGCGCCGCTGGCGTGCCCGTAGGCGAGCACGCCGGTCCGGCTCGCGCCGCCCAGCAGCTGGTACAGCGGCAGCCCGGCGACCTGCGCCTTGATGTCCCACAGCGCGACGTCCACCGCGGCGATGGCGGCCATGGTGACCGGGCCGCGCCGCCAGTAGGCACCCCGGTACAGGTACTGCCAGGTGTCCTCGATCCGGTGCGGGTCGCGGCCGATCAGCAGCGGCACGACGTGGTCGCGCAGGTAGCTGACGACGGACAGCTCGCGGCCGTTGAGCGTGCCGTCCCCGTAGCCGACCACACCGTCGTCCGTGGTGATCTCCAGCGTGACGAAGTTGCGGCCGGGGCAGGTGACGATCACCTCGGCGTGCGCGATCCGCATGGGCAACCTTTCTGTTCGACAGCGGTCGGGTCTGTTCGACAGCGGTGGGGTCTGTTCGAGAGCGGTGGGCTCAGCCCTTCGTGGCGCCGGCCGTGAGCCCGGCGACCAGGTACTTCTGGCCGAACACGGCGGCCGCCACGACCGGCACGCTCATCAGCGTGGCCGCCGCCATCAGCCCGCCCCAGTCCACGCTGGCGTAGGAGATGAAGTTGAACAGGGCCACCGGCAGGGTCTTGGTGTTCTCGCCGGACAGGATCAGCGCGAACATGAAGTTGTTCCAGCTGAACACCGCCGCCAGCACACACGCGGTTGCGGTGCCGGCGGTGGCCAGCGGCAGTGAGATGCGCAGGAACGCGCCGAACGCGGACAGCCCGTCCACCCGGCCGGCCTCCTCCAGCTCCACCGGCAGCCCGGCAAAGAAGCCGATCATGATCCAGGTGATCAGCGGCACGGACACGAACATGTGGCTGAGCACCAGCACGGTGTAGCCGCCGACGAGCTCCAGCTGGGCGAACAGGTAGTACCACGGCACCAGCAGCGACACCGCCGGGATGATCCGGGCGATCAGCACCCAGTTGCCGAACCGCTGCATGGCGAACCGGCCGATCGCCCAGGCGGCCGGCACCGCCAGCACCGCCGACAGCGCGGTGGACACCACGCCGACGACCAGCGAGTTCCACATCGCCGGCAGGAACACGCCCTGCTCGAACACCGTGCCGAAGTTGCGCAGCGTCGGCCGGAACACGATCGCCTCGGCCGGGTTGCCGATCTGCACGTTCGTCTTGAAGGCGGCCAGCACCATCCACACCAGCGGCGCCGTGAACACCACCGCGACGGCCACGATCCCGGCCAACCGCCCGGTACCCGGCCGCGCGCCGGACGACCGCCGGGTCCGGCCGCGGGCGCCGGAACGGGACGTGGCGGCGGACTTCGGCAGCGTGGCGGTCATGGCTGGCTCCTCGCGGAGCGGCGCCGCAGCGCGATCACGATGAGCACGATGAACACGGTGAACAGCACCAGGACGGACGCGGCCAGCCCGTACTCCTGGTAGTCGAAGGTCAGCCCGTAGGCGTACACGTTCAGCGTCTCGGCCTCGTTGCTGGAGCCGCCGCCGGGGCCTTTGGTGGCGTAGATCAGGTCGAACGTCTTGAGCGCGTCGACGCTGCGCAGCACCAGCGACGTGATGATCACCGGCCGCAGCATCGGCACGGTGACCAGGCGGAACCGCTGCCAGCCGGTGGCCCCATCGATCAGCGCGGCCTCCTCGGGCTCCTCGGGCAGGGTGCTCAGGCCGGCGAGCAGCAGCAGCGTCATCATCGGCGTCCACTGCCACACGTCGATCAGGACCAGCGTCGGCAGCGACTCGGCCACCGAGCCCAGGAACGGCTGCGGCGGGATGCCGACCAGCCCGAGCAGGTGGTTGGCGATGCCCACGGTCGGGTCCAGGATCAACAGCCACAGCACACCGACGGCCACCGGCGTGGCCAGTAGCGGGACCATCAGGATCGTCCGCACCCAGCGCATCCCGCCGAACGGGCGGCGCAGCAGCATCGCCACGGCCAGCCCGAGGCACAGCTCCAGCACGACCGCCGCGACGGTGAACACCGCCGTTCGCGCCACGGCCGGCCAGAACCGGCGGGTGTCGGCCAGCGCGTCGGTGAAGTTGGTCAGCCCGAGGAACGTGCGGTGCGCGTTGACCGCGCCGAACGCGTCCGTCGTCGACAGGTACGCGGTGTAGAGCAGCGGAAACGCGATCATCGCCGCGATGAAGAGCAGGGCGGGGCCGAGCATGGCCCACTTCAGCCGGCGCTGTTCGCTGAGCAGGGTGGTCACGAGATTCTCCGCTGGCGGGCGTCGCGGACGAGGAACGCGTCGAGCTGCCGGGAGGCGTCGGCGGCGGCCGCCGCGACGTCCCCGCCGAGAATACTGGTGACCAGCGGGCGGCCGACGATGTCGCGGGCGCGGCCGACCTGCACGACGTCCGGCCGGTCCGCGCCGACGCCGGTCCGGATGCCGGAGGTCATCGACGCGGCCAGGTCCGGCGGGAACTTCGCCAGTGCCTCGGGGTCCCGCCAGGCGGACAGCCGGGCGCCCGGCACCCCGTCGGCCTGCAGCGCCAGCACCATCTCGCGACTGGTCGCCCACCGGATGAACTCCCACGCCGCGTCCCGGCGCCCGGAGAAAGCGTTGATCGTCAGTCCCCAGGACGGCACGTTGAACGGGCGGGAACCGGCCGGCCCGGCCGGGAAGGCCGCAAAGCCGGTCCGGTCGCCGACCACGGAGGTGGCCGGGTCGATGAAGTTGAGGTACACCGCGTCGGCGTCGATCGCGAACACCGCCTTGCCCTGCGCGAAGATCGGCGTGATCTGCTCGAGGTTCATGTTGGTGGCGCCGAGCGGGCCCGCCTCGCGCAGCAGCCGGCCGTAGTAGTCGTACGCGGCGACCGCCTCGCGCGTGCCGACGCCGGAGCGCTCGTCGACGGTGAACGCGCCGCCGAACGAGTACAGGTAGCTGGAGAACATGCTCACCGCGGCGGCGCGCTGGCCACGGCCGACGAAGCCGTGCAGACCGGCCGCCGGGTTGTGCAGCCGCACCGCCGTGTCGAACATCTCGGTCAGCGTGGCCGGCGGCCGCCCGTCGGGTACCAGGTCACGCCGGTAGTAGAGGGTCGGCCGCTCGGTGACGACGGGTACGCCGAACACCTTGCCGGCCACGGTGACGCGCTCCCGGCTCGCGGGCTGGAAGTCGGCCCAGTCGTAGCCCGAGTCGGAGCCCGGCTGCGCGGCGACCCGGTCGGTCAGGTCGGCCAGCCAGCCGTTGCGGGCGAACAGCAGCTGTTCCTGCAGCGGGCGGTACATCATCACGTCGACGTCCGGCGCGCTGGCGTTGAGCTTCACGTTGTAGGTGCTGGACAGCTGGTCGGCGGTCATCGTGGAGACCAGTACCCGGCGCTTGGCCAGGTCGGAGAACTCCGGGATGCGCTTGCGGATCGCCGTCGTCCATACGTGGTTGGCCAGCACGACCCGCAGGTCCCCGTTCGGGTCGCCGGCGGGGCGCCCGCAGCCGGCCAGCGGCAGCCCCGTCGAGGCCAGCACCGCGCCGACCCCCGCGGCCCGCAACAGTCCGCGTCGACTGAGCATCGTCGCCCCCCAGCTCGGCGCGCTCAGGGAGGCGGCGAACCCCCCTCGGCACCCACCTGTCATCACAACCGGTGGCCCGGCTTGATCGCAAGGCGAAAAGATCACGCGTTGCGCAGAGCGGCGGCAAGGGCCACCCAGGACTGAAAGGGTGGCAATTCGTGCGCGGCCTGAGGACGGGAACTGACGGCGGGGGCGCCGGTGGAGTATGCAGTGGGGGTGGCGACGACAAGCATCGCGGTGGTTCGAGAGACCGAGCGCAAGTACGAGGCACCCGACACGATCGAGCTGCCGGACCCACCCGAGTCACTGGGTGTGCCGGGTGCCCCGGCGGATCACCTGCTCAAGGCGGTCTACTTCGACACTGCCGAGCTGCACCTGCTGCGGGCCGGGATCACGCTGCGGCGCCGGGAGGGCGGCTCCGACGCCGGCTGGCACCTGAAGCTGCCCGCCGGTGGGGACAGCCGCGACGAGCTGCGCCTGCCGCTGACCAAGGGCCACAAACCGCCGGCGAAGCTCGCCAGGCGGATCGCGGACCAGACCGGTGGGGCGGCGCTGGCCCCGGTGGCCGAGCTGGTCACCGAGCGGCACCAGCGGGTGCTCGCCGACGCCAAGGGCCGGGACGTCGCCGAGATCGTGGCCGACCGCGTGGTCGCCCGCACCCTCGGCGCGACGACCCGCACCGAGTCCTGGCGGGAGATCGAGGTCGAGCTCACCGAGCACGGTGACCCGGCGCTGCTGGACCGGATCGAGAGCTGGCTGGCGGAGCTGGGCGTGCACCGCTCGAAGTCGAAGTCCAAGGTCGGCCGGCTGCTCGCGGACCGGCTGCCGCCCCCGCCCGCGCCGGCCGGGGGCAAGAAGCGCAAGCCCGGCTCGGCCGGCGCGGCCGTCCTCGACTACGTCCAGGCGCAGGCCGAGGCGCTGCGCAAGCACGAGCCGCTGGTCCGCGAGGACGCGCCCGACGCCGTCCACCAGATGCGGGTGGCGGCCCGCCGGCTGCGCAGCGCGCTGCAGGCCTACGGGCGGGTGCTCGACCGCGACCACACCCGGCCGCTCACCGAGGAGCTCAGGTGGGTCGCGGGTGAGCTGGCCGGCGCGCGGGACAGCGAGGTGATGGCCGAGCGGTTCACCGCGATGCTGGACGAGCTGCCCGACGAGCTCAAGCTGGGTCCGGTGCACGCCGAGATCACCCGGTCGTTCGCCCGGCGGAACACCGACGCCAGGGGGCTGGCGATCGCCGCGCTGGACGACGCCCGCTACCGCGACCTGCTCGCCCGGCTCGACGCGCTGCTGGCCGACCCGCCGCTCACGGGCAACGCCAAGCGGCCGGCGAAGAAGGAGCTGCCGAAGAGCATCCACCGGGTGTTCCGCCAGGTCAGCCAGCTCGCGGCGGCCGCGGCCGACCTGCCCGCCGGCGAGCACCGCGACGAGGCGATGCACGACACCCGCAAGGCCGCCAAGCGGCTGCGCTACGCGATCGAGGCCGCCCAGCCCACCGTCGGCGAGCCCGCCACCCTGATGCGCACCCAGCTGGCGAAGGTGCAGGACCTGCTCGGCGAGCACCAGGACACCGTCGTCGCCCGGCCCGTGCTGCGCGAGCTCGCGGTCGAGACCCACCTCGACGGCGGCAACGGCTTCACCTACGGCGTCCTGCACGGCGCCGAGTCCGCCCGGGCCGCCGCGATCGAGGCCGCACTCCCCGACGCCTGGGCCGAGCTGCGCAAACCGGAGTACACGGGCTGGCTCAAAACCTGACGCACCCGGGGAACCGCGCGGGCCGTGTCAACGACTTGGCGGGTGTGGACTGTGACGGATGCCGGGAGGTGAGCTCGGCCAGGCTCGACAGCGAGGCGACCGCGAACGAGCTGGCCGGCGCCGATGATCACCTCGCCGGGTGCGGGCCGTGCCGGTCCACCTGGGACCGGATGACGCGGGTGACCCGGCTGGTCCGGCTCCACGTCGCGGTGCCCTGTCCCGACTTCAGCCGTGTCCTCGAGGTCACCGACGTGACGCGCGACCGCACGGGAACAGCCTGCGGCTGTGCCGCCAGCTGCGGGTGTGGTTGCCAGGACGGCGGGCGCTGCCGCTGTGGCTCCCGGGTCGCCTAGCTGAGCCCGGCGGCCCGGGGGTGGCACGCCCGTGTTTTTCACAGGCTCGAACGCACGGTGCCGGCCTCGATCGTGGACGGTGTGAGCATCCACGAGATGATCGGGCGCGCCGCCGAGTGCGCCCGGCTGGACGAGCTGCTGCACGATTCGCGCAGCGGCCGGAGCACCGTACTGGTGCTGCGCGGGGAGCGCGGGGTCGGCAAGACCACCCTGCTCGACCACGCCGCGCGGCGTGCCGGGGACTGCCGGGTCATCCGGGTCCGCGCGGCGGCGTCCGAGGTGGAGTTCGCCTACGCCGGGCTGCATCTGCTCTGCGCCCCGCTGCTCGACGAGCTCGCCCGCCTGCCGCCCGACCAGCGGGGCGCGCTGGAGCGGGCGGTCGGGCAGGGCTCGGGTCCGCCACCGGACCCGTTCCCGGTGGCCGTTGCGGTGCTGGCCCTGTTCGCCGGCCGGGCCGAGGAACGGCCGCTGCTGTGCACCATCGACGACGCGCAGTGGCTGGACGAGCCGTCGGCCCGGGTGCTGGCCTTCGTGCTGCGGCGACTGCGCCGGCCGCCGGTCGCGTTCCTGCTCGCGGAGCGGGCTCCGGGCGAGCTGGCGGAGCTGGCCGACCTGCCCCGGCTGCCGCTCGGCGGGCTGGCCGCCGCCGACGCGCGCGCCCTGTTCGCCTCGGCGGTACCCGGGCGGGTCGACCCGGCCGTCGTCGACCGGATCGTCGCGGAGACTCACGGCAACCCGGCCGCGCTGCTCGAGCTGGTTCGGGGCACAACCTCGGCGGAGCTGGCGGGCGGCTTCGGGATCCCCGGCACCGGGCGTCCGGACGGGCGGATCGACGAGGACGCGCTGGCGCGGGTGGGCCGGCTGTCCCCCGACGGCCGGCGGCTGCTGCTGGCCGCGGCGGCCGAACCGACCGGGGATCCCACCCTGATGTGGCGCGCCGCCAACCAGCTCGGCATCCCGGCCGAGGCGGCGGACCCGCTGGTCTCGGCGGGCCTACTGACCGTGGGGCCCCGGCTCACGTTCCAGTGCCCGGCGCTGCGGTCGGCGGTCTACGGCCTGGCCGACCGCGAGCAGCGGCGCCAGGTGCACCGGGCCCTCGCCGCCGCCATCGACCCGGGCACCGACCCCGATCGCCGGGCCTGGCACCTCGCGCGGGCCGCCGACGGGCCGGACGACGAGCTCGCCGCCGAGCTGGCCCGCCTGGCGGACCGGGCCGGCGAGCGCGCGGGGCTCGCGGCGGCCGGCGCGTTCCTGGCCAAGGCCGCCCTGCTCAGCCGCGACCCGGCCACGAGGGTCGACCGGGCGCTGGCCGCCGCCGAGGCGACCACCGACGCCGGCAACCCGAAGGCGGCCGAGTGCCTGCTGGCCACGGCGGAGCTGGGGCCGCTGGACGAGGTGCGGCGGGCCGGGTTGGGGCGGCAGCGCGCCCGGATCGCGCTCGCCTCCGGCCGGGGCGGCGAGTCCGTCGAGCTGTTGCTGCGGGCCGCGCGGGCACTCGAGCCGAGCCGCCCCGGGCTCGCCAGGCAGACCTGTCTCGAGGCGCTAGCGGTGTCGGTCCTGACCGGCGAGCACACGGCGGACGTCGCGGCGGCGGCCGGCGACGGTCCCCCGGCCCCGCTGTCGCCCGGTGGCATGGACCTGCTGCTCGACGGCCTGGTCACCCGGTTCACCAAGGGCTACGCCGCTGCCGTCGAACCCCTCACCCGGGCGCTCGAGGCCCTGTCCGCCGAGAGCTCCGATGATCAGGCCGACGGCCAGCTCGGCCGCTGGGTGTGGCCGGTCTGCGAGGTCGCGGCGGACCTGTGGGACGACGAGGCGTGGCAGGCGCTGGCCACCCGGCGGATCCGGCTGGCCCGCGAGTCGGGCGCGGTGCTGGTCCTGCCGGCCGCGCTCGGCTCGCTGGCCCTGCTCGACGTGCACCGGGGCGACTTCGCGGCCGCCGCCGCCCGCGCCGACGAGGCGGACGCGGTGACGGCGGCACTGGGCGTCCCGGCCTCGGCCGCTCCCCGGCTCGTGCTCGCCGCCTGGCGGGGCCGGCCGGACCCGCTCGCCGGGGCTCGGTGTGACGGCGGCGAGGAGCTGGGTCCCGCCAGCGTGGCCGGCTTCGCCGCCGCCGTGCGGTACAACGGCTTCGGTCGCTACGCCGAGGCGCTCGCGGCGGCGCGCGACGCGGTCGAGCTGGACGAGCTGGCCCTGCACGGCTGGGCGCTCGTCGAACTGGTCGAGGCGGCGACCCGGGCCGGCCAGCCCGGCGCCGCCACGCTCGCGTGCGAACGGCTCACCGAGCGGACCCGGCTCCTCGGCACCGACTGGGCGCTGGGCATCGAGGCCCGCTCACGGGCCCTGCTCGCCGAGGGCGCCGAGGCCGAGGAGCTGTACCGGGAGGCGGTGCGGCGGCTCGGCCGGTCCCGGATCAAGGTCCACCTCGCCCGGGCCCAGCTGCTGTACGGCGAGTGGCTGCGCCGCGAGGGCCGGCGGACCGAGGCCAGGGTGCCGCTGCGCGCGGCCCACGAGCTGCTCGCGGTGATGGGCGCCGACGCCTTCGCCGAGCGCGCGCACCGCGAGCTGCGCGCGACCGGGGAGAAGGCCAGGGGCCGTTCGGTCGAGACGCCCGAGCGGCTCACCCCGCAGGAGAGCCGGATCGCGTTCCTGGCCAGGGACGGCCTGACGAACCCCGAGATCGGCTCCCGGCTGTTCGTCAGCCCCCGCACCGTCGAGTACCACCTGCACAAGGTGTTCGCCAAGCTCGGCATCCGCTCGCGCAACGAGCTGCACCTCGTGCTCGCCGAGGCCGAGCCGTCCCGAGAGATGCCCTGTGTCAACCCCTGACCCAACTGGGCTGTTTGGGGTGGCCGCGCGGCGTCCCGGATCGATCCGAGGCGTGCTCGTGTCGGGGACTGGGCCAGCCGACCGGTCTCGGCGATCACCCGGGCGGCGTCACCTGCGTGCGTGGTGGGTGGACAGCAGATGGTGGGCCGTGACACGGATTTCCGCGAGCAGTAGCTCGAGGTCCTCTCGTGTGGTGTCGGGGTGCAGGATGCAAGCCCGCAGCGCCGCGGCGTCGGCCAGCCGGGTGCCGGTGAAGAACACCCGACCCCGGGCATTCACCGCCGACGGCAGGTCCCGGTTCAGCCACTCGGTGTCTTCGACGGCGGGCGGCCGGTAGCGGAACGCGACGATGGAGGTGACCGGCTGAGCGAGCAGCTCGAAGTCCTCAGCCTCACCGACTAGGCCGGCAAGCCCGTCGGCCAGACCCACGGCGCGCCGTACCAGCCGCACGATGCCGTCGCGGCCCAGGTGGGAGATGGTCGCCCATGCCCGCAGCGCTCGGAACGGGCGGGTCTGCTCTGGGCCGTACTCGGCGAACCAACCGAATTCGTCCGCGTCCGGATCGTTGAGATACGAAGGCACCAGGCTGAATGCCCGCCGGGCCTCGTCCGGCTCGCGTAGCAGCAGGCAACCACAGTCCACTGGCACGCCCAACCACTTGTGCGGGTCCAGCGCGAGCGAGTCGGCGCGGGGCAGCCCGGCGTAACCCGGTGCCGGGTCGGAGGCCAGCACGCCGAGTGCGCCGTAGGCCCCGTCGACGTGCAGCCACAGACCATGGGACTGGCTGACGTCGGCGATGTCGTGCAGCGGATCCACCGCGCCGGTGTTCACCGTGCCGGCGCTGGCCGCTATGCAAAACGGCCGCAGCCCCTCAGCCAAATCCCGCTCGATCATCTCGGCCAGCGCGCCGGGAACCATCCGATACTCCCGGTCGACCGGGACGGTGCGAACCCCTCGACGGCCCATGCCGAGCAGCTCGGCGGCCTTGCGCAGGCAGCTGTGGCCCTCCGCGGAGGCATAGAGCAGGAACGGTGGGTGGCCGGTGAGCCCGTCCTCCCGGATGTCCCAGCCGTCCGCGGCGGCCGCGCGGTGCCGCGCCGCCGCCAGCGCGACGATGGTGGCCATCGAGGCGCCACTGGTGAGGAGCCCGTCGCCGGGATAGCCGACCAGCTCCGCCAGCCAGCGCAGCACGGTGCGTTCCAACAACGCCCCGGCGTGCTCCCCACCGGCACAGCTCGGGTTCAGCGCCGCCGCGAGCGGCGCCATCACCACCCCGGCCGGCGAGGGCGGTGAGTTGACCCAACCGAAGAACCGCCGGTGCCCGTTGCCCATCGGGTACGCCATCACCCGGCTCGCCACGTCGTCCAACAGCTCGGCCAGCGGCCGGCCGGTCGACGGAAGCGGCTGCCCGACCAGCCAGTCCCGGTCCGCCGGCGGCACCGGACGGTACACCGGCCGGTCAGAGCCCGCGACCGCGTCCAGATGATCAGCCGCGAGCTTCGCCGCAGTACTCGCGAACTCCCCGAAATCCGCCACGCCACCCATCATGGGCCCCGCGCATGCCGCGGCGCTCTCCCCTCTCCCCGCCTCTGTGCCCGGGATAGTTCGACTCTGGCTAGGCAACGGCGGCCGGGGCTGCCTCGAGGAAGCGTTGGCACCCGCCGCGTGCGCGTTTGTACAGGTCCGCGGCCCACGGGTTGCTCGGTCGAGAGTCGCCGGCCCATTCCCGGGGTACCGGACCAGGGACTCCGCCGGCCGACCGGGGTATCGCACCGGTGACCTCCCGGACTCGACCGGCGCCCCGTCCACGCACGATCGGTCGTGTCCTCGGCGACCCGCACAGCTGACGCCGACTCGCGGCTGCCGAGCCGGGACCGAGCTGAGGACCGAGCTGAGAACCACAGCACAGGCCCGGACCAGGAGAGACGAGTATGTCCAATGAGCAGTCAGCGCCAGCAGCGGACTCCCGAGGTGGCCAGGTGAACGGCGGCCACCTCTACATCCAGACCAACGAGCTCCGCAACGCGATCATCCACTACCTCCGCTCGCCCAGCGGCGCGCTGACCGAGTCGGAGCGGGTGCTCACCGGCGGCGCGGGCTCCGGGGTGTTCAAGCCGATCAGCGGCCAGACCAGCGCACCGAACGCGTTCGAGGGCGCGGCCAGCGTCATCCTCACGTCGGACCGGGGTTTCCTGTTCGCCACGAACGGCGGCGACAACACGGTGTCCAGCTTCGACGTCGGCGGCGACGGCAAGCTGACCCTGGTCGACGTCAAACGCACCGGCAACGTCGTGACGGGACAGAGCGGCACCGCGAAGTCGCTGGCCTACGCACCGTCGAGCGGCACACTGTTTGTGCTGCACTCGTTCGGCCCCGACCACCTGCGGCTGATGTCGGTCGACAACGACGGCCGGCTCACCGCGCGCCCGGAGCGCTACACCGCGAACACCGCGACCAAGACCGAGCGCGTGCCCACCCTCGTCGTGCTGTCCCCCGACGAGGAGTTCCTGATCGTCGGCACCACGTTCGACCAGCTGCCCACCGCGAACCCGGACGGCTCGCCGATCATCTGGGTGGAGGGCCCCGACGGCAGGCCGAGGTCGATCGCCTCGAACGCGCCCGACCCGGACGGCCTGGTGGTCTTCCCGGTGGACCCGCACGGCACGCTCGGCGAGGCCCGGTTCCACGACGCCGGCGCCGGCTCCCCGTTCTACCCGGCCTTCCTGCACCACCGGCCGGACCAGTTCGTGATCGGCGCGGCGGTCGGCGACGGTGTGGTGCTGGCCAACATCGACGCGGACGGCGACATCGGCGTCGGCCCGCTGGTCCCGATCGACACGAGCGCCGGGCGGCCGTCCGAGCTGTGCTGGCTGGCGGTCTCGCCGGACGACCGGTTCGTGTTCGCCACGAACTTCGGCTACAGCAACATCTGCAGCTACCGGATCGACGGCAACGTGCTGTCCATCGCGCAGGACCCGGCGTGCCCGAAGGTGCCGGGCGACGGCACGTTCCGGGCGCTCAACGGGTCGGTCAGCAGCGGGCCGAGCGACAACTGGATCTCGCCGGACGGGTCGTACCTCTACCAGATCTACGGCAACGCCTCGAAGCTCGTCGGCTACGCCGTGCAGGGCGACGGCTCGCTCAGCGAGGTCACCAGCGCGACGATTCCCTACAACAGCCCCCAGGGGTTGGCGGGATTCTGACCGGCGCCGGCCACCGCTCCCGCAGGACAGGGAACCCGCCGATGAGCACAGCGGAGCACAGCGCGGGGCCACGCATCGAGACCTGGGTCTCCTCGATGATGCTCAGCCCCCGCGAGACCGAGAAGCTCGTGATCTACCAGGTCGCCGAGCTGGCCCGGCGGCGCCGAGACCGCGGCCTGAAGCTGAACTTCCCGGAGTCGATCGCGCTGATCAGCGAGGCGCTGCTGGAGGCGGCCAGGGACGGCCGGTCGGTCGCCGAGGTCATCGAGCTGGGCAAGCAGGTGCTGACCAGGGACGACGTCATGCCCGGCGTGCCCGAGATGGTCGGCCTGGTCCAGGTCGAGGCCACCTTCCGCACCGGGTCCCAGCTGGTCTCGGTGTCCAACCCCATCCCCTAGTCCATTCGGTACCGAAGGAAAGGCACCCGGTGATCCCAGGCGAATGGCTGCTCGCCGACGAGCCGATCGAGATCAACACCGGCCGGCGGACGCTGCGGCTGGTGGTCCGCAACACCGGCGACCGGCCGATCCAGATCGGGTCGCACTTCCACTTCTTCGAGGTGAACCGCGCCCTGGACTTCGACCGGCCCGCCACCGTCGGCATGCGGCTGGACGTGCCGTCCGGGCAGTCGGCGCGCTTCGAGGCCGGCGACGAACGCGAGGTCGGGCTCGTCGAGCTGGGCGGCCTCGGGCAGGTGATCGGCTTCAACAACCTGCTCGACGGCTCGACGTCCGCCGGGCCAGCCGTGCAGCGGGCGCTGGAGCGGGCGGCCCGCCTGGGCTTCGCCGGGATGCGGGACTGGCAACAGCAACAACAACAACACACGAGGGAGGCGGACTCATGAGCACGATGTCGCGGCAGCAGTACGCCTCGCTGTACGGCCCGACGGTCGGCGACCGGTTCCGGCTGGCCGACACCGAGCTGATCGCCGAGGTCGAGCGGAGCCTGCTGCGCCCCGGTGAGGAGGCCGTCTACGGCGGCGGCAAGTCGCTGCGCGACGGCATGGGCCAGGTGCCCGGCCTGCGCAACGCGGACGGGGCGCTCGACCTGGTGATCACCTCGGTGGTGGTGATGGACCCCGTCCTGGGCATCGTCAAGGCCGACATCGGCGTCAAGGACCGGCGCATCGTCGGCATCGGGCAGGCCGGCAACCCGTTCGTGCAGGACGGCGTGGACCCCAACCTGATCGTCGGCGCGGGCACCGAGGTGATCTCCGGGGAGGGCCTGGTCGCGACCGCCGGCGCGATCGACACCCACGTGCACTTCCTGACGCCGGCTCAGATCCCGCACGCCCTGTCCAGCGGGGTGACCACGCTGATCGGCGGCGGCACCGGCCCGGCGGACGGCTCGAAGGGCACCACCTGCACCCCCGGCCCGTGGCACATCGCCCGGATGCTGGAGGCCACCTCGACACTGCCGGTGAACATCGGGCTGCTCGCCAAGGGCAACAGCAGCCGCCCCGAGGCACTGGTCGAGCAGCTGCGGGTGGGCACCTGCGGGCTGAAAGTGCACGAGGACTGGGGCGCCACCCCGGCCACGATCGACTGCGCACTGAGCGTGGCCGACGAGCACGACGTCCAGGTGGCCTTGCACGCGGACACCCTGAACGAGGGCGGCTACCTGGCCGACACCATCGCGGCGATCAACGGCCGGACCATCCACAGCTACCACACCGAGGGCGCCGGCGGCGGCCACGCGCCGGACATCATGGCGATCGCGTCGCTGCCGAACGTACTGCCCTCGTCGACGAACCCCACCCGCCCGTACACGACCGACACCACCGACAACCTCTTCTACATGACGATCGTGACCCACCACCTCAACCCCGGTAACCCCGAGGACGTGGCCTTCGCCCAGTCCCGGATCAGGGCCGAGACCGAGGCCGCCGAGGACGTGCTGCACGACCTGGGCGTGCTGAGCATGTGCTCCTCGGACTCGCAGGCGATGGGCCGGGTCGGCGACACCGTGGCGAGCTGCTGGCGCACCGCGGACAAGATGAAGCGGGTCACCGGCAGCCTGGCCGGCGACCCCGCGACCAACGACAACCAGCGGATCCTGCGCTACCTGGCCAAGCTGACGATCAACCCCGCGCTGACCCACGGCATCGGCCACCTGGTGGGTTCGCTGGAGCCGGGCAAGGTCGCCGACATCGTGCTGTGGCCCACCAACACCTTCGGCGTCAAACCGAAGTACGTGATCAAGGGCGGGTTCGTGACCTGGGCGCTGATGGGCGACCCGAACGCGTCCATCCCGACCCCGGAGCCGGTGACGCTGCAGCCGATGTTCGGCACCCTGGGCAAGGCCGTCGGCCGCACGTCGATGACGTTCCTGTCCCAGGCGGCGTCGGAGGCGCGGGTCACCGAGCAGCTGGGCCTGGACCGGTGGGTGGAGCCGGTCCGGGGCTGCCGCACCGTCGGCAAGGCCAGGATGGTGCGCAACTCGGCGACGCCGCAGATCACGGTCGACCCGGAGACCTACCAGGTCAGCCTCGACGGCCGGCCGGCCACGGTGCCCGCCGCCGACGAGGTCTCGATGGCCCAGCTGTACTACATCGCCTGATGAGCGCCCGGCTGGCCGGTCTGCTGTCGGTGCTGCAGCTGAGCGACTCCGCCTTCCCGAGCGGGCGCTACACCCTGTCGCACGGGCTCGAGGCGTTCGCCCAGAGCGGTGAGCTGGGCGGGGCCGGCGGACGGTCCGGGCCCGGTGGGCTAGGTAGGCCCGCCCGGCCCGGCGAGGCGGCCGGGGCCGTGCGTCCCTCGGAGCTGCTCGCGCTGCTCGGCGACTGCGCGCGGCACGGCGTGGGCCCCTCGGACGGCGTGGCGCTGGCCTGCGCGCACCGGGCGGTGGGTCCGCACGGCGTCCTGGACCTGGACCTGGTGACCCGCGCCGACCGCCGGCTGACGGCCGTCAAGCTCGCGCGCGAGGTCCGGGAGGCGTCCACCCGCACCGGCCGGGCGCTGATGGCCGTGACCGGCGGGTTCGGTACGGCCGCGGTGGCGCGCTACGCGGAGCACGTCGCCGGCGGGCACACCCCGGGCAACCACGCGGTCGCCCTCGGCGTGCTCTGCGCCGGGCTGGAGGTGCCGAGGGTGGAGGCCGTGGCCGGTGAGCTGTACGCGTTCGCCGCCGGCTGGGTGGCCGCGGCGGTGCGCCTCGCGCTGCTCGACCACCGCACCGCGCAACGCCTGCTGCACCGGGTGCGCCCGGTGCTCGCCGAGGCCGCCGAGGCGGCGGTCGACCGCGACGTCGCGGACATCGCCGGCTGCACCCCCCTGGTGGACGTGATGTCGATGCGCCACGAGCAGGCCGAGCTGCGCCTGTTCGCGAGCTGACCCGAGAGAGGTTCACTGATGACCGGGCACCACCCGCATCACCCGCATCACCAGGACCATCTGGCCTGGGACGACGAGCTCGACGCGGTCCGGGCCCCGGGCATCGCCCGGATCGGCATCGGCGGGCCGGTCGGCTCCGGCAAGACCGCGCTGATCGAGGCGCTGGTGCCGATCCTGATCGCCCGAGGGCACCGCCCACTGGTCGTCACCAACGACATCTTCACCATGGAGGACGCCCTGCACGTGCGGGCGACGCTGGCCGGCGTGCTGACCGCCGAGCGCGTCGTCGGCGTCGAGACCGGCTCCTGCCCGCACACCGCCGTGCGGGACGACCCGAGCATGAACCTCGCCGCCGTCGCCGAGCTGACCCACCGGTTCCCCGATGCCGACGTCGTGCTGGTCGAGTCGGGCGGCGACAACCTGACCCTGACCTTCAGCCGCGCGCTGGCCGACCACTTCATATTCGTGATCGACGTGGCGGAGGGCGACAAGATCCCGCGCAAGCGCGGCCCCGGCGTCACCGACTCCGACCTGCTGGTGATCAACAAGATCGACCTCGCCCCGTACGTCAGGGCCGACCTCGCGGTGATGGACCGGGACGCCCGCGCGGTGCGCGGCGAGCGGCCGTTCGTGCTGACCAACTGCTTCACCGGCGAGGGTCTCGCCGAGGTGGCCGACGGGATCGAACTGGTCATCGACCACCAGCCCTCGGGGCCGACCAGCGCCCCGCTCCCGACACCGTCCGGCACGTTCCCGACCGGCTCGCCCCCGGGGCCGATCAGCGCCGCCCGGTGAGCCGGGCGACCGTCTCCGCGCGCGACTCGACCCGTCCCCCGCAAGCCCCCGCGCGGCACGACCCGGCCTGGTACACCCCCAGCGACCTGCCGGCCGAGTTCCTGGCCGCGGACAGCGCGGTGCACGGCGGGCTCGGGGTCGGCGCGGCCGGCAAGGTCGGGCTGCTGGACCTCGCGCTGGCGCCCAGCGGCGGCACCACCCGCGTGCGGCGCCAGTACCAGCGGTCGCCGCTGTACCTCTACCGGCCGATCTACCTGGACGCCGGCCGGCCGGAGATGGCGTTCCTGTTCCTCCAGCAGTCCGGCGACGGCCTGGTCCAGGGCGACCGCTACCGGATCGACATCGACTGCGCGCCCGGCGCCGCCGTGCACGTCACGACGCAAGCCCCCACCAAGGTGTTCACGGCCCGGCAGAACTTCGCCACCCAGCTGGTCAACCTGACCGTCGGCGCCGGCGCCGTGCTGGAGTACCTGCCCGACCCGGTGGTGCCGTTCCGGGGGTCGCGGCTGTTCCAGCGGACGCGGGTCACCGCGGCCCCGGGGGCGACGGTCATCCTGGGCGAGACGCTGCTGCCGGGGCGGGTGGCGTACGGCGAGGCGCACGACTACGACCTGTACCGGGCGGAGACCGAGATCAGCCGCCCGGACGGCACGCCGTTGTGCGCCGACGTGCTGCGGCTCAGCCCGGCCGGCGGGGCACACCCGCGCTCGGCCGGCCTGCTCGGCGCGCACGACGTGGTCGGCACGCTGTACGTGGTCACCGGGCAGCTGGCGCCGGCCACACTGGTCGCGCTGCTGCGGGAGTCCCTCGCCGGCGGGACCGGCGTACAGACCGGCACACAGGGCGGCGTGCTGGCCGGCGTGAGCGAGCTGCCGAACGGCTGCGGCGCCTCGGTCCGGCTGCTCGGGCCGTCCGGGCGGGCGGTGGAGGCGGCGATGCGGACGGCGTGGGGCGCGGCCCGCGTCGCGCTGCTCGGCGCCCCGCCACCGAACCTGCGCAAGAGCTGACCGGAGCCGCCGAGGGCCGGCGGGCCCCAGCGGCCACGCGACCCCGACGAGGTCCTTACGGTGTGCGTTCGGTGCTCCCGAGACGGCCGGCGAGGCGCTGAGCCCGAGGTAGGGTGCCGGGACAGATCACCCCTGGACACGGCCGGGGTGGCTCGACGGGGACCGGCCCAGGTGGTGGTGTGAGCACGTGTTGCGGGGGCGGCGCGGCGAGCGTGAAGTGCTGGATCGGCTGCTCGACGCGGTGCGGGCCGGGCAGAGCCGGACACTTGTCGTACGGGGCGAGCCGGGCGTCGGCAAGACGGCGCTGCTGGACTACCTGACCACTCGGGCGACGCGGCTGCGGGTGGTCCGGGCGGTGGGCGTCCAGTCGGAGATGGAGCTGGCCTTCGCCGGGCTGCACCAGCTGTGCGCGCCGATGCTGGACCGGCTGGACCGGTTGCCCCCGCCGCAGCGCGACGCCCTGCGCACCGCGTTCGGGCTCAGTGCCGGCAGCCAACCCGACCGCTTCCTGATCAGCCTGGCCGCGCTGGGCCTGATCGCCGAGGCCGCCCGGGCCAAGCCGCTGGTCTGCCTGGTCGACGACGCGCAGTGGCTGGACCGCGCGTCGGTGGCCGCGCTGGCCTTCGTGGCCCGCCGGCTGCGCGCCGAGTCGGTGGCGCTGGTGTTCGCCGCGCGGGAGGCCGCCGAGGTGCCCGAGCTGGCCGGGCTGCCGGAGCTGCCGGTCGCCGGGCTGTCCCACGACGCCGCCCGGGAGCTGCTGGACTCCGTGCTGCACGCCCAGGTCGACGAGCGGGTGCGCGACCGGATCGTCGCCGAGGCCAGGGGCAACCCGCTGGCGCTGCTGGAGCTGCCGAGAGGCCTGACCTTCGAGGAGCTGACCGGCTACCTCGGCCCGGCCCGAGGCGCCACCCCGCAGGCGCGCGTGGAGGAGTCCTTCCAGCGGCAGCTGGCCCCGCTGGACGCCGGCACCCGGACCCTGTTGCTCCTCGCGGCGGCCGAGCCGCTCGGCGATCCCGTGCTGCTGTGGCGGGCCGCGGCGCGGCTCGGCGTGGGGGTGGACGCGGCGGGCCCGGCGGCCGAGGCGGGGCTGCTCGAGATCGGCGCACGGGTGCGGTTCCGGCATCCGCTGGCGCGCTCGGCGATCTACCGGACCGCCTCGCCGGAGCAGCGCCGCCGGGCCCACCGGGCGCTGGCCGAGGCGACGGACCAGCAGGCCGACCCCGACCGGGGAGCCTGGCACGAGGCGCAGGCGGCCGCCGGGCTGGACGACCGGGTCGCCGCCGCGCTCGAGCGGTCGGCCGGCCGGGCGCGGGCCCGGGGCGGGCTGCCCGCCGCCGCCGCGTACCTGGAGCGCGCCGCCGAGCTGACCCGCGACCCGGCCGAGCGGGCCGAGCGGGCGCTCGCGGCGGCACAGGCCAGGCACCAGGCCGGCGCGCCGGACGCCGCCCTGCGCCTGCTGCCGCTGGTCGAGGCGGGAGCGCGCACCGAGCTGCAGCGGGCCAGGGTCGACCTGCTGCGCGCGCAGATCGCGTTCACCGTCAACCGGGGCGGCGACGCGGCCCCCCTGTTGCTCAAGGCCGCCCGGCGGCTGCTGCCGCTGGACGTGGGGTTGGCGCGGGACACCTTCCTGGAGGCGTTCATCGCGGCCATGTTCGCCGGTCCGCTGGCCACCGGCGGCACCCTGCGGGAGGTCGCCGAGGCCGCCCGCACCGCACCGACGCTCCACCTGCCCCCGCGCCCGGTCGACCTGCTGCTGGACGGCCTGGCGGTCTGGTACACCGACGGCTACGCGGCCGGCGTGCCGCTGTTGCGCCGCGCTCTGGAGGCCTTCCTCGGGCCCGAGCTGTCCGAGGAGGAGGGCATGCGCTGGCTCTGGCTGGCCCAGATCGTCGCGGCCGACCTGTGGGAGGACCAGTCCTTCGACGTGCTCAGCGGCCGCCATCTCCAGCTCGTCCGGGACGCCGGCGCGCTGACCATGCTGCCGCTCGCCCTGACCTCACGGATCGGCGTGCTCGTGCTCGTCGGCGAGCTGACCTCGGCCGCCACGCTGGTGGCTGAGCTGGACTCGGTCACCGAGGCGATCGGCACACCACTGGCGCCCTACGGCGCCCTGCTGCTCAGCGCCTGGCAGGGCCGCGAGGCCGAAACCGCCGCGCTGGTTCGGGCCACGGTCCAGGACATCCGGCCGAGGGGCGAGGGCATCGCGCTGACCTTCACCGCCTGGGTGCGGGCGGTGCTGTTCAACAGCCTCGGCCGGTACGAGGACGCGCTGGCCGAGGCCGAGCGGGCCAGCGAGGGCCCCGGCGAGATGGGCATGGCGGCCCGGGGGGCGTTGGTCGAGCTGATCGAGGCGGCCGCTCGGTCCGGCCAGCTCAAGCGCGCCACCCTGGCCTACGAGGAGCTCACCGAGTCGACCGGCGCGGGTGGTACCGACCTGGCCAAGGGGGTCGAGGCAAGGGCCCGTGCCCTGGTCAGCGAGGGCCCGGCCGCCGAACAGGCCTACCGGGAGGCGATCCGCCACCTCGGCGGCACCCGCATCCGGGGGCACCTGGCCCGCGCCCACCTGAACTACGGTGAGTGGCTGCGCCGCGAGCGCCGGCGGGTCGAGGCGCGCGAGCAGCTGCGCCAGGCCGACGAGATGTTCACCGCGATGGGGGCGGAGCTGTTCGCCCAGCGGGCCGAGCGCGAGCTGCTGGCCACCGGCGAGACCGCCCGCAAACGCACCGTGGAGACCAGCGGCGAGCTGACCGCGCAGGAGGCCCAGATCGTCCGGCTGGTCCGCGAGGGGCTGTCCAACCCGGAGATCGCGACGCGCCTGTTCATCAGCCCGCGCACGGTCGAATGGCACCTCGGCAAGATCTTCACGAAGCTCGGCATCACCTCGCGCCGGCAGCTGCGCGGCTGACCCCGCCTCGCTCCGCCTCCCCATACCCGGGTGTTTCACGGGTGCGAGCCCGGCATCGGCCGGGCGAGGGTGTGCTGGCGCGCCCGCAGCCTCGCGGACCGCTCCGGCACGGTGAGACACGGGGAAGATGGACACCGACAACAGCACCGACAACAGCACCGACAACAGCGGCACGAACAACCGGCTGCACGCCGACGTCCTGGTCATCGGGTTCGGCAAGGGTGGCAAGGCCGTGGCCGCGCGGATGGGCGAGCTCGGCCGGCGGGTCGTGCTGATCGAGCGGGACGACCAGATGTACGGCGGCACGTGCCCCAACGTCGGCTGCGTACCGACCAAGGCGCTGGTGCACCACTCCCGCAAGCGCCGCGCGGGCGACTCGGTGCACGACTGGTACGAGCGGTCGGTCGGCCACGTGCAGGCGCTGACCTCGACGTTCCGCGCCGGCAACTACGAGGCGCTGAACGGCGCCGACACCGTGACGGTGGTGACCGGCCACGCCACGTTCCTCGACCCGCACACCGTCGCCGTCGGCGACAGCGACAGCGACAGCACCGACCGCATCACGATCACCGCCGACACGATCCTGATCAACACCGGCTCCGAACCGGTCATCCCGGACATCCCCGGCCTCCGCGCCAGCCGGCACCTGCTGACCAGCACCGACCTGATCCGGTCGACGAAGCTGCCCGAGCACCTGGCGATCATCGGCGGCGGCTATCTCGGCATCGAGTTCGCGTCGATCTACCGGCAGTTCGGCTCCCGGGTGACCGTGCTCGAGTCCACGTCGCAGATCCTGAGCCGCGAGGACGACGACGTCGCCGAGGCCGCCGCCGGCATCCTCGAGGGAGAGGGCATCGAGTTCCTGCTGGAGGCGACGGTCGCCGAGGTGCGCGACGGCGAGTACGACACGACGGTCGAGTACGAGCGGGACGGTCGGCGGCACACGCTGCGCGCCGACGCCGTCCTCGCCGCGACCGGGCGCGCCCCGGCCACCCGCGACCTCGGGCTGGCCGCCGCCGGGGTGCGCACCACCGCCCGGGGCGCGGTCGAGGTCGACGAGTACCTGCGCACCAGCCAGCCGCACATCTTCGCGCTCGGCGACGTCAACGGCGGGCCGCAGTTCACCTACATCTCGCTCGACGACAGCCGCATCGTGCTCGACCAGCTGATCGGCACCGGCCTGCGCCGCACGACCGACCGGATCGCCGTGCCACAGACCCTGTTCATGACCCCGCCACTGGCCACCGTCGGACTGACCGAGAAGGCAGCCCGGGCGGCCGGCCACCGGGTCAAGATCGGCCGCGAGGCGGTGGCGGACATCGTCGCGATGCCCCGCGCCTACGTGGTCGAGGAGACGCGGGGGCTGATGAAGTTCATCATCGACGTCGACACCGACGCCATCCTGGGCGCGGCCCTGCTCAGCGTCGACGCGCAGGAGCTGATCAACACCGTCACGCTCGCCATGCGGCACGGCATCAGGGCGGGCGAGCTGCGGGACTCGATCTACACCCACCCCAGCTCCACGGAGGCCTTCAACGAGGTGATCGGCGCCATCGTCCGGTCCGACGAGCCGGCCGACCAGGTGTCCCGCGTCGGCTGAGCCGCGCACCCCCTGTGAGTGGTATTGGTCGCTATAGCGACCAATACCACTC
>DATAZG010000107.1:0-16707 GCA_036272155.1 Pseudonocardia sp.
GACCTGCTCCAGCAGCGCGCCGTAGACCTTTGCGTAGTCGGCCGGGCCGGCGGCGCTCGCGGCCAGCGCCCGGCTGGCCATCAGCACCACCCCGGCGCCGGCGTCCTCCAGCACCTCGAGCTGCTCCTCGTAGGCGTGCAGGACGGCGGCCAGGTCGTGCTCGCCGGGCGGCAGCTGGTCGGTGCCGGCGCCGCAGACCAGCGCGCCCCCGACCGTGGCCGCCTCGGCCGCGGAGCGGCGGACCAGCTCGGCGGTGGCCGCCCAGTCCAGGCCCATGCCGCGCTGCGCGGTGTCCATCGCGTCGGCCACGCCGAGCCCGTGGCGCCACAGGTGGTGCCGGAACTCCAGCGTGGCGTCCCAGTCCAGCCGGGCCGGCCGGCCCGGGGTGTTGTCCGCCAGCGGGTCGGCGACCACGTGGGCGGCGGCGTAGGCGATCCGCGAGCGCGCCGGCGGCCCCGCGGCGGTGGGCAGCGGCCGGGCGAGCATCCGGTACGGCGCCAGCTGGCCGTCCGCCCCGGGCAGCACCAGCTCGGCGGTCCCGGTCCCGGTCGCGGTCGCGGTGCCGGTCGCAGGGCCGGTCACGGCAGGGCCAGCTCGGGCACGGTGAGCCGCGCGCCCTCGGCAGCGGAGCGCAGGCCCAGCTCGGCCACCTGCACGCCCCGGGCTGCCGAGAGGAAGTCGTAGCTCCAGGGGGCGTCGTGCACCACGTGCCGGAGGAACTGCTCCCACTGCACCTTGAAGCCGTTGTCGAACACCTCGTTGTCCGGCACCTCGGCCCATTGGGCCCGGAATTCGAGCGGGTTGGCCACGTCCGGGTTCCACACCGGCTTCGGCGTCATCGAGCGGTGCTGCACGCGGCAGCGGCGCAGCCCGGCGACGGCGCTGCCCTCGGTGCCGTCGACCTGGAACTCGACCAGCTCGTCGCGGAACACCCGGACCGCCCAGGACGAGTTGATCTGTGCGATGACCCGGCCGTCGGCGCCGTCGAGCTCGAAGATGCCGTAGGCGGCGTCGTCGGCGGTGGCGGTGTAGCGCGCGCCGGACTCGTCCACCCGCTCGGGGATGTGCACCGCATTGAGCGCGGACACCGAGGTCACGCGGCCGAACAGGTTGTGCATCACGTAGTCCCAGTGGCAGAACATGTCGAGGGTGACGCCGCCGCCGTCCTCCACCCGGTAGTTCCAGGACGGCCGCTGTGCCTCCTGCCAGTCGCCCTCGAAGACCCAGTAGCCGAACTCGCCGCGCACCGAGAGCACCCGGCCGAAGAAACCGCCGTCCAGCAGCCGCTTGAGCTTGCGCAGCCCGGGCAGGAACAGCTTGTCGGCGACGATGCCGGTGCGCACGCCGGCATCGCGGGCGGCGGTGGCCAGGTGCAGCGCCACGTCCAGCTGCTCGGCCAGCGGCTTCTCCGCGTAGATGTGCTTGCCGGCCTCGATCGCCTTCGTGATCGCCTTGTCGTGCAGCTGGGTGGACTGCGCGTCGAAGTAGATCTCCACGTCCGGCTCGGCGAGCGCCTCGTCCAGGCTGGTGGTGTACCGGTTGAGGCCGTGCCGCTCGGCGATCGCGCGCAGCTTGTCCTCGTTGCGCCCGACCAGCACCGGCTCCGGCCAGATCACCTCGCCCGACGGGGTGGCCAGCCCGCCCTGCTCCCGGATCGCCAGTATCGAGCGCACCAGGTGCTGGTTGTAGCCCATCCGCCCGGTGACGCCGTTCATCGCGATGCCGATCCGCCGTCGCTCCATGGGCTCCTCACTCGTCGTCCGAAAGTGTCGGGAAGCGCTTTCCCACACCGTAGGGGGGGCACCGATAGTGGTCAAGGAAACTGCACCGCTACGGCAGAACGCTCGGTGCTGTCGACCGTGGATACCGCGTTCCCGAACTCGATCGAGCTGAGAATGACGGGGGCCGGCGGAGCGATCACCACTATCCTCCGCTCGTGGCGGTGGACAAGGAGCTGGCGCAGACCGTGGTCGCGGTGCCGCCGGGGGTCGTGCACACGACCAGCTGGCGGCCGAAGTTCCACTACGAGCTGATCGGCTGCGGGCTGCGCGGCCACGCCCTGCTGGGCACCGACGTGGCCGAGCTGCGGCCCGAGGACGAGCTGGTGCTGCGCGAGCCGGGGGACGGCCTGCGCTGGCACCGCTGCCTGCGCTGCGACTCGTGGATCCCGCTGGAGCGGCCGAGCGCGCCGAGCCGGCAGTACCTCGCGGACCGCTCGACGATCGAGCTGCCGCTGCGCGGCCGGCCGCTGCGGGACCGATATGTGCTGCGGCTGATCGCGCTGGACCGGGTGGTGCACTTCATCGTGCTCGCCGCGCTGGCGGTGATCGTGTTCCTGTTCCTTGCCAAGCGGGCGTCCTACAGCGACACGTTCTACAAGGTGCTGGACGCGATCCAGAGCGCGCTCGGGGGGCCGGACGGCTTCCGGGGCGGCGGCATCATCCGCGAGCTGAACCGGGCGTTCGCGGCCAAGTCGTCCACGCTCTACCTGGTCGGGCTGGCGGTGGCGGGCTACGCGGTGCTGGAGGGCGTCGAGGCGATCGGGCTCTGGTTCGCCAAGCGCTGGGCCGAGTACCTCACGTTCGTCGCCACCGCCCTGCTGCTCATCCCCGAGCTGTACGAGCTGACCGGCCGGATCACGGTCACCAAGGTGCTCGCGCTGGTGATCAACCTGGCGGTGCTGGCCTACCTGCTGTTCGCCAAGCGGCTGTTCGGGCTGCGCGGCGGTGGCCGGGTGGAGGCCGAGGAGCATGCACGCGACACCGGCTGGCAGGCGCTGGAGCGCACCCGTCCGCCGGCCCGCCCCGCCGACGCCTGAGACCCCTCGCGCCCGTTCGCCGTACAACCTGTCTGGTCGCGCCACACCCGCCGCGGCGGGTGTGCGGCACCGAAAGAGGGTGTGCGCTGCTCACGCGGTGTGCGAGCCGCGCAGCAGGCCGACCAGCTCGGCGGTCTGCCGGGACAGCGGGCGGATCACCGGCAGCCGCGACAGCCGGACCAGCCGGGCGACCATCGGCACGGTGTGCCCGATCAGCAGCCGGGTGCGCGCGGTGCCGGCCGAGGAGTCGTGCACCCAGTAGAGCACCACGCCGAGCTGGTAGAGCCAGAGCAGCTCGGGCAGGGTGGCCGCTAGCTCGGCGCCGACGGTGACCTTCGACCCCTCGATCAGCTCCCGGAACAGCGCGATGGAGGCATCCCGGGCCGGCGAGGACGCGCGGCTGAACGGGGAGAGTGGGTTGTCCGGCTGCGCCGCGGTGGCGAAGAACCGGCCGGCGAACTCGTGGTACGGCTCGGCGGCGTCCAGCCAGGCCAGTAGCGCGCCGCGCAACCGGTCGGCCAGGTCGGTGCTGGCCGCGAACACCTCGACGCAGGCGGCGGCCTGGTCGGTCACCATCTGGTCGTAGAAGCCCTGGATCAGCTCCTCTTTCGACGAGAAGTAGTAGTACGCGTTGCCGACCGAGACCCCGGCGCTGGCGGCCACCGCCCGCATCGTGGTGCCCTGGTAGCCCTGCTCGCGGAACAGCTTCAGCGCGGCGGCGACGATCTGCTGCCTGGTCCGCTCGGACTTCGGCGTGCGCCGCTGTGGGTCGCTCGCGTCCGGAGCGGAGCCGGTGGAGTCCGGAACGGGACCGGCGGGGCCCGGGGCCGGCGCCGTCACGACTTGGCGCGCATCGCGGCGTTGAACTCCTCGTCCAGCTCCGCGGCGCGGCCGGCGTCGCGGATCCGGCCGAGGCCCATCAGCGTGAGCCCGTACACCCCGGCGAGGATCAGCAGGACGACGCCGAGCTTGGTGACCATCGCCTGGGCGACGCCCGCCACCGGCACGTCGATCGTCGAGATCACGGCCAGCACACCGAGTGCCGCCAGGTAGAACCCGACGGTGACGAGCCGGACCAGGCCGGCCGCTCTCGGGGCCGGGTAGACCTCCTCCAAGATGGCCTGGCCGCTGCGCCGGAGGATCGCTCCGACCACCACCGTCAGGCCGGTGCCCGCGAGCAGCAGGGCGAGATAACTGGCAAGTGCTGTGTCCATGGGGGTCACTCCCCGTCGTGTGTACCTGCGTGAACCGCTGTTTTGAACGTGTTCGAAACCCAGTGAACACCCGGTCCGGGTCTGATCGCAACCCGTGGCGCCCCCCGTGCCGGGAGTCCTCGCTCACGCCGCCCGGCCTGGCTTCCGACATTGCCGCCGCCCCTGCTGGACCGCCGGTGCGAGGTCGGGCGGCGCCGGGTCAGGCTGGCGCCACCTGGTCTATCTCGGCGGTGATGCGGGCGCGCAGCTCGGGGGAGCAGAAGGCCGCGCGGGCGCCGGTTCGCGCAATGTCGGCCAGCTGTGCCCGGTCCAGCCCGAACAGGTCGTGGCAGTGCAGGTACTCGCTGTTCAGGTCGGTGTGGAACATGCCGGGGTCGTCGGTGGCCAGGGTGACCGGCACGCCGGCCGCCAGCAGGGTCGGCAGCGGGTGCTCGGCCAGCGAGGCGACCGCGGCGGTGCACACGTTCGAGGTGGGGCAGACCTCCAGGGTGATGCCCCGCTCGGCCAGCAGCGCGAGCAGCGCGGGATCGGTGGCCGAGCCGATGCCGTGGCCGATCCGTTCGGCGCCCAGCTCGGTGACCGCCGCCCACACCTCGGCGGGCCCGACCGTCTCCCCGGCGTGCGGCACGCTGTGCAGCCCACCGTCGCGGGCCCGCCGGAACGCCGGCGCGAAGTCCGACCGCCGCACACCCAGCTCCATGCCGCCCAGCCCGATGCCCACGGTGCCGGCCGGCCGGTGGCCGAGCGCGAAGTCCACGGTCTGGTCGGCGCCGTCCGGCCCGAGCGCGGCGTCGGCGTCGAACACCCAGCCCAGCTCCACGCCGTGCCGCCGCCGCGCCAGCTCGCGCCCGTCGACCAGTGCCTGTGCGAGGTCGTCGTAGCTGATCCCGGCCATCCGGTTGCGCACCGGGGTGACCTGCACCTCGGCGTACCGGACCGTGCGACTCGCCAGCTCGGCGGCCAGCCCGGCGAGCAGCGTGACGACGTCCGCGCCCGTGGTGACCAGCAGGTTCACCTCGCGGTATACGTCCAGGAAGTGCCGGAAGTCGGTGAACGCGTAGAACTCGCGCAGTGCGGCCAGCTCCGTGGGCACGCCCCGTTCGGGGTGCCGGCGGGCCAGCGCGAGCACGGTGTCCAACGAAGCCGAGCCGACCAGGTGCAGGTGCAGCTCGACCTTGGGCAGCGCGGCGACGAACGCCGCGAGGCCCGGGGCGGCCTGAGGTGCGGCGGCGGACGACGAAGGGTGCGGTGCGGACATGACTAGGGACCTTCCGGAAGTGACGGGAGTGACGGGCCGGGGTTGAGCCGGCACCCACCGGTGTCGGCGCAGCCGGGCACTCACCAGTCCGCGTCGCCCCGGTCGTAGCACTCGCCGTACAGCGGCCGCGCGAGGAGCTCGGCGCGGCGCGGGTCCATGCAGACCAGCCTGCCCAGTCCCGGGCGGCCGGGTCAACCCGGTTCCCCGGCACCTACCGTGAGCCCCGTGACGACACCGGACCCGACGACTTCAGGGACGCCACCACCGGACCCGCCACCACCGGACCTGCGCCACCACGGGGACGTCGACGCCGAGCCCGGCCTGCTCGACTTCGCGGTGAACGTGCGGGGCGCCGGACCGCCGCCGTGGCTGCGGGACCGCCTGGTGGCCGCCCTGGACCGGCTCGGCCGCTACCCGTCCGCCGCCGACGACCTGGCCGCCCGCCGGGCCGTCGCCACCCGGCACGGCCGGCGCCCCGAGGAGGTGTTGGTGCTGGCCGGGGCGGCCGAGGGGTTCGCCCTGCTGCCGGCCCTGCGCCCGAGGCTGGCCGCCGTGCTGCACCCCGGGTTCACCGAGCCGGAGGTGGCGCTGCGCACCGCCGGCATCCCCGTGCACCGCGTGCTCACCGACGCCGTCGAGGGGCACCGGCTGCTCCCCGACGCCGTCCCGGCGGACGCCGACCTCGTCGTGCTCGGCAACCCGACGAACCCGACCTCCGTGCTGCACCCCGCCGCCGCCGTCCGCGCGCTGGCCAGGCCGGGGCGGGTGCTGCTGGTGGACGAGGCGTTCGCCGACGCGGTGCCCGGCGAGCCGGAGTCGCTGGCCGGCGACGCGGACACGGCCGGCCTGCTCGTGCTGCGCAGCCTGACCAAGACCTGGGCGCTGCCGGGGCTGCGGGCCGGGTACGCGCTGGGTGCGCCGGAGCTGCTGGCCCGGTTGGCGGCGGGGCGGCCGCCGTGGCCGGTCGGCGCGCTCGGCCTGGAGGCGGTGCGCGCGTGCTGCGAGCCGGCGGCGGTCGCCGAGGCGCGGCGCGTCGCCGAGGCACTGGTCGCCGACCGGGAGTGGCTTGTCACGGCGCTCGCCGAGGTGCCGGGGGTGCACGTGCAGCTGCCGGCGGCCGGGCCGTTCCTGCTGCTGCGGGTACCGGCGGGGGCCCGGGTGCGGGCGGCGCTGCGGGCCGTGGGGATCGCGGTGCGCCGCTGCGACACGTTCCCGGGGCTGACCGAGGACCACCTCCGGGTCGCGGTCCGCCCGCCGGCGCAGTCCGCCGTGCTGGTGGCCGCACTGGCCGGGGCACTCACGACGGTGGCATCCGGGGAACCGGCGGCGGTGCGGCCGGACGCCGCGACCGGCGCGGGATACGGTGCGGGCGTGGGTCGGGAGACAAGATCATGAGCGGGGCCCGGCTGCGGGACGTGCTGGACGCGCTGGAGGCCGCCTACCCGCCGGCGCTCGCCGAGTCGTGGGACGCCGTCGGCCTGGTCTGCGGTGACCCGGACGAGCCGGTGTCCCGGGTACTGGTCGCGGTCGACCCGGTGCCGGAGACGGTGGCCGAGGCGGTGGACACGGGCGCTCAGCTGCTGGTCACGCACCATCCGCTGCTGCTGCGCGGGGTGCACGGCGTGCCGGCCGACCAGCCGAAGGGGCGGCTGGTGCACCAGCTGGTCCGGGCCGGCGCGGCGCTGTTCACCGCGCACACCAACGCCGACTCCGCCGACCCCGGGGTGTCCGACGCGCTGGCCGAGGCGCTGGGCCTGCGCGTCGAGGGGCCGTTGCAGCCGCGCGCCGCCGAGGCCCTGGACAAGATCATCACGTTCGTGCCGGTCGGCGCCGCGACGACCCGGGTGCTGGATGCGCTCGCGGGCGCCGGCGCCGGGCAGATCGGCGACTACAGCCACTGCGCCTGGAGCACCGACGGCACCGGCCAGTTCCTGCCGCACGAGGGTGCCGCGCCGGCCATCGGGCGGGTCGGCGAGCTGGAGCGGGTCGCCGAGACCCGGCTGGAGCTGGTGCTCCCGAGGGGCCGGCGGCGCGCGGTGATCGAGGCGCTGCGGGCCGCGCACCCGTACGAGGAACCGGCGTTCGACCTGTTCGAGCTGGCCGAGATCCCGGGGCGGCGGGGCCTCGGCCGGGTCGGCGAGCTGCCCGAACCGGAGTCCCTGGTCGCGTTCACCGAGCGGGCTGCCGCCGCGCTGCCGGCCACCGCGTGGGGAGTTCGGGCGGCCGGTGACCCGGCGCGGACGATCCGCCGGGTCGCGGTGTGCGGCGGTGCCGGCGACTCCGCCCTCGGGGCCGCGACCGCCGCCGGCGTGGACGCCTACCTGACCGCCGACCTGCGCCACCACCCGGCGGGGGAGCACCTCCTCGCCGGTACGCTGCCCGGCCGGCCCACCCCGGCACTGGTCGACGTGGCGCACTGGGCCTCCGAACACCCGTGGTGCGAGCAGGCGGCCTGCGTCATCCGTTCCGCGTTGCGGGGTACGGTCGACGTCTCCGTCTCGTGGCAGCGCACCGACCCGTGGACCGTCGGCGCTCGCGCGCCGGGAAGTCCGCCAGAAAGGACCGAGCAGTGAACGCCGAACCCGCGCTGCAGCAGAAGTTGCTGGAGCTGGCCGAGGTCGACGCCGAGCTGAACCGGATCGAGCATCGCCGTCGCGCGATGCCGGAGCTGGCCGAGATCACCGAGGCGGAGCGGTCGGTGCGGACCCGCAAGGATGCCGTGGTGTCCGCCGAAACCTCGGGCAGTGACCTGGACCGCGACATCCAACGGCTGGAACGGGACGTCGACGGCGTCCGCACCCGGGCCCAGCGCGACAAGAACATGCTGGCCAGCGCGGGGGTGTCGGCCAAGCAGGCGAGCGACCTGCAGCACGAGCTCGAGACGCTGGCCCGCCGCCAGGGCGTGCTCGAGGACGAGATGCTCGAGGTGATGGAGCAGCGCGAGGCGATCCAGACCAATCTGGACGCCGCCCGCGTCGAGCTGGCCGAGGCCGAGCGCACCCTGGCCGACGCGACCTCTCGCCGGGACGCCGCCGCCGGTGACCTGGACACCGCCGAGGCCGGCCGGCGCCGCGACCGCGAGCCGATCGTCGCCGCCCTGCCGGCCGACCTGCTCGCCCAGTACGAGAAGGGCCGGGCCCGCCAGGGCATCGGGGCGGCCCTGCTGCGGGCCCGGCGGTGCGGCGCGTGCCGGCTGGAGCTGGACACGCAGGAGATCAGCCATATCAGGACGGCGCCGAAGAACGAGGTGCTGTTGCACGAGGAGTGTGGAGTGATCATGGTGCGTACCTCGGAGTCCGGGCTGTGAAGCTGCTGATCGAGGCCGACGGTGGCTCGCGGGGCAACCCCGGCCCGGCCGGCTACGGCGCGGTGGTGTGCGACGCCGGCTCCGGCGAGGTGCTCGTCGAGTGCTCCGAGGGGATCGGCGTGGCCACCAACAACGTGGCCGAGTACGGCGGGCTGATCGCCGGCCTGCGCGCCGCGCTGGAGCTGGGCGGACCCGGCACGGACGTCGACGTGCGGATGGACTCCAAGCTGGTCGTGGAGCAGATGTCCGGCCGGTGGAAGATCAAGCACCCGGCCATGCAGCCGCTCGCGCGGGAAGCTGGCGAGCTGGTCGGCCAGCTCGGCACTGTCCGGTTCACCTGGATCCCGCGCGCGGAGAACAAACGCGCCGACCGGCTGGCCAACCTGGCGATGGACGCCCAGGCCGCCCGGTGACCACCGACGACCTCCCCGCGAGTCGGGGAATTCGTCAGGGTGAGTCGGGGATTTTGTCAGCCACGGGGTCGGCTCAGGCCTCGGCGTCGGCCGGGGAGTCAGCCCAGGCGACGGCCCCGGCCTCGGCCAGCTGGACGGGGCAGAAGGGCCGGCCGACCAGGCTGTTGCTGCTGCGGCACGGGCAGACCGCACTCTCGGTGGACCGCCGCTACTCCGGCCGGTCCGACCCGGAGCTGACCGAGCTCGGGCTGGCCCAGGTGGCCGGCGTGGCGGCCGGCATCGGCTCGGTCGAGCAGGCCGACCAGGTCAGCGTGGCGCTCAGCTCGCCGCTACTCCGGGCCCGGCAGACCGCCGAGCCCGTGGCGGCCGCGCTGGGCGTGTCGGTGAAAACGCACGACGGCCTGCTGGAGACCGACTTCGGCGACTGGGACGGGCTGACCTTCGCCGAGGCGCGCGAGCGGGACCCCGAGCTGCACCGGGGCTGGCTGGGTGACGAGACGGTGCCGCCGCCCGGCGGGGAGAGCTTCGCCGCCGTCGGCGTCCGGATCGCGCGGCTGCGCGACGAGCTGCTGGCGACCTACCCCGGGGAGACGTTGTTGCTGGTCAGCCACGTCACGCCGATCAAGATGCTGGTGCGCATCGCGCTCGACGTGGGCTCCTCGGTGCTGTACCGGATGCACCTGGACCTGGCCTCGCTGTCCATCGCGGACTTCTACCCGGACGGCGGGGCGTCGGTCCGGCTGGTGAACGGCCGCTTCCCGGTGGCCACTTGACGAGCAGGCCTACGGCTTGACGATCAGGTAGATCCCGACGGTCAGGCCGAGCACCACCACCGACCAGCGCAGCACCGCCTCCGGCAGCACCCTGGCCAGCTTGGCGCCGAGAAAGCCGCCGAGCAGCGTGGTCGGCGCCAGCAGCAGCACGGCCAACCAGCGCACCCGCCCGTCCACCGCGAAGATCACCACCGTGACCGTGGCGATGACCAGGGACAGCGCTGCCTTGACCGCGTTCAGCCGCACCAGCCGGTCGTGCGCGGTGAGTGACAGCACCGAGATCAGGATGACGCCGAGCGCACCACCGAAGTAGCCGCCGTAGACTGCCGCCCCGAACACCGCCGGCAGCAGCACCGCCCGCCGGTCCGGGGCCGCCGGGTCGGGTGAGCCGATCCAGCGGCGCAGCCGGGGCGAGAGCGCGAGCAGCACGCTGGCCAGCAGGACCAGCGCCGGCACGACGGTGTCGAACACCGCACCGGGCAGCACCAGCAGCAGCGCGCAGCCGACCGCGGCGCCGGCCACCGCGACCCCGGCCGTGCTGATCACCCGCAGCCGCTGGCCGGCCAGCTCCGCGCGGGCGCCGAACACGGTGCCGACGTAGCCGGGCCACTGGGCGACCGAGTTCGTCACGTTCGCGGTCAGTGGAGGCATGCCGGTCGCGAGCAGAGCCGGGAACAGCAGCAACGACCCGCCGCCCGCGACCGCGTTCACCGCTCCGGAGACCAGGCCGGCGACGAGCAGGAAGATCAACTGACCGAGGCCGGGGAGCGTCACGGGCTGACGCTATAACGAGAGTGTTAGGACGACTCGACGGTGGGGTGAGTCACCCGTTCGAGCTATCCCACCGGTACGGCGCGCAGCACGCTGAACTGCGTCGGAGGCGCGCAGCGGGTGACCGAGCGCAACGCCAGCCCGGCGGCCGCGAGCAATGCGCGGAACTCGGCCTCGGTGCGCTCCCGACCGCCGGTGCAGACGAGCATGTTCAGGTCGCTCATCAGGGTGGAGCCCGTGCCGGCCAGCTGACCTGGATCGGCCGGCACCACCGGCTCGACCAGGTACAACACGGAGGTCCGGGACATCGCCTCGCGGCACCTGCGCAGGATCCGGGTGGCCAGCTCCTCGTCCCAGTCGTGGATCACGCTCTTGATCAGGTACCCGTCGCAGCCGGCCGGTACGGCCGTGAAGAGGTCCCCGGGCACGATCTCGCAGCGCTGCCGCACCCCGGCCCCGGTGAGCGTGCGCTCCGCGTCGCGCAGCCCGGACGGGGTGTCGAACAGCACGCCGCGGGCCGCCGGGTGAGCCGTGAGCAGAGTGGCGAGCAGGGTGCCGTTGCCGCCACCGAGGTCGGCCACCTTCGGTGCGCCCTCGAACCCGCATGTGGCGATCACGGCGGCCGCCGAGGCACGGGTGGCCTCGGACATCGCCTCGTTGAACACCGCTTCCTCGGCCGGGTGCGCGGCGAAGTACTCGAACGGTTCCTGGCCGACCACGTGCGGGAACGCCGCCTCGCCGGTGCGCACACTCTCATCCAGCCGGCCCCAGGACCGCCACGTCGCGTTCCCGTGGAACAGCAGGACCAGGTTGCGCACCGAGCCGGGCACCCCCGTGCGCAACAGCTGGCCGGCATCGGTGAGCTCGTACCGGTCCCCGCCGTCGGCCAGCAGCCCGAGGCCGACCGCCGCCCGCAGCAGCCGGCGCAGCGACGGCGGGTGGGCGCCACACCGGCCGGCCAGCTGCCCGACGCCCGCCTGGCCGTCCGCGAGCAGGTCCGGGATGTCCAGCCGGACCAGCGTGTGCAGCACCTGCGCCGGATAGAACCCGAACACCATCGGCAGCAGCCGCTCCCGGGCGCCCGAGCCTGCCTCGGTGCTGACGTTCTCGGTGCTCACGGTCGCGCGCACCTCGGCGCTCACGAGCGCACCGTGGCCGCGAGCGCGGCGGGCCGGTAGGTGCCGCAGCACCAGACGTTGCCCTCCGGGTCGCCGACGGCGAACTCGCGGGAGCCGTAGTCCTGGTCGACCAGCGGCAGCACGATCTCCGCGCCGGCCGCCACGACTCGCCGGTGCAGCGCGTCCGGGTCGTCCACCACGAGGTACAGGCAGGCCCGGCCGGTGTCGAACGGGCTCGGCCGGTCGGACCGGGAGCTGACCATCACGGTGCCGTTGCCCCAGCTCAGCTCGGCGTGCACGACCCGGTCGTCCGGCCCGTAGGTGATCTCGCCAGCAGTCAGGCCGAGCGTGCCGGTGAGGAACCGGATCGCCGCCGGCGCATCGTGATAGCGCAGCGTGGCCACTATTGTCGGGCCGTTCTGGTTGAGTTCCATGCGCGCAGGCTAGGGCGGGGAGAGAGGTGCGTTCTTGGACGAATGTGACCTCCCGCGCCGACGGTCGGCCCGGCCGCCGGGGCACCTGCCGGCAGCCCGGCCGCCCGTGCGAGGGCCGTCAGCCCGGCTGCTCGATCGGCCCGAAGCTGACGGTGCCATCCTCGTGGAACACCAGGCCCGGGTTGTGCGCCACCTCCCAGCGCCAGCCGGCCGGGTCGGCGAAGAAGCCGTGCACAAAGCCGACCTCGCCGCGCTGCGCCGGTTTGAGCACGGTGCCGCCGGCCCGCTCGGCCCGGGCCAGCACCTCGGCGACCTCGTCGTCGCTGGCCACGTTGTGGGCCAGGGTGATCGGCGCCGGACCGGTGGCCGGTGCGGGGGCGTTCGGGTCGATGTCGCGCTCCAGTTCGGCCGCGTGCCAGAGCCCGAGCAGCAGCCCGTGGCCGACCAGGACGAACACGATGTCGCCCGGCACCTCCATGGTCGGCTTCCAGCCGAGGCCGTCGACGTAGAAACGGCGGGCCGCCGCCAGGTCCGGCATGCCCAGGGTGATGATGTTGACGTGCGGTTCCATGCTGCTCATCGTCGCGCCCGGCACCGGGATCTGTCGTGAACGAAACGGCCATCCTGGATCGCGTCGGATCTCCAGCGGTGTCGACCTACCGGGAGTTCGCGCCGCCGCCCGAGTGGGCCGGCGTGGCGCGGTGCGGCTGGGTGCAGCGGATCGGCGCGGGCGCCTACCGCCAGCGGGTGCTGCCGGACGGTCACGCCGATGTGCTGGTCGACGAGCGCGGCCGGGCGGTGCTGGTCGGGCCGGCCACCGGGGTCGCGTTGCCAGTGCTGCCCGCCGGGGCCACGGTGTGGGGGCTGCGCTGGCGGTTCGACGGGGTGCGGCCGGTGTTCGGGGTGCCGGCCTCGGCGCTGACCGATGCGGTGGTGCCGCTGGACGCCCTACTCGACGGGCCCCGCGCGCGGGCGCTGGCCGACGCGGTGGGCTGTAACGACGAGGCGGCGGTGCGGGCCGTGGGGCGTTGGCTGGGCGGGGTACGGCCGGATGCCCGGGTGGGCGCGGCGGCCCGGCTGCTCTGGCACGGCCCCGCGCTGGATGTGGCGGAGGTGGCGGCCAGGGTCGGGCTGTCCGCCCGGCAGTTGCGCCGGGCGCTGCACACCGAGGTGGGGCTGGGGCCGAAGACGTTCCAGCGGATCGGCCGGCTGCAGCGGTTCCTGGCGCTGGCCGAGGCCGGCCCCGGTCAGGGGTTGGCCGTGCTGGCCGCCGAGGCGGGCTACGCCGACCAGCCGCACCTGAGCCGGGAGACCCGGGCCCTGGCCGGCCTCACCGCTGTCGAGTTGCTGGCCCACCGTCTGGGCCCCGACACGGCGGGCCCCGACACGGCGGGCCCCGACACGGCGGGCATCGACACGGCGGCCGGCTAGGCCCGGCCGGCTGGACCAGGTCAGCTCGACTGGGCCAGCAGCTGGGACGGCGTGGTCCCGGCCAACCTGCGGAACTCCCTGGTCAGATGGCTGTGGTCGGCGTACCCGGCGGTGGCCGCCACGTCGCTGATCGAGCTGGCGCCCGGCGCGGTGAGCAGTGCGCGGGCGTGCGCGAACCGCAGCACCCGGGCCGCCGGCTTGGGCGCCAGGCCGACCTGACCGCGGAACCGGGCGGCGAAGTGTCGCCGGCTCCAGCCGACCTCGGCGGCCAGCTGGCCGATCGGCGCCGTGCCGTGTGAGGTGACCAGCCGGCGCCAGGCCCAGCGGACCTCGGGGTCGGCCACGCGACCGATAGCCGCCGCCCGGTGCAGCGTCTCGTCCAGCAGCTCGAACCGGGCGGGCCAGCTCGACAGGTCGGCGAGCCGGTCGCCGAGGTCACGCCAGTGGGCGCCGTCGAGCGCGTCCAGCGGCGCGACCGCGTCGTGCAGGTCGGACATCGGCAGCCCGAGCAGCTGGTAGGCGCCGAGCGGGGTGAGGTCGACCTGGATGCAGCGCAGCGAGCCGTCGTGGGCGGTGTCGACCGGGATCTCGTGCACACCGGCGACGAACGACGTGTAGTCGCCGCTCCCGGTGGCCGAGCTGATCCGCACCCGCTCGCCGAAGCTCAGGATGATCGGCACGCCGCCGAACGGCAGCTCGCGGCGGTGCAGCGGGCCGCCGGTGCGCTCGGCGAACCCGGCGGAGCGGCGGACCAGGCCGCGCATGCTCGGGTGCGGCCGGTGGGCGACCATCCGCACCGTCGTGTCCGACCCGGGCTCCGGCACCCGCTCAGTGTGGCAGCCGGCCAACCCGGGACGAACCGGATTTCAGTGCGGCGGAGGCGGCGGGTGCTGAGCTGGGTGCTGAGCTGGGTGCTGTGGGGGTGGGGGGATCGAGCGCAGGCCGGGTGTCTCGTCCGGCCAGATCAGCAGCACCGCGCAGGGCGCGTGGTCGACGACGAACCGGGTGTGCGGCGCGAGGCTGCGCGGCCCGAGCCGGCCGTGGTCGCCGTCCCTGGCGCAGACGAGCAGGGTGGCGCCCTCGCACCCGGCGACCACCTCGCGCTCCACCCGGCCGACGCGCACCTCCCGCCGGGTCGGGCGACCCAGCCGCGCCTCGGCGGCGGCCAGCAGCTCGGCGGACTCCGCGTCGGCGAGCGAGGCCACCGCGTCACCGGGGTCGCGGTCGCGGGCGCCCCGGCCGAGCAGCCCACCGAAGGCGCCGTGCAGTGCCTCGCTGATCTCGGCGTCCACCACGTGCAGCAGCACCAGGTCGACGTCGTCCATCCCGGCGGCGGCCCGTGCGGTGGCGTCGACGGTCGCCTGCCAGGTGCCCTCGGTGATCCACGCGACCACGATCGGCGACGTCATACCAGCCATCCTCGACTCACCGTCAAGCCCAGCCACAGGGCCACCACCGCGGCGACCAGGCACGCCGGCACGGTGGCCGCGCCGAGCCGGACGAACTCGCGCAGGGTCGGCGCCGCCTGCCCGCCGGCCAGCGCGCGGCGCCAGAGCAGGGTGGCCAGCGAGCCGACGTAGGTCAGGTTCGGGCCGATGTTCACCCCGAGCAGCACGGCCAGCACGAGCCCGGGGTGCACTCCCGGCCCGAGCGCGCCGAGCAGGACCAGCGTCGCCGGCAGGTTGTTGACCACGTTCGCCAGCAGCGCGGCCAGCCCGGCGACCGCGAGCAGCACGAGCAGGGACGGCCCGTCACCGACCGGCACCAGCGCGGTGATCGCCGCGCCGAGCCCGTGCTCGGTGACGCCGGTGACCACCACACCGAGGGCGAGCACGAACAGGCAGAACAGCGGGGACGCCGCCCGCACCAGCCGGACCGGGCCGATCTCGCGCCGGATCAGCGCGCGCGCCGCGAACACCGCCGCCCCCACCACCGCCACCCACACCGGCTCCACCCCGAACGCACCGGACACGCCGAACCCGACCAGCGTCAGCCCGATCACCACCAGCGCGAAGACGGGCACCGGCCCGCCCCGGTCCTGCGCCGGACCGACCTCCACCGGGTCGACCAGGTCGGACCGGAAGAACCAGCGGAACACCAGGTACTCGACGGCGATCGCCACGAGCCACGGCAGCGTCATGAGCAGGCCGAACGCGGCGAACGAGAGCCCGGAGGCGGCGAAGGCGAGCAGGTTCGTCAGGTTGGACACCGGCAGCAGGGTGGAGGCGGAGTTCGCCAGGTGCGTGCAGGCGTAGACGTGCGGCTTGGCGCGCAGCCGCAGCGTGGCGGCGGTGCCGAACACGACCGGGGTGAGCAGCACGACGGTCGCGTCCAGGCTGAGCACCGCTGTGGTGACCGACGCGGCGGCGAACACCAGCCCGAGCAGCCGGGTCGGCCGCCCGGCACTGGCCACCGCGAGCTGGTCGCCGAGCCAGCCGAACAGACCCTCGGCGTCGGCCAGGTAGGCGAGCACCAGGATCGCGGCGAGAAAGCCGACCGTCGGCCCCAGCTCGCGCGCCTTGCGCACCGCCTCGGCGGGGCCGACCAGGCCGAGCAGCACGGTCAGCGCCGCGGCCGGCACGGCGACGGTCGCCTCCGGCAGTCCCTTGGGCTGCGCCATGGCGAAGGCCAGCACGGCGGCGAGCAGCGCCAGCGCGACCAGCCCGGCGGCCGCCCCGCTGATCACCACCACCGCGCCGCGCTCACCCCGGCAGGTTAAGCCCGCCTGCGCGTGATCTTGACAGGGGGCGTGCGGCCTCGGCTGATCGGCGCGTCGCGGGCGATCGAGCTGCCCGCCGAGTTCACACGCCCTTGACCGCCCGCCGGGTCCGGGGCGGTGGCCGGCCGGTCCTATACTGGGCACGCGGACGAGCTGGCCGGGCGGCCGCGTCGATGCCGGTCGGTGGTAACACCGGTGGGTGTCGCCGAGGAAAGTCCGGACTCCGCAGGGCAGGGTGGTTGTTAACGGCAACCCGGGGCGACTCGCGGGACAGTGCCACAGAAAACAGACCGCTCCGGCGCGCAAGCGAACGGAGTAAGGGTGAAACGGTGGTGTAAGAGACCACCAGCACCCCGGGTGACCGGGGTGGCTCGGTAAACCCCACCCGGAGCAAGGCCAGACAGCAGGTGCTCGAGGGCTGCCCGCCCGATGCCTGCGGGTAGGCCGCACA
>DATAZG010000108.1:0-13271 GCA_036272155.1 Pseudonocardia sp.
GCAGGATGACCATGTCGGCGTCCTGCTCGATGGAGCCCGACTCACGCAGGTCCGAGATCATCGGGCGCTTGTCGGTGCGTTGCTCGGGACCACGGTTGAGCTGGCTGATCGCCACCACCGGGATCTCGAGCTCCTTGGCCAGCAGCTTGATCTGCCGGGAGAACTCCGAGACCTCCTGCTGGCGCGACTCCACCTTGCGCCCCGACGACATCAGCTGCAGGTAGTCCAGGATCAGCAGCTTGAGGTCGTGGCGCTGTTTGAGCCGGCGTGCCTTGGCCCGGATCTCCATCATCGTCAGGTTCGGCGAGTCGTCGATGAACAGCGGCGCCTCGGAGATCTCCGACATCCGCCGGGCCATGCGCGTCCAGTCGTCGTCGCTCATCCGGCCGGCCCGCATGTCGGTCAGCCGGATGCGCGCCTCGGCCGAGAGCAGCCGCATCACGATCTCGTTGCGCCCCATTTCCAGGGACATGAAGGCACTGGTCATGCCGTGCTTGACCGAGCAGGAACGGGCGAAGTCCAGCCCCAGGGTCGACTTGCCGAGACCGGGCCGGGCGGCCACCACGATCATCTGCCCCGGGTGCAGCCCGTTCGTGCACGCATCCAGGTCGACGAACCCCGTCGGCACCCCCAGCGACACCCCGCCCCGGGACGCGATCGCATCGATCTCGTCCATCGTGGGCTGCAGCAGCTCCTCCAGCGGCACATAGTCCTCGCTGGTGCGCCGCTCGGTGACGTCGTAGATGGCCGCCTGGGCCCGATCGACCACCTCGTCCACCTGAGCGCCGTCGGCGCCGTGGTAGCCCAGCTGCACGATGCGGGTGCCCGCCTCCACCAGCCGGCGCAGGATGGCCTTCTCCGCCACGATCTCCGCGTAGTACGACGCGTTCGCCGCCGTGGGCACCGTGGCGATCAGCGTGTGCAGGTACGGCGCACCACCCAGGCGGACCAGGTCCCCCCGCCGCTCCAGCTCCGCCGAGATCGTCACGGGGTCGGCCGGCTCACCCCGCGTGTACAGATCGAGGATGCAGTCGTACACCGTCTGATGCGCCGGGCGGTAGAAATCGTCCGGGGACAGCACCTCCACCACGTCGGCGATGGCGTCCTTGCTCAGCAGCATGCCGCCCAGCACCGACTGCTCGGCCATCAGATCCTGTGGCGGCTGACGGTCGAACTCCGGAGGTGGTGGCTCGTCGGCCGGCCGGACATGACGAGGCCGACCCATCGGCCGTTCGTCGGGTACCGCCATCGCGCTGCCTTCCTCCCCCGAGATCGTTCTACCCGCCAGCCCTGACAGAAACGCGCCGCGTGCCGTCGGGCCGGTGGTCTCCGGCCGAGTTCGCTGGCTATTCGGTCCGGAGCAGGCAGGCTAGGGCGATACCAGCTGAGTAACCAAAACGCTCTGTTGACAGGCCTGTTGATCGGTTGGGGACAACTCGGACAGCTCCCGCACAGTTTGCCCCCCAACTGTGGACAACCGGGGGACAACTTGCGCTATATCAGCGATTTGCCCAGCTCAGATAGGTTACGGTCGATGGGGATAAGTCACCCGAAATTGCCCCGGCGTGTCGCCTGGGAATCGTTGTCCGGGCGTGTTGAGAGGGCTCTCAGACTCTCAACCCACACCCCAGCGTCAGACTTATTCAACTACGGAGAGTTACAGACAGGCCAGTGCCCCCGTCGCCGATTCCGGCGACGGGGGCACTGGAAGAACTATCGAACGGGCCGGAGCCCGACCGGAGGTAGACGGCCTGGAGTGGCCGTCAGTCGCCGGCGGTCACCTCGACCGAGATCTGCGTAGCGACCTCGGGGTGCAGCCGGATCGACACGGTGTACTTGCCGACCGTCTTGATCTGGGTGTCCAGGGACACCGAGCGGCGGTCCAGCTGCGGGCCGCCGGCTGCGCGCACCGCACCGACCACGTCGGCCGGCGTGACCGAACCGAACAGCCGGCCGCTGTCCGAAGCGGCCCGGGCGGCCAGCTTGACCGAGGGCAGCCCCTTCAGGCTGGCCGCGACCTCCTTGGCATGCCCGAGGTCGCGGATCTGCCGGACCTCGCGGCCCTTGCGAATCGCGGCGACCTGCTTCTCGGCCCCCCGGGTGGCCGGGATGGCCAGCTGGCGGGGCAGCAGGTAGTTACGGCCGTAGCCGTCTTTGACTTCGACGATGTCGCCGGGCGCACCCAGGTTCTCAACGTCGGTGGTAAGGATCAGCTTCACTGTGATCTCCTAGCGGGCCGTCGAGGTGTACGGCAGCAGCGCCACCTCACGGGAGTTCTTGACCGCGACCGCAACATCGCGCTGATGCTGACGGCAGTTGCCGCTGACCCGGCGGGCCCGGATCTTGCCTCGGTCGGAGATGAACTTGCGCAGCAGTCCGGAGTCCTTGTAATCGATCGACTGGTGCTTGTCCTTACAGAACGCGCAAACCTTTTTCTTAGGCTTGCGCAGGACGGGCTTGGCCATGGTGCATTACTCCAAGATGTGTTTAAACAGTCCGTTTCAGCGATCGGCGTCAGATGACAGGTCAGAACGGGGGCTCGTCGTCGCCGCCACCGCTGCCCGCGGCGGGGGCCGAACCCCAGGGGTCGTCGGCCGGGGCACCGCCGGCGCTACCGCCGCCGCCGCCACTACCCCGGCTGACCTTGTTCACCTTCGCCGTGGCATAGCGCAGCGAGGGGCCGACTTCCTCGACCTCCAGCTCCACCACGGTGCGCTTCTCGCCCTCACGGGTCTCGTAAGAACGCTGCTTCAGCCGGCCGGACACGATGACCCGGGAACCCCTCGTCAGGGTCTCGGCCACGTTCTCCGCCGCCTGGCGCCAGATGTTGCAGCGCATGAACAGCGCCTCGCCGTCCTTCCACTCACCGCTCTGCCGGTCGAACTGGCGCGGGGTGGAGGCCACGGTGAAGTTCGCCACCGCGGCGCCGGACGGGGTAAAGCGCAGCTCCGGGTCGGCCGTCAGATTGCCGACCACGGTGATCAGCGTGTCGCCTGCCATCGTCGGACCCCTGTCCTCAGTCGGTCGGGGTGGCGGCCGGCGTGGCCGGCGCGTCGGAGTCCGCCGGAGCAGCGGAGTCAGCCGCGGCCGAGTCCGCCGGAGCGGAGTCCGCCGGAGCGTCGGAGGCCGGCGCGTCGGAGGCCGGGGCGGCCGGCTCGGAGGCGCTGGGCGCCGAGGCCGGCGCACTGACCGCGGCGGCCGCGGTGGCCGGAGCGGCGGCGACGTTGGCCGGACCACCCGGGGCGACGGCGCGGGCCGCGGCGGCCTGCCGCTTGCGTGCCTCGACCCGCATGACCTTGGTGCGCAGCACCGACTCGTTCAGCCCGAGCTGACGGTCCAACTCCGCGACCGTGGCCGGCTCGCAGGTGACGTCGAGCACCGCGTAGATGCCCTCGGAGTGCTTCAGGATTTCGTAGGACATCCGGCGCTTGCCCCAGACGTCGACCTTCTCCACCGTGCCACCGTCGCTGCGGATTACCCGCAGAAACGCTTCCAGCGACGGGGTGATGGTGCGCTCGTCAAGATTGGGGTCGAGGATGACCATGAGCTCGTAATGACGCATGAGAACCACTAACCTCCTATGGACTCTAAGGCGGCCGCGGTCCGTCCGCGGCAGGAGGGTCTCACTCGGCGCCGACAATTTCCGCTGGCGCCAGTTCCTACAGGTTAGCAACCGCCGTGGCGGACCCTGCCGGGCGGGCCCGGCGGAGCTGCGTAGGCTTGGTTGCCATGCGTATCGGGGCTCATGTTCGATCCGACAGCGACCCGCTCGGCTCGGCCGACGAATGCGGCGCGGACGCCCTGCAGTTCTTCCTCGCCGATCCACAGGGCTGGAAGAAACCGCCGGCCCACCCGATGGCCGAACAGCTGCGGACCAGCGACAAAGCGGTCTTCGTGCACTCGCCGTACGTGATCAACCTGGCCTCCACGAACAACCGGATCCGGATCCCGTCCCGCAAGCTCGTGCAGCAGCACGCCGAGGGGGCGGCGGCGGTCGGCGCGGCCGGGCTGGTCGTGCACGGCGGCCACGTCACCGCCGGGGAGGACCCGGAGGTCGGCGTCGACAACTGGCGCAAGTTCTTCGCCCGCCAGCACGACGAGGGCGGCTTCGCGGTGCCGATCCTGATCGAGAACACCGCCGGCGGCGACAACGCGATGGCGCGGCGCTTCGACGCGCTGGCCCGGCTGTGGGACGCGGTCGGTGAGTTCGACGCCGGCTTCTGCCTGGACACCTGCCACGCGTTCGCCGGCGGGGAGGACCTGGTCGACGTGGTCGACCGGGCCAAGGCGATCACCGGCCGGATCGACCTGGTGCACCTGAACAACTCCCGCGACGAGTTCAACTCCGCGCGCGACCGGCACGCCAACATCGCCGCCGGCACGATCGACCCCGACCAGCTGGTCGCGGTGTGCGCGGCTGCCGGCGCCCCGGTCGTGGTGGAGACGCCGGCGGAGGGGCAGGCCGCGGACATCGCGTTCCTGCGCGAGCGGTTGGGATGACCCCGGCCGACGAGACCAGGCCGCCGGCGCCCACCACCACCGGCACCCCCAACCCCGCTCGCGGCGCCAGCGTCAACTCCGCCGCCGGCCCCAGCTCCGCGGCTGCCGCCGCGCCCGATACCGCCGCCGAGCCCGACCCGGCCAGGACCCGGTCCGGCGCGTCGCGCCCGGGCGGCCGGCCGGCCGCCCGGCTCGGCGGGTTCGCGCTGGCCCTGCTCGTGGCGCTCACCGCGCTGACCATGCTGCTCGGCTACGCGAACAAGACCCGCTGCACCGGGCCGGAGTTCGACAGGACGGGTCGCTCCGCGCCGGACTACGACGTCCGCAAGGACCGCGACCTCTGCTACTCCGACATCCAGCACCTGTGGCTCGGCCGGGACATCAACGAGCACCGGTTCCCCTACCTGCACGGTGGCATCACCCCGGCCGGCACGCTGACCGGCGGCACGGTGGAGTACCCGGTGCTGACCGGCGTGCTGATGTGGCTCGGCGCGCTGCCGGCGCAGACCGACGCCGACTTCCTGCGTTACAGCTCGCTGCTGCTGGCGCCGTTCGGGCTGCTCGTCGGGTGGCTGCTCGGCCGGCTGTCCCGGTGGCGCGCGCTGATCTGGGCGGTCGGGCCGCCGCTGCTGCTCTACGCGTTCCACAACTGGGACCTGCCGGCGGTGGCGTGCGCGGTGGCGGCGGTGGCCGTGCTGCACGCCCGGGGCGGGGCGGTCGACCGGGCGGAGCTGGTCCGCCGGGGCAGCTGGGCCGGCGTGCTGCTCGGCCTCGGCTTCGCGTTCAAGCTGTACCCGGGGGCGTTCGTCCTGCCGCTCGCCCTGTACGTGCTGACCGGGGGCCCCGCCGGCTCGACGGGCAGCGGTACCGGAAAAGCTGCCCGCCGGGCGCTGGACTGGGCCGGTGCGCTGCGGGTGGTGGCGGCCAGCGCGGGCACGGTGATCCTGGTCAACCTGCCGTTCGCGCTGCTGGGCTACCGGGGCTGGCGCGCCTCGTTCACCTTCCAGGAGCTGCGCAAGGTCGACATGACCACCAACTCCATCTGGTACTGGGGCTTCCGGCCGTACTCCGAGCCCAAGGACGTGCCGTTCCAGGCGCTGGTGGACTGGCTCTCGCCGACGCTGGTGCTGCTCTCCTTCGCGCTCGCCGCCGGCCTCGGCTGGTACCGCTACCGGACCGGCCGGGCGGTGGGCGGTTACCCGTGGGTGCAGGTCAGCGCGGCGATGCTGGCCGGCTTCCTGCTGCTGCACAAGGTGCACTCGCCGCAGTACGCGCTGTGGCTGGTGCCGTTCTTCGTGCTGCTGCGGATCCGCTGGGGGTGGGTGGCGGCGTACCTGGTCGCCGACCTGGCCATCGGGCTGGGCATCTTCCGGCTGTTCTACGCGGTCAAGTCCGGGGTCGGCGTCGACGTGTTCCACGACCTGGCCGCGCAGGCCGTGATCGTCGGTGTGTGGGGGCGGGCGGCGCTGCTGTTCGCGCTGTTCGGCGTGTTCCTGGGCTCCGCGCCGACCTTCCGGGTCGGTGGTGGGCGGGGTCGCCCCACCGGCGCCCCGGGCTCCGGCCGCGCGGGGCGGTCAGCGCCAGGCGAAGACGGGCTGCTCGAGGTGTCCGACCCTCGTGGCGCGGCCGTGTAGCACCAGCTCCCGGAACTGGTAGAGCACCGCGCCGGTGGGGGCGTGCACGAAGCGGCCCATCAGCGGCAGCCGGATCACCGGGGCGTCCGACTCGGGGATGGTGACGAACAGCGGCTCGACGTCGAGCTGGTCCAGCGGGATGCCGTAGACGGCGGCCACCTCACCGCGCCGGGGCCGCAGCGACCGCTCGCCGGGGTGCTCGGGCGTGCCGGCCCGCACCCGGCCGGCCCACAGCACCACCGGCGAGATGACGAACCCGGACCGCGTCGAGTAGTCGTCCAGCCGGCCGAGCACCGCCGACTCCGGCAGCTCGAGACCCAGTTCCTCAGCCAGCTCCCGGCGCGCGGCCGTGACGACCGACTCGCCCTCATCCACCCGGCCACCGGGCAGCGCCCATTGGCCGGCGTGGGTGCGCAGCTTGGGCGCCCGGCGGGTCAGCAGCACCTGCACGGTGTCGACCCCGGTGGTCACCAGCGTGATCGCCACGGCGGCGGCGCGCAGGTCCGGCCGGTCGACCTCGCGGTGGTCGAAACCGGCCAGCACGGCGCGGACGGACTGCTCGGTCAGCACAGGCGGCACCCGCCCACTGTGCCACCGGTGCGCCCGGCCCGCTGTCCCACCGACCCGGGCGACTCGACCGACACGCCGTGCCCCGAACGCCCCGGCAGACCGGGCGTCACCCAGACTGTGGGTCGGCTGTGGGCGATCTGGGACAGGGGTGGCGGATGCGGCGGGAACGGGCTGGACGGCTCACGGTGTGCGCGACGCTTGCAGTGGTCGGCCTGGTCACGGCGACCTCGGCGTGCGGCACGCAGGCACCCCCGGCGGCACCGGGCCCGCCGGCGGCGCCGGTCTCCGGGCTGGACGTGGCCGGCTTCGACAAGTCGGTGCGCCCGCAGGACGACATGTACCGGTACGCCAACGGCGGCTGGCTGGGCAAGACCCAGATCCCGCCGGACATGGCCGAGTACGGCACCTTCTCCATGCTCTCCCAGCGCGCCGAGGACGACCAGCGCACGCTGATCGAGCAGGCCGGGTCGGACGCCGCCGGGGCGACCGGCGACGGGACCGCCTCGAACGCACAGAAGATCAGCGACCTGTACGCCAGCTTCATGGACACCGCCCGGCTGGACCAGCTCAAGTCCACCCCGCTGGCGCCCTACTTCGCCGCCGTCGACCAGCTGGCCAGCCCCGCCGACCTGGTCCGACACCTCGGCGACATCCAGTACTTCGACGCGTCCAACCCGATCGGGCTGAGCATCAGCCAGGACGCGAAGGACGCCACGCACTACATCACCGAGGTGTCCCAGGACGGCCTCTCCATGCCCGACCGGGACTACTACCTGTCCACGGACCCGAAGCAAGCGGCCGTCCGGGACAAGTTCCGGGCCTACGTGGCGAAGATGCTCACCCTGGCCGGCCAGCCCGACCCGGCCGGCAGCGCGGCGCACATCCTGGACCTGGAGACACAGCTGGCCAGGGCGGAGTGGTCCGAGACCCGCAACCGGGACGCGGTGGCCAGTTACAACAAGTTCGCCGTCGCCGACGCGGCCAAGGCGACCGGGCTGGACTGGGCGAGCTACCTGACGGCCGCCGGGATCAACCAGCCCAACCTCGTGATCAGCCAGCCCAGCTACTTCAGCACGCTGAGCGGCCTGCTCACGAGCGTGCCGCTGGACACGTGGAAGCAGTACCTGCGCTGGCACCTGATCTCGGACTTCGCGCCGTACCTGAGCGACGACTTCGTCAACACCCGGTTCGACTTCGTGGGCGGGGTGCTGGACGGGCGGCAGCAGAACCGGGACCGCTGGCGGCGCGGTGTGGCCGCCGTGAACAAGGCCATGGGCGAGGCGCTCGGCCAGCTGTACGTGGGCAAGTACTTCACCCCGGAGGCCAAGCAGCGGGCCGACCAGCTTGTGCACAACATCATCGGCGCCTACCAGACCTCGATCGACAACCTGGACTGGATGAGCCCGCCGACCAAGGTCGCCGCCAAGGACAAGCTGTCCAAGCTGGCCGTGAAGATCGGCTACCCGGACCGGTGGAAGGACTTCGGCGCGCTGCGGATCACCCGCGACGACCTGGTCGGCAACCTGGACCGGGCGGCCCGGGTGGACCACCAGCGGTCGCTGGACAAGCTGGGCCGGCCGGTGGACCGGGGCGAGTGGTTCATGACCCCGCAGACGGTCAACGCCTACTACAACCCGACGATGAACGAGATCGTCTTCCCGGCCGCCATCCTGCAACCGCCGTTCTTCAACGCCGACGCCGACCAGGCGGTCAACTACGGGGCGATCGGCGGCGTGATCGGGCACGAGATCAGCCACGGGTTCGACGACCAGGGCCGGCGCTACGACGGCGACGGCAACCTGCGGGACTGGATGGCGCCGGCGGACGCGGCGGCGTTCACCGCGAAGACCAAGGCACTGGCCGCGCAGTACGACAAGTACTCGCCGCTGCCCGGCACACACATCAACGGCGAGCTCACCCTCGGCGAGAACATCGCCGACCTGTCCGGGCTGACCGTTTCGCACCGGGCCTACCTGGCCGCCGTCGGCGGGACGCCCGCGCCCGTGATCGACGGCTACACCGGTGACCAGCGCTTCTTCCTCGGCTTCGCGCAGATCTGGCGGGACAAGGAGCGCGACGAGTCACTGCGCAGCAGCCTGCTGACCGACCCGCACAGCCCCGGCGAGTTCCGCACCGACGGCGTGCTGCCCAACGTGGACGCGTTCTACCAGGCGTTCAACCTCAAACCCGGCGACCACCTGTTCCGCCAACCCCAGGACCGCATCCACATCTGGTGACCCCCGGTGTTCAGGAGGGCTCAGGAGGGGTTCACGGGCGGTGGGCGCGGGCGATGAGGTCGGCGGCGCGGGCGGCGATTGCCCGGCGCAGGGGGCCGGCGAGCTGCTGGGTGCCGTACGCGGTGGCCACGCGCGCCTCGGTGATCAGTAGGTAGGCGAACTGCCGGGCGGCCTGGTTCGGATCCGGCACGGTGAGCAGGCCACGCTCGTCGCAGGAGCGCAGGTATTTGGGGAGCGCGTCGTCCAGGAACGGCTCGGAGCCCGCCCGCCAGATCCGCTGCAGCTCCGGGTGGTGGGGCAGCTCGGCGATGGTCAGCCGGTGCAGCGCGGCCACCCTCGGCTCGAGCGCCACGTCGAGGATGCGCTCGCCCGCCTCGGTCAGGTCGGCGCGCGGGTCGCCGGTGTCGGCCAGTGGTTCGGGGTGCTCGTGGGCGGCCCGCGCGTCGTCCACGGCGGCCAGGAACAGGCGCGCCTTGTCGCCGAAGTGTCCATACACTGTCTGCTTGCCGACGCCGGCCAGTGCCGCGATCGCGTCGACGCTGGTCCGCTTGTAGCCCTGGTCGCAGAACGTCTGGACGGCCGCATCCAGGATCGCCCGCCGCTTCGCCGGTGATCGGCGCGGCTCGCCCGGCGACCCGTTCTGACCAGGCTGACCGTTCTGACCTGGCTGTTCGTGGTGTTCCGGCGATTCCGGGGGCGGGGGCACCACACCAGCATATTCGCTGGCAAGACTGCACCGTCTCGTCTAGGTTTCGACCTAATAAGACTAGACGGTCAAGTCTAGTTTGAGCCTGGGGGAGCGGATGGATACCGAGGTACTGGTCGTCGGCGCCGGGCCGGTCGGCCTGCTGCTGGCCGCCGAGCTGCGGCTGGCCGGGGCGCGGGTCGAGGTGGTCGAGCGGCTGGCCGCGCCGACCGGCGAGCGCAAGGCCAGGGGCATCGGCTCGCTGGCCACCGAGGCGCTGCGCCGGCGCGGGCTCGGGTCCGCGCTGGCCGAGTACCACGAGCGGGGCGCCGCCGACTTCCGCGCGGCCCACGGCAGCGACAAGGGCCACTTCTCCTGGATCCACAAGATCGACCTGGTGCCCCCGGACGAGCCGGACCGCGGCTACACGTTCATCTGGCAGCCCGACCTGGAGAAGCTGCTGGGCGACCGGGTGGCCGAGCTGGGCGTGCCGGTGCACCGGGCGCACGAGCTGACCGCGCTCGACCAGGGGCCGGACAGCGTCACGGCGACCCTGCGCACCCCGGCCGGCGAGCGCCGGCTCACCGCGGCCTTCTTGGTGGGCTGTGACGGCGGGCGGTCACGGGTGCGCAAGCTGACCGGGTTCGAGTTCCCCGGCACGGCCCCGTTCATGGTGATGCGGGCCGGCCGGGTGGAGCTGGCCGACCCGGGCGTGCTGCCGCCGCCGGGCCGCCGCGACACCGGCCAGCTGATGCACGGCGGCGACATGCTCGGTACCGCCGAGTTCGACTCGTTCCCCGAGCACCGGGACACCCCGCTGACCAGCGAGGAGCTGACCGACAGCGTGCGCCGGGTGGCCGGCGTGGACGTCACGATCACCGCGCTGCGCGAGCCGAGGCGGGTGCTGGACCACGCCCGGCAGGCCGCCACCTACCGGCTCGGTCGCGTGCTGCTGGCCGGCGACGCCGCGCACGTGCACTCGCCGAACGGCGGGCAGGGGCTCAACCTCGGCCTGATGGACGCGATGAACCTGGGCTGGAAGCTGGCCGCCGCCGCGCGCGGCACCGATCCCAAGGGCGAGCTGCTGGACAGCTACACCGCCGAGCGCCACCCGGTGGCCGCCGCCGTGCTGCACAACACCCGCGCGCAGTCCGCACTGCTCGCGCCGGGGCCGCACCACGACGCGCTGCGCGACATCGTCGCCGACCTGATGGACCTGACCGAGGTGAACCGGTACTTCGGCGAGCTGATGAACGGGCTGCACATCCGCTACGCGCTGCCCTACCGCTCCGGTGCCGAGCCCGGGCCGGTCGGCCAGCACAGCCCCGAGCTGGCCGTCGACGACACCAGCCTCTACCGGCTCGCCGCCGGAGGGCGGCCGCTGCTGGTCACCGGCCCGGCCGCCAACGGGGCGGCGGCGATGGCCGAGGTGGCCGAGGTGGCCGCGCCCTGGGCCGACCGGGTCGACCTGGTCGCCGCGAGCATCCTCGGCCGCGCCGACCTGGCCGCGCTGCTGGTCCGCCCGGACGGCGTGCTGGCCTGGGCCGCCGCACCGGGCCGGCCGGCCGACCTCGAACAGCTGCGCACCGCGCTGACCACGTGGTTCGGCGAGCCCGCCGACGCCTGAGCCGCGCCTGAACCGGAAGCTCAGGGGGAGGTGGCCGCGGTCTCCCGGGCGGTGGCCGGCTCGGGGGGCAGCGCCGGTTCGGGCGGCGGCGGGGGGCACCAGTCCGGGTCGTCGGCGCCGAGCCCGCGCACCGGGTCGGTCTCCGGATGCAGCACCGAGCGCACCACGAGGACGGCGAGCAGCACGATCATGGCGTCGCGCAGCAGCACCATCACGAGGAACGGGTCCAGCGGCAGGCCCCGGTCGTCGACCCCGAGGTAGTAGAACATCCGGGGCACCCAGACCAGTGCGTCCAGCGTCATCCACGCCAGCAGCAGCCGCCAGCGGGGCAGCGCCAGCACCGCCAGCGGCACCAGCCACAGCGAGAACTGCGGGCTCCACGACTTGTTCACCAGCAGCGCGGCGGCCACCACGAGGAAACACAGGCTGGCCAGCCGGGGCGGCCGGGGCGCCCGCTTCACCAGCACCCCGATGCCGACGCACGCGAGCACGAACAGCCCGAGGACGACCAGGTTCAGCCGGAACGGGGTCTGCCCCGGCGGGAGGTCACCGTCGAAGCCCGGCCAGCCGGTGAAGTAGGCCAGTACGAAGTAGATCGAGTCCGGCTCGGCGCCACCGCGCACGGCGGTCCGGAACAGCTCGAGCCAGCCGCTGGTGAACACCACCGCCACCGGGACGTTGAGCACGAACCAGGTCAGCCCGGCGGCCACCGCCGAGCGCAGCGCCGGCCCGGCCTGGCCCCGCCGCCAGCCGACCAGCAGCAGCGGGATGAGCAGCAGCACCGCGTACAGCTTCGCCGCCGTGGCCACGCCGACCAGCACGCCGGCCAGCACCGGGCGGCCCCTGGCGAACGCATACAGCCCGCCGGCCACCGCGGCCACCGCGATCACGTCGGTACCCGTGAACACGTGCAGCAGCGCCAGCGGCGAGAGCGCCACCAGCACCGCGTCCCACGGCCGCTCAGGGCGCTGCCGGCGCACCGCCCACACCACGACCAGCCAGAGCGCGGCGAAACACAGCGCCACCAGGTCGAAGAAGACCACCTCGGGCAGCCCGGTCGGCAGCCCGCCGGTGGCCGCGTCCGCCTCGTAGCGCACGGTCAGCTGCGCGGCGGCCCACAGGAAGAAGCCGGTCACCACCGGGTAGTCCATGTAGTGCACGGTGTCGGCGGCGGTGCCCGGCCCGTCGTTCCAGTGCGCCTGGTAGGGCAGCTGGTCGCCGGTCAGCCGGTACTCCGGATAGATCGTGACGATGTCCGTGTAGCACATCGAGACGTACTGCCGGCCGTCCTGCCAGTCCAGCACGAGCCGCCCGGTCGGCCCCGGGTGCTGCTGCAGGCACGGCGCCTTGACCAGCCAACCCATCGACAGCACCAGCACGGCGGCCAGCAGCACCACCCGCAGCGGCGTCCAGAACCTGGACCGGCCGACGACCGCGTGCTGGCCGAGCGGACCACCGATCACCGCACTGGCCGCCACCGCGAGGGGCTCGGTCCAGGTCGGTACCACCCGCGCCGGGGGCGGCGGCTCGGTCGGCAAGGCTCTCCTCGGGCGCCGGGTCGGTCGGTCGTCAGCTATCGGTTATCGGGTGCGTCAGTTGTCGCCGGTGTTGCGGGAGCTGCCGGAGTCGCTGTTGTCCCCGGAGTCGCGGTTGCCCCGCCGCCCGCCGCCCAGCCCGACGGGGTTGCCGTCGTCGTCGCAGGACACGAAGTCGCACGGGTCCTGGCCGCCGAACAGGTCGTCGCGGTGGCGGCGGTGGTCGCCGTCCTCGTCGCTGTCCGGGTTGTCGCTGGACGACTCGTCGTTGAAGCTCTCGTCCGGCGGTGTGCCCAGCGGGTCGAACCGGCTGAACTGCTCCACCGGCTTGTTGCGCAGCGCGGCGTTCATGAACTGCTGCCAGATGGAGCCGGGCACCATCCGGCCGTAGATCGGGCTGCCGCCGGAGGTCTTGATCGGTGAGTTGTCGTCGGTGCCGACCCAGACGGCGGTGGAGACGGACGGGGTGTAGCCGACGGTCCA
>DATAZG010000109.1:0-22287 GCA_036272155.1 Pseudonocardia sp.
GCCACGCTGCCCACGTGCCCGGCCAGGCCGTGCGCCACCGCCGGGTTGTGCGTCAGCTTGGCCAGGTAGCGCAGCACGCGGGCGTTGTTGTTGACCTCCGGCCCGGTCTGGCCGGCCAGGGTGGCCTGCACATGGGCCAGCTGCCAGGTACGCCGCGCGGTCTCGCCGATCCGGCCCATACCGAGGGAGTCGGAGTTCACGATGCTGATCGCGCCCTGGTCGTGCAGCCAGTTCTCCGCCGAGATGGCGTGCTCGCGGATCCGGCTGGCCGCGATGCCGGCGTCGCTGGGCAGGTGCGCGTGGCCCCGGTGCACGGTCAGCGTCATCGGGCCCAGCTCGGCGACCGTGGCCGGGGTGAGCGGCAGGGTCGGCGTGGTCGAGCTGGTCAGCACGTTCGGCCTGCTGACGATGCCGAGCAGGTCGGGGTGCCCGCCGCCGCCCTCCACGTGGTAGGCGTGCACGGTCCGGCCGCCCACTGCGTCCAGGGTGTCGGCCAGGTAGCCGGACTCGTTCAGGGTGTCGGTGTGCAGCGCCACCGGCAGGTCGGTCTGCTCCGCGACGGCGAGACACGTGTCGATCACCGGTGGCGTGGCGCCCCAGTCCTCGTGGATCTTGTAGCCGCCGCAGCCGGCGAGTACGGACTGCTCCAGCAGATCCGTCGACGTGGACGAGCCCCTGGCCAGGAAGGCGGCGTTCACCGGTGTGTGCGCCCAGGACTCGATCAGCGTGTGCAGGTTGTACCGGGGGTTGGCGCCGACGTCCCACACCCCGCCGATGCCCATGCCGACGACGGTGGTCACCCCGGCGGACAGCGCGGCCGGTACCAGCTCGGCGTTGGACAGGTGCACGTGCGAGTCCACGATGCCCGGGGTGGCGATCAGTCCCTCACCGGTGATCATCGCGGTGTGCGCGTCGACCTCGAGCTCGACGCCGTCCTGCACGTCCGGGTTGCCGGCCCGGCCGACGCCGACGACCCGGCCCTCCTTGATCCCGATGTTCGTCTTGCGCACGCCGAGGAGCGGGTCGATCAGCAGTACGCCGAGCACGATCATGTCCAGCTTGGAGTCGCGGCCGGCGCTGGCCGAGACCAGCGCGCCGTGCCGGGCCGTCTTGCCGCAGCCGCCGAGCAGCTCCTCGCCGGGCTCGGTGTCGTCCGCCTCGACCTCGACCCACAGGTCCGTGTCGGCCAGCCGGACCCGGTCGCCGGTGGTCGGCCCGTACAGCCGCGCGTACTCGGCGCGGGGCAGCGTGCTCACTGGGCACCGCCGCCGATCCGGACGACGGCCACCTCGCGGGCTTCGGCCGCCTCGACTCGCACCGCGGTGCCGGCCGGCAGGTCCAGCCGGTACCGGCCGGGGGAGTCCGGCTCGGTCGCCAGCTCGACCGTCAGCTCGACCTTCAGCGCGGTGTTCAGCCGGTCCAGCGGCACGTGCGAGGACACCCAGATGGCCAGCGGGCCGGTGTTGCGGAGTACGGCGGTACCGCGTTCGCGCCCGGGGGCCAGCTCGATCTCGCCGTCGACCGCGCGCACCGCCCCCGGCCCGTCCACCGGCGCCGGCCCGAACGGCGCGTCCACGTGCACCAGCGTCGAGCCGTACGGGAACAGCGCCTCCACCTGCAGCGTGGGCACGGCGGCCGGCACGCCGTCCACGAGCTGGTCCGGCCGCAGCAGCGTGCGCGCGGTCGCCACGACCTGCTCGTAGGCCACCCCGTCCCAGGCCAGCTCGCAGATCTCGTCGCAGACCAGGGCGATCGCCTCCGGCGCGCCGAGCCGGGCGCCCCGGGCCAACCGGCGCCTGGCCAGCTCGGCGCCGCTGTGCAGCAGCAGCCGTTCCCGTTCCCTCGGGGTCAGGTGCATCGCGGATCCCAGTGCTGCATCGACTGCTGCATCGACTGCGGCATCGGTTGTGGCATCGACTGAGCATCCGCCCCGAAGGCCCCTGGTGGAAGACAAAACCACCACGGAAAATAGGTAATAGATTGTGCATATGCACACTTCGCGTCACCTGGCGGCGGCCGAGGCGGAACGCTGGACCACGCTGGTCGGCCGGCTGCGCGACGAGGCGGAGACGCTGGTCGCCTCGTTCGTCTCCCGGGTCCGCGCGATCCCGCCGTACGGCCGGGGCGTGGTGCCGACCGAGCGGCTGGAGACCGACGCCGACCTGACCTTCGAGTACCTGCTGCGCCGCCTCGCCGGGCACTCCGTACCGGCCCGGCTGGCCGGCATCGGACCGTCCATCGGCCGGGACCGGGCTCGCCGGGGAGTTCCGCTGAACGACCTGCTGACCGCCGTCCGGCTGGACTTCCGGGTGCTCTGGGAGGCACTGCGGGAACGTGCCGCGCCGACCGACGAGCCGATGCTGGTGGCGCGCGTCGAGGACGTCTGGGCCGTGGTCGAGGAGTACACCGCGCAGATCCAGGTCAGCTACCAGGCGGAGGCGGCGCTGCTGGCCCGGGACCGCCAGGGCGAGCGCACCATGCTGGTCGCCGCGCTGCTGAGCACCGAGGACCCGGATCCGGACGAGGTCGCCCACGTCGCGCTGGCCCTCGACGTGGATGTCGACGACGACCTGCTGGTGGCCGCCGCCAGCCCCGCCGCCGGGCGCGCGCTGCGCCGGGCCGCCGACCGCCTCGGCGCCGACGGGCGGACCGCGCACGTGCAGTCCACCGGGCGGCACAGTGTGCTGATCGCGCGCTGGGACGGCGGTGCCGGTGCGCCGGTGCGGGCGGCGCTGGCCGGGGTGCCGTGCGGGGTGGGGCCGTTGGCGCACGGGCTGGCCAACGTCGGCCGCAGCGCGCGGCTGGCCGGCGAGATCGTCGACGTGCTGCCCGGTGCCACCGGCCCGTGCGAGCTGCTGGACGCGTGGCTGCCCCTGGCCGGCGGGCGGCTGGCGGACGCCGCGCCGGAGCTGGTCGACTCGGTGCTCGGCGGCCTGGCCGAGGTGCCCGCCCGGGAGCGCGAGCGGCTGCTGGACACCGTGCGCCGCTACGCCGGCAGCGGCGCGGTCGGCGAGGTGGCCGCCGAGCTGTACTGCCACCGCAACACCGTGCTCAACCGGTTGCGCCGCTTCACCGAGCTCACCGGCCGCGACGTCACCGTGCCCGCCCAGGCCGCCACCGTCCTGCTCGCCCTGCACTGCGCCGACCGCCGCCCCTAGCCGCCCCGGCCGCCCTGGCCGTGGCGCGTCGCCGCGCACCCTCTCCGGTCGCCGCGCACCCGCTGCGGTAGGTGTGCGGCGACGGAAGAGGGTGTGTGGTCAGGCGAGCAGGGGGGCCAGGCGGGTCGCGTGTCCCCTGAGCAGCTCGATCAGGTCGGTGTTGGGCTCGGCCACCCGGTGCGCCGGGCCGCTCAGGGCGAGGCCGGCGACCAGCGTGCCGTCCGAGGGGCTGCGCACCGGCACGGCCAGGCAGCCCCGCTCGAGGTGCAGCTCGCCGCACTGCCTGGCCAGGCCCGCCTCGGCCATCCCGGCGAGCTGTGCCGCCAGCCGGTTCGGGTCGCTGACCGTGTGCTCGGTGAACCGGCGCAGCTCGCTCGCCGGGGGCAGCCGGTCGGGGTGCTCGGCCAGCAGCAGCTTGCCCAGCGCCGAGACGTGCGGGTGCCGGGCGAGCAGGTGCTCCTCGCTGCGGGGGTGGTCCGGGTCGGGGTCGACCAGGGTCACCTGCCCGCCCGCGTAGGACGCCAGGTGCACGCCCCAGCGGACCCGGCCCCGCAGGTGCGCCACCACCGCCCGCGCCGCCGTGCTCGGCCTCGGTACGACCGGCACCGCGAGCCGCCCGGCCCTGGCACCGAGGGCGAACCCGCGCAGGTCCGGCAGTCGGACCAGGTACTCCTCGGCGACCAGCAGGTTGAGCAGCCGGTACGTGGTCGCCCTCGGCAGCCGCAGCGCGGCGGAGATCTCGCTCGCGGTCACCCCCGGCCCGGCCGAGACGACCTCGGCCAGTGCCGCCAGCGCGTTGCGCACGGCCCGGGGTTGGCGGCCTGGGACGGGCGGCGGCGGTTGCGGGCTCACCGATCGCGCTCCGCCGGCCCGCCCCGCTCCGGCGGCCCGCTCGGTTCGTGCCCCGTCAGCGGCTCGGGCTCCGGCAGCGGCGGAATGCTCGACCGCTCGGGTCCTTGCTCCGGCCGGCCACTCGGGTCGGGACCCGGCGGTGACCCGCCCGGCTCCGACCCCGGCGGTGGCGGCCCGCCCGGGTCGGACCCCGGCAGCGCGCGGCGCAGGGGGGCGGTCCAGTGCAGCGGCGGCGTGCCGAGCAGGTCGGCGGCTGAGGTCTCGTCGTACGCGCCGACGGCGGCCAGTCGTTCGGGGTGGCGGGCCCGCAGCCACAGGTACCGGCCACCGGCGAGCAGCAGCACCCCGGCCGTGACCAGCGCCGCCACCGACACCGGCGCGGTGGACACGAACGCCGCCAGCACCACGAGCAGCACCGGCACGATCACACAGGTGGCCAGCACGGCGCCGGGCGTGAGCTCACCGATCCGGTGCAGGAACACCGGCGCGGCCAGGCACACCAGCAGGTAGGCGACCAGGTACCCGAGCGCGGACGTGACCAGTAGCGGCACCAGCGCGCGCGCCGGGGTCAGGCCGCCGGCGAACAGCAGCACGGGCACTACCGCCAGCACCGGCAGGGCGGCCGCGATCGCCACGTGCGGGGTGCGGAACCGCCGGTGCGCCGTACCGAGCACCGGGGGCAGCACCCCTTCGCGACCCATGGTGAACAGCAGCCGGGCCAGCGACGTCGTGGTGGCCACCGCGCAGGCCAGGAACGAGGTGGCCAGGCCGACGTCGAGCAGGGCGGACAGCCACGGCAGCTGCTCGCCGGCGGCCAGCGTGCGTACCGGCTCGGTCTGGCCGGCGAGCCCGCCCGGCACCGCGGCGAACCCGGCGACCTGCGTGTACGCCGCGAGCAGGCTGAGCACTCCGGTGAGCGCGGCGGTCGAGCGCACCGCACGCGGGATGGTCCGGAACGGCCGGCGCGCCTCCACGCCCATCGCGGCGGCGGCCTCGAAGCCGATGAACGCGCCCAGCGCGGGCAGCACGCCGGCGACCACCCCACCCACGCCGGGCCCGGCGGACGGCGAGAGCTGCCGGGTGTCCGGCGCGATGCCGTGGCTGACCAGCAGCACCCCGAACACCACGAGCATGAGGGTGATCGACAGCGCCTCCACCAGCAACACCACCCCGGCCGACAGCCGCACGCCGCGCACCGTGCACGCGGCGACCAGTCCGGCAAGTAGTACTACCAGCACGGCGGCCACGGCGGGGGAGTCGGCGCCGGGCAGGTCGAGCCGGGCCAGCAGCGCGGCGGTCTGCATGGCCGCCCCGGTCAGCGAGCCCATGCCGAGCAGGGCGTAGCCGGTCATCAGCCCGGTGCCGCAGAGCAGCGCCGGCCGGGCGCCGAGGCCCTTCGCGGTGAGGCTGTAGAGTGAGCCGGCGGCGGCCATCCGGCGCGTGAACTGGCCGATGCACCCCGCGACCAGCAGCGCCAGCCCGGTCGCGATGGCCAGTGACCAGATGGTGGCCGAGCCGGCGTTGGCCGCCACGATCGCCGGGATGACCGCCATCGCGGCAGCCGGCGCCGCCCCGGACACCGACTGGGCGAACACCTGCATGGGGCCGAGGTTGCGTCGGTCCAGGCCGGCCATCGGGGACTGGCCGCGAACCTGGTCCGCGACCCGGGGCGAGTAGGTCACCGCGTCTGTGCTCCGGATCGGTAGCGTGGTGGGGTCCGGCCGGGGCTGGCCCCCCGCGCGGCCGACCGGCCGCCGGGTGCGTGCACCTCACCCCGGGCCCGAGACGGCGCGCAACCGGGTGTCCCGGGTTGTGAGACAGGCAACAGATCGTCCTCTCTGTGCGTGGGAGCATGCCTTGCCGGTCTGACCTCGTCAGCGGACGGTCGGCCGACGACTTCGTCCGGTCGACGACAGGAGCGAGATGACGATCACCGAACCGACCGCCGCCACCGAAACCGGCCACCCGCTCGATATGACCACCGAGGCCGAGGTCAGTGCGGTCCGCGACATCCTGGACGGCGCCGGCCTGCTCAGCGAGTCCATCCGGTGGGCGTTCTTCGCCCCCGAGGAGCCGGCCAAGGCCGAGGTGCTGGCGCACGAGCCGGGCGCCGCGGCGGACCGCCGGTTCCGGGTGGTGCTGCTGGACCTGGCCACCGGCACGTCCCGGGACGTGGTCGTGTCGGTCAGCCAGGAGCGGGTGGACAGCGTGCACGAGCTGGACCCGGCCACCACCGGGCAGCCGCCGATCATCGACTCCGAGTTCGAGCTGATCGAGGAGATCGTGAACGCCAACGCGGAGTGGACCGAGGCGCTGCGCCGCCGCGGCCTGGACCCGGCGATGGTGCGCTCGGTGCCGCTGTCGGCCGGTGTGTACGACTACCCCGAAGAGGTGGGCCGCCGGATCGTCCGCTCGTTCGGCTTCCGGCAGGACCACCCGAAGGACCACCCGTGGGCGCACCCGGTGGACGGACTGGTCGCCTACGTGGACCTGACCCGCCGCGTGGTCACCAAGGTGATCGACCAGCGGCAGCTGCCGGTGCCGGCGGAGTCGGGCAACTACGACGACCCCGAGGTGACCGGCCCCCAGCGCACCACGCTCAAGCCGATCGAGATCACCCAGCCCGAGGGCCCCAGCTTCACCGTCGAGGGCAACCACGTGCGGTGGGAGAAGTGGGACCTGCGGATCGGGTTCAACGAGCGCGAGGGCCTGACCCTGCACCAGATCAGCTTCGACGGCCGCCCGATCGTCTACCGGGCCTCGATCGCCGAGATGGTGGTGCCGTACGCGGACCCGTCGCCGGTGCGGTTCTGGCAGAACTACTTCGACTGCGGCGAGTACATGTTCGCCCGCTACGCTGACTCCCTGGAGCTGGGCTGCGACTGCGTCGGGGAGATCCACTACACCGACGCGGTGATCGCCGACGACCTCGGTGCGCCGAAGACGATCCGCAACGCCATCTGCATGCACGAAGAGGACTACGGCGTGCTGTGGAAGCACAGCGACCTGTTCACCGAGGCCCGCGAGACCCGCCGGCAGCGCCGGATGGTGTTCTCCTTCTTCACCCCGATCGGCAACTACGACTACGGCTTCTACTGGTACCTCTACCTGGACGGCACGATCCAGTGCGAGGTCAAGGCCACCGGCATCCTGTTCACCTCCGCCTACCCGGAGGAGGGCAACGAGTACGCCACCGAGGTCGCCCCGGGGCTGGGCGCGCCGTACCACCAGCACCTGTTCTCCGCGCGGCTGGACATGACCGTGGACGGCACCCGCAACGCCGTCGACGAGATCGAGGCACAGCGTGTGCCGATGAGCGAGGAGAACCCGCACGGCAACGCGTTCCGCCGCGCCCGCACCAGGCTGACCAGCGAGTCGGGCGCGCAGCGGCTGGCCGACAACAGCGTGGGCCGCACCTGGCACATCGTGAACCCGGACAAGCTCAACCGCTACGGCAACCCGGTCGGCTACGCCCTGAAACCCGAAGGCCAACCGGCGCTGCTGGCCGACGAGTCCTCCTCCATCAAGGCCAGGGCCACCTTTGCCACCCGGCACCTCTGGGTGACCAGATACGACCCGGCGCAGCGCTACCCGGCCGGCGACTTCGTCAACCAGAACCCGGGCGGCGACGGGCTGCCGCGCTGGACGGCGGCCGACCGCAACGTTGACGGCGAGGACATCGTGGTCTGGCACACCTTCGGGCCGACCCACTTCCCGCGCCCGGAGGACTGGCCGGTCATGCCGGTGGACTACGCCGGGTTCACCCTCAAGCCGGTCGGCTTCTTCGACCGCAACCCCACGCTCGACGTCCCGCCCACCACCGGTGCGCACTGCTCTAACCGGAGTAACGGCCACCATGTCGACTGAGCTGGAGCCCGAGCTGCCGACCGCGGCTCCGGGCCTGGCGACGGTCGAGCAGGGGGAGGGTTTCCGCAAGTCGCTCGGCCTGCCGGACGTGATCGCGCAGAGCCTCTCCGTGGTCGCCCCGGCGATGTCCGGCGCCTTCCTCACCTACCTCGCCGCGACCAAGGCCGGCGGCGCGGCCCCACTGGCGTTCGTGTTCGGCCTGGTCGGGATGCTCTGCCTCGGCCTGGTCGTGGCCAGGTTCGCGCGCACCATGTCCTCGGCCGGCTCGCTGTACACGTACATCACCCACGGGGCCAACCGGACCACCGGGTTCGTCGCCGGCTGGTGCTACGCGCTGGCCTTCCTGGTGTTGGGCAGCGCGGTGCTGTGCGGGTTCGGCTTCTTCACCGCGAGCCTGGTCGGGCTGCTCACCGGAGCCGACCCGGGGTGGTACTGGTTCTCGCTGGCGGCGCTGGTGGTCATCACGCTGATGAGTCTGTTCGACATCCAGACGTCCACCCGCACGCAGCTGGTGATCATGGTGCTGACCGTGGCGGCGATGCTGGTCGCGGCGGTCACCGTGATCGCCATCGGCGCCCCGGCGGTCAGCGTCATCGACCACACGACGCCGGTCGCCGACGCCGGCCGCAGCTGGGACCCGGGGGCGTTCTGGCCGGCCGCGGCGGGGGTGCCGTGGTCCGGGATCCTGTTCGGCCTGGCCTTCGCCATGCTGTCGTTCACCGGTATCGAGGCGGGCGCGGTGCTCTCCGAGGAGACGCACAACCCACGCCAGGCGGTGCCGAGGGCGATCGTCGGGTCCGTGCTGGTCGCCGGGGTGTTCTACCTGGTCGTCACGTACGCCACGGCGATCGGGTTCGGGGTGCGGCAGGCCGCTACGGACTGGCCGGCGTCCGTGGCCGGGCTGGCCGCCGTCGTACCGAACAAGGCGTTCGCCGCCGCCGTGCTCGCCAGCGCCGCGCTGGCCAGCCTGTTCTGCGCGCTCGGCGTGCACATCGCGGTGTCGCGGGTGCTGTTCGCGATGGGCCGCGAGCGGGTGCTGCCGGCGTGGTTGGGCACGCTGCACCCGAGGTGGGGCACCCCGTGGCGGGCGATCGGGCTGGACCTGGTCGGCTGGGTGGTGCTGGCCGGCGCCGCGCTGGTGTGCACCGGCCGGGCGACCCAGGTGGCGCTGGCCGGTGGCGCGGACAACGGGGTCACCGGCGGGGTGTTCCTCTTCACCTTCCTCGCCGGGCTCGGCACGCCGCTGATCATGTTCGTCTACCTGCTGCTCGGGGTGGCGGGTGTGCTCGAGGGGCGGCGTGCCGGCGAGTCAGGGTTCCAGCTGGTGGGGGCGCTGGCGGCGGTGGTCGGCGGGCTCGCGGTGCTGGGCAGCCTGTACTACTCGTTCGTGCCGTCCACCCCGGGCGCGCCGATCCCGCTGGTGGTGGGGATGGTGCCGTGGATCTGCCTGGCCGTCGCGGCGACGGGGCTGCTGGTGGCCGGCTGGCTGCGGCACGCCCGCCCGCTCGCCTGGGCGGACATGGGCACCGTGTTCGACGAGGTCTGACGTCCGTTTCCCCAGGTCAAGACCCGTGGGTCTGAGCAGCGGAACCGGTCAGTCGCCGAGGGCGTTGGCCACCCCCTCGGCCGTCTCCATGCCCGAGACGCTCTGCTGCCCGGTGATCAGGTTGCCGTCCCGCACGGCGTGGCGGCTACGGCGGAGGCTGGTGCTCGGACTACTCGTTTCGGCCGTTGTGCGGGAATGCCGGACAGACCAGCGGCAGCACCCGCATCCGCCGTACCCCGAGCGCGTCGTGGCGCAGGGTCCGGGTGCGGTGCTCGATCACCTCGTGGTCGTCCCAGCAGCGGGCGAACAGAGGGCTCGCGCCACGACCTGCTCGATGAGCTCGGCCGGCGGGGCTCAGGTGGGCCAGCCGCGCCACCTCCTCGCGCCGCGGCCCGGCCACCCGCCGCCTCGGCCCGACCGGCAACCCCACCACGGCCGGGCGCAGCCGCTCCCGCCGCGACCGCGGGAACCGCCCCAGCTCCCGCGCGCCGTCCTCCTCACCGGGCACCGGAAGGACGCTACCTGTTCCCGCGGCTCAAGACCCGTGAGTGGCGCGTTGGGCTATGACCCAACTCGCCACTCACGGGGTCTGACCTGGGGCGTTGTCGGCCTTGCGGAGCTTGGAGGGTGCCTTGAGCCGCCAGGCCTCCTCGAGCAGCTCGCGCAGCTGGACCTGGTCCACCCGTGTCAGGTCGACCAGGATCGAGCCGTAGCCGTCGTAGTGCGGGGTCGTGTAGAACGCCGGGTCACCGGAGGCCAGCAGCGCCTCCTTCTCCGTGAGCGAGCACAGCAGCATCACGCCGCCCTCGGCCTCGGAGCGCAACCGGGCGAAGGTCTTGCCGGCCACCTTCAGCGCCGGCGTGCGGTACGAGGTGGACTCCTCGACCGCCGGCAGCGCGCCCGCCATCGTCACCAGCTCCGCCCAGCTCGGCATCGCGCCGCCGCCCTCCGCGTTGTATCAGCTGTCGTGTCAGATCGGAACGGGACCCATCCTCGGGCCGGGCGCGGTCGGCTGTCTTGGCAGAACGGGCGCACTCACCCGGTCGGTTTGGGGCAGTGCTGGGCGCCGTACTGCACGTAGTGCCGCATCGGCTCCCTCAGCTGGGACATGATCGCCGCCGGGTCGCCGCCGGCGGCCGCCGCCCGCTGCATGCCGTCCGCGATCCGCTCCACGTCGGGCCGGATCTCGGCCGGGGCCAGCTGGGCGACCTCGACCCACTCGGCCGCGTGCTCGGCGATCATCTTGTTCGGGTCGGTGTTCGGGTTCGCCGCGTCCTGCCGCATGGTGGCTGTGGCCATCCGGACCACCTCCGCGCAGAACTGCGCCGGGTCCAGCTCGGTGGCGGCCGGCGGGGCCGCGTTGAGGCCCGGCGCTCCGCCGGCCGAGGCCGACCCAGGTCGCACGGAGCCGCCGCAACCGGCCAGCACGAGGGTCAGGGCGGCGAGTCCGCCGGCCAGGGCGGTCAACCGGCGAGTGGTGGTCTGCTGGGTCATCGTGCTGCTCGTTCCGTTGGGTTCGTGGGTGGGTGGTCGCTCAGTTGCCGGCCTGCTTCTGGCGTTCCTCGTCGGTCAGGCAGATCAGGTTGCGGTAGCCGACCACCCGGCCGAACGAGGTCCGCACCTCGCCGTCCACCTGCGGCAGCGTGCGGCTGCCCTCGGCCAGTGCCTGATAGTCGGTGGCCAGCAGTGCGACATCGCTGTGCAGCTCGCTCGGGGAGTAGCCGGCCAGCTCGCCGAAGATCTGGGACTGCGACTTGAGGTCACTCGTCGACTGGCGCACGCCGTCCTCGGAGGGCAGCGCGATCTCGAGCGGGCTGGTGCGCTTGCAGTACTCGGCCTGCGCGCTCGGGGAGAGCGCATCGGCCGCCGGCAGACTGGTGCCGCCGGTCGGGGCCGCCGGGGCGGCCGGGTTGGGTGCGGGGTTGGCCGCGGCGGGGGCCGGCGCCGTGTCCGCGCCGGGCACCGTGACGGTGACCGACGGCGCGTCGGCGCTGTTCCCGGCGCTGTTCCCGGCGTTCTGGGTCGCGTTGTCGGCCGCCGTGGAGCTCGTCGACGTGCTGTTCGTGCCCTTGGCCCATGGCGAGCCGCAGGCGCCGACGGTCAGGGCCAGCAGCACCGCGAGCGCCGCGGCGCGCACGCGACGGGTCTCCGCGCGCATGGTGTCCTTCCGCCTCGGCCCCCTCCGGGGCATCGCCGTCCAGCTCGCGACGGCGACCGGCGTCACCCTTCTGGGCCGACCTTGCGATGACCTTGCAGCCGGGGCGGCCTCCGTTGAAAGGCCATCGGAAGCTTGACCGGGCAATCTTGCGCCTCGAACCGGAAGCAGCCGGAGTGGGTCGCGACCATCGCCTCGGCCAGCCCCGGTTCCGCCCGGCTCGTTCCGACCCGTTTCCGACCCGTTTCCGACTGTCCGCCCGTCCTGCCGTGCCCCGTGCCCCGCCGAGGAGCCGAACCATGCCGATGATCGACGTCACGTTGCCGGCCGGCTTGCTGACCGCGTCGGCCAAGGACGAGCTGGCCAGCCGGCTGACCGCGGCGCTGCTGTCCGCCGAGGGCGCCCCGGACACGCACTACGTGCGGGCCATCGCCTGGTGCTTCTTCGACGAGCGGCCGCTCGGTGCGATCCAGGTCGGCGGCCGGCCGGCGCGGGTGCCGGTCTACCGCGTCGTGCTCACCATCCCGGAGGGGTCACCGGCGCTGTCCGGGCCGTTCCGGCTGGTCAACCGGGAGCGGCTGGTCCGCGAGGTGACCGAGCACGTGCTGGCCGTCGAAGGCACCCCGTACAGCGACGCCGAGGCCGCCCGGGTGTGGGTGGCGCTGCGGGAGATCAAGGAGGGGTACTGGGGCGCGGTCGGCGGGATCGGCCGGCTGGAAGACCTCGCCGGGGTGACCGGGGCACCCCCGGACGGCACGCTCACCGAGAACGGCGGCCGGGTCCGCGCCGCGCTGGACGCCTCAGCGCTGACCCTGGTGGAGCCCGCCCCGCCGGTCAGGCACGGGCCGCCCTCGGGCTGGCCCCGGGACCGGGCAGGCTGACCGGCGGCACCGACGCGGTGGCGTCCTGGGCGTCCTGGAACAGCCGCAGCATCGCCGACCAGCTCAGCGCGCGTCCCTCGCCCTCGGCGCCGGCCAGCGCGGCCGGGGTGAGTGCCAGGTCCAGCCGCTGCTCGAAGCCCGCGCCGGCCAGGTGCACGTAGCGGCGGTGCTCCGCGCCGGTCCGTTCGGCGTGCTCCAGCACCGCGGCGCGCAGCCGGGCGCCGTCGACGGCCCGTGCCGCCGCCGGCAGGGCGTGCGCGCCGGCGTAGAGCACGCCGAGCACGTCCGAGCTGTTCGACTGGTCGAGGAACACCTCGAGCGCGCGGCGCAGTGCGCGCAGCGCCCGGTGTGCCGTGGGCTCGGCCAGCTCGGGGTCGTTGAGCAGGTCCCAGGCGAGCATCAGGTCGGCGGTGCCCTGGCCCCACAGGTAGCCGCACCGGGCGCTGTCCTCCCGCGCCGCCCGCAGCGTTGCCGCACCCTCCTCGCGACGGCCGTCCATCAGGCGCGCGGCGCCGAGCGCGAGCTGCCCGTTGCACCGGATCCAGCCGGGTGCGCGCTGCCGCTCCGCCTCGGCGACGAGCCGCTCGGCGGTGGCGCGGGTCAGCTCGACGTCGGCCAGCTGCACCGCGCCGGCCGACCGGTACATCAGGGCTTTGAGCAGCAGGGGGTGCCGGTCGTCCGGGGTCTCCTCGAGCAGCTTCAGTGAGGTGTCGGCCAGCCGTACGCTCTCCGCGGGGTCACCGGCGTGGAAGGCCACCAGGGCGAGCGCGAGCAGGCCCTGGACGTGGTCGGACGGGTCGGCGTCCGGCGTGGCCCGCAGCGCGTCCTCGATCAGCTGGCGGCCCTCGGGCAGGATGCCGGCCACCGGCCACAGCCACTCCATCATCGCCGTGGTGCGCAGCGCGTCCACCGGGCGGTGCGCCAGGTCGTGCGCGATGCCGGCCCGCAGGTTCGGCAGCTCGGCGCTCAGCGCGCGGAACGCCGCCCCGGCGCGCGGGCCGACCACCAGGTTGATCTGCTCGGCGGCGAACGCGCGCACCCAGACGGCGTGCGCGGCCTGGGTGGCGGCCGGGTCCGGGTCGGCCTCCCGGCAGTAGCTGCGCACCGTCTCCAGCAGCCGGTAGCGGGCCGGCGCGGTGTCGGTGTCGGCCAGCACCACCGACCGGTCCACCAGCGAGGCCAGCGTGGCCAGCACGGGACTGCCGACCGCGCCGGGTGGCTGCACCGCCTCCGCCGCCTGCCAGGAGAAGCCGCCCTCGAACGGCCACAGGCGCAGCAGCATCGCCCGGTCCGCCGCGCCGAGCAGGTCCACGCTCCACTCGATCGCGGCGTGCAGCGTGGCGTGCGCGGTCAGCGAACCCCGGGGCGGCGCGCCGAGCACCGCGAACCGGCCGCGCAGGTGTGCCGCCACGCCGGCCAGCCCGAGTGCGCGTTCCCGGGCCGCCGCGAGCTCGATGGCCAGTGGCAGGCCGTCCAGCGCGACGCAGATCTGCCGGGCGCTGACCAGCTCCGCGGCGGACGGTTGCCAGCCCGGCCGGGACGCCCGCACCCGGTCGACCAGCAGCGCCACCGCGGCGCCGTCGGTGTGGTTCGCCCCGGTCACCGCCAGCGGCCGGACCGCCACGATGTGCTCGCCGTCCAGCCCGAGCGGCTCCCGGCTGGTGGTCAGGATGCGCAGCCGGGGGCAGGCCGACAGCAGCGCCATGGCCAGCTCGCCGACCGAGTCGACCAGGTGCTCGCAGTTGTCCAGCACCAGCAGGCCGGGCTGGGCCGCCAACGCCCGCTGGATCGCGGGCACCGGGTCGCCGGACAGCCGCCCCACCCCCAGCGCCGCGGCCACGGACAGCGCGACCTCCTCCGGGGCGGCGATGTCGGCGAGCCGGACCAGCCAGGTGTCCGCCAGATCCGCCACCCCGGCCAGGTGCTCCAGGGCCAGCCGGGTCTTGCCGACGCCCGCCGGGCCGAGCAGGCTGACCAGCCGCTGTCCGGCCAGCGGCCCGGCCAGCAGCGCGAGCTCCGCCTGGCGCCCGATGAACGAGGACAGCGGGCGGGGGAGCCTGGCCTGGGCGGCCGGCCCGGCCGGGACCGGCGGCGGCCCGCCCGGCCGTCCCAGTTGGGTGCTGCCTTCCAGCGGGGCGGTGCCCGAGGACGCGGTGCCCGAGGACGAGGACGAGGTGCCCGGCGGCGGCGCGGGGTACAGCGCCGGCGTGCCGGTCGGCCCGGGGCCGACCGGCTGGGCGGGGTCACGCCGGTCCGGATCCCGGCGCGTCGGGAACGTCTGGGGCGAGGCGCCCCCGCTGGACCCGGGACGGCTGGGTGGCGAGTCCAGGATCAGCAGCCGGGGGTCGTGGTTGAGCAGCCGCTGCTCGAGCTGACGCAGGCCCGGCCCGGGATCGACGCCGAGCTCCTCGGCCAGCAGCTCGCGGACCCGGCGCAGCTCGGCCAGCGCGTGGCCCTGCCGGCCGCTGCGGTACAGCCCGAGCACGAGCAACTCCCAGCGCCGCTCGCGGTAGGGCGCGGCGGCCACGGCCTCGCTCAGCGCGGCCACCGCGCCGGCGGCGTCCCCGGTGCCCAGCCGCGCCGCCTGCAGCTCCTCGACGGCGACCTCGCGCAGCTCGTTCAGCCGCACCCGGGGCCCGGTGGTCTCCGGAGTGTCGGGCAGCTCGGTCCACGGCCGGCCCCGCCACAGCCGCAGCGCCGAGGTGTACTGCCGCACCGCGCGCTCGGCGTTCCCGCTGGCCAGCGCCTCGCCGGCCAGCTCGATCCGGGCGGCGAACTGGCCGGCATCGGTCTGCTCGGCGTCGATCCGGAACCGGTAGCCGCCCGAGGTCCGCATCAGGCTGGGCCGCCCGGCCGGGCCGAGCGAGGAGCGCAGCCGCGAGACGGTGACCTGCAGCGCGCTGCTCAGCACGGCCGGCCGCTCGGCCTCCCAGACCAGCTCACCCAGCGTGGCGTCCGCCATCGGCTTGCCCTCGGCGGACAGCAGCGCGGACAGCAGCCGGCGCGGCAGCGGGCCGCCCAGATCGGCCTTGACCCCCTGCACCTCGACCTCGAGAGGCCCGAGCACGCGACAGAGCAGCACCCCAGCACCCCCCACGCTCTTTCACCAGCCCGGCTGATGAAAACTTACGGTAGGACGTAGAGCGGGCCAGGGCGTCCGTAAATACCCGGAGTAACGCAACGGCTGAGACCGGCTCAGCCGCACAGCCTGGGGCGCCGATCGGCCTCGGTGACCTCGGTGAGCCCGCCCGCCCGGATCCGGGCAGCCAGGTCGGTGGCGTGGGCGGCGAGGCCGGCCACGTCGACCCCGTGCGGCGGCGCGCCGGCGAACGGCTGGATCCGCTCGGCGCCGCGCTCCAACAGGCTCACCGCGCCGGTCGGGTTGCGCCGCTGCAGGTGGGTCAGCCCGACGGCGACCTGCGCCAACCCCTGCCAGAGCGCCCGCTCGTCCCCTTCGGTCGCCTTCCAGGTGCCCTCCAGCACCTCGTGCGCCTGGAACGGCAGGCCGGCGTCGAGCAGCCGCTGCGCCTCGCGGAGTGCCTCGGCGGGCGGCAGTGTGAGGTCCTCCGGCGCCCGGTCCACCCCCGGCGCGCCCCGGCGCAGCGGCCGGCCGGAGGCGTCCCGGGGGCGGGCGTTGCGGGCCCGGCCGCCGGGGTCGCGGTCGCGCCGGGATCCGGCCGGGGCGACCCGGTCCGCGTCCGGGTGAACTGGCTGGTCGGCCTCGCGGCGGCCCGGCTGATCCGACTCGGGCATCAGGAGGCGGGCGGGGGAGCGGTGGCGGCCGCGATGACCTCGGTCAGCGTGGCGTGCAGGTTCTGCAGCCTGGGCAGGCTCATGCCGAGCCGTTCGATGATCGCCGGTGGGATCCGCTCGGCCCGGTCCCGCAGCGCCCGCCCGGCCGGGGTGAGCGTGACGGCCAGCGAGCGCTCGTCGGCCGGGTCCCGGCGGCGGACCACGTATCCGGCGGCCTCGAGGCGTTTGAGCAGCGGTGTCAGGGTGCCCGGGTCGAGCTGGAGCAGGCCGGCCAGCTCGCGGCCGGAGCGCGGGTCGTGCTCCCACAGCGCCAGCATCACCAGGTACTGCGGATGGGTCAGGCCCATCGGCTCGAGCAGCGGGCGGTACAGCGCGATCACGGTCCGGGAGGCCACGGCCAGCGCGAAGCAGACCTGCTGGTCCAGTTTCAACAGGTCGGTGTCGGCCAGCTCACCTGTGCTCTGCGTTCCCACCTTCGTGAGAGTACAGTATATTGGTGTACCAAGCATTAGTGCATCAATGATTGCGGTACCTGACATTCCCGCCGGGTGCGGCGGGCCGGAACAGCTGGAGGAATGATGTCCGTGGTGACCGAGCCCAGCGGTGAGCCGACAGTGGCGCGCGATGACGTCCCGGTCCGGCGCCCCGACCCGGTGCACTGGCTCTGGTACGCCGTCGGTGGCCGGCTGCCCGCGCGGTACCGCACCTGGGTGCTGCGCGACCTGACCGGCCGGACCTGGATCCTCCGGCACTTCGCCAGGGCGCTGGTCCAGGTCGCCCCGGTGATCGTGGTGCTGCTGCTCGTGGTGCCCGGTTCGCTGCCGATCCGGATCGCCGCCGTGACCGCCGGTCTGCTGCTCGGGCTGCTCTACTCCGGGGCGTACATGTACGAGATCGTGGAGCACCGGGTGGGCCAGGCCGGCTACCCGGTCGGCACCGCGCAGTGGGTCAGGGACGAGGCCAACTCGGAGGTCCGGGAGGCCGAGGCCGAGCGCTACGCCCAGAACTGGCGCCGGCCGGCGGCCGACCAGGCGGCCCCCGACCGGCCCGATTCCGAATAGGTGCCCGGCGCCCGGTACTGGATCACGACTGGTCCGCGTGTTATGCACTTCGGGTGGACACTGACTTCAGCACGCTGGACCTGACCGTCCAGGACGGCGTCGCCGAGCTGCGGCTGAACCGACCCGAGCGGGCCAACTCGCTGAACCGGCCGATGTGGGGTGAGCTGCGCGCGGCCGCGCAGGCGCTGGATGCGGAGCCGTCGGTCCGGGTGGTGGTGCTCAGTGGCAACGGGGCCCACTTCTGCGCCGGCATCGACCTGGGCATGCTCGCCGAGTTCCGGGTCGGCGGCGAGCCCGGGGCGGTGTCCGGGGTGGCCTGCGCCGGGCGGGCGAGCGAGCAGCTGCGCCGTACGATCCTGGACCTGCAGGACGTGCTGACCTCCGTGGAGCGCTGCCGCAAGCCGGTGCTGGCCGCGGTGCACGGCGCGTGCGTCGGCGCCGGGCTGGACCTCGCGGTGGCCTGCGACCTGCGCTACGCCTCGGCTGACGCGCAGTTCGTGCTCAAGGAGGTCGACATGGGGCTGGCCGCCGATGTGGGCGTGCTGCAGCGGCTGCCCCGGATCGTCGGTGAGGGCGTGGCCCGCGAGCTGGCGTACACCTGCCGGGCGGTGTCCGGGTCGGAGGCGGCCGAGCTGCGGCTGGTGAACCGGTGCTTCGACACGCCGGAGGAGCTGGCCAAGGGCGTGCTGGAGCTGGCCCGCGAGCTGGCCGCCAAGTCGCCGCTCGCGCTGCGCGGCACCAAGCAGGCGATCACCTACGCCCGGGACCACTCGGTCGCCGACGGTCTCGACCAGGTCGCCACCTGGAACTCCGGCACGCTGCTGTCCGCCGACCTGGACGAGGCGCTCGCCGCGTTCCGTGAGAAGCGCCCGGCCCGCTTCGACAACTGAGTCGCGCGGCTCTGGTCTGATGTGTACGGTACTGTTTCGTACACATCAGGGAGCGAAACGTGGTCAGAGGACAGGCAAGGGTGGACGCGATACTCGCGGCCACCGTCGAACTGCTCACCGAGGTGGGCTACCAGGCGTTGACGATGGACGCCGTCGCGGCGCGGGCGCGGGCCAGCAAGGCGACGATCTACCGGCGCTGGAGCAACAAGGCGGCACTGGTGCGCGCCGCGCTGGACGAGCTCGACGCCGGGCAGAACGCCGCCGTCCCGGACACCGGCACGCTGCGCGGCGACTTCCTGGCCGTCATGGCGAACCTGCGCGAGCGGGCCACCGAGCCGTACCTGGCGATGATCGCCGACCTGGTCGCGGCGCAGCGACACGACGAGCAGCTGGCCGCCGAGCTGCGGCTGCACCTGGCCAACGAGGAGCTCTCGCCGTTCCACGAGGCGCTGGCCGCCGGGGTGCGCCGGGGTGAGCTGCCGGCCGACGTCGACGCCGAGCTGATCCACGACGTCGCCGAGGCGCTCATCCAGCGCCAGCTCAGCGGCGGTGCGCCGTTCGACGACGCGTTCATCACCAGGGTCGTCGACGACGTGCTGCTCGTGCTGCTGGCGAACCGGGGGGCCAGGCCGTGACCGTGCTGATCGTCGGCGCCGGCCCGACCGGGCTCACCCTGGCCTGCGACCTGGCCCGGCGCGGGGTGCCCTGCCGGGTGATCGACCGGGCGGCCCAGCTGTTCCCCGGCTCGCGCGCCAAGGGGCTGCAGCCGCGCACGCTGGAGGTGTTCGACGACCTCGGCGTGATCGACGCGGTGCGGGCCGGCGGTGCGCCGTTCCCGGGGTTCCGGCTGTACGCCGGGCACGAGGTGGTGTGGGAGCGCAGCCTGTACGACCTGCTCGGCGCGCCACCGCTGGAGCCCGGCCCGGCGACGCCGTACCCGGACCCGTGGCTGATCCCGCAGTGGCGGACCGACCGGATCCTGGCCGAGCGGTTCGCCGAGCTGGGCGGCACGGTCGAGTTCGACACCGAGCTGACCGGGCTGGCCCAGGACGGCGCCGGCGTCACCGCGGCGACCAGCCGGGGTCCGATCCGGGCCGACTACCTGGTGGGCTGTGACGGCGGTCGCAGCAGCGTGCGCAAGCTGCTCGGCGTCGGGTTCGAGGGTGACACGTTCGAGACGGAGCGGACCCTGATCGGCGACGTGCGGGCGGACGGGCTGGACGGCGTGTTCTGCCACATGTTCAGCCAGGCGGGCGACGTCACCAAGCGGGTCTCGCTGTGGAACCTGCCGGACAGCCCGTACCACCAGTTCGTCGCGTCGATGGCCGCCGACGAGGTGCCGGAGCTGACGCTGGACGGCATCCGGGGGTTGCTGCGCGAGCGGTCCGGGCGCACCGACATTCGGCTGCGCGACCTGCGCTGGATCTCGCTGTACCGGCTCAACGTGCGGCTGGTGCAGCGGTACCGGACCGATCGGGTACTCCTCGCCGGCGACGCGGCGCACGTGCACTCGTCGGCCAGCGGCCAGGGCCTGAACACCAGCGTGCAGGACGCCTACAACCTCGGCTGGAAGCTCGCCTCGGTTGTCGGTGGCGCGCCCGACACACTGCTGGCGACCTACGAGGCCGAGCGACTGCCGGTGGCCGCCGGCGTGCTCGGGCTGAGCAGCGAGATGCACCGGCGCAACTTCCGCACCGGGCCGGCGCCCTCGGCCGGGCAGCCGGCGTTCCATCAGCTCGACATCAGCTACCGGGGCGGCCCGCTGGCCCTCGACGACCGGCCCGACCCGGGGGAGCTGCGCGCCGGGGACCGTGCGCCGGACGGGCTGCTCAACGACGGCACCCGGCTGTTCGACCTCTTCCGGGGGCCGGACTTCACCCTGCTGGCCCTCGGTGGGGCCACCGGCGAGTTCGACCTCCCGGTGCACCGGGTCGCCGGCCGGGGGGCCTACGCCGGCCTCGACGCGGGGGCCGGCACCTTCGCCCTGGTTCGCCCGGACGGCCACCTCGGCGCGCTGAGCACCTCGGCGGCGGCGATCCGCGGTTATCTTGCTCAGGCGGGGCCGCCGGCCCGATAGGGGTACGGATGCCTCCCGTCGGGGCGATGTGGCGGGCCCGCCCCCGGCGGAAGATAGCCGCCTGACAGTCGTGCAGAGGAGAGTCGTGGAGATCACCGCCGCCGTGGCGCACAAGCCACTCGCCGATTTCACCATCCAGACGCTGGAGCTCGACGCGCCGAGGGCGGGCGAGGTACTGGTGCGGATCAAGTCGGTCGGCCTGTGCCACACCGACCTCGCCGCGCGCGAGGGCATCGTGCCGATCCCGATGCCCGCGGTGCTCGGGCACGAGGGCGCCGGTGAGGTGCTCGAGGTGGGCGAAGGGGTCACGAAGGTCAAGGCCGGCGACAAGGTGGCGCTGACCTTCAACAGCTGCGGGGTCTGCGCGAACTGCACGATCGGCTCGCCGGCCTACTGCTACCAGTTCCTGCCGCTGAACTACGCGGGTGGCCGGCTGGACGGCAGCGCGCCGATCACCTCGCCGGACGGCGGCCCGATGCACTCGTCGTTCTTCGGCCAGTCCTCGTTCGCCTCGCACGCGCTCGCCAACGAGCGCAACGTGGTCAAGCTGGCCGACGACGCGCCGCTGGACCTGGTCGGGCCTCTGGGCTGCGGGATCCAGACCGGGGCCGGCGCGGTGATGAACTCGATGGCCGCGCACGCCGGGTCCTCGCTGCTGGTGATGGGGGCGGGATCGGTCGGGCTCGCCGGGGTGCTCGGCGGCGTGGTGCAGGGCTGCTCGACGATCATCGTGCTGGAGCCGCATGCCAACCGCCGCGACCTGGCCCTGGAGCTCGGCGCCACCCACGTGCTGGACCCGGCGGCCGGCGACCTGGCCGAACAGGTCCGGGCGATCGAGCCGATCGGCGTGCAGTACGTGTTCGACACGACCGGCATCCCGTCGGTGATCGAGGCCTCGCTCGGTGCGATGGCTCCGCACGCGGCGCTCGGTCTGGTCGGCGTGCCCAGCGACCCGACCGCCGCGATCGGGCTGAGCCTGATGCAGGCAATGATCATCGGGATCAAGCTCTACGGGATCATCGAGGGCGACGCGGTGCCGGACGAGTTCATCCCCCGGCTGGCCGCGCTGCACCGCGACGGGCGCTTCCCGTTCGACAAGATGATCACCAAGTTCCCGTTCGACCAGATCAACGAGGCGATCGAGGCCGGGCACAGGGGCGAGGTCGTCAAGGCCGTCCTGGTGCACGACTGACCGGGCGGGAGCCGGCCACCCTGCGCCTCGACGAGCCGAGGCCGGGGGTGGCCCGGCTGACCCTGCACCGGCCGGACCGGCTCAACGCGATGACCGCCGAGATGTTCGGCGAGCTGACCGAGGTGGCCGAGCGGCTGCGGCTCGACGACGGCGTGCGCGCGGTGGTGCTCACCGGGGCCGGTGGCGGGTTCTGCGCCGGCTACGACCTGGACGCCGCCGCCGGCTTCCCGGAGGCCGGCACCGCCGAGCTGCTCGCGCTGCAGGACACGGCCTGGCGGGCGCTGCACGCGGTGTACGCGCTGCCCAAGCCGGTCGTCGCGGCGGTGCACGGCCCGGCGGCCGGCGGCGGCTTCAGCCTGTCGCTGACCGCCGACATCCGGCTGGCCGGTACCTCCGCCCGGTTCCAGGCCGTGTTCGTCCGGATCGGGCTGTCGGGCGGCGACCTGGGCGCGTCCTGGCTGCTGCCCCGGCTCGTCGGCACGGGGCTGGCGGCCGAGCTGCTCTACACCGGGCGGCCGGTGCTCGCCGAGGAGGCCGTCCGGATCGGGCTGGTCAACCGGGTGGTCGAGGACGCCGCGCTGGCCACCGAGGCGGTTGAGCTCGCCGCCCAGATCGCCGAGCACGCCCCGCTCGCGGTCCAGCTGACCAAGCGCTCCCTGCGGGCCAACGTGGACGCTCCCGCCCTGCTCGGCGCACTGGAGCTGGAGAGCCGCGCCCAGGTGGCCCTGCTGCGCGAGCCGGCCACCACCGAGGCCGTCGCCCGCCTCCGCCACACCCGTCGACAGCGCCCCACCGCCGACTGACCCCGACCCCGCTCCCCGGCCGACCCCGTGAGTGGCGAGTGGTCCGATAGGA
>DATAZG010000110.1:0-18263 GCA_036272155.1 Pseudonocardia sp.
TTCGTGAACACCCCGGGCCCCGACGGCAAGCCGGTCCAGGCCCCGTTCCAGCCCGGCCTCGTCGGCGACGACAACACCCAGGTGCTGTCCGGCCTGACCGAGGGCCAGGAGATCCAGCTGCCCCAGGCCCAGGTCTCCGCCAGCAACGGCGGCGGCGGGGGAGGCGGCGGGGGCGGTCGCGGCGGCGGCTGAGCCTCAGCGCGGCCGTACTGATTCCAACGCTGGCCCGCACCGGGTCGAGATCCTTCGACCGGTGCGGGCCAGCGCTTTTTCGCCCGACCGTGCGAGGCTCAGCCGCGCGCGACCCCGCCGGCCCACGGACCGGCCCCAGCCTGCGCACCGACTCCGGCCCGGGCACCGACTCCGGCCTGGACAAACGCCGCCGCGCGCGCGAACGCGGCGGCGTAGCGGCGGTGCCCCGCGTCGCCGGGATGCGCCAGGTCGGGGCCGAGCTCACGCACCCGCAGGGTCCGGGTGGCGCGCTCGAGCCGCACCGCTCGCAGCTCAGGGAACTCGGCCAGCACGTCCCGGCAGCACCGCGCGTACCGGACGGCGACCTCCCGGTGCGGGCCACGCCGGAAGTCCGGGAGGTCGGCGACCAGCGCACCGGCCGGCAGCGCGGCGCAGAGCTCCCGGAACTGGGCGCGGAACCGGTCCAGCTCGGTGCGGCCCACGTCGTTGCTGCCCACGCACACCGTGACCAGCCCGACCGGCGGCCCGGCCGACTCGGCGAGCGCGGCGAGCCGGAGCAGCTGGTCGGACAGCACGTCGGCCACGGTCGCCCCCGTCACCGACCAATTCAGTACCCCGATCTCCAGCCCGGCCGAGCTGGCCAGCTGGTCGGCGAGCAGCCCGACGAAGCCGTACTCGGGCCGCCGCGCGCTCAACCCCTGGGCCAGCGAGTCGCCGAGCGCCAGGTAGCGCAGCTCGCCGGGGCGGCGGGCGCGCCGCCGCCAGTAGGCGCCGTAGTCCTCGGCCATCCGGGCCAGCCGCGCCGACCGCCGCCGCCACAGCCCGTACCCCACCCCGACCAGCACCACCCGCCACATCGCCACACTCACGGGATGGCAGCCTAGGAGTGTGGTGACGACGAGGCCCATCGACGCCGGGCAGCTGAGGGCAGCGCTGGTCCCGGTGCTGGACTGGTTGGACGGGACCGCCGAGCAGCCGGCCCGACCCGTGCTGGCCGCCGCCGTGCGCACCTCGCTGCGCGCGTTCGCCCAGCACCACCCGGGCAAGGCCGTCGAGGTGCGGGTGCCGCCGTTCGCCGCGGTGCAGTGCCTGGCCGGTGGCGCGCACACCCGGGGCACCCCGCCACACGTGGTGGAGACCGACGCCCGGCACTGGCTGGCGTTGGCGACCGGGCGGCTGGACTGGGCGGGCGCGGTGGCCGAGGGCGCGGTCAGTGCGTCGGGCCATCGCGCGGACGAGGTGGGCGCGTTGCTACCGCTCGGTATCGCGTCCCGACTGCGCGACACGCTTCGCGACACAGAGTAACTGCACCTATCCCCGATTCGAGTGATGACCAGCCCACAGCGGTAGCGTCCGGCGGCACCAGGCCGCAGGATTAGTCCAATCGGCACGCCGGTCGGCCGAAAGGGGCTTAGCAGTGCCACAGGTCGGTGGGCACCGATCACGCGCTGTACTAGCCGTCGGCCAGTTCACGCGGGAGTGGGCCAACGCGTTGGGTGAAGCGTGTTACCTCGCCTGGGGTACACCGGAGGCCATCGCGTCGCTGTCCCCGCTGAGCGCCCAGCTCGCCGAGCTGCTCAAGGCCGACCAGCCGGACCCCACCTCGGCCCGCCGGTTGGGCGCCCAACTCGCTGAGGCCCGGTTCCGGGGGCCCGACGCGCTGCAGGTCAGCCTGCGGCTCATCCGGACCAGGGCACCCGAGCTGTTCGAGGTGCACGACGCGGCGGAGCGGATCGGCGAGCTCATCGGCGAACTGGCCGCCGGTTACGCCGATGCGCTGCGCGAGCGCACCCAGGTGGAGCAGGAACTGCTGCTCAGTGCGGTCCTGCAGACCCGGCGGGAGGCCGAGGCGGCGCTGCGGGACAGCGAGCAGCGGTTCCGCGCGATCTTCACCGAGGCCGGCGTCGGCATCGCGCTGGTCGGTCTGGACGGGCACGTGCTGGACGTGAACCCGGCGCTGTACCGGCTGTTCAACGTGTCCGAGTCGATGGCCGGGCCGCGCCCGCTGACCGACCACGTGCACCCCGAGGACGCCCCGGCCATGATCGCCGACTTCCGGGAGCTGACCACCGGCCGGCGGGACAACATGCACGGCGAGGTGCGCTTCGTCCGGCTGGACGGCACCGTGATCTGGACGTACGTCACGGCGTCGCTGGTCAGGGACGCGGCGGGGGCTCCGGACTACGTGATCGGCGTTGTCGAGGATGTCACCGAGCGTCACCAGCTGCGATCTCGTTTGAGGCACCAGACGTACCACGATCAACTGACGCGCCTGCCGAACCGCGCGCTGATGAACGAGCAGCTGCGCTGGGCGTTCTCCGACGACTCCACCGTGACCAGGGTCGGGCTCTGTCACCTGGACCTCGACGGCTTCCGGGCGATCAACGACTCGCTCGGCCACCAGGTCGGCGACCAGCTGCTGCTCGCGGTGGCCGGCCGGTTGCAGCTGCTCGGCGGCGGCCACCTGGTCACCCGGACCGGCGGGGACGAGTTCGCCATCCTGGTCACCGACCCGCCCAGCGTGAACTACCTCTCCGAGCTGGCCGGGCACCTGCTGGCCGGGCTGATCCCGCCGTTCGTGATCGGCTCGCAGCTGCTGTCCATCACCGCCAGCCTCGGCATCGCGGAGAGCGCGGTGACCAACACCTGGCCCGGCGAGCTGCAGCGCGCCGCCGACGCCGCCCGGTCCTGGGCGAAGGGCGCCGGGGGCGGGCGCTGGGCGGTGTTCGACGCGGAGCGCGACGCCGGCGAGACGACCCGGTTCGCGCTGGCCGCGAGTGTGCCGGGCGCGGTCGACCGGGACGAGTTCCACCTGTTTTACCAACCGTTGGTGGAGCTCGCGACCGGCGACCTCACCGGCGTCGAGGCGCTGGTCCGCTGGCGGCACCCGGAGCACGGGCTGCTCGGACCGGCCCGGTTCATCGAGCTGGCCGAGCGCAACGGGGCGATCGTGCCGCTCGGTCGCTGGGTGCTCACCGAGGCCTGCCGGCAGGCGCGCCGCTGGGCCGACGAGCTGGGCCGGGGCGCGCCGTACGTCAGCGTGAACGTGGCCCCCCGCCAGCTCGCCGAGCCGGGCTGGCTGACCGAGGTCTCCACCGTGCTCGCCGACACCGGGCTGGACCCCGGACAGCTCCAGCTGGAGATCACCGAGCGGGCCGTGCTGGTCGACGAGACCGCCGCCTCGGACACCCTCCGCACGCTGCGCGAGATGGGCGTCCGGCTGGCCATCGACGACTTCGGCACCGGCTACTCCAGCCTGTCCTACCTGCGCAGACTCCCCGTGCACGGGCTGAAGATCGACGGCTCGTTCATCCGGGGGCTGCGGGAGACCGGGCCCGAGCTGGACCGGGGCCCGGCCGCCGACCTCGCCCCCGACCTGACCGGTGGGCTGCCGCCCGGACTCGAGCTCGGCGCCGACCCCGAGGACACCCCGGACAGCAAGATCGTGGCGGCGCTGATCAGCATGGCGCACGCACTGGACCTGGTGGTCACCGCGGAGTGGGTGGAGACCGCCGCGCAGGCCCGCAAGCTGCGCGCGCTGGGCTGTGACGTCGGCCAGGGGCACTGGTACGGCGACCCCGTGCCGGCCAGCCAGCTGGCCCCGCTGCTGCGCCGCCCGCTCGCGGGCTGACCCGGCCGCCCGCCACGGCTGCCGCCCGAGGGCGGGGCCGCCGAGAACTGGCCGGGAGAGCACGGCCGGTCACGCTGCGGATCCCCCGTGGGGGCTGTCCGAGTGGCGCCGGGCACCGGGCGGATCGCGGCGGTCACCCTGGGCCACCGAGGCGGGCCCGTCGCGGTGAGCCGGTTCACCTACGACCCCGGTACCGGCAATCACTCGTCTAGACTGACTTCACGTCCGCGATCACCAAAACCTAGCGAACACCACGCAAGCAAGGTCAGATCACCTGCAACCGTGCCGGGAGCATGCGTTGGACCCGCAGACGTCAGAGAAGACCGTGACCGACGCCTCGAACGATTCAGTCCCAGACGACTTAGCCACCGAGAACGAGCCGCGCGAAGAGTGCGGCGTCTTCGGCGTATGGGCGCCCGGTGAAGAGGTCGCCAAGCTCACCTACTTCGGGCTGTTCGCCCTGCAGCACCGCGGCCAGGAGGCCGCCGGCATCGCGGTGAGCGACGGCCGGCAGATCGTGGTGTTCAAGGACCTCGGGCTGGTCAGCCAGGTCTTCGACGAGCAGACGCTCAGCTCGCTGCGCGGGCACCTCGCCGTCGGGCACACCCGGTACTCCACCACCGGCTCGACGACCTGGGAGAACGCCCAGCCGACGTTCCGCACCACGGACACCGGCAGCGGCCTGGTTCTCGGCCACAACGGCAACCTGGTGAACACCGCCGAGCTGCGCGACGAGGCGGCCAAGCTGGCCGGCAAGCCCCGGCTGAACGGCCGGGCCGCCTCGACCACGGACTCCGACCTCATCACCGAGCTGCTCGCGGCCACCGCCGCCGACATCGGCCTCGAGGAGGCCGCCGTCCGGCTGCTGCCCCGGGTGCGCGGCGCGTTCTCCCTGGTGTTCGCCGATGAGCAGACACTGTTCGCGGCGCGTGACCCGCACGGCGTGCGGCCGCTGGTGCTCGGCCGGCTTGAGCGCGGCTGGGTGCTGGCCAGCGAGACCGCCGCGCTGGACATCGTGGGCGCCAGCTTCGTCCGCGAGGTGGAGCCCGGCGAGCTGCTGGCCATCGACGAGAACGGGCTGCGCAGCCGCCGGTTCGCCGCGCCGGAGCCGAAGGGCTGCGTGTTCGAGTACGTCTACCTGGCCCGCCCGGACACCACGATCGCCGGCCGTTCCGTGCACTCCGCCCGGGTCGCCATCGGGCGGCTGCTGGCTCAGGAGTTCCCGATCGAGGCCGACCTGGTCATCCCGACGCCGGAGTCTGGTACCCCGGCGGCCATCGGCTACGCCCAGGAGTCCGGTATCCCGTACGGGCAGGGCCTGGTGAAGAACGCCTACGTGGGGCGCACCTTCATCCAGCCGTCGCAGACCATCCGCCAGCTCGGCATCCGGCTCAAGCTGAACCCGCTGCGCGAGGTCATCCGGGGCAAGCGGCTGATCGTGGTGGACGACTCCATCGTGCGCGGCAACACACAGCGCGCCCTGGTCCGGATGCTGCGTGAGGCCGGCGCACTCGAGGTGCACGTGCGGATCGCCTCGCCGCCCGTGCGCTGGCCGTGCTTCTACGGCATCGACTTCGCCAGCCGCGCCGAGCTGGTCGCCGGCGACCTGGACATGGACGGGGTGCGGCGCTCGATCGGCGCGGACACCCTGGGCTACGTATCGCTGGAAGGCCTGATCAAGGCCACCGAGCAGCCTGCCAGCCGGCTCTGCTCCGCCTGCTTCGACGGCAAGTACCCGATCCCCCTGCCGGAGGAGACCAGCCTCGGCAAGCACCTGCTCGAGGACATCATTTCCGACGACGGGTCAGTCACCGCCGGGTACGGTGCGGCTGGGGCCATGCGACAGCCGTAGCCTGTCCTGGAACCCTGCCCCATTGTCGAGAACCACCGGAGTCACTCCGCCATGCCCGTGTCACCCCCCAGCCCCGATCCCACCAGCGCGTCACCGCACGCCAGCTACGCGGCCGCCGGAGTGGATATCGATGCGGGAGAACGGGCCGTCGAACAGTTCCGGCCGTGGACCGAGAAGGCCAGCCGGCCCGAGGTGATGGGCGGCATCGGCGGCTTCGCCGGGCTGTTCAAGCTGAAGATGGACCGCTACACCGACCCGGTGCTGGCCGCGTCCACCGACGGCGTCGGCACCAAGCTGGCCATCGCCCAGGCGCTGGACAAGCACGACACCATCGGCCTCGACCTGGTCGCCATGGTCGTCGACGACCTGGTCGTGTGCGGCGCCGAGCCACTGTTCCTGCAGGACTACATCGCCTGCGGCACCCTGGTCCCGGAGAAGATCTCGGCGATCGTGAAGGGCATCGCGGACGGCTGCCAGCGCAGCGGCTGCGCGCTGCTCGGCGGCGAGACGGCCGAACACCCCGGGCTGATGCAGGCCGGCCACTACGACCTGTCCGCGTCCGGCGTCGGCATCGTGGAGGCCGACCGGATGCTCGGCCCCGACCGGGTCCGCCCCGGGGACGTGATCGTCGCGATGGGCTCCTCCGGGCTGCACTCCAACGGCTACTCGCTGGCCAGGCACGTGCTGCTGGAGCTGGCCCGGCTGCCGCTCACCGAGCAGGTCGAGGAGTTCGGTCGCACGCTCGGTGAGGAGCTGCTCGAGCCGACCCGGATCTACGCGCTGGACTGCCTCGCGGTGGCCGCCGAGACCGAGGTCCGCACCTTCGCCCACATCACCGGCGGCGGCCTGGCCCGGAACCTGTCCCGCGTGCTGCCCAAGGGCCTGGCCGCGGTGTGCGACCGGGGCAGCTGGACGCCGGCGCCGGTGTTCAAGATGATCGCCGCCCGGGGCCGTGTCGAGCGCCCCGAGATGGAGAAGACGTTCAACATGGGCGTCGGCATGGTCGCCGTGCTCGCCCCGGACGACGTGGACCGGGCCATGGCCATGCTCACCGCGCGGCACATGCCGGCCTGGGTGCTCGGCGACGTGCAGCGGGCCAAGGACGTGGCGACCGAGCAGGACGGCTCCCGCGTCCTGCTGCGCGGCGAACACCCCCGGTTCTGACTTCCCGGTTCTGACTTCCCCGGCTCGGGTCTCCCGCTGGTCGTCCAGTTCTGCCCGACCATCCAGTTCTCCCCGGCCCCGGTTCTCCCCGCCGGGGCGCCTATGGGTGCAGGATACGAGCGTCTACGGCCCATCAGGCGAGCCCAGGGGGAGACATGACCGACGGGACCGGGGCGCGCTCCGACGCCGCCCCACCGGCCGCGGTGCGGCTGTCCCCGCTGGAGTTCACCGCATGCTGGACCGCGCTCGGCCTGCGCCGGACCCCGCCGCCTCTGACCGGTTGCGGCGCCGGCCGGGGCTTCGACCGCCCGCGCCGGCAGCTGGCCCTCGCCGCGCTCGCCGGCCGGCAGCTCGCCGACGCCGGCTGGCCCCGGGCGGACCTGGCGGACGCCATGAGGCTGCTGGCCGAGCCCGAGTACGAGCTGAACCTGCGCTACAGCGGCCCCCACGGCCAGGTTCTCGGGGTCGGCGCGGTCGCCGGTGACCGGGGTGTCGCCGTGCTGACGAGCCCCGACGACGAGCAGCTGGACCTCGCGCCGATGGGCAGCGCCGAACTCGGCCCCGCCCTGCTGGCCCGGGTGGGGCCGACCCGGGCCGGCCTCGGCCGCCCGGTGACCATCCCGGCCGACGCGCTGGACACCGCCACACGGGCGTTGGACAGCGGCAGCGACCTGGGAGAGCTCGCCGACCGGCTCGAGGAGCACGGTGTACCCCGACCCGAGGCAAGCTCGCTGGTCCGGATGTGCGAGGGCATGTGGTGTCGAGGTCAGCTCGGCGCCACCGCACACTTCGGCGGCCCCGGCCGTCGAGCACCATGGGTGATCGACTTCCACGCCACCGACGCCGGCTGGTTCATGCAGCTACGCCGGGATGGCACGGTAACCATCTGTCCCAGCGACGCCAGTGGCTTGTTACGCCACTGGCGAACGCTGGTCGACCACGTGCGACCCGTCACATAACCGCATAGCGAGAGGACTCACTAGGCACGGGGTTTCGATGACCCGGGGGCCATCAGAGAACGGTGGGACACCCACCGCCGCTGTTAGCGGCGGCGGTAGTCGTCGTACTCGTCCTCGAACTCGTCGTCAGCGTTCTCCGGCTCTTGGACGGAGACGCCGGCAAGCTCACGTTGCAAGGCATCGGCGTCAAGACCCGGGGAGCTGTACTTGAGTTCGCGGGCCACCTTCGTCTGCTTGGCCTTGGCACGGCCGCGCCCCATGGCTCGTCCCCCTTACAACAGGGAAGGGGCGGCCGAGGGAAGCGGCGGCCCCGTTCATCTCGTTTGAATGTCCTGCCCTCTACCGTACATTGCGCGCGGCAGTCTGTGCGACGTGGCACTCCCCGCACCGGGTGGAGATACCGCCCCGACCGGGTATCAGCGCCCTCTCAGGGCGTTTCCTGACCGGTAACCGGTCAGGAAACCCCCTCCTGCTGGCCAGTTCGGCCGGTGAGCGCTTCAGTGGCGCGAGCCCCAGGGGTTTTCAGCGGAGCCGGCCGGCGCGCGCCTGGGCGAGGCGACCGGGCGGCTCCGTACCGCTCTCCGGTGGCACCGAGTCCGGGTCCACCCGGGCCGGCGCGGCGCGCTGCTCGGCGCCGGCCACCAGCTCCGCGTCCACCGGGACCGATCGCTTGAGCAGCGCCAGCACCACCCCGCCGAGCTCGTGGTGCAGCACCGCGGTGCCGACCCGGCCGACCGTGCGCCCGTCCAGCGTCACCGGCTCCCCCGGCAGCGGCATCTCCTCGTCGCCGGCGTCCAGGTGCAGCAGCACCAGCCGGCGCGGCGGCCGGCCGAGGTTGGCGACCCGGGCCACCGTCTCCTGACCCCGGTAGCAGCCCTTGGTCAGGTGTACCGCCGAGCCGATCCAGCCGACCTCGTGCGGGATGGTGCGCTCGTCGGTGTCCTGGTGCAGCCGGGGGCGCAGCGCGGCGACCCGCAGCGCCTCGTAGGCCATCGTGCCGGCGGCCGCCGCGCCCGCGTCGCGCAGCTTGAGCCACCAGTCGACCAGCTCGGCGCGCGGCACCAGCAGGTCGGCCGACGCCGCACCCGGCTCGTCGCCCAGCCCGGGCATCCGGCGGACCAGCCCGCCACCGGGCAGCGCGGCGGAGCCGTAGGGCCGCTCCGGGACCGGTACGCCGGCCTTGGCCAGCACCTCGGCCGTATCCGGGCCGACCACGCTGAGCACCGCGAACTCCTCGGTGGCCGAGCGCGGCTCCACCTTGGACCAGAACTTCATCTTCTCCAGGTACTCGAGCAGCCCGGCCGACGTGCCCGGCTCGACGTCCAGCCAGACCGTGTCGGCCACGTGGGAGAGCACCGCGTGGAACTCCACCCGGCCATTGAGGTCCAGCACCAGTGCCTCGGTACCGGAGTCGGCCGGCAGCTCGCTGACGTGCTGGGTGAGCAGCAGGTGCAGCCAGGACAGCCGGTCCTCGCCGGGCACCACGATCACCTCGCGGTTGGACCGGTCGACCACGGCGGCCGAGCGGCTCATCGCGCGCTGCTCGACCTGCGGGTCACCGTGGTGCAGCGGCAGCCCCACGTCCGGGCCCTCCTCGACGGCGACCACCCCGGGCAGCGCCAGCAACGGGCTCGGTGGGGTCACGGGTGGGCCTCCTGGTCGGCCGGGGCGGCGGGCCGCTCGGCCGGTGTCTGGGTGGGGTGTTCGGTGGGATGTTCGACGGCGCAGGCGCGGCAGGTGCCGGACAGCGCCACGTGGGTGGCGTCGAGCCGGAAGCCGAACTCCGTGTCCAGCCGGCCGGCGAGCGCGTCCAGCAGCCCGGCCGGCGCCTCGGCCACCGCGCCGCACCAGTGGCAGACCAGGTGCACGTGCTCGTGCTCGCGTACCGAGTAGTTGGGCGCGCCGTGCCCGAGGTGGGTGTGCCGCACCAGGCCGAGCCGTTCCAACAGGTCCAGCGTGCGGTACACGGTGGTGATGTTCACCGCCGGCGCCTGCCGCTGCACCGTCGTGCAGATCTGTTCCGGGGTGGCGTGTTCGAGCTCCTCGACAGCGTCCAGGACCAACTGTCGTTGCGGCGTCATCCGGAACCCGCGCTCGTGCAACGTCCGCCGTAGCGTCTCCACCCCGTCAATGGTAGTCGCGTCGGCGGGACGTGCGGTTAACGCGCAAGACACCACCCGGGGAGGGGGCGCGGAGGTGGGTGCGGCGGTGGACCGGCCGTGCCCCGAGTCAGTGCGACGAACGTCACGCCGTAGAGTGAAGGCCGCGCCGTCCGAGCGCGATCTCCCTACGCTCGGCGAAGACCCAACGAGGACCGGGCACCCCGAGCCTCGGCCACATGCCACCTCACGGAGGCGACCGATGACCGCTGAACACGGCGACGGAGCTGTCCCCGGCCGTCATTCGGCCGATGGCGAGAACGCCGCCGCGCCCCGCTTCGACGTCGTCGTGCGGGGGTACGACCGCCGGCAGGTCGACGAGCACATTGCCGGCTTGGAGCGGACCCTAGCGCGGCAGCGCACCGATCTGGAGCAGGCGCGCGGAGGGGCCAACGGGACCAATGGGGCCAACGGCACCGCCCAGGCCCGGTCCGGAGCGGCCGCGCTGTTCAACGCGGGCACCGGCTCGTCCCGCCCGACCAGCACGGACAGCTCCGGCGGCCTGACCCCGGAGATGATCTCGGCGTTCACCACGCGGCTGCAGTCCATCCTGCAGGCCGCCGAGGAGGAGGCCGAGGAGGTCCGCACCAACGCGCGCAACTTCGCCCGCAAGGAAGAGGACGCCGGCCGCGCGCGGTTGGCCGAGATGGAGCGGCGCCGCGAGACCATGCTGGGCGACCTCGGCCGGGTGCGCAGCCAGCTGGACACCGTGCTCAGCACGGCCAGCAAGGAGACTCCCATCGGCGGCAACCTGCCGCCGCCCCCCACCCCACCGGAGGGCCTGCCGCTGCGCGGCGACAAGGGCCCCGGCGGCCAGCCCGGCAAGCGCCCGGAGCAGGCCGGCGGTCCCCGTGTGGGTCCGTTACCGGTTACGGACGGCAACCGGCCCCGCCCGGCACAGCGCCCGGAGCACCAGAACGCCCAGGACGGCCACGGCCGCCCGGTCAACCGCCCGCCGGCCCCGAACCAGGGCGCCAAGCCGATGGGCACCGGCCCGCAGGGCAACCCCGCCCAGCAGACCGGCCCGCAGAAGAGCGTGCCCAGCCCGCACCCCAAGCCGCACCCCACCCCGTCGCCCCGGCCTCGCACCAACCAGCCGGCGCAGGGCAACGCGGGGGTCCCCGGCGGGGCCGCCCAGGGCACCCGGGAAGCGGCCGGCGCCCGAGGCCCGGTCGACCAGCACGCCCGCAACGGTGTGATCAACCGCGAGAACGGCGCGCCGCCCGCGCGCGGTGACGAGGCCGACGGCGGCCGGCCCGGCTTCGGCAACGGGGCACGCTGATCTCAGCGGCGGCACGTGGTGTGTCCGCCGGCGGGGCACGCTGACCGGGTGCCAATCCGAAGCTGCGCGCGGCCGGCCGCGTACCGTGCCCGGTCATGGACCTCAAGCAGCTGAACCCGACGCAGCTCGCCGTCGGTGCCGGGCTGCTCGTGCTCCTGCTGGTCCTGCTGCTGCTCCTGTTGCTGCTCGGGCGGTCCCGGGGCAAGGCCAAGCGGCGCCGTCGCGACCGCACCGAGGCCGCGCTCACCGATCCACCCACGGCCGGGCTGGCGGCGCCGCCCACCGAACCGACGCCCACCCAGCCGCCGGCCTTCCCGGCGCCGCCGGGGCCACGGCCGCCTGGCCCGGCGCCCGGCTCCGACCCGGGCGCCATACGACCGAGGGAGCCGGGTGACGCCGGGCTGACGCTGTTCGGGTCCACCCCGCAGTCCCGGGGCCCCTACCGCGTCGTGCAGTCCCCGGGCGACCCCAACCAGCCCCGGACCCCCGAGCCCTACCCCAACGACCGGCTCGCGGCCGAGCAGCAGCGCCACCGCTACCCGACCCCGCCCCAGCCGAGGACCGCGATCGAGCCGACGTTCGACCAGCCGGACCACCCTCGCCCGAGCTTCGCCCCTGAGCGCGAACCGGCCCGGGACATGACTGACCCGCCCGCCGAACAGGGCCGGGACGACTCGCCCGGGGACCATCCCACCGACCACGAGCCGGCCGCCGAACAGGCCGCCGCCGCTCCACCCGCCGCCGCTCCAGAGCCGACGAGCACGCCCGCGCATCCGGTTGATCTCCCGCCCGGGCACCCGGAGCGCAACGGGCTCGCCGCGGTCCCCGAGCCGCCCGTCGACGGCGAGCACGCCAACGGCTCCGCGGGCGACGCCAAGGACCGGCTGCTACGCGTGCTGCTGGCCGACCCGGACCGCGCGCTGCACGCCGTCGGCGACCTCGAGGCGTCCCGCAACCAGCTCGACCGGCTCAACGACTCCGTGCACTACCAGCGGCGGCAGCTGGCCGACGCGGCCCGCCGGCTCCGCGGTGCCGGGCTGACCCCGGCCCAGGTCGCCCAGCTGGCCGGCTTCGGCGAGGGCGAGCTGGTCACCCTGCTCACCGAGCACACCCCGTCCCCCAACCCCCGCACCCCCACCTCCCCACCGCTGCCCAACCTCTGACCCCCTTTCCCTCGAGTCGGGGAATTTGTCAGGGTGAGTCGGGGATTTTGTCCGGTGGTCCCGGGCTGACCGAATCCGCGACTCACCCTGACGGAATCCCCGACTCGCGGAAGAGAGCGGGGTGACGGGCGGCGGCGCGCTTCGGGGCGGCGCGCTTCGGGGTCAGCGGGGGCGGAGGAGGACTTCCGAGCCGGGGCGGGCCTGGGCCAGGGCGCCGAGGGCGGCTTCGGGGACCACGCCGACGACCGGGTAGCCGCCCGTGGTCGGCCCGTCGGCGAGGAAGACCACCGGCTGCCCACTCGGGGGCACCTGCACCGCGCCGGGGCACATCGGCTCGCTGGGCAGCTCCTTACCGGCCCACTCCGGCACCCGGACCAGTGGCTGCCCGGCCAGCCGCAGACCGATCCGGTTGCTCGCCGAACCGACCGTCCACACCGAGGCGCGCAGCGCGGCGGCCGGGTCCTCGAACCAGTCGTCCCGGGGGCCGAGCAGCACCGGCACGGCGATCCGGGCGGCCGGCACCGAGACCGGCACCGGGCCGGCGTCCGAGGGCACCTCACCCGCCGCGCCCAGCTCGAACCGGTCGCCGTCCGCCACGACCGCCGGGCCGAGTCCGGAGAGCAGGTCGGTGCTGCGGCTGCCCAGCTCCTCGGCCACCTCGAGCCCGCCGGCGCAAGCGACGTACCCGCGCAGCCCGGCCGCCGGCACGCCCAGCTCGAGCCGCTGCCCGGCGCGCAGGTGGACGGCCCGGTGCGAGCCGACCGCGCGCCGCGTCCCGTCCTCGTCGCGGCGCCACGCGGCCATCGGCGTCCCGGTCACCGCGACCGTCACCCCGGCCTCGGCGCGCAGCTCGAGCCCGCCGAGCAGCACCTCCAGCCCGGCGAGCCCCTCGGCGTTGCCGACCAGTCGGTTGGCCAGCCGCAGCGCGTCGGGGTCGAGCGCGCCGGAGTGGGGCACGCCGAGGTGCGCGTGGCCGGGCCGGCCGAGGTCGGTGACCACGGTCAGCGGGCCGGACCGGGTGACGGTGATCGCGGTACCCATTCAGCGCACCCGCTCGAAGCGAACCCGGTCCCCCGGGGCGAGCCGGGCCGGGGGGTCGGCGCCGGGGTCGAACATGACCTGGTCGGTGTGCCCGAGCAGCCGCCAGCCGCCGGGCGAGCTCCTCGGGTACACCCCGGTGAACTCGCCGGCCATCGCGACCGAGCCGGCCGGCACCGAAGGGCGGGCGTCGTCGAGGCGGGCCTGGAGCAGCCGTTCGGGCAGCCCGGTCAGGTAGCCGAAGCCGGGCGAGAAGCCGCAGAACGCCACGGTGTACTCGGTGGAGCTGTGCAGCTCGATCACCTCCGGCACGGACAGCTCGGCGGTGCGGGCGACCAGGTCGAGGTCGGCGCCGTCATAGCGCACGGGGATGACCACCTCGGCCGGCGCGGCACCCGGACCTTTCACCGACGGGTCGCCTGCCTCGGTCACCCCGTCGAGGGCGTCGGCGAGCAGCGCGCGGACCTGCTCCCGAGGCGGCGTGAGGCCGGCGGCGACGGTCAGCAGCACGGTCCGGGCGGCCGGCACCAGCTCGGCCACGCCGTCCAGCCGGCCGTCGGCCAGCGCGGCCCGCAACGTCCGGTACGCGGTCATCACCTGAGCACCCGACGACAGCTCGACCAGTACCCCGGAGCCGCCGAAACGCAGTAACCGCACGGCCCGCGACACTACCCGGCGGATGCGTAACCCGGTCACCTTCGCCGCCGCGCCGGGTACCAAAGTCGGGCTGGCCGGAACCCATCGGGCGACGCGCCGGGCACCCCGTCCGGAAGATCATTACCGGCATGACGACACAGAGCACCCCCACCGCGCGGGCGTCCTACATCGGGGCGACCACCGAGGAGCTGTCCAACAAGACCGGGGCGGACAAGATTGCGGCCGGGGTCAGTCAGAAGGCGCTGTTCCTGCGCCGGGGCGACATCGCGCTGTATCCGGACCGGCTGGTGCTGGCCGGCTGGGCCGACTCCGGCGACCTCGTGCTGACCCCCTCGGACGTCAGCTCGGCGGAGACCCGGTTCACCGAGCTGTACGGCCGGTTCATCGGCGGCCTGCTCAACGCGGGCAAGCCGCTGATCCTGCGCACCAGCACCGCCGGTGAGGTCTACCTGCTGATCAACCGCAAGGAGTTCATGGAGACCACCGACGACCGCCAGTGGGAGAAGCTGATCAAGGCCTGGCTGGCCGACGACTCCTCCGACAACTGACGGGCCGACAGCTGACGGGCCGACGAGCCGACCGGCGGACCTAGCCGGCGATCCGCTGCAGCCGGGCGGAGAGGTGGGCCTGCAGGGGCTGGCCCTCCATGGCGCGCTCGTCCACGTAGGCCAGGTCGCCGCCCTCGATCAGCCCGTAGAGGCGCTGGGCGGCGTTGACCTCCTTGGCCGTCTGGGTGCGGACCACTGCATCGGCGACGAACTCCCAGGACACCGTGGACCGCGGCTGGCCGTAGTACACCTCGATGATCCCGGTGGCGTGGGCGATCAGGACCTCGATGGTGTCGTCCTCCTGAGGGCGCCACCAGCCGGTCTCCCGCGCCGCCGGGCGCACCACGCTGCCGCCGGGGCCGTCCAGCAGCCAGGACTGCGAGGTGTAGCTGAGGAACGGCCGTCCGTCGTGGGCGAAGATGATCTGCTGGCCGAAGTGCTTCGGGTCGCCGATCGTCGGGTAGGCCACCTCGCCCTCGCCGCGCCACACGCCGATCAGCGGCAGCAGCGGCAGGCACAGCGGGTGCAGGTCCGGGCCCTCGCGCAGGTTCGCGGTGTCCGGCGGGATCGGCAGGTCGTCGAAGACCGGGATGTTGCGCTGGGCGGCCGGGGTCAGCTCGAGCGCCTGCTCCGAAAACGGCGAAGACGGCGCAGCCGGCGGCGCAGCAGACTCCGGGGCCTCCGGGACGGACGACGGGGCCGACTGGTCCGTGGGCTGCTCGCCGGTCATGACCGCCGCCCCGGGCCGAGGCTCCGGTAGAGCAGGGCGGCGCACAGCCACAGCATCGCGGCGCTGGAGGCCAGCAACAGGCCGGTGAACAACCAAGACACGCCAGCGGAGCGTAGTCGCGTACCTCCACCGGCCCCCGAACGGGGTGAACACCGGCGAGTCCTTGACGCCCGCGCGGGCCGCCGCTTACCGTGTTCGAGCTGGCTCGCCGGCTTCGATGTGTAGTTGACCATCGTCGCGGCGCCCGGCTGGTGGGTCTCGGTGTGAACGTGCCGCGGAGACCAGGTGTTTCCCCCTACCTGGCTCGCCTTTGCGCGCGGTTCCCCTACCGGCGTGCGACGGCCCGCACGAATGGCTGACTCCGATGAGCACTCAGATCTGCCGGCGCTTCGTCATCGACGGCATCCGCGACACCATGGACCACTACCGCGCCGGTGCACTGCCGCTGCACCGCCTGAGCTGGGAGCTGCACAGCCGGATCGACACGCTCGTGCCGCACGCCCCGGCGGTCTGGATCGACCAGCTGCGGGACCTGCACCGGCGGATCGCCGAGGTGTACGAACGCGGCGAGCGCAACCCGTTCGGCGAGCTGGACCGGCGCCAGGTGGACGACTCACTGCGGCTGCTGCGCGTCGCCCTGGAGCACAACCGGGGCTGAGCACAACCGGGGCTGAGCGCCTACCGTCAGCAGGCGTGACTGCCGCGAACTCCGACCCGGCTACCGCACTGCTGCACGACCCGTCGACGTACCCGGCCGGTCCGCCGTTCGCCGAGCTGGCCAGGCTGCGCCGCGAGCGTGGGGTGGTCTGGGTGGACGAGCCCGGGCTGGACGGCGGGCCGCCGGGGCCGGGCTACTGGCTGGTGCTGCGGCACGCCGACGTGGAGCGGGTGCTGCGGGACTCGACCACGTTCTCCTCGGCGCTCGGCGGCACCCAGATCCGCGACCCGGCGAGCGCGGACGACCTGTCCTACGTGCGCCGGATGATGCTGAACATGGATCCGCCGGAGCACTCCAGGCTGCGCCGGCTGCTGTCGAAGTCGTTCACCCCGCGCGCGGTGGCGGCGCTGAACGACCGGATCGCCGGGCACGCCGCCGGGCTGGTGGACCGGATGCTCGGTGACGGGACTCGGGGCACCTGCGACTTCGCCAAGGACGTGGCCGCCGACCTGCCGCTGTTCACCCTGGCCGAGGTGCTCGGGGTGCCGGCCCAGGACCGCTGGCTGCTCTACGACTGGTCGAACCGGGTGATCGGCTGGCAGGACGCGGACTACGCGACCAGCGCCGCGTTCGACGCCGCCGGCGGCACCGAGCTGGCCCGCCGGGCGCTGGCGCTGCGCCCCGCGCCGGGCGCCGACGGCCGGATGCCCGACCCGCGCGGCCGCGCCGGCATGCCCGACCTCTACGGCTACGCGCACCTGCTCGCCGAGCACAAACGCCGCACCCCGGGCGCCGACACGGACATCATGGCGATCCTGCTCAGCCAGCTCGACGGGCCGGACGGGGCGGTCTCGGTCGAGGAGTTCGAGAACCTGTTCTGGCTGTTCGCGGTGGCGGGCAACGAGACGCTGCGCAACGGCATCCCGGGCGGCCTGATCGCCCTGCTGACCCACCCGGAGCAGCAGCGGGCGCTGCGCGCCGAGCCGGAGCTGCTGCCCGGCGCGGTGGAGGAGATGCTGCGCTGGTGGACGCCGGTGATGGTGTTCCGGCGCACCGCGACGGCGGCGGCGGAGTTGAGCGGCGTGCGGATCAGCGCCGGCGAGAAGGTGGTCGTCTCGTTCCTGGCCGCGAACCGGGACGAGACGGTGTTCCCCGACCCAGATTCCTTCGACGTGCGGCGGGCGCCGGGGCGGCACCTGGTGTTCGGTCACGGCCCGCACTTCTGCCTGGGCGCGGTGGCCGCGCGGACCCAGATGCGGTCGCTGCTCGGCGCCCTGCTGGCCCGCACGTCGTGGCTGGAGCCGGCGGGCGAGCCGGCGCTGCTGCGCTCCAACTTCCAGCGCGGGGTGAAGCGCCTGCCGCTGACCTGGCATCGCTAGCCCTGACCACCCCGTGAGTGGCGAGTCGGGTCATAGCCCAACTCGCCACTCACGGGTCATCAGCTCCATTGCGGCATCCGCATGCCGTGCTGGTTGGCGTAGGCGGCGGTCGGCGGGGAGGACCAGTTGGCCAGCAGCGCCGGGTCCGGCCGGTGCACCTCCACCCCGAGCGGGCGGCACACCTCCAGCGGGTCCCGCGCGTCCGGGCCCCACAGTGGCACCGAAAGGTCCCCGCCAGGGCAGGTCGACAGCGCGCACAGCAGGTCGATCTCCGCGAAGAACTCCAGGAAGTCGCCGCGCTGGGCGGGGCAGGCCTTCATGAAGTACCGGTCGTCGTCGTTCAGCCCGGTGCACTGGAAGACGTTGAGCACGTCGTGCACGTCGAACTCGGTGAGCCCGTGGGGCAGCACAGCCCTGGTCAGGTTGGAGTGGCAGTGGTAGTCGAAGTCCTCGCCGGTGAGCATCCGGTTGACGTACGGGTCGCACCGGGTGCCGAGCAGGTCGTGCACCCGGCCGCCGTCGGTGTCGGTGCCGTAGTCGGCCAGCGAGTCGTTCGTGATGGTGACCAGGGGGCGCAGGTAGGGCAGCGTGGACCAGAGCCGGTCATAGGTGGACACGTGCGCGCGCTGCAGCTGCCGGGTGCGCGACGCCCACATCCGCTCGCGGGGGTTGTGCCGGTTCCAGATGTTCAGGTCGCCGACCTGGGCGCCCTCGACGGCCACGATCCGGCAGACCGAGCCGGCCGGCACAGTCCAGGCCCGCCCGCTGCGGATCGGGATGACGAACGACTCCAGCTGTTCCCGGGGACCTTCGGCGATCTTGGCGTAGAACGCGCGGTCGACATCCAGCGC
>DATAZG010000111.1:0-11409 GCA_036272155.1 Pseudonocardia sp.
CCCCCCCCCCGCGCCGGTGGTGCGCTGAGCGAGGGGCGGCTGCTGCACACGGGGCAGGTCGTGCTGGACCTCGTGCTGCGCGTGCCGGCGCTGCCCCCGGTCGGCGGGGACGTGTTCGCCACCGCGCCGACCGGCCTCACCCCGGGCGGCGGCTTCAACGTGATGGCCGCGGCCGCGCGGGCCGGGGCGCGGGTGCGCTACCTCGGTGGCCACGGCGACGGTCACCTCGGTGAAGCGGCCAGGGCGGGGTTGGCCGCCGAGGGCATCGAGGTCGCCTTCGCGGCCACGGTCGGCGTGGACACCGGCGTGTCCGTGGCCATGGTGGACCGGACCGGCGAGCGCACGTTCGTGACCGCGCCCGGCGCGGAGTCCGCCCTCGACCCGGCCGCGCTGGCCGCCGAGCCCGTGACCTCGGCCGACCTGGTCTACGTCAGCGGCTACAGCCTGGTGGCCGACTCGAAGCGGGACGTCCTGCTCGACTGGCTGGCCGGACTGCCCGCGTGGCGCGACCGGCCCGTGGCCGCGGCGGCCGGACCGGGTGGGCCGCTGGTGCTGGCCGACCCGGGGCCGCTGGCCGCCGAGATCAACCCGGTGGCCCTGGCCAGGCTGCTGGCCAGGGTCGACGTGCTGAGCTGCAATGCGCGGGAGGCCCGGCTGCTGTCCGCCGTGGCCGAGCCGGGGGCGGCGGCGGGGGTGCTGGCCGAACGGGTCCGGCCGGGGGCGGCGGTACTGGTGCGCGACGGGGCGGCCGGCTGCTGGCTGGCCGCCGGTGGCCCTCCGGAGCTGATCCCCGGCGTGGCCGTCACCGCCGTGGACACCAACGGCGCCGGCGACGCGCACTGCGGGGTGCTCGCGGCGGAGCTGCTGCGGAGAGCGGACCTGGCCACCGCTGTGGCACGGGCCAACGCGGCCGCCGCGCTCGCGGTCACCCGCCGCGGCCCGGCGACCGCGCCCACCCGCGCCGAGGTCGACGCCCTGCTCGCCGTCCACCCGGTGCGCTGACCGCGCCACGGCACACCCTCTTCGGTCGCCGCACACCTGCCGTAGTGGGTGCGTGGCGACCGGAGAGGGTGTGCGGCGGGTCGAGCAGCCACGCTCTAGTCCGCCGGGCGCTGGCATCATGGCCGCCATGGTGGACGCGGGTGCCTTTGTCGAGCAGTGGGTGCGGCACTGGAACGACCATGACGTGGACGCCGTGCTGGAGCACTTCGCCCCGGACGTCACGTTCAGCTCACCGGTGGCGGCGCAGCTGTTGCCGGGCAGCGACGGGGTGATCCGGGGCCGGGCGGCGCTGCGCGACTACTGGGCGACCGCGCTCGGGCTGATTCCGGACCTGCACTTCGAGGTCGTGGCCAGCTACGTCGGCGTCAACACGCTGGTGATCAACTACCGCAACCAGAAGAGCAACCTGGTCAGCGAGGTGCTGATCTTCGAGGGCTCGCTCGTGGTACAGGGCCACGGCACCTACCCGGCCGGCGACCACAACCCCGCCGGCGCCCGCCAGGCCTGACCGCGCCCCACCGCACACCCTCTCTCGTCGCCACGCACCCGCCGCAGTGGGTGCGTGGCGACCAGAGAGGGTGTGCGGCAGAGTCGGACGGTCACGGGGCGGGTGGGATGTTGAGGTTGGCGCGGAAGAGGTTGGCCGGGTCGACGGTGGACTTGACCCGGGCCAGGCGTCGGTAGGTGTCGGCGGGGTAGCAGTCCTCGGTCCGCGCGCCGCCGCCCTCGCCGAAGACGAAGTTGGGGGAGCGGCCCAGCGTCCACTCGCGCAGCGCGTCGGTGAGCCGGGTGGGCGCCCCGTGCGCCGGGCTCGGACCGGTCCCGTCCACCACCGCGAGCACCCGGACCAGGTACTTCGCCTCCCGGTGGGCCACCGCGTTCGGCACCGAGGGCGGCCGGGACAGCGCGCCGCCCAGGTGGTTCAGCTGCACCACGCACGGCACCGGTGAGTCGGGGCCGACCAGGTCGAGGATCGCCGGCGCGACCGGTTCGGCCAGCTCGCGCAGCATGGCGTTGGTGCCGAGGTAGCCGTGCGGCATCTCGGGGTCGCGGTAGATCGAGGCGGCGTCGGTGTACGGCAGCTCGCCGAGCGTGTCGATCATCCGGGGGCCGACCGCCCGCAGCGGGGCGACCAGCCGCTCTCCGTCGGCGACCGACCCCGTGTAGGCGATCCGCACGTGCGCCACGTACCGCCCGCGCAGCGGCTCGGGCACCATCGGCAGGTCCGGGTACGGGATCAGCCCGACGCTGGAGGTGAGCCCGTCGGGCACGGTCGGCGTCCACTCCCGGTACGCCGCCAGCACGTCGGGGACCAGCGCGGTGTCGAAGTACAGGCCGCCGCCGTACAGCCGCCGGACCGGTACGAGGCCCAGCTCCAGCGCGGTGACCACGCCGAAGTTGCCGCCGCCGCCACGCAGCGCCCAGAACAGCTCGGGGTCGACGTTGGCGTCGGCGGTCACCCGGCGCACCGAGCCGTCGGCGGTGACCAGCTCGGCGGCGCGCACGTGGTCGGCGGCGTAGCCGTACTTCCGGCCCAGCACGCCCAGCCCGCCGCCCAGGGTGTAGCCGACCACGCCGACCCCGGGCGACGAACCGCTCAGCGGCGCCAGCCCGTACCGAGCGGCCTCGTCGACCACCTGCCCCCACCGGGTGCCGGCCACGACCCACGCCGTGCGGGCCGCCGGGTCGACCCGGACCTCGGCCAGCGCGGCGGTGTCCACGAGCACGCCGCCCTCGCTGGCCGCCGTCAGCCCGTGCCCGGTGACCTGTACCGCCACCGGCAACTCCGCGGCGGCGGCGTACCGCACGGCCGCCTGCACATCCGCCACGCCGGCGGCCGCCACGAGCACCGACGGCCGGTGCCGGTAGGCGGTCTGGAACCCGGAGCGGGCCCGGTCGTAGTCCGCGTCGCCCGGCCGCAGCACCGCGCCCTCGGTCCGTTCCAGCAGGTCGTCCAGTGTCGTCAACGAGTTCATAACCACAGGCTAGGAGCCATTTAGGACATAAGTTGTCCGCAGAGTGTGGTTCCCTGGTGGGCATGGGTACGGAGATGCCGGGGCGGATGCTGCGGCTGCTCTCACTGCTGCAGGGCCGGCGGGAGTGGTCCGGTGCGGAGCTGGCGCAGCGGCTCGGGGTCACCGGTCGCACGGTGCGCCGGGACGTCGAACGGCTGCGCGAGCTCGGCTACCCGGTGACCGGCACGACCGGCTCCGCCGGCGGCTACCGGCTGGCCAGCGGGCGCAACCTGCCGCCGCTGCTGCTCGACGACGACGAGGCGGTCGCCATCGCGGTGGGGCTGCGGACGGCCGCCGACACCCCGGTCGCCGGGATCGAGGAGGCGGCGGTCCGTGCGCTGGCCAAGCTGGAGCAGGTGCTGCCGCCCCGGCTGCGCCAGCGGGTCGCCTCGGTGGGCCGGGCCACGGTCGGTCTGCCGCGTCGGGGCGGCCCGCCGGTGGATGCCGACCTGCTCGCCGAGCTGGCCACCGCCTGCCGGGACGGCGAGGTGGTGGTGTTCGAGTACCGGCGCCGGGGCGGCGCGGCGAGCTCGCGGCGGGTCGAGCCGTACCACCTGGTCACCGGGTACGGCCTCTGGTACCTGATCGGCTACGACCTGCACCGGGCGGATTGGCGCACCTTCCGGCTGGACCGGCTGACCGAGCTCACCCTGGTCCGCCGCCGGTTCGACCCGCGCGAGCTGCCGGCGCCGAGCCCGGCGGACATGCTGCGCCGGTCGATCAGCGAGGCGCCGTACCGGTACTCGGCGCGGGCCACCGTGGCGGTCTCGGCGGAGACGGTGCGGGCCAGGGTGCCGACCCTGCTGCCGGCCAAGGTGACGGCCGTGGACGGCGGCCGGGCGGCGGTGGCGCTGGCGGCGGACAGCCTGGACCGGGTCGTACAGGACCTCGTGGCCCTGGATACCGAGTTCGAGCTGGCGGACGCCCCGGCCGAGCTGCTCGACCGCCTCGACACGGTCGCCGCGCGGCTGCGGGCGGCGAGCGCGGGGGCCCGGTCCAAGTAGTCAGACGGGCGGTCAGACGGTCACTGCGACCAGCGCAGCACGTCCTCCAGCACGTCGATCAGCTCGCTCTTCGGCTGCGGCAGCGCGCCGGGGGGCAGGCGGTTGACCAGCGGCGCCGCCTCGACCGGCCGGCCCAGGTCGTGCCGGCCGCCGTCCCGCCACCGCTCCCCCTCGCCGCGCCGCGCGCGCAGCTCGTCGCGCCGGGCACGGTGCTGCTCGCGGCGGGCGCGCAGCTCGTCGTGCCGGGCGCTCAGCGCGGTCGGGGTGCGCGGTGCGCCCGGTACCGACGGGAAGGTGCCGGTGCCGGTGATCCGGGGGACCGGCACGGCGACGCCGGCCTCGGTGGGTCGACCGGTCGGCCGGGCGGGGGTGCGGGTGCGGGACGGCGGCAGCGGGGTGACGCCGGTGGGGAGCGGAGCGACGGGGGCGCCGGGGCGACGGACGCCCCGGGGTGGGATCGGCGGTGCGCCTCGGCCGGGCGGCGGGCCGGCGCGGTTCGCCGGCGACTGCGGCGGCACCGCGCCGGGCCGGGTCTGCCTGGGCGGGCCGGGCCAGTTGGCGTTGGAGGGGCAGGGGCCGTAGCGGCGGTCCACCTCGATGGCCAGCCGGTACAGCTCGCACGGCCACTGGGCCCCATGGCAGTCCCGGCACCGTCCGCTGGCGTCCGCGATGTGCTCGGCCTGGATCCGTCGACGCAGGTCCGGCATCCGAGCCAACATCTCGACCATCAGCATCGTGGGTGTCGACCTTCCGTGGGTACTGCAGGGAGCGATGCGACGCATTGTGCTCATGGGCGATTTCGCCACGATCGGCGGGTTGACCTCAAATCGGGCCGTAGCCAGCGGAAACACCGGGGCAACCGGAGGTTGCACTCGTTCGGTGAGTGTTATTTCACTCTACTGAGTGGCTATAACGATGCACAGAGGGTGACATTGTGCTCACGCTCAGATATCGGTCAGAAACAGCGCCGGCCGGCCCGATCGGTGATCGGGACCGGCCGGCCCTCGGTACGGTTGCCAGCTCAGCTGACGTCCTGCACCCATTTCGCCAGCTCGTCCAGGTCGGCGAGGGTCTCGGCCTCGGGCCGGGTCGGCAGGAACAGGGTCACCCGGTCCACGCCGCCCTCGACGTAACCGGCCAGCGCGTCCCGGTCCCGGCCGGCGCCGAAGATCGTAACCGGCACATCCGTCCGGCCCTGCTCGGCCAGCCAGGCCCGGACGTCGTTCAGCTCCTTGGCCGAGGTCTGCGCGCGCGGCAGCCACGCGTCACCGTACTTGGCCAGGCGGTCCAGCGCGGCCTTGCTCTCGCCGCCGATGTAGATGGGCAGCGGCTGCTGCACCGGCTTCGGCCAGGCGAAGATCGGGTCGAAGTTCACGTGCTCACCGTGGAACTCGGCCTGCTCCTTCGTCCAGATCTCCTTCAGTGCGGCGAGCTGCTCGCCCATCCGGGCACCCCGGGTCTTCGGCTCGACACCGTGGTTGCGCATCTCCTCGCGGTTCCAGCCGGCGCCGACACCCAGTGCGGCCCGACCGCCTGAGACCACGTCCAGGCTGGCCGCCTCGTTGGCCAGGTGGATCACGTCGCGTTGCGGCACCAGGGCGATCCCGGTGGCCACGATCAGGTTCTGGGTCGCGGCGGCGACCGCGGTGAGCGCTACGAACGGATCCAGCGTGCGGTAGTAGACCCGGGGCAGCTCGCCGCCACCGGGATAGGGCGACTCCCTGCTGGCCGGAATGTGGGAGTGCTCCGCGATGAACAGCGAGTCGAACCCGCGTTCCTCGAGTGCCGCGCCGAGCGGCCCGGGTCGGATGCCTTCGTCGGTGATGAACGTCGCGATGCCAAATTTCACACATCAACCCAACCCGGCGCCGGGACAGGGCATTCCACTTCCGCACCGGGCTCGCCGGGACCGCCACCTGATCGGGTGCCGAATTCGGTTGGCGTCGCGGGCGGCACCGACTACCAACGGGGCATGACAACAACCGCGACCAGGTCGACGGTCACCGCCCGGTCGCTGGCCGAGGACGAGCTGCCCGGCTACCTGGACATGGTGGCCAGCGCGTTCCTGTCCGACCCCCGGCCGGGCCGGGACCGGCTGGGCCGGGTGCTGTTGGCGACCGAGCGGGTGGTCGGCGTGTTCGACGGTGACCGGCTGGTCGGCGGCGGCACCGTGCTGGCCAGGGAGCTGACCCTCCCTGGGCCGGTGACCTGCCCGGTCGGCGCGGTCAGCTTCGTCGGGGTCCGGCCGGAGGCCCGGGGTCGGGGCGCGCTGCGCACGGCGATGCGCGCCCAGCTGGACCTGCTGCACGGCGCGGGCCCGGAGTCCGGCGGCGAGCCGATCGCCGCGCTGTGGGCGTCCATGGCGCCGCTCTACGGCCGCTTCGGCTATGGGGTGGCGTCCCGGCACGGCGCGCTCACGGTGCCGGGCCGGGCGGCCTTCCGTCACGGGGCTCCGGCCGGCGGCGAGGTCGAGTGGCTCGACGAGGAGGCCGCCGCCGAGCCCATCCGCGCGGTGCACCATGGTGTGCGCGAGTCCCGGGTGGGCTGGATCTCCCGCCCGGAGCTGAGCTGGCGGTGGTGGCTGCGCGACGAGGAGGCCGAGCGGGCCGGCTCCACCGCGTACCGGTACGTGGTGCACCGGCCGCGCGGCGGTGGCGCGCCGGACGGGTACGCGGTGTTCCGGTTCAAGCCGGAGTGGGCGTCGACCGGGCCGGACTACGACGTGCAGCTCCGTGAGCTGGTCGCGGCCACGCCGGAGGCGCGCGCCGGATTGTGGCGGGCCCTCCTCGACCTCGACATGGTCGGCCGGGTCCGCCACCACGGCGTCGCGCTCGACGACCCGATCCTGCTGCTGCTGGCCGACGCGCGGGCCAAGCTGACCGACGTCGCCGACGCGCTCTGGATCCGGCTGGTCGACCTGGACCGGGCCCTGGCCGCGCGCCGGTACGCGGCGCCGGTCGACCTGGTGCTCGCGGTGACCGACGCGTTCTGCCCGTGGAACGCGGGGCGCTGGCGGCTGCGCGTGGCCGGCGACGGCAGTGCCGAGGTGACGCGGACCGAGGCCGACGCCGACCTGATGTGCGACACGACCGACCTGGCCTCGGCGTATCTGGGGGGCATCCGGCTGGCCGCGCTGGCCGCCGCCGGGCGGGTCCGCGAGCTGCGTCCCGGCGCCGTGCGGGCGGCGTCCCTGGCGATGGCCGGGGAGGCGGAGCCGTACTGCCTGGAGGTGTTCTGAGCTGGAGGTGTTCTGAGCTGGAGGTGTGCTGACCTGGTGTGTGCTGAGCTAGCCGGGGGAGTGCGTCAGAGCTGGGGTCGGCCGGCCGATAATCGGTTCACCTCGCCATCGGCCAGCGCGGACCAGAAGCGCAGCGCGGCGTGCTCCATCTCCAGGCCCAGCTCCAGGGTGATCATGCGCGGCTGCGCGGGCTCGCTCTCGCCGAACCGGGACTGCATGTCCTCGTAGACCGCGATCCGCTGCTGGTGCTGCTTGATCTGCTCGTGGGCCAGGTTGGTCACGTCGGCCGGGTCGCCGACCTCGTTGAAGAACAGCTTGAGCTCGGCGATGTCACGCATCTGGAAGTGCTCGTTGGTCGGCGCGGCGAGCCACTCGCGGACCGCCGTGCGCCCCTCCTCGGTGATCGAGTAGGTCTTGCGCCGCCGGCCGCCGTCCTCGGTGGACAGCTCGAGCAGGCCGAGCTCGGCGAGCCGGTCGGGCTCGGAGTAGAGCTGGGCGTGCGGGAAGTGCCAGAAGTAGCCGACCGAGTGGCCCACGGCCCGCTTGAGGTCGTACGGCGTGGACGGACCGCGCAGCGCGACCATGCCCAGTACGACGTACGACGTTGACGACAGCCGGATCCCGTTCACCGGTTCCACCCTTCACCGCGTTCGGCGAATGTGCCGTAGGTCACTCGAAGCCGTGCTCCGATGCCGGCGGAGCGTAGGCCCCCGGGGGTGCCGGCCCGCATGCACCCCGACCATCTACATCAAACCATCCAAATCATACTTTCAGCGGTGTTCTGTCCCATCGTTCGAGCGATACCGTCCAGAACAGACTGTTTTTGTTGGCCGGTACCGATCCCCGCTGCGGGGTCGCTATCGCCGGGACATCGGTGTTTCGACGACTAGGGACGGACGGTGGCCGGATGGACCTGGTGACCGCGCTGCGCGGGGCGGCCGAGCGCTACCCGACCCGGCCCGCCGTGCGCGGCACCGGGCGCCGGCTCAGCTACGCGGCCTGGGTGGCGCGGACCAGCCAGCTGGCCAGGGCACTGGCCGCCGCCGGGGTGTGCCCCGGTGAGCGGGTCGGCCTGCTGCTGGGTGGTGGGGAGCCGCTGGCCAGCCTGCACCTGGCGGTCCAGCAGCTCGGGGCGTGCTCGGTGCCGCTGTCCACGCGATTCGGTGCCGCCGAGCTGCGCTACTGCCTGGAGGACGCCGGCATCCGACTGCTCGTGGTGGACCCGGGCACCGAGGGGGCGGCCGACGCCGCGGTGCGGGGCAGCGGGGTCCGGGTGCGCGCCGCCGCCGAGCTGGACGCGGCGGCGCTGCGGCTCGACGACCACCCCTTGCCGGTCACGCCGGCGTCCGACGCGACCAGCGTGCAGCTCTACACCTCGGGCACCACCGGCCGGCCCAAGGGCGTGCCGCGCAGCCACCGCGCCGAGCACGCCGCGGCCGTCGCGCACGCGGTGCAGACCCAGCAGCGGCTCGGCGAGGTCAGCCTCGGTGTAATGCCGCTGTTCCACACCATGGGCCTGCGCACCCTGCTGGCCAGCATCGTGGTCGGCGGCACGTGGGTCGCCCAACCCGTGTTCGACGCCGACGAGGCCGCCGAGCTGATCACCGCCGAGGGCGTCAGCTCGCTGTACCTGGTGCCGACGATGTACTGGTCGCTGCTGCGCACCGGGCGGCTCGGCGGGGCGCCCCGGCTGGACCGGTTGGCCTACGCCGGCGCCGCGCTGGCGCCCGCGCTGGCCGAGCGGCTGGTCGCCGAGGTCGCGCCGGCCGCGTTCGTCAACCACTTCGGCAGTACCGAGATCTACACATTCACCATCGGGCCGGACGTGGCCGCCAAGCCCGGTTCGGCGGGTCGGGCCGGCGTCTTCTCCCGGGTGCGGCTGGTCGCGCCGGAGCCGGACGCGCCGCCGGACGCGGTGGTCGGGCCGGGGGAGCAGGGCCAGGTCGTGGTGTCCATGGCCAGCCCCGAGGCGTTCGCCGGCTACTGGCGCCGCCCGGACGCGAACCGGCGCTCGATCCGGCGGGGCTGGTACTACACCGGCGACCTGGCGGTGGCCGACGAGGACGGCGACCTCTGGGTGTCCGGCCGGGTGGACGATATGATCAACTCCGGCGGGGAGAACATCTACCCCGACGAGATCGAGGCGGTGCTGGTGCGCTGCCCGGCCATCGACGACGTCTGCGTGGTCGGCCTGGCCGACGAGCGCTGGGGGCAGGCGGTCACCGCGTTCGTGGTGCCCGCGCAGCGGGTCGCGCCGCTGGCCGCCGCCACCGAGGCGTTGGCCTACGCCCGCGCCGCGCTGCCCTCGTTGAAGCGGCCCAAGAAAGTGATCGCGATCGACGCCATCCCGCGCTCCGGGGTCGGCAAGACGCTGCGCCGCACGCTCGTGGCCGGCGAGTTCGACGCCAGGGGTGAGGCCGGTGGCTGAGCTTCCGGAGCCGGGTTCCGGGCCCGGCGCGGCACCGGCGGGCGGGCCGTCGGTGGGCGGGCCGTTGGTGGGCGGGTCGTTGCCCGAGTGGCCGCCGGCGCGGATCGAGGACGGGCCGCTGGTCACCGGGCAGGGCCGCTTCCTGGACGACCTGGACCCGCTGCCCGGCACGCTGGTGGCCGCCGTGGTTCGCTCGCCGCACCCGCACGCCCGGATCGGCGCCGTCGAGCTGGACCGCGCCCGCGCGCACCCCGGGGTGGCCGCCGTCATCGGGCCGGCCGAGGTGGCGGCGGCGCTGCGCCCGTTCCCGCTGTCCACCGGCGCGGCGATGCCGTACTACCCGACGGGTACCGACAAGGTCCGCTTCGTCGGCGAACCCGTCGCCGTGGTGGTGGCCACCGACCGGTACACCGCCGAGGACGCCGCCGAGCTGGTCACCGTGGACTACCGGCCGTTGGACCCCGTGGTCGGCGCGCGGGCCGCGCTCGCCGAGGACGCGCCGCTGCTGCACTCCGACGCGGGCACCAACGTGGCCACCGACCGGACCTTCTCGTTCGGCCCGGTGGAGGAGACCTTCGCCGCCGCCGCGCACATCGTCGAGGGGGTCTACGACTTCCCGCGCTACTCCTCGGTCCCGATGGAGTGCTACAGCGTGATCGCCGACTGGCGGGGCGGCTCCGGTGACGGCACGAGTGGCCCGTCCGTGGAGGCCTGGGCGAACTTCCACGGCCCGTTCACCATGGTGCCGGTGATGGCCGGCGCGCTCGGCCTGCCCACCTCGCGGCTGCGGCTGCATGTGCCCGGCGACATCGGCGGCAGCTTCGGGATCAAGGCCGGCATCTACCCGTACGTGGTGCTGATGGCGCTGGCCAGCAAGCATGCCGGCGCCCCGGTGCGCTGGACCGAGGACCGCATCGAGCACCTGCTGGCCAGCTCGAGCGGGGCGGACCGGGTGATGCACTTCCGGGCGGCGGTGGCTGCCGACGGGCTGGTCACCGCGCTGGACACCGACCTGGTGGACAACGTCGGCGCCTACCTGCGCCCGCCGGAGCCGTCCACGCTGTACCGCTGCTTCGGCAACATCACCGGTCCGTACCGGATCCCGGCGGTGCGCATCCGGGCCCGCGCGGTGGTGACCAACCAGATGCCCACCGGGCTGAACCGGGGCTTCGGCGGCCAGCAGCTGTACTTCGGGCTGGAGCGGCTGATGGACGAGGTGGCCGCCGCCGCCGGGCTGGACGTGTTCGAGGTGCGGCGGCGGAACCTGGTGACCGGCTTCCCCTACGAGACCCCGACCGGGGGGGTGTACGACTCGGGGGACTACGCCGCGGCCGTCGAGCTGGCGCTCAAGAACGCCGATCTGGCCGAGCTGCGCGAGCGGCAGGACGAGGTGCGTGCCGGCGGCGGCTACTACGGCATCGGCGTCGGGCTGGTGGTCGACCCGTCCGGCACGAACATCGGCTACGTCGGCCTCGCCACCCCCGCTGAGCAGCGCAAACCTGGGCGGGACAAGTCCGGCTCCACCGAGCACGTGCGCATCTCGGTGGACCTGTCCGGTGTGGTCACCGTGCTGCTGGGCAGCGTGCCGCAGGGCCAGGGGCACGCCACGGTGGCCCGGTCCGTGGCGGCGCGGCGGCTCGGGCTGCCGGTGGAGCAGGTCCGGGTGGTGGTCGACATGGACACCGCGACCACGCCGTGGACGGTGACCTCGGGCAGCTACTC
>DATAZG010000112.1:0-11949 GCA_036272155.1 Pseudonocardia sp.
GCAAACCGCTCCGCCGTCATGTACGCCGGCCAGAACGGCTGCGAGATCACGATCTCCGCCTCGGGCAGATGCCGGTCGAACTCCGAGTCCGGCCCCTCCTTGTCCGAGGTCACGATCAGCTCATGCCCCTGACTCTCCAGGTACTTCCGCAACCCCAGCTCACCGGACACGCTGCCCAGCAGCTGGCCGGGGGTGAAGTCGATCCCTTCGGGCGTCGGCAGGGTCTGGCCGTCCGGGTAGCGCTCCAACTTCGGCAACCCGTCGCGGGCGTAGTCCTTCGGATATCCGTCGACCGGGTCGTCGTAGAGCACGCACAGCACCGTTGCCACAGCTGTCTCCTCGGTGAGGGGAATGATCGGTCCGCACCTACGGTCTCGACCGCGTGATGGAACCGCAAGTACGGTTCAAATCATGTTTTTGATCCGCTGATTCGTGTCATGGATCGACCCGTGCCGCCTATCGTGGAGGCGTGTCCGGGGACATCCTGCTGCGCCAGCTCGAGTACGTGGTGGCGCTCGAGCGCGAGCGGCATTTCGGCCGGGCGGCGGCGTCCTGTCACGCCAGCCCGTCCGCGCTGTCCGCCGCGGTTCGCAAGCTCGAGGCCTCGCTCGGCGTGACGATCGTGAGCCGAGGGCACCGGTTCACCGGGTTCACGCCCGAGGGTCGCCGAGTGCTGGCCTGGGCCCACCGGATGCTGACGGACCGGGACCGGCTGCACGCCGACCTGACCGACATGCGGCGCGCGATCCGGGCCACGCTGCGCCTCGGTGTGGTGCCGACCGCCGATCCGGCCGTCGTGCTGCTCACCGCCGCGCTGCGCGCCCGGCATCCGATGACCCGGGTGCGCGTCGAGGTGCTGCCCGCCGAGGAGATCACCCGGGGGCTGGCCGGGTTCGAGCTGGACGCCGGGCTGACCTACCTCTACCCGGAGGCCGCCGGCGGCCAGCTCACGCTCGAGCTGTACCGGGAGCGCTACGTACTGTTGACCGCCGACGACGGGCCGTTCGCCCACCGCGACGAGGTGAGCTGGGCCGAGGCGGCCGCGCTGCCGCTGTGCGCACTGACCCCGGACATGCACAACCGAAAGGTGCTCGACGGCGCCTTCGCGGCGGCCGGCGCCGAGCTGCGGCCGGTGTTCGAGGCCGACACGGTCGCCGCGATCTACGCGCACGTGGCCACCGGCAGCTGGTCCGGCGTGGTGGCGCAGCCCTGGGTGGCCACCTTCGGGGCGCCGGCCGGCACGCGCGCCATCGCGCTGGCCGACCCGAGCCCGTGCCCGGTGGTCGGGCTGGTGGCGCCGCTGCCGGTGTCGACCCTGGCCGGCGCGCTGTTCGACGCCGTCCGGCGCGCGGACGTCGGTGCGGCGCTGGGCTCCGCGACGGCGGTGGCGCGGGGCGCCTGACCGGGCGGCACACAGCCGCGACAGGCCCTGCGCGTCGGCCCGGCCCCGGCGCGTCAGCCGGGCGCGAGGATGCCCCGCTCGATCGCCGCCGTGCCGAACTCCACGAGGCGCCTCGGCCGCACCCGGCCCTGCGGTGCGCCGCCGTGCAGCAGGTCGTCGGCCAGCCCGATCAGCGAGTCCCACACCCAGAACGGCAGGGCGGGGTCGTCCAGCACCACCTGGCCGTTGGCGCGCGCGGTCTCGGCGAGCGCGCGCGCCAGTGCCTGGATGGTGCGCCGGTACCCGGCCGCCGGGCCCGTCAGGTCCTTGCTGCGCCGCCCGCCCGCGAGCACCTTCGCCTCCCACTGCGGCGCGGACCGGCCCAGCCGCCCCCACAGCTCGGTGACCTGGGGCAGGATCTCGCGCAGCAGACCGGCGATGCCGAGGCCGCGGTCCGCCGCGTCCAGGCTGGCCCGCAGCTCGTCCAGCCGGCGGCCCATCAGCGCGGCGAACACGTCCTCTTTACCGCCGAAGTACTGGTACACCGTGCCCGAGCTGACGCCGGCGCCCGCCGCGATGGCGCGCATGGTCAACGCCGCGTAGCCGGCCTCGGCCAGGATCTGCTCGGCGGAGGCGAGAATGTCCCGCTGTCGACCCTCGGCGTCCCCCCATGCGGTGGGAACCGGGGCCGCGGTGCTGTCCACGGGTGCAGCGTAGCGCATATTGGACAACGTTCAGAATGTTCTGAACGTTGTCCAATTGTCGTGTTACGGTGCCCGCATGCCGATCCCCGAGCATGCCACGGACGCCGAGCTGGCCCTCGGCCTGGCCACCGCGGCCGGGGCCGCGCTGCTGGCGGTCCGGGCCGAGGCCACCTCGGCGGAGCCGGTCGAGCTCGGCCGGCTGGGCGACCGGGCCGCGCAGGAGCTGCTCGCCACCGCGCTGGCGCGGCACCGCCCCGGTGACGCCGTCCGGTCCGAGGAGGCCGAGGACGACCCCGCCCGGCAGGCCGCCGACCGGGTCTGGATCATCGACCCGCTGGACGGCACCCGCGAGTACAGCGAGCGTGGCCGCACCGACTGGGCGGTGCACGTGGCGCTCTGGTCGGCCCATGAGCCGGCCCGCGAGCCGGCGGATGGGCCGGCCGCCGGAGTGCAGCGGGACGGCGAACTGGTGGCCGGGGCCGTCGCGCTGCCCGCGCTCGGTGAGGCGTACGGCACGGCCGACCCGCACCGCCCGCTGTCGAGGGACCCGGGTGCCCGGGTGCGCATCGCGGTCAGCCGCAGCCGGCCGCCCGCGTTCCTCGCCGAGCTGGCCGAGCGGATCGGCGCGGAGCTCGTGCCGATGGGCAGCGCGGGCGCGAAGACGATGGCCGTGGTGCGCGGCGAGGTGGACGCGTACCTGCACGGCGGCGGCCAGTACGAGTGGGACTCGGCTGCCCCGGTCGCGGTGGCGCTGGCGGCGGGCCTGCACGCGTCCCGGCTGGACGGGGCCCCGCTGCGCTACAACCGGCCGGACCCCCTGTTGCCCGACCTGTTCGTCTGCCGCCCGGAGCTGTTCGAGCTGCTGAGCGCCGGTCTCGCCGAGGTGAACCCGTGACGCTCAGCGACCTGGACCGGCTGGAGGCCGACAGCATCGACGTGCTGCGCGAGGCCGTCGCGGAGAGCGAGCGCCCGGTGCTGCTGTACTCGATCGGCAAGGACAGCTCGGTGCTGCTGCACCTGGCCCGCAAGGCGTTCCACCCGAGCCCGCCGCCGTTCCCGCTGCTGCACGTGGACACCACGTGGAAGTTCCGCGAGATGATCACATTTCGGGACGAGACGGCCGAGCGGCTGGGGCTGCGGCTGATCGTGCACCGCAACCCGGAGTGCGTCGCCCTCGGCATCAACCCGTTCGACCACGGCTCCGCGAAGCACACCGACCTGTGGAAGACCCAGGGCCTGTGCCAGGCGCTCGACGAGCACCGGTTCGACCTCGCGTTCGGCGGCGCGCGCCGCGACGAGGAGGCGTCCCGGGCGAAGGAGCGGGTGTTCTCGTTCCGGACCTCGACGCACCGCTGGGACCCGAAGAACCAACGCCCCGAGCTGTGGCGGCTCTACAACGCGCGCACCCACCCCGGCGAGAGCATCCGCGTCTTCCCTCTCTCCAACTGGACCGAGCTGGACGTGTGGCGCTACATCCAGCGCGAACGCATCCCGATCGTGCCGCTGTACTTCGCCGCCGAGCGCCCGGTGGTGCAGCGGGACGGCGCGCTGATCATGGTCGACGACAACCGGCTGCCGCTCGCCGAGGGGGAGCGCCCCGAGCTGTGCAGCGTCCGGTTCCGCACGCTCGGCTGCTACCCGCTGACCGGGGCCGTGCGCTCCACCGCGAGCACCGTGGCGGAGATCATCGAGGAGATGCGCGCCGCGACCACGTCCGAGCGGCAGGGCCGGGTGATCGACCGGGACCAGAGCGGCTCGATGGAGCGCAAGAAGCAGGAGGGCTACTTCTGATGCCCGAAATGCCAGCAGAGCCCGAAATGCCAGCACGGCCCGAGCCGCCGGCCGAGCTGCTCCGGTTCATCACCTGCGGCAGCGTGGACGACGGCAAGAGCACGCTGATCGGCCGGCTGCTCTACGAGTCGCGGCTGCTCTACGCCGACCAGGTGGACGCGCTGGTGGCGGACTCGCGGCGGGTCGGCACGCGGGGTGACGACTTGGACTACGCGCTGCTGGTGGACGGCCTGGCCGCCGAGCGCGAGCAGGGCATCACGATCGACGTGGCGTACCGGTTCTTCGCCACCGAGCGCCGCCGCTTCATCGTGGCGGACACCCCGGGGCACGAGCAGTACACCCGCAACATGGTCACCGGGGCGTCGACCGCGCAGGCCGCGGTGATCCTGGTCGACGCCGGCCAGGGGCTGCTCACCCAGACCCGGCGGCACCTGCACGTGGTCTCGATGCTCGGCGTGCGGCACGTGCTGCTCGCGGTGAACAAGCTCGACCTGGTCGGCTACTCGCGGGAGGTTTTCGAGGCGCTGGCCGACGAGTTCGCCGGGCTGGCCAAGGAGCTGGCCATCGACGACGTGACGGCGGTGCCGGTGGTCGCCGTGCACGGGGTCAACGTGGTCACCCGCTCCGCGCACACGCCCTGGTACGCCGGCCCGACGGTGCTGGACTGGCTGGCCGCCGTCCCCGTGGACGACGCCGCCGACGACGCGGCCGCCGCCGGCCCGGCCCGGTTCCTGGTGCAGTGGGTGAACCGGCCGGGCGCCGAGTTCCGCGGCTACTCCGGGCGGGTGGTGGCCGGCGTGCTGCGCCCAGGGGACCGGGTGCGGGTGCTGCCCGGTGCCACGGAGTCTTCGGTCGCCCGGATCGTCACGATGGACGGGGAGCTGGCCGCCGCCGAGGCCGGCCGCTCGGTCACCGTGCTGCTGGCCGACGAACTGGACGTCAGCCGGGGTGACGTGCTGGCCGCCGCTGAGGCGCCGCCCGACGTGGCCGACGCCTTCCAGGCGCGGCTCGTCTGGCTGGCCGGCCGCGAGCTGCTGCCCGGCCGCCGCTACCTGGCCAAGATCGGCGCGCGCACCGTCGGGTTCACCGCCGACCAGCCGAAGTACCGGGTCGAGGTCGACACGCTGCGCCGGGCGCCGGCGAAGACCTTGCGTACCAACGAGATCGGCGTGGCGAACGTGCACCTCGACGTGGCGGTGCCCTACGAGCCGTACCGGACCAGCCGCGACCTCGGCTCCTTCATCGTGATCGACCGGCTGACCAACGCCACGGTCGGCGCCGGCATGATCGACTTTGCGCTGCGCCGCTCGGCGAACGTGCGCTGGCAGCAGCTCACCGTCGGCAAGCCGGCCCGCGCCGCGCTGAACGGGCACCGGCCGTGCGTGGTCTGGTTCACCGGGCTGTCCGGGGCCGGCAAGTCCACGGTCGCCGACCTGGTGGAGAAGGCGCTGCACGCGGACGGCCGGCGCACCTTCATCCTGGACGGCGACAACGTCCGGCACGGGCTGAACAAGGACCTGGGTTTCACCGACGCGGACCGGGTGGAGAACATCCGCCGCATCGCCGAGGTCGCGTCGCTGATGGTGCACGCCGGCCTGATCGTGCTCGTCTCGTTCATCTCGCCGTTCCGCGCGGAGCGCGAGCTGGCCCGCAACCTGGTCGAGCCGGGGGAGTTCGTCGAGGTGTTCGTCGACACCCCGCTCGCGGTGGCCGAGGAGCGCGACCCCAAGGGCCTCTACGCGAAGGCGCGGCGCGGCGAGCTGGCCAACTTCACCGGCATCGACTCGCCGTACGAGCCTCCCGAACAGCCCGAGATCCGGCTGGACACCACGGCGCTGACTCCGCTGGCCGCCGCGCGCGCGGTGGTCGAGCGGCTGGCCGAGATGGGCATCGTCTGACCTTTTGAACGTTGTCCAGATTGCGCTACGCTGACTAGAACCTGTTCTAGGAAGGTGGCGTCCATGACGGATCCCGGCGAGGCCTGGACGCGGTTCTGCCGGGCACTGGAGCAGGCCGGCCAGGTGATCCTCTCCGACGTCGCGCCGGACACCCCGCTGGACCGCGCCGAGGGCGTCCGCTACCTGAGCCGGCTGACCAGGGAGATGCTCTACTCCTGCGTGGACAACGCCGATCCGGACTTCCCCCGGTTCCACGAGCTGGACCTCGTCAAGATCGGCGCGGACAACCCCGACAACGTCTACCTCTCGGCGACCATCCGCGGTGACCGGACCTACCGGATCGTCGGCCGGCGCGGCACGATCTCGTACTTCAGCATCGGCTCCAAGGCCAACCGGTACGCCAAGGACGGCACGATGGCCTCCACCGGCGAGCTGACCGACGCCGACCTGGTGACCGAGCCCGACGGCACGGTCGAGATCATCGCCAGCGCCACCCGGCAGGGCCGCAACTGGTTGCCGCTGGCGCCGGACAGCACCGGCCTGGTGGTCCGCCAGACGTATCTGGACCGCGCCGCTGAGACCCCGGGCAGCTGGCGGATCGAGCGGTCGGGCGGCCAGGTCGAACCCCCGATGCTGAGCCAGGAGGCGCTGGCCAAGGCCCTGGCCAGGGCCTCACTGGCGGTACACGGCACGGCGGCCACCTTCGCCGGCTGGACCGAGCTGTTCATGACCAGGCCCAACGAGCTGCCCGACTTCGGCCAGAAGATGTTCCAGCGGGCCGGCGGCGACCCGGAGATCTTCTACCTGCACGGCTACTGGACGCTGCGCCCCGGCGAGGCCTGGGTGATCGAGACCGACGTGCCGGAGTGCCCGTACTGGAACTTCCAGCTGGACAACTGGTGGATGGAGTCGCTGGACCACCGGCGTGCGATCACCGTCAACAAGCACACCGCGGTGCTCGACCCGGACGGCCGGCTGACCCTGGTCGTCGCGGAGCGGGACCCGGGTAGAGGCGACCGGGGCAACTGGATCGACACCAGTGGGCACACCAGCGGCACCGCGCTGCTGCGCTGGCTCGGCGCTTCCAGCCACCCGCTGCCGAAGTGCCGGGTGGTGCCGCTGGACTCCCTGACCGCCGCCCCGCCGACCCGAGGAGAGCAGCCATGACCGCGGTGTCCGCCGCCCTGACCGTCGACGAGCTGCTGGCCGCCGCGCGTGCGAAGGCCGGGCTGACCGAGTTCGGCGACGACTGGTTCACCGAGCCGCTCGGGGTGCTGGTGGCGAGCCTGAACTCGCGGGCCCAGTTGTCCCCGCTCGGCCTGGAGCTGACCCGGCGCCGGCTGACCGCCCTGCTGGTGGACCGGCTGCGGCTGCGCGCGCTGCAGCGGGCGCACCCGGAGATCGCGGACGTCGAGGTGCGGGTGGCCGGCGCCATCCTCGGCCTGCCCCGCACCGGCTCGACGCTGCTGCACCGGCTGCTCGCGGCGTCACCGAAGCTGACCTCGACGCTGTCCTGGGAGACCTCGTACCCGATCCCGTTCCCCGGCGAGGGGCCGGACGCCGCCGAGCGCAAGCGCCGGGCCGAGAAGCAGGCGCAGCTGTTCCTGGAGCTGTCCCCGGACTTCGGTGACCTGCACACCGTGGTCTGGGACGGGCCGGAGGAGGACGTGATCCTGGTCGACCGCTCGTTCGTGTCGATGAGCTTCGACTCGTTCTACTGGGTGCCCGACTACGGCGACTGGCTGCGCGCCGCCGACCAGGGCCCGGCCTACCGCGAACTGGCGGACTGGCTGCGGGTGCTGCAGTGGCAGGACCCGGGCCGGGCCGGGCGGCGCTGGGTGCTCAAGTCCCCGCACCACCTGACCGCGGTCGGCACGGTGCTCGACACCTTCGACGGCTGCAAGATCATCATGACCCACCGCTCGCCGGTCAGCGCGGTGCCGTCCTACGCGTCCATGGTGCGCACGATGTCGGCGCAGTACAGCGATTCGGTGGACCCGGTCGCCGTCGGCGGCTACTGGCGCGACCGGTTCGCCGCCACCCTGCGGGAGTTCGCCGACGTGCGCGCGGCGCGGCCGGAGCGGTTCGTCGACGTCCGGTTCCTGGACACGCTGGCCGACCCGGCCGCCGAGGCCCGCCGCGTGCTCGGTGAGCTCGGGCTGGCCCCGGATGCCGCCGACGACGCCGCGTTCGACGCCTACCTGGAGCTCAACCGGTCGGAGAAGCGCGGCGCGCACTCCTACACAGCGGCGGACTTCGGGCTGTCGACCGAGCGGCTCGAGCGGGACTTCGCGTTCTACACGGAGGTGTACCTGTGATGCTGTCCGACGAGGTCGTAGTGATCACCGGGGTCGGCCCGGGGCTGGGCTCGAAGCTGGCCGTGCGGGCCGCCGCCGAGGGCGCGAAGGTGGTCATGGCGGCGCGGTCCACCGAGGTGATGGCGCAGGTCGAGAAGGACGTCGCGGCCGAGGGCGGGCAGGCCGTCGGGGTGGCCTGCGACGTGCGGCGGCCGGAGGACATCGAGCGGCTCGTGGCCACGGCGGTGGACCGGTTCGGCACGATCACCGGGCTGGTCAACTCCGCGTACGCGCACCCGGGCTTCTACGACCTGCTGGACACGCCTGACAAGCAGATGCGCCGGTCGATGGACATCATCCTGTTCGGCACGCTCGGCGTGACCAGGGCGGTGGTGCCGCACATGAAGTCGGCCGGGCGCGGCTCGATCGTGAACATCGGCACGATGACCACGCGCAAGCCGATGCGCGGCGAGGGCGGCTACGCGGTGGCCAAGGCGGCGCTCACGTCGGCCACGCAGTTCCTCGCCCTGGAGCTGGGGGAGCACGGCATCCGGGCCAACCAGGCGATCATGGGCTGGCTGGACGGGCCGGGCGTGCGGTTCTATCTGAAGTTCACCGCCGAGCAGCGCGGGGTGAACGAGCAGGAGGTCTACGACGAGATCGCCGCGCGCAACCCGCTGGGCCGGATCCCCACCGACGAGGCGTGCGCCGGCGCGGTGCTGTTCCTGCTCTCGCGGCTGGCCTCCGAGGTGACCGGGGCGACGCTGGACGTCAACGGCGGGGAGTACATGCCGTCATGACCGGTCACGTGGTCGAGTCCGTCCGGGTCGAGATCGCCGCGCCCGCGCGGTTCGTCTGGGACGTGCTGGTCGACTACCCGCGCTACCCGGAGTGGAACCCGTACACCGTGGCCGTGGCGACCACGCTGGCCATCGGCGACCCGATCGACCTCACTCTGCCCAACCCGGACGGCTCGGCCGGCACCTTCGTCAACCGGGAGTACATCCGGGTGGTCGACCCGCCCCGGCTGCTGCGCTACGACACCGGCGACGAGCTGCCCGGCATCTTCGCGGTGCGCGACCAGTGGATCGAGGACCTCGGGCCGGACCGGTCGGCGTACCGCACGACCGACACGTTCAGCGGCGAGCATGCGGCGTGGGTCATGGCGAACACCGGCGAGTGGGTGCGGGCCGGCTTCGACTCCGTCGCGCGGGCGCTGCGGGACCGGGCGGAGCAGCTGTGGACGGCGGGTCGGAACGCGGTGCCGGGGTAGGAAGGCACGACGGGTCTCAGCTTCCCGTTACCTGGTCGTCAGCTCGCCGTGTCATCCTCGCGCGTTCCCTCCGGGAGCGCGGAGAAGGAGGACCGATGGTCACCTCGGATCGGCACGTCGACCAGGACACCAGCATCGAGACCCATGACCACCGACCCCGGGTCTGGACGCTCTCCCCGCACGGTGCGCGCCAGCACGAGACGGAGGAGATCCCGGAGCTGCTCACCCGGGAGGAGGGGTTCCTGTGGGTGGATATGCCGATCTGCGGTCCGGACGGCACGCGGATCCTCTCCGAGGTCTTCAAGTTCGCTCCCCGCGCGGTGCGGGACGCCACGGCGCGCAACGCCATCCCCAAGGTGCGGGAGCATCCCGGCTTCCTGTTCGTCGTGCTGCACGCCCCTGAGCGAGGTCTGCTGGGCCACGTGCACTACCTCGAGCTCGACCTGTTCATCGGCCCCAACTACCTGGTCACCGTGCACGGGCCGACCAACTCGAGGGTCGATCCGCGCGCCGTGGTCGAGGACACGGACGAGGTCGGCCGGGCCATCGCGGAGGGGATCTCGCGCCCTGCCTCGTTGCACGAGCTGGCCGCCGCGATCGTCACCCAGATCATCCGCCGCCTGCACCACCACCTGGAAGCGCTGACCACGGACGTCTGGAACCTGGAGCGCACCGTTACGGCCGGCGAGATCGCCAAACCTGAGCCGTTCCTGGAGGAGATGTTCCGGGTTCGCCACGGGCTGCTCGCGGTGAGCACGATCGCGCTGCTCAACCACGAGGTGGGCGAGCGGATGGCCACGCTGCGGGCGTTCGGGGACGCGAGCCACGATCTGGTGGTCGACCTGGTGGACCAGTTCAAGCACATCGCCAAGGTCGCCGAGGGCCAGAAGACCTACCACCAGGGCGTCATCGAGTACTACCAGACCCGCACGAACACCAAGATGGCGGTCGCGGGCGAGCGACTCGCCGTGGTCGCGTCCGTGACGCTCCCGGTGACCGCGCTGTCCGGTGTGCTCGGCATGAACGTCATCGTGAGCGAGCGGACCGAGTGGCCCGCGCTGTGGGTCCTCATCGCGGTGATGGTGACGGTCTCGGCGGCGATCCTCTACTGGACCCGACGCCAAGGTTGGTGGTAGCCGCGCCGGGGCCCTCACTCAGCGCACTCAGCGCACTCAGCGCACTCAGCGCCGGAGCAGGATGCCCCGGATGAACGCGGCCTGGCCGGCGTGCTGGAGATCGTCGGAGAGCACGCTGACCAGCCGTACCCCCATCGTCACCGGCGGGTCCCACGCCGCGTCGACGACGGTGGTCAGGTCGTCGTCGCGCAGCTCGCGGACGAACCGCACGGTCTGCTCGTGCACGTCGTCGTAGTAGTCGGTGAGCAGCCGGGGCTCCTCGACGCGGACCTTCGCCACGTCGGCGGCGCTGTGCCCGTAACCGTGGGCGGCGGCCGGGAACGGCAGGTTGAAGCGGTCGTGCCAGCCCTTCGCGGTCCAGACCTGCTCGCCGCCGAACGCGCCGGCCACGTGGTCGTCCTGGACGCGGGTGAGGTGCCAGACGAGCCAGCCGATCGAGTTGGCCTGCTCGTCCAGGCGGGCCGCCAGCTGGTCGGGGGTCAACCCGTCCACCACCTCGTGGACAAGCTCCTGGATCCGGTCGAAGCCATCCACCAACAGATCGGCACTAGTCACCCAGGCACGGTACCGAATGGTCTGCACCGTTGCCCGGGGCAAGCCCTACCCGCGCGGTAGGGGTGCCGCGCCGTGAGGTTGGTGCAGGCTCCAGGGCGCGGACGTGGCCTCGGCGCGCACTGTGGTGGAACCGGATCGCAGCCGGGGATCACACCGACGCAGCACTGAGGGGGAACACCATGTCCAACCACCACAACTCGGGCCACAAGTTCGGCCACGACCACAGCTACCGGGGCCACGACCACGGTCACAACTATGGCCACAACCACGACCACAACTATGGCCACAACTACGGGCACGACTACCGGGGCCACGACTACCACGGGTACAAGCACCACGGCCACGACTACAACTCGCACGACTACAGCTACGGCCACGACTACAACTACGGGTACAGCCACGACTACGGGTACCTGCACTACAGCCCGAGCAGCTACGGCTACGGCGACTGCGGCGGCTACGTCTACCACTGAGCAGGTCGCACCGGTCCGGCCCCGCAAGGTGCCCCGCCGAGCGTGCTCCGACCCGAGCGCGCCGGCAGGTCACCGCGGCGGGGCCGGTTCGCGAAACCGCCGCCCCCGACCAGCGCGAACCTCAACCTCAGGCTGCGCGGACCGCCCCCGCCCGTTGCGCTAGCCTCAGACCTCGCCGGGGCGGTAGCTCAGCTGGTCAGAGCAGCGGACTCATAATCCGTCAGGTCGTGGGTTCGAGCCCCACCCGCCCCACCATTTTAAGCCTTTGACCTGCGGTTATGTCTGATTCTTCAGACGACTAGATCGAGTATGACAACGGTGTGACAACGCCAGGACAGGTGACTCGCTCGGCGAGAGATGTTGTTGGTGCAACTACCTGGTGAGGGTGATCGACTGACCTGGTCAGAAGCAGGCGGTCGCTGCGGGGCCGGCGCCCGATCA
>DATAZG010000113.1:0-104296 GCA_036272155.1 Pseudonocardia sp.
GACTGGCTGACTCGTCGACTGGTTTGGTGACTTGTCGAGTGGTCGCTGGGCGGCTGGTGGGTGACCTGTCGCTGGCTAGTCGACCGTGTCGCTGGCTCGTCAACTTGTCGACTTGTCGCTGGCCAGTCGACTTGTCGCTGCTAGTCGGACTTGTCGCGTGGCCGAAGGTCGCGGCCGGTCGTACTTGTTGCTGGCCGGTCGGACTTGTTGCTGGCTGGTCGAGTAGCCGACTTGTCGACGTGTCCGGTGGCTGGCCGGTCGACTTGTCGCGTGGCCGACACACAGCTTGTGGACGTGGTACGCGGCAGGGCTCGGTCGGCACACACGCTGTGGACGTGGCACCTGAGTTAGAGCCCGCGTGCCGGCTTCATACGCCGTGTGCCGGGTGCGCAATCCGTTGGTGACGCGCCCTCGACCGTGCTCCGGAGCGCGGCGGCCAGCCGGCGCACGACAATCACGGCCACACATAACCTCCCGCGCCGACGCACGAGCCCTGGACACCACACACCGGTTAGAACTCGTGTGCCCGGTACCCACGACGTGTGCCAACACCGCGAGCCGTGCGCCAACACCGCGACCCGTGTGCCAACACCGCAACCTGTGCGCCAGCACCACGAGCCGTGTGCCACCTACTCACGCCATGTGCGAGCGCCACACGCCACGTGTCACCTACACACGCCATGTGCCACCTACACACACTGTGTGCCAGCGGAGCGGTCGGTCAGAAGGGCGCGGCGGGGCCGCCGGAGAACAGCCGGACGGCAATGAACAGGGCGGCGATGAGCACTAGTGCCGCGACCGCGATCCACACCATCTGCGGCTCCACCAGGAACCGGTAGCGGCCGGTCGGCTTGGGGCGGCGGCGTTCGGCGTTAGCCTCCGCGTCCTCCAACCGGGGCGGCCCGACGAAGTCGGAGAACTCGAACCGCCGATCGAAGTCCTCGGTGCTCTCCACCCCGTACAGCACCTCGTCCGGTGGGCCGGCCGCGACGATCCGGCCATTGACCATGATCGCCAGGTTGTCCGCGAGGGACCGGGCCAGGTCCAGGTTGTGGGTGGTGAGCAGCAGCGTGCAGCCGGTGCGCGCCCGGAGGCCGCGTACGGCGTCGAGCATGGCGCCGGTGTGTATGCGGTCCAACCCGACGTCGATCTCGTCGAGCACCGTCAGCGGCGCGTCCGCGACCAGGGCCCTGGCCAGCGCGAGCCGTTTGCTCGCGTGCGCCGGTAGCTTCTCCGGCAGCTGGTCGGCCTCCTCGAGCAGGTTCAGCTCGCGCAGCCGCGCCATAGCCCGGTCGTGCCGCTCGTCGACCGGGACGCCGAGCGCCTCCAGGCTGTAGGTCAGGTTCTCCAGCACGCTGAGCGAGCTGAACACCGAGGTGCTGTACAGGTTGTGCCCGCCGAGCATGGCGCCGAGACCGCGCCGGATCTCCTGCCACTCCTCGCGGGACGACTCCCAGATGTCCCGCCCGCCGATCCGGACGGTGCCGCCGTCGGGCTCCAGCAACCCCACCACGTGCTTGATCAGCGTCGTCTTGCCGACCCCGGAGGGCCCCATCAGCACCGTCACCTTGCCGGCCGGCACATGCAGCTGCAGGCGGTGCAGCACGGCGCTGTCGTCGATGATCGTGGTGATGTTGTCGAGCTCGACCTCGGGGGCGAACAAGTCGGGCCGAGGCCGAATCGGCTCTAGTGGCATCCCTCGGCTCCCGGGTCGATTCGCGGCGGCGTTGCTCATTTACGCGGATCGGATCGTATACCAGATCATCCGCTTTCACCCGGTCGCGGCGGCGATTCCCCGATAGCACCGGACGACCCCGGTCGCTAATCGCACTGCCGGGTGAATCGGTTCTCGATAAACCCGTTATTCGATCATCGCGGGTGCGGGCTGAGGACCGAGAGCACCGCCGCGGCCACAAACAGCACGCCCAGTCCCAAACACGTGAACGAACCCCGGCGCATCGTCCGCTTCCGCCGCTCAACGGCCTTCTGGTCCCAGGCCGGCATCACGCTCAAGGCGTCAATCCGGCGCGATCCCCACCACCCGAGAACGATCAGACCGAGACCCACTATGCCAAAAAGCACGGCCCCGAAAATGGCGAGACTCCCTCCTGGGCAGGTGCGGTCTGACCCGGCCGCACGCGGCGCCAATTCGGTGTTTCAGTGCGTCGGCGTGCCATTGCGTCGACCTGGTCGAATCACGCCGACGTCGGATGCTACCGCCGACGCAATGCGCCGCCGTACGCGGTATCGGGCGGGGCCTCGGCCCGGTATCGAGCGGGCGCCCGGCTCGGTGTCGGGCGGGCGCCCGGCTCGGTGTCGGGCGGGTGCTCAACCGTCGCGGCGTGAGCCGGACCCGTTCATCCGCGAGCCGCGCTCGTGCTCCATGCCCAGCCAGCGGGAGACGGCCTCGGCCCGGTTCGCCGCGCCCAGCTTGCGCAGGATGTGCTTGACGTGCGACTTGACCGTGCCCTCGGAGATCACCAGCCGGCGGGCGATCCGGCCGTTGGTGTCGCCGGCCGCCATCAGCCGCAGCACCTCCACCTCGCGGCGGGTCAGCGTGGAGCCCTCCCCACCGGAGGGGAACAGGTCGTCGTAGCCGTTGTGCCCGCGCTGCATCAAGAACGGGCCGCCCAGCGGGGCCACCGGTCGCATCGCCACGCCACCGAGCCGCACCCGGTCGTCCTTCGCGGCGGCGAGCGCGCCGGCCACCTGGTCCACGCCGGCCCGGATCGAGCTCAGCCGGTCCATCATCGCGGTACGGCCCAGCGCCTGGCTGACGCCTTCGGCGAACATGGTGAGCAGCCGCCGGTCGAAGTCGTCGAGCTTGCGCTGCTGGTAGTAGCAGTCGGCGTGGATGAAGCCCACGACGTCGCCGTGCGCGATCAATGGCACCGCGGTGTAGGACTGCGACAGCGACGCATCGGCGATCGGCCGGTTCACCGCCGGGCGGTCCTGCACGTTGTGCACCAGGATGCCGATCTTGCGGCGGATCATCTCGGTTTCCACCAGCGTGCGGTCGAGCAGCTGCGGGTTGGCCTGGCCGACCGCCAGGATCTCCTCGCCCCACTTCGGGTCCCGCTCGATGAAGACCTTCTCCGGGATCCAAGCCGAGTCCTCGATGCGGGACACGATCGCACGGTCGAAGCCGAGCACGCACGCCGCCATGGTGGCCTGCTCGACCAGCGCGGTGGTCGACTCGGGCTCGCGCAGCATGGCCAGCGCATCCCGGACCCGGCCGAACGCCGCGTCCCGGTGCCGCAGCCGCTCGACGAGCAGGTTCTGGTCGGCCCGCTTGATCTCGTTCAGGAGGTCGAGGTAGGTGTCCGCGTCGGCGCCCGACTCGTCGCCGCGTACGGCGCCGGTCAGCGCATGGAACACCCGGTCCCACGACTCGCTGAGCGCCTCGTGCGCGCTCGAGTAGTCGGCCACGTCGAACGGGTCGACCTGCTCGGGCCCGGCCAGCGCGGAGCGCACCCCGCCGAGCACCTCGACGACGTGGTCGAAGCTCTCTTCGGTGAGGGCGACCCCACGGCCGGACCCGGTGACGGGTCCATCCATTCCGACGGCTGCTGCGGTGGAGCCATCTGGACGCATGTCTACTCCTCAAATCCAAGAAGCCGACTGTCCGAGGACGGTACGGGACTGACGATGAGGTTAACGCCAACTGCCCTATCGGGGGTTCGCGGTCGGTCGCGGAGGCCGGTCACGACACGCCCAACGCCGTCCGGTTCACCCGTAAGAGTGATATAGCGGACCCGTTCGACCGGCAGGCTGAACAGCGGGCACCCGACGCCGACTGCCCCGGGAAAGAGACATTCATGCCATCACAACCCGCATCCCAACCCGCGCAGCTGCTCGGTGCGCACGGCCGCGCGCTGGCCGACTTCGACCGCCTCGTGCGCGCCGTGCCGGCCGAGCACTGGGACGGCCCGACCGCCTGTGCCGACTGGTCGGTGCGCGACCTCGTCGCCCACCTGGTCACCGAGCAGCTCTGGGTTCCGCCGCTGCTGGCCGGGCAGACTATCGCCGAGGTCGGCGACCGCTTCGCCGGCGACCCGCTCGGCTCCGACCCCGTGGCCGCCTGGCGCGGCGGCGCCGACACCGCGCGCCGGGCCTGGCTCGAGCCCGGGGTGCTGGACCACTCGGTGCACCTGAGCTACGGCACCGACACCGCGGTCAACTACGGCTGGCAGATGACCCTGGACCTCGCCGTGCACGCCTGGGACCTCTCCGTCGGCATCCCGGGCTCGCGGTACCGCATCCCGGACGACCTGGCCGAGGTGCTGTTCGAGGTCTTCGCGCCGCTGATCCCCCAGTGGACCGCGTTCGGCCTGTTCGACCCGCCGGTACCGGTACCCGCCGACGCCGACCCGCACACGAAGCTCCTCGGGCTGCTCGGCCGCAAGCCCTGACCGCGGCCGGCGCCTTGTTCTAGAACAACGCCTCGTTCTAGAACAACGCCTCGGCCAAGAACAACGTCTCGTTCAGGAACGACACAGCTCACACAGCGAACAGCTGGGTGGCGGTGACCGGGCGCAGGCCCCGGCTGTCCAGGTCGGCGAGGATGCCCGGGATCGCGGTGAGGGTGCCCTGGTGCCCCAGGTGCATGCTCACCACGCTGCCGGCGGTGGCCTTGCGCAGCTGGGCGCGCACGGTGGTCACGCCGGGGTCGGTCCAGTCGAGCGAGTCGACGTCGTAGGACAGCACCCTCGGGTAACCGGCCGCGCCGGCCAGCTTGAGCAGCTCGGGGGTGGCGTGCTGGGCGGCGGACTGCCGGAAGTACGCCCCGGGGCCGCCGGTCAGCTGGGCGATCCGGTCCCGGCAGCGCTCGATCTCGGTGCGCTGAGCGGCCACGCTGAGCCGGGACATGGTCTGGTGCGACCACGTGTGGTTACCGAGCTCGTGGCCGAGGTCGAGGACCATGCTCGCCGCGTCCGGGTTCTGCGCCAGCCAGGTGCCGACGGCCAGCACGGTGACGTGCGCACCGCCCTTCGACAGCGCCTGCAGCACCTGGCGGTCCAGCGCCCGGTCCCCCGAGCCGTGGAACGTCAGCGCCACCTCCGGCCGCCCGGTGTCCGCGTGCACCAGCTCCGTCGCCGGCCCACCCGGCACACCCAGCGCGCCCGGGGCGCCGGCCCCGGTCGAGGGCGCGGGACTCGCCGGCTGGCCGGTCGGCACAGCGGGCGGCACCGAGGGCGCGATGGGCGCCTCGGGCACGGTCGGGGCGCTCGGCGCGCAGGCGGCCAACCCGAGCAGGGCCCCGGCCGCCGCGCCACCCCGGAACAGGGCGCGCCGAGGCAGCCCGGGCCGATCAGTCATCCGACCATCATGGTCCGGCCCTCCTGAGAGGCGGCGCACCCTCCGGATCGAGCAGTCCGAGCACGTCCCGCAGCTGGTCGGCGAGGTCGCGGGCGGTGTCGGCGGGCAGCCGGTCCAGCCACGCCGCCTGAGCCCGGTTGACAGCCAGCGCGACCTCCTCGGCGGCGCGCACCCCGGCGGGCGTGAGCCGGACCCAGACGCTGCGCCGGTCGGCCGGGTCGGCGTGCCGGACCAGCAGGCCGGCCGCGGTGAGCCGGTGCAGGACGTTGGTGGTGCCGCCGGAGGACAGCAGCAGCTCGGACGCCAGCTCGTGCGGCTTGAGCTGGTAGGGAGCGCCGGCCCTGCGCAACCGGGAGAGCACCTCGTGGTCGGCCTTGGTGCGGCCCAGCCGGTCCAGCTCGGCCACCGTGACCGCGTCGATCAGGCCGGTCAGCCGGGCGGCCCGTTTGACCACCTGCAGTGCCAGCCCGTCGATCTCGGGCAGCTCGGTCCGCCAGCCCGCGACGATCTCGTCGACGAGGTCGGCCCTGGTCACCGCGTCCGGGGACGAACGATCTGCCGTCATGGCTGGAGAGTAACTGCCCCACTCTGCTACCTTTCTGAATAGCTTTCTGAAAAGCTTTCTCTTGAGAGGAGTTCACATGGCCATCGTGATCCGGGGCGGTCGGGTTCTGACCATGGACGAGCACGCCACCGAGCTCCCGGTGGGTGACGTGCTGCTGGCCGACGGTGTGATCAGTGCGGTCGGGCCCGACCTGGCCGTGCCGCCCGGTACCGAGGTGCTCGACGCGGCCGGGGCGCTCGTGCTGCCCGGTTTCGTGGACACCCACCGGCACACCTGGCAGACCCCGCTGCGCCACCTCGGCGCGCAGTGGTCTTTGGGCGACTACCTCCAGCACATGCTGGTCGACGTGGGTGCCCGCTACCGCCCCGAGGACGTCTACGCGGGCACCCTGCTCGGCGCACTCGGTGCACTGGACGCCGGCGTCACCACGCTCGTCGACTGGGCGCACATCCAGAACACCCCGGCGCACTCCGACGCCTCGGTCGCCGCGCTGCGCGACGCCGGCATCCGTGCGGTGTTCGGGCACGGTTGGTCACTGGCGGACGGCTGGCTGCGGGAGCCGAGGCCGCACCCGGCGGACATCCGGCGGGTCAGGACCGAGCTGCTGGCCGACGACGACGCGCTGGTCACCCTGGCGATGGCCGCGCAGGGGCCGGACTTCGCCGGGCTCGACCGCACGGTCGCCGACTTCGCGCTGGCCAGGGAGCTCGGCATCCCGATCACCGCGCACGTCGCCGGCGGCCGGGCCGACTCGAACAGCCGGGGCGCGGCGGTACTCGACGGGGCCGGGCTGCTCGGCCCGGACCTCACACTCGTGCACGTCAACGGCGCGCCCGAGCGGGACCTGCGCCGGCTCGCCGACCGGGGCACCAGCGTGTCGATCAGCCCGCAGATCGAGCTGACCATGCCCGGACTCGGGGCCAACGTCGCCGTGCGGCGAATGCTCGCGGCCGGCCTGCGCCCCTCGCTGAGCGTCGACTCGGAGACCGCGGCGGCCTCGGACATGTTCACCCAGATGAGGTTCGCGCTGGCCGCCCACCGCACCGACGCCCCGGATCCCGAACCGGGGTCCGAGGCCGACGTACTGCCGGCGGTCGAGGTGCTGAGGATGGCCACGGAGTACGGCGCGCGCGCCGCCGGGCTGGCCGGCCGGGTCGGCTCGCTGACGCCCGGCCGCGCCGCCGACGTGGTGCTGCTGCGCGCCGACGGCGTCGGGCTGGCCACGGTCGGCTCGGCCGCCGACGCGGTGGTGCTCGCCGGGCACCCGGGCCTGGTGGACACGGTGCTGGTCGCCGGCCGGGTGGTGAAGCGGGCGGGCCGACTGGTCGCCGACCTGGACCGGGCCCGCGAGCTGGCCACCGCGACCGCCGCCCGGGTAACCGGGGTGCTCGCCGGGTAGGGTGGGCGGCCGAATGCCGCCGAACACGCTGACCGCGGCCGCGCGGGACGACGCCGCGCGCGGCCCCAGCGGTGACCCCGAGCCCGAGGGCGCCGTGCCAGCCGCCAGCGGCGTGCCACAAGACAGCGCCGAGCTGCCCCTGCTGGCTCGGCCCCGCGTGCTGGACGCGGTCATCTCCGCCGCGTTCGTGCTCGTCGCGTTCGGCCTGTACCGCGACCTGTGGCTGCACCTCGGCGACGGCTACCTGGTGGACAGCGGCGAGGACCAGAACCTGTTCGAATGGTTCTTCGCGGTACAGGCACACGCGCTCGCCGACGGCCACCCGACGCTGTACTCGGCGCTGCAGAACTTCCCCGCCGGCGTCAACCTGATGGGCAACACGGCGATGCCGGGGCTGGTGCTGCCGTTGGCCCCGCTGACCCTGTTGGTCGGGCCGACGCTCACCTGGGCGGTGCTGCTCAGCGGCGGGCTGGCCGCCACCGCCATCGCCTGGTACTGGCTGTTCTCCCGGTACCTGGTCCGGTCGCGCTGGGCGGCCGCGGTCGGCGCGGGCTGCGCGGCGTTCGCCCCGCCGATGATCTCGCACGCCCACGCGCACCCGAACTTCACCGCCACGTTCCTGTTACCGCTGATCATCGGGCGGCTGCTGCGGCTGCGCGAGGTTCGCGGCCACCGGGCCACACTGCGCGGCGGCGTCGTGCTGGGTCTGCTGCTCGCCTGGCAGGTGCTGATCGGCGAGGAACCCCTGCTGATCATGGCGACCGGGCTGATGGTGTGGACGCTGGCCTGGGCGGTGGTCCGGCCCCGGACGCTGCTCGCCTCGGCCCGGCCGATGCTGTCGGGGCTGGCCGTGGCCGCGGTGGTGAGCGTGCTGCTGGCCGGCTACCCGCTGTGGGTGCAGTTCGCCGGGCCGGCCAGCTACCACCGGCTGACCCACGGCCCGGCCGGCAACGACCTGGCCAGCTTCGGCTCGCTGCCCCGGCAGTCGATCGGCGGCCAGCTGCTGCACCCGGGCCAGCAGGTGGCCAACCCCACCGAGCAGAACGCCTTCTTCGGCTGGCCGCTGCTGGTGCTGCTGCTGGTCGCGGCGGTCTGGCTGTGGCGGGAGGTGCCGGCCCGGCTCGCCGCGATCACCGTGCTGGTGCTCGCCGCGCTGTCCCTCGGCACCCCGCTCTACCTGAGTGAAGCGCCCACCTCGGTGCCCGGTCCGTGGCTCGCGCTGGCCGACCTGCCGCTGTTCAGCTCGCTGATCGAGGCCCGGCTCACCCTGGCCTGCCTGCCGGCGATGGGCCTGCTGCTGGCCATGGCGAGCGACCGGGCGCTGGTCTGCCCGCCGCACCGGCCGGGTTGGGCGGCGCTGCGCTGGCTGACCTCGCGGCGGCTCTGGTTCGTCGCGCTCGCGCTGGCCGTGCTGCCGGTGCTGCCGGTGCGCTTCGACGCGGGCCCGCGCGCGGCCACCCCGGCGTTCTTCAGCTCGGGCGACTGGCGGCAGTACGTCCGGCCCGACCGCTCCGTGCTCACCGTGCCGCCGCCGGATCCCGGTGGCGCGGCGGCATTGCACTGGCAGGTGGCCACCGGGTTCGGCTTCCCGCTGGTGGAGGGGTACTTCGTCGGCCCGGGGCCGGGACCGGACCGGGTCGGCATCTACGGCGCCGACCGGCGACCCACGTCGCTGCTGCTCGCCGGAGTCCTGATGAGCGGCCAGGTGCCGCCGATCGGTGCCAAGGAACGCGCCACGGCGCTCGCCGACCTGCGGTACTGGCGGACCGACGTGGTGGTGCTGCCCGGTGACGTCTACAACGGGGCCGCGCTGCACAGCGCGCTGGTCCAGCTGCTCGGGCCCGGCCAGCCGCGCGACGACGTCACGGTGTGGGACGTGCGCGGCCGCTCGGATTAGGCCGCGACGACTAGACGACGCGGACTAGACCGTTCAGTTCAGTCCCCTGGCCCGACCCGGCTCAGCGGGCGTCGACCGACTCCATGTCGATGACCATCGGCGTACCCTCCCGGCGCCGGTCCGCCGACCGGGCGAGCAGCACCAGGCCGGTCGCGGCCAGCGCGAGCCAGGCGCCGCCCAGCAGCCAGCCGGTGAGCACGTCGGTCAGCCAGTGCGCGGCCAGGTAGAGCCGGGACCAGCCGATCAGCACGATCAGCGCCACCGCGCCGAGCACCACCCAGAGCCGGGCCGCCCCGCGCAGCGCCGGCACCAGCGCGGCGGCCAGCAGCCCGAGCACCACGATGCTGCCCAGCGCGTGCCCGGAGGGCAGCGAGTGGCCGCCGTAGTGGATCACCTGGTCGGACTTCGGCGGGCGGTGCCGGTCGTAGAGGGCCTTGAACCCGCGCACCAGCAGTGCCGCCCCCGCCGCGCTGGCCCCGACGAACAGGGCCGCCGGCCAGCGCCGCAGGTACAGCAGCACGAGCATGGCGGCCACGGTGAGCGTGGTCATCGCGGCGGTGCCGCCGAGCGCGGAGGCCACGATGGCGACCCCGGTGGCCCAGCTGTCCCGGCTGGCCACGAACCAGGTCAGCACCGAGTGGTCCGCGTCGGTCAGCTGGCCGGTCTCGACCCCGATCACCGCCAGCAGCTGCGCGACCAGCAGCACGAGCGCGACGCCGGCGCCGATCAGCACGGGGCGGCGCACCCTCGGGTCCGACCAGCCGGCGCGGCGGGCCAGCGGCACGAGCACCGCCACCGGGACGACGCAGACGAGCAGTATCAGCGCGCCGGCAAGGAACAGGTGGTGGTCGATACGCATGACGCCCGAGGTTACCGATCCCGCCGAAGAGGAGCCTGAGAGCGACCGGGCCGCACCCGATCGGGCGTGCCCAACCGGGCCCCTTTCAGCCCAGCCCCGTTGGGCCCTCTCAGCCGAGCCCGATGGTGATCCGGGGCCGCTGGGCGGGCGCCAGCCAGCGCAGCAGGCCGAGCACCTGGGCGCGGGGCACCTCGACGCAGCCCGCCGACGGCGCACCCGCGTCCACGTGCACGAAGAACGCCGAACCGGCGCCCGGCCGTACCGGTGCCGTGTTGTAACCGATCACCATCGCGTAGTCGTAGCTGGCGCCGGCCCGGCCGAGGTTCTCCCCCGCGCTCTCGTCGAACGTGCAGGTCCCGGGCTGGCAGCTGCGCATGGTGTTGTAGGCAGGGCTCTTCGCGTCGCTGACCCACCAGTCGCTGTCGCCCACCCGCTGGTAGGGCAGCGCGGTACCCGGGTTCGGCTGCCGGCCGAACGCGCGGTCCAGCGGGAACGTCCCCCTCGGGGTGCGGTTGACGCCCTCCCTGGCGGTGCCGACGCCGTCGGTGCCCACCTTGACCTTGATCGGGCCGAGCACGCTGTTCCAGCCGCCGCTCGGGGTGCGCTGCCAGGCCCGCAGGGTGCCGGTGGTGCTGGTCGCGGCCGGCACGAGCACGGTGACCAACTGGTTGCTGCCGGCCGGCGGCACCGGCACGCCCGGCGGCAGCGGCTGAGCGGGCGGCGGGGCGGCCCGCCGGGGGCCCGGGGTGCCCCGGACGAGCGCGGTATCGGTGAGCGCCTCGGCGGTGAGCGCCTCGGCCAGGGCCGGCTGACCGGACCGCGCGGGCCCGCTCGCCCCGGTGCGCGCGGCGGCCGAGCCGTGCGGCGCCGCGTCGGGGGCGGCGCAGCCGGCCAGCAGCAGGGGCAGCAGTGAGCCGACGCCGGCCAGCAGCGCACCGACTCGTGAAACGCTCATCCGGCCGCTCATCCCGCGAAGTGTGCCAACCCCGCCGCGCCGGCCGGCAGCGGGGGTGAGCGGGCGGCCGAGCGACGGATCCGGGCGACCGGGCGGCCGAAGTGGCCCACTCCGAAAGCCCGAATCTGGACCGCCGCGCCGGCCCGCCTGGCCCCTAACCAGCTGCGCGCCGGCGAGCTCACGGCCCTGAGCGGCGGCGACGCGGCGGCGACGCGGCGGCGACGCGGCGGCGAACAGCCGGATCCGCCTCGTTCCCGCACGTCGAGGACGCCGCGCGGGCCGCCGTGGCCGCGCTGGACTGGCCGAACCGGCCGGTGAACGTGGTCGACGACGAGCCGGCCCCGGCGACCGACTGGCTGCCCACGCCGGCCGCCGCACTCGGCGAGCCGGGCCCGACACCCCCGCCGGCAGCCGGCACAGGCACCGGCCGCCCCGGCTGGGCGCGCGGCGCGTCGAACACGCTGGCCAGGCAGAAGCTGGCATGGACACCCGCGTACCCCTGCTGTCGAACCGGGTTCACCTCGCTGAGCTGATCGCGGGCGAGCAGACTGGGCGTCCCGACGACGCACCCGTCCCCTCGAGAGGCCCCCATGCCCGCACCGACCACCACCGGCAGCACCGCCACCCCCAGCACCGTCACCAGCACGACCACCGGCCAGCACGACCTCAAGCCGCGCAGCCGCGACGTCACCGACGGGCTGGAGCGCACCGCCGCGCGGGGCATGCTGCGCGCGGTCGGCATGCGGGACGAGGACTTCAGCAAGCCGCAGATCGGCATCGCGTCCAGCTGGAACGAGATCACCCCGTGCAACCTGTCGCTGCAGCGGCTGGGCATCGCGGCCAAGGAGGGTGTGCACCGGGCCGGCGGCTTCCCGATGGAGTTCGGCACCATCTCGGTGTCCGACGGCATCTCGATGGGCCACGTCGGCATGCACTACTCGCTGGTCAGCCGCGAGATCATCGCCGACTCGGTGGAGACCGTGGTGCTGGCCGAACGCCTGGACGGCACCGTGCTGCTGGCCGGCTGCGACAAGAGCCTGCCGGGCATGCTGATGGCCGCCGCCCGGCTCGACCTGGCCGCCGTCTTCGTCTACGCCGGCTCGATCCTGCCCGGCAAGGTGGGCGACCGCGAGGTCAACATCAGCGACGCGTTCGAGGCGGTCGGCGCCTGCCTGCGCGGGCTGATCACCCGCGAGGAGCTGACCGAGATCGAGCGGGCGATCTGCCCCGGGGAGGGCGCCTGCGGCGGCATGTACACGGCGAACACGATGGCCAGCGCGGCCGAGGCGCTCGGCATGGCGCTCCCCGGCTCGGCCAGCCCGCCCGCGGTGGACCGGCGCCGGGACGGCATCGCCCGCGCCTCCGGCGAGGCGGTGGTCGGCATGCTGGCGAAGGGGATCACCGCGCGGCAGATCCTGACCATGGAGGCGTTCGAGAACGCGATCGCGGTGGTGATGGCCTTCGGCGGCTCGACGAACGCGGTGCTGCACCTGCTGGCCATCGCCCGCGAGGCCGAGGTGAACCTCACCCTGGACGACTTCAACCGGATCGGCGACCGGGTGCCGCACCTCGCCGACGTCAAGCCGTTCGGCAAGTACGTGATGGCCAGCGTGGACCAGGTCGGCGGGGTGCCGGTGGTGATGCGCGCGCTGCTGGACGCCGGCGTGCTGCACGGCGACGCGCTGACGGTGACCGGGCGGACCGTCGCGGAGAACCTCGCCGAGCTGGCCCCGCCGGACCTGGACGGCAAGATCGTGCACACGATGGACAACCCGATCCACCCGACCGGCGGGCTGACCATCCTGCGCGGCTCGCTGGCGCCGGACGGCGCGGTGATGAAGAGCGCCGGCTTCGACTCGGCGGTGTTCACGGGGACCGCGCGCGTCTTCGACCGGGAGCAGGGTGCGCTGGACGCGGTGGGCAACGGCACGGTGGTGGCCGGCGACGTGGTGGTGATCCGCTACGAGGGGCCGCGCGGTGGGCCGGGCATGCGCGAGATGCTCGCGGTCACCGGGATGATCAAGGGCGCGGGGCTGGGCAAGGACGTGCTGCTGATCACCGACGGCCGGTTCTCGGGCGCCACCACCGGCCTGTGCATCGGGCACATCGCCCCCGAGGCCACCGACGGCGGCCCGATCGGGCTGATCCGGGACGGCGACCAGATCACCCTGGACATGACCAAGCGCGAGCTCAACCTGGACGTGCCCGCCGACGAGCTGGCCCGCCGCCGCGCCGACTGGCAGCCGATCCCGCCGTTCATCACCGGCGGTGTGCTCGGCAAGTACGCCAAGCTGGTCAGCTCGGCCGCCGAGGGCGCGGTCTGCGGATAGCCCCAGCTCAGACCCCGTGAGTGGCGAGTTGTGCTATAGCCCAACTCGCCACTCACGGGGTCGCTTGTGGTCAGCTGGCCCGCGCGTGGGCGCGCACCACCGTGGGGAAGTCGATCTCAGTGTCGGCGACCACGTTGAAGTAGTTGGTGAACACGTTCAGCGCGATGTTGGCGATCACCTCGGTGATCTCCGCGTCGGTGACCCCGGCGTCCTTCACGGCGCGCAGCGTCTCCGGGCTGACGGCCCCCTGACCACGCACTATCGCGTCCGAGAGGCGCAGCAGGGCCGCCGCGTGCGGGTCGGCCGACCTGGCCTCGCGGGCGCGGTCCACCTCCGCGCTGCCGATCTTGACGACGTTCGTGCCCATGAAGGTGTGCGCGGAGAGGCAGTAGTCGCAGCCGTTGTGCTCGGCGGTGGCCAGTGCGAGCCGCTCCCGCACCGCCGCCGGCAGCACGCCCCCGCTCAGCGCCCGGGACAGCGCGAGGAACCCGCGCAGCGCGGCCGGGCTGTTGGCCATCACCTTGGTCATGTTCGGCACGGCCCCCATGGCCTGCTTGACCTCGGCGAACAGCTCAGGCTCGGTGGACGGGTCGATCTGGGCGAGCGTGGTCATGGCGGTCACTCCATCTCTAATGGCTTCTATCTAAGATCTCGTTAGTCAGAGTGCCACGACACGCGTCCGCCTGTCAAATGGCTTCCGACACACTTCCCATTAGAGGAGGGGTACTCTGGTGCCATGAAGGACGAGGAGCAGCCGCCGGCCGTCGAGCTGCTGAACACACTCGGCGACGAGCGCCACGGCGAGCCCGGGTCGGCGGAGGACGAGCGGGGCCTGCGCGCCTGGCTGGCCGACGCAGGCGACCGGCGCCCCGATGCGAACGACGCCGCCCTGTTCCACTCGGTGCTCGACGACTCGGTGCTCGACGACTCGGTGCTCGACGTGGCCGGCCTGCGGCGGCTGCGCGACGCGCTGCGGGTGGTCGCGGCGCGGGTCGCCGGTGCGACGCCGACCGTGGCGGCCGCGCCGGACCTCGACGAGGACGAGGCGCTCCGCGTGCTCAACCAGGTCTCCGGGGCCGCCCGCTGGTGGTTCGAGCTGGACACCGCGGCCGGCGCGGCCGCCCTGGTCCGGCGCGGCTCGGCGACAGGGTCCGCCGCGCTGCTCGGCCGGCTCGCCGAGGACGGCATACACGTCTTCGCCGGCGAGCTACTGGCCTGTACCGCGCCCGGCTGCTGGCGGTACTTCACCCGCTCGGACCCGCGCCGCCAGTGGTGCTCCGCCGTCTGCGGCAACCGCGCCCGGGTCGCCCGCCACTACGCGCGCCAGCAGGCGGCCCGCTCGGCGCACACCGGCTGACACTCCCGAACAACCGAGCAGGGCGTTTAGCCGAAGGTGAAGTCGTAGGCCTGCACGCCGGGGCTGGCAGCGAGCTCGAGCGTCGAGTCGCTGTCGCCCGTGTCGTTGACCAGCGGGTACAGCTGCGGCACCCCGGTGACCGGGATGACGGCGGTCTGCCGGCCGGCGCGGGTCACGGTGACCGTGCCCTGGCCGCCGAGCACGAGGTACACCTTGGCGGCGTGGAAGCTCAGCCGCAGCCGGGCGTCCGGGCCGGCGGTGAGTGCCTCGGCGCCGGCGGTCCAGGTGCCGCCGAGCGCGAAGTTGCCGGGGTCGAGCGAGGTCGGGAAGCGGTACGCGGCCGGCCGGTCCCGGTCCAGGTCGGCGCCGGCCAGGTGCAGCGGCGAGTAGTGGTAGCCGAGGTACGTCTCCTGGGTCTGCTCGCCGGTCGGCGTGGCGTCCGGCACCTCGGTCGCCGGCGGCAGCTGCCGCTCCGGGTTGCGCTCCACCAGCAGCTGGCGGATCAGCTCCTCGGCGGTGCCGTAGCCGCCCTCCCCGAAGGCCACGTGGCGGATCACGCCCTGGGGGTCGACCAGGTACTCCGCCGGCCAGTACTGGTTGTTGTAGGCGTTCCAGGTCGCGTAGTCGTTGTCGATCGCCACCGGGTACGCCACGCCGAGGGCGCGCGCCTGTTCGGCCACGTTCGACGGCACGTGCTCGAACGCGAACTCCGGGGTGTGCACGCCGATGATCTCCAGCCCGGCGTCGTGGTACGCCCGGTACCAGGCCTCCAGGTGCGGCAGCGTGCGCTGGCAGTTGATGCAGCTGTACGTCCAGAAGTCGATCAGGACCACCTTGCCGCGCAGCGACGCCAGGCTCAGCGGCTGGTTGCCCGGCGTGTTCAGCCAGCCGGTGAGCCCGGTCAGCTCGGGCGCGGTGCCGCAGTTGACCGGCGTGGCCACGCCGTCCGCGCAGCTCTGGTCCGGCGCGACCGCCTGGGCGGCGAGGCCGCTCGGGGCGCCCGGTCCCCCGGTGCCGGCGGCGACCCGGCGCAGCTGGTCGGTGGCGCCCGGGTTGCCCTCGACCAGGTTCTGCAGCGCGGCGGTGTAGCCGGGCACGGCACGCTGCAGGCCGTCGGTCAGGTTCAGCCCGAGCGCGGCGGCCACCACGATCAGCACCACGCCCGCGGTCAGCCGGAACCCCCGCGCGTGCCGCCGCACGACGCCGGTGCGGCGGCCGATCGCGTCACCGGCCAGCGCGAGCACGAGCAGCGGCAGCCCGACGCCCACGCCGAACGCGCCGGTCAGCAGCAGCGCGTCGAGGCCGACCCGGTGCGAGGCGCCGACCACCGCGATCGCCGCCAGCACCGGGCCGGCGCAGGGCACGAACAGCAGGCCGAGCCCGAGACCGAGCACCACCCCGTTTCGGTCCGGGTCCAGCGGCCGCCCGCGCAGCGCGGCGAACGGCCGCTCCAGCAGCTCACCGAGCCGGGGCCAGAGCAGGCCGAGCCCGATCAGCACCAGCACCAGCACGCCGGCGTCGCGGAGGAGGTCCTGCGGCAGGTGCAGCGCGCTGAGCACGAGCGAGCCGAACAGGGTCGACGCGGTGAAGCTGACTACCAGCCCGGCGACCACGCCGTAGGGCCGCCAGGAGCGCCGGGCGCCGGCCGGTCGGGCACTGTCCGACGCGTCACCGCTCGACGGCACACCGTCCGGCCGGGCACCGTCCGACCGGGAGCCCGCCGCGAGCACCACCGGCAGCACCGGCAGCACGCACGGCGAGAGGCTGGTGATCACGCCAGCGAGCAGACCGACGACAACCAGCAAGATCATGGGGAGCCCGCGCCTTCACGTGATTTCGGGGGACGCTGGCAGCGTATGGCCGCACCGGCGGGCCCGTGGCCCCGTGCGCGTTACCGCTCCCTTACGGGCTCCGAGCACCGCTTGTTCCAGCACAGTGCACGGCCCCGCACCGAGGTTCCGGTGCGGGGCCGGTGGGGGCGGAGCCGGCTCCGTGTTCTTGACGGGTAGGTGTTCTTGACGGGTAGATGCGGGTTTACGGCTCGCCGCCGACCGAGGGCCCCTGGTAGCCGACCTGCGAGCTGGAGTCCATGCCGACCTGGTAGCCGATCCCGGCCGCGATCTTGTTCGCCGCGACGACGGCACCGGTGGCCTTGTTCTGGAACGAGAACGCCTTGTCCGGCTTGCCGGTCACGGTGTTGCCGGTGACCTTCATGCCCTGCACGTCGTCGATCTGCACGGCCTGGGAGGCGTTCACGTCGCACAGGTTGTCGGTGAACGTGATGTTCGCGCTGCGGCCCTGGCCGCTGCCGTCACCGGCGCTGCTGTTCGGGCCCTCCGCGATCAGGCACTGGTTGTCGATCCGCTGGCACCTGTTGCCGTCGATCACGACGTTCTGGCTGGCCGGGCTCTGCGCGTCGGTGGCGAACGTCTGCATGCAGTCGGCGTGCGCGCCGCTGCCGTCGGGGCTGATGTCGGTGATCGTGTTGTTCAGGATCTTCAAATTGCTGCCGAAGAACCGCAGGCCGTCGTAGTCACCGCCGGTCGGGTGCTTCACGGTGTTGTTCCGCACGGTGATGTTGTTGCCGGTCAGCTCGATGCCGGGGGCCTGCGGGTTGACCGCGCTGAAACCGCCGACCACCACGTTGCTGGCGTCCACGGTGATGCCCTTGACCGGCGTCGAGCCGTTGCCGATCACGGTGATCGGGTTGCCCGGCGTGCCGGACTTGTTCACCTGCAGCCGGGCGTTGCCCATGTTGCCGACGGCGCAGATCTTCTGGCCGGGTGAGGCGGCGGCCAGCGCCTGTTGCAGGCTCGCCCCGTCACTGACCCGCTTTGTGCAGTTCGCCAGGGACAGCACCGAGTCGCCCGCGCCGGCGCCGGCGTTCTCGGCCGCCTTCTTGGCGGCGTCGGCCTGCTTCTTCGCCCGGTCGCGCGCCTCGGTGGCCGGGTCGGTGGTCGGCGGGACGGGCGGCGGTGCGAGGTCCGGCGGCGGTGTCGCGTTGTGCGAGGTGTCGGTGTCCCGGTCGGGCGTTGACCAGAGCGACTTGCCGAAGCCCACCAGCACCGTCGCGCCGACCAGCAGGCCGATCACGGTGCCCACCACCAGCACCATCGTTTTGGTCCCGGGGCGCCCCGGCAGCAGCCGCAGCAGCCCGGTGCGCCGCGGCCGATCGGTGCGGGCGGCCTTGGCCCGGCCTCGGCGCGGCGCCAGCACGGACGTGGCGTCGGGGTCTTGGGATTCGTCCCGGCCCTCGTCGTCCGCCTCGTCGTCGAGCCCGGCGGCGGACGTGCTCCTCGCCGCGCCGAAGACCGTGGTGGCGCCCAAGTCGACGGCGGGCGACACGCGCACGGTGGCCAGCTCCGGCACGCCGGTCAGCTGGAAGTCGTCGTCCGGCTCGTAGCCGAGCGCCGGCTTGAAGCCGCCCGCCGACGGCTCGAAGTGCTCGGACCGCTCGCCGTCCTGTTCGTCGTGCTGCTCGTCGTGCTGCTCTGCGTGCTCCTCGTACTGGAGCGGCTCGTCGTCCTCGAACAGCGCGGCATGCTCGGCCGTGTCCCCGTGCTCGGCGGGGGCCGCGTGCGTCGGCCGGCCGAAGTGCCCGATCCGCGCGATCTGCCCGGTGGTCTCGTTGGCACCGGCCGGGTCCGGATCCTCGGGATGTGGCTCGGCGGCCAGCTCGAACCCTCGGCTGGCCACCCAATCCGACGCAGGGTGGAACGTCGAGGTCGGCTGGATCGTCGCCCCGCCTGTCGCCATCGGCTGGATGGTCGGCTGGATCACCGGCTGGATGGTCGACGTCGGCGCGGGCACCTCGGGCCGCTCGTACCCGAGCGACGCCAGCTCCTCGGCGGTCGGCGGGTACTCGTCGGCGGCCAGCTCGAAACCGCGGCTGGCCGCCCAGTCCGAGGCGGGATGGAAGGCCGCGGCGGGCTGGGGCGCCGCGGCCTGCTCGTGGTCACCGGCCGGCGCCCACACCGATGCCGGGGACGGGCCCGGCTCGAGGTGTGGGTGCTCGACGGGTGAGAGGTCCCCGAACAGCTCCGGGGCTTGCTGGGCGTAGCGGTGGCGCTCGACCGGCCGCAGGTCGTCGACCGGGTGCGGCTCGGTGTCCGACTGGAAGTCCCAGGCCGCACGGAAGCCCACCGCGTGCTCGAACTCGTTGACCGGCGGCAGCTCCTCCACCGGCCGCGGGAGATCCACCCGCCGCGGGACATCCACCGGCAGGGGCGCGTCCACCGGCAACTGGGCGGCCACCGACCGGAGCGGCGCGACGGGCCGGACCGGCTCGCCCGACCACTCCGACTCGACCGGCTCAGCCGCCGGGGCGGCGTGCCGACCGGCGTCCGGCGCGAGGTCGTCGGCGCCCGGCTCGAGGTCCAGGTCCGGCCGCCAGGACTCCCAGGCGGAAGCGGGCTGCAGCCCGGCCGGGGAACCCTCGGCGCCGACCGGAGGGATCGCGCCGACACCGGAGTCCGACCGCTGCGCCGGCAGCACGGTGTGCAGCGTCGGCGGGCCAGCCGGGATCGACGAATCAACCGGCTGGCCGGCCGGCGGGCCAGCCTGGCCCGGAGGGCCGGCCGGCCGCCCCGCCGAGCCCGGCGGTGCGACGGCGGCCATCGGGCCGGACTGGGAGACCCGGGGGCGCGGCAGCATCGGGGGCAGCTCGACAGGCGATAGCCCGACCTGGTCCTGCTCGTGGTCCACCGTGCTCTGGTCGAGCCCGGTCACCCTCGGCAGGGGAACCGAGCCGCTCAGCTCGACGACGGACGTCGTCTCGCCCGAACGGCCACGTGGGGAGCGGTGCCGTGACATGTCCTACCTTCCGGACCTGGCCGGGATGGGCTCCGGTTCGGGGACCGGCGGACTGGGGATCCGTGCCCTGTTCGTTACCTGGCCTTTACTGATCCGAGAGCGAAGGTATCGGAAGGGTGACCCCAGGTTCGACTTGGTTGCGCTCAGTGAGACCGCCGCACATCTGGGCGCGACGAGCGGCCAGCGGTTGACCATCCGTCGTCGCCCACCTGCCACTGACCGCCGGACGCGCCTCGGCCGCCGCACCGTGGGTCACGGTATACGCCCGTTCGAGCGAGTCAGGGCACAACGGTGACCGGCCAGCGGCCCATCCGGACCAGCCGCACCGCGACCGACCCGATCAGGCGGTGGCCGGCCTGCATCGAGGCGCCGACGACCACGGCGTCGACCTTCACCTCGTCGGCCATCCGGACGATCTCGGTCACCGGGTCGCCGGGCCGCACGACGTACTCCAGCGGCACGTTGTAGCTCGCCGCGCTGGCCTTGAGCTCTTCACCGAGCTCCTTGGCCACCTGGTCCATGTCCTGCTCGAGGGTCAGCTCGGCGCCGACGGTCAGCGCGAGGCCGGCCAGCGCGGGACGGGTGGCCACATAGATGCACAGCAGCCGGGACCCCTGCCGACGGGCGAAACCGCCGGCCCAGGCCGCCGCCCGGACCGAGGTCGTCGAACCGTCCACGGCCACCAGGATCACGCCGGGGCCGTCGCCGGTGCAGGGGTTCGGAGTTACGTTCTCCATAGGATTAGCATAACTCGTTTTATATAAGCGCGTGATACATTGACCGGGTGACAGCGTCATGACAGAGGCTCCCGAATGACCGAGGCCCACGAATGACAGAGGCCCACGAATGACAGAGGCCCCCGCTCCCACCGCCGAACGCTACGCGATCGTAGCCGGTCTGGAACGGCTGATCGGACTGATCCGGCTGCTCACCCCACCCGGGGAGATCAGCCTGACCACCGCGTCCACCCTGGCCCGGCTGAACGCCGCCGGCCCGCACCGGCTGTCCGACCTCGCCGCGCGCGAAGGCGTCACCCAGCCCGCGATGACCCAGCTCGTGTCCCGCCTGGAGCGCAACGGGCTGGCCGAGCGGCGCGGCGACACCGACGACCGGCGGGTCGTGATGGTGCACATCACGCCGGCCGGGCAGCAGCTGCTGGACCAGCGCCGCAAGCAGCGGGCGATCCAGCTCTCCGGGCTGCTCGACGAGCTGACCGACGCCGAGGAGCACTCCATCGCGGCCGCACTGCCGGCCCTGAACAAACTGGCCGACCTGGGCGCACCGGTCACCGGACTGCGGCCGCTCGGCCCGGTGGCACCGCTCGCCGAGCGCTGACCCCGACCACGGCCACCGGGCCGGCCGCGGCCACCAGGCCGTGAGCGGGGCTAGTGCGCCGTGAGCGGGGGCTACTGCGCCGTGAGCGGCGTGTCCGACTCCGCGTTGGACCCAGCGTTGGAACCGGCGTCGGCGAGGCGTCCGGTGTGGCTGGCCCAGCGCTCGAACACGACCGTGCCGTACGGCGGGATGCTGGCCAGCACGGCGATCACCCCGACGGTGGTCGACCAGTGCTGGCGACGCCACACCACGATCGACAGCGCCACGTAGACCAGGAACAGCACGCCGTGGATCGGGCCGAACAGGTGCACCCCGGCCGCGTTGTGCACCACCAGGTACTTGAACACCATGCCGATGAGCAGCCCGGTCCACGAGATCGCCTCGGCGACCGCCGCGATCCGGAACCAGTACGTCTCCGAGCTCCGCATGCCCCCACTCTGCCCGAGCCCGGTCGGCGGCGGTGGCACCGGTGGACGTCGGGTCGGACACAGCGGGCGCGGCGTCCCTCGGCCAGTTACCCCTCGCCCGCCGCGTAGCCGTTCAGGAAAGCCCGGACCGCGGCGGCGATCGACTCGTCGAGCTCCGGCTCGTCCGCCGGGTCGCCCCACGGCGTGGACTGCAGGCTGAGCTCGGCCGAGGTGAGCGCGACCAGGTGCGCGGCCGCCCGGAACGGATCGGCGACCGCGAGCAGGCCCCGGTCGGCGAACGCCCGCAGCCGGTCGGCCACCTCGCGGCGCACCCGCAGCGGACCGGCCTCCCGCCAGGCGAGCAGCATCGCGGGCGGGAAGTGCGCCGCCTCGGCACTGATCTGCCGAATCATCGCGAAGTGTTCCGGGTGGTCGCGTGACTGGTGCACCAGCGCCCGGCCGATCACCACGAGGTCCGCCTCCACCCGGCCGGGCGTCGGTGGCCCCGGTGGCAGGTCGCGGCGCAGCGTCTCCAGGAACGTCTCCGCAACCTGCGTGGCGCTGGTCTCGAGCACAACGCCGAACAGCTGCTCCTTGCTCTCGAAGTGGTTGTAGATGGTCCGGGTGGACACGTTGGCCTCGCCCGCGATCGCGTCGATGCTGGTCCGCATGTAGCCCTCGCGGCCGAACACCACCCGCGCCGCGGTCATGATCGCGGCGCGTTTCGGCGCCCGCCCCCGGCGCGGCCGGACCGGGACCTGTGCGTCTTCCAGCGTCATCGCCGGTCAGCCTAGCGATGGCCTTTCTGCCATGCACGTTGTACTTTACTTTTGACCGACATCACCCACCGAAGGGATCGGCATGAACTCGTCAGACGCTCCGCTGAAGATCGCCGTCGTGCTGGGCAGCACGCGACCCGGCCGCCGCGCCGACGCGATCGGCGACTGGGTGCTGCGCCAGGCTCTGCGCCGCGAGCACACCAAGTTCGAGCTGGTCGACCTGGCCGAGCAGGCGCTCCCCCTGCTCGACGAGCCGGCGCCGGCGATCACGGGCAACTACGCCCATGCGCACACACGAGCCTGGTCGGCCAGGGTCGCGGAGTTCGACGGCTACCTGTTCGTCACCCCGGAGCACAACCGCTCCGTCCCGGCCGCGCTGAAGAACGCGCTGGACTACCTGTACGCCGAGTGGGGCGACAAGGCCGCCGGCATCGTCAGCTACGGGGTGGACGCCGGCGGCGCGCGGGCGGCGGAGCACCTGCGGGGCGTGCTCGGCGAGCTGCGGGTGGCCGACGTGCGCGCCACCGTCGCCCTGTCCCTGATGACCGAGTTCGACGACGCCGACGGCGGCCGGGTCACCCCCGGCCCGCACCAGGAGCAGAAGCTGGAGACGCTGCTGGACCAGCTGCTGAGCTGGTCGGCCGCCCTGCGCACGGTCCGCCGGGCGGCACCGTGACCGACCGCATCCCGGCCACCGACCCGGCGGTGGACAACCCGGCCGGCACCACCCGGCGTGACACCACCGACAAGATTCCCCGCGCCGTGTGGCGGGTCGCGGCGATCGTGGCGTTCGGCGCGTTCACCGGCCAGCTGGACACCTCGGTGGTGAACGTCGGGCTGGACACGGTGGCCCGCGACCTCGGCGCCGACCTCGCCGCCGCCCAGTGGATCGCCAACGGCTACCTGCTCGCGCTTGCGGTATCACTGCCCGCCTCCGGTTGGCTGGCGCGGCGGTACGGCCCGGCGCGGCTGTGGCTGGGCGCGCTCGCCGGGTTCACGGTGGCGTCCGGGCTGTGCGCGCTGGCCGGCTCGCTGGGCTGGCTGCTCGCGCTGCGGGTGCTGCAGGGACTGTGCGCGGGGTTGGTGGTGCCGGCGGGGCTCACGGTGATCGGTAGGGCGGTCGGGCCGGGGCGGCTGGGGCGGGTGATGGCGACGCTCGGGATCGTGGTGACCCTCGCGCCCGCGCTGGGCCCGACCGCCGGCGGCCTCCTGCTGCGGCTGGCCCCGTGGCCGTGGCTGTTCTGGGTGAACGTGCCGATCGGGGTGGCCGGTGTGCTGCTCGGCTGGCGGTACCTGCCTCGGGACGGTGCGGCTGGCGGTGCGGCTGGCGGTGCGGCTGGCGGTGCGGTGGGGGACGGTGGCGGGCCGCTGGACGGACTGGGGTTGATGCTGGTCAGCCTCGGTGTGCCGCTGCTCGTGTACGGCTGCGCGGCGTGGGGTGAGCGCGGCGGCCTGGCGTCGGTCGGCGCGACGGGGCCGGTGGCGCTCGGGGTGCTGGCGCTGTCCTGGTTCGCGGTGCGCAGCCTGCGCCGGGCGCACCCGGTGCTGGACCTACGGCTGTTCGCCGTACCCAGCTACGCGGCGGCCAGTGTGACCAGCGCGTTCACCAGCGCCGCGATGTTCGGCGCCGGGCTGCTGTTCCCGCTCTACTTCCAGCTCGGCCGGGGCGAGGACACGCTGGCCACCGGGCTGCTGCTGATCTCGATGAGCATCGGCAACGTGGTGGCGCTGCCGGTCACCGGGCGGCTGGTGGACCGGTTCGGCGGCGGGGCGGTGTGCCTCGCCGGCGGGCTGCTCTCGGTGGCGACGACCGTGCCGTTCGCGCTGCTCGACCTGCACACCGGCGACGTCCTCGTCCAAGCGCTGCTCGTGCTGCGGGGGTTCGCGCTGGCGGCCGCCATGATGCCGCCGACCGCTTCGGCCTACCGGGCGGTCAGCGCCGCGCAGCTGCCCGACGCCACCACGCTGGTCAACATCGTGCTGCGGATCGGCGGCGCGCTCGGTGGCGCACTGTTCGCCGTGGTCCTCACCGGCGCGCTGCCGGCCGGCACCGGGCCCGCCTTCCACACCGCCTTCTGGTGGCTCAGCGGCGCCTCGGTACTCGGCCTGCTCGGCGCGCTGTGGCTGACGCTCACCGAGCTCGCCGCGCCCCGGGCCGGGGGCACTCCGGGCTGACCGCGCCCCGGGCCGACCGCCCGCCCCGCCGACCACCGGCGCGTCGTAGGCTGCGCCGCACACGGGGTCAGGGGTCGGCATGGTGGACCGGAGAACCACGCGCCGAGGCGCGAGCACGGACACCCGCGCGGACATCCGGTCGGTGGCGCTGGAGCTGTTCGGCGAGCGCGGCTACGAGCGGGCGTCATTGCGCGAGCTGGCCGAGCGGCTCCGGATCACCAAGGCGGCGGTGTACCACCACTTCGCCACCAAGGAGGACATCCTGGCCAGCCTGGCCGAGGAGTTCACCGGCGCGCTCGACGAGCTGCTGGCCTGGGGGCGGTCGCGTCCGGTCGGCCCGGACACCCGCCGCGAGCTGCTGCGCCGCTACGCCGAGCTGCTCGACGGGCGGCACGGGCGGCTGGTCCGGTTCCTGGACGCCGACCGGGCCGGGCTGCGTGGGATGCCGGCCGCGGCGGGAGTGCACCGGCGGCTGGAGGAGCTGGCCGGGCTGCTCACCTCGGGCGGGACCAGCCCGTTCGGGCACGTCGACCCCGCCGCCGCCCTGCGCGCCCGCCTCTCCCTGGCCGCGGTGCACACCGCCGCCACCGACCCGACCGACCCCGGCGACCCCCTCAGCCCCACCGACCGGCGCGATGCCGCCCTCACGGTCGCCTGGGAACTCACCGCCTCCTGACCGCCCGCGGAATCTCCCGACTCACCCTGCAAAAACTAGCGACTCGCGGGGGAAGGTCCCGGACTCGCGGGGAAGGTCGGGACTTGCGGGGAAAAGTCCGGACTCGCGGGGGAAGGTCCGGACTCGGGCTGACGGAATCCCCGACTCACCCTGACAGAATCCCCGACTCACCCTGACAGAATCCCCGACTCGCCGGGACGGGATCCACCGGACACCTGGGCCGGGACCTCCTGGAACAGGTTGTCGCGCAGGGTCGGGCCGGCGTACTCGGTGCGGTAGCTGCCCCGGTCCTGCAGCTCCGGGATGACCTTGGCGACGAACTCGTCGAGGCCGCCGGGCGTGAGGTGCGGGACCAGGATGAAGCCGTCGCTGGCGTCGGCCTGCACGTAGCTGTCGATCTGCTCGGCGACCTGGGCGGGCGTGCCGATGAACGACTGCCGGGAGGTCGTCTCGATGATCAGCTCGCGGATGCTCAGCCGCTTCGACTCGGCGAGCTCCCGCCACTGCCGGGCCAGCGCCGCCGTGTCCCGCTCGTGCCGCACCCGGCCCCGGGTGATCGACACGTTCTCCGGGTCCGGGTCGACGTCGGGCAGCGGACCGTCCGGGTCGTAGCCGGACAGGTCGCGGCCCCACACCTGCTCCAGGAACGCGAGCGCGGTCTGCCCGCCGACCTGCTGGCGGCGCACGTGGTCGGCGCGCTCCTCGGCGTCGGCCGGGCTGTCCCCGACCACGAAGGTGGCCGCCGGCAGGATCTTCAGGTCGTCGGGGCGGCGGCCGTGGCGCGGCATCCTCCCCTTGAGGTCGTTGAAGAAGGCCTGGCCGGCCTCGAGCGTGCCGTGCCGGGAGAAGATCGCGTCGGCGGTCGCGGCGCCGAACTCCCGGCCGGCGTCGGAGTCACCGGACTGCAGCAGCACCGGGTAGCCCTGCGGGCTGCGCGGCGTGCCGAACCGGCCGTGCACGTCGAACTGCTCGCCCCGGTGCCGCACCGGGCTGATCGCCGCGTCCGGCACGAACACACCACCGGCCCGGTCGGCGCGCACCGCGTCGCCGGCCCAGCTGTCCCACCACTGCTTGGCCACGTCGAGGATCTCCGCCGCCCGCTCGTAGCGCTGTTCGGGCCGCAGGAAGCCACCGCGCCGGAAGTTCTCCCCGGTGAACGCGTCGGAGCTGGTCACCAGGTTCCAGGCGGACCGGCCGCCGGACAGATGATCCAGCGAGGCGAACTGCTTGGCGATCTCCACCGGCTCGTTGAAGGTGGTGTTGATCGTGCCGCCGAGCCCGAGGTGCGTGGTCACCGCCGCGATCGCGTTCAGCACGGTGAACGTGTCCGGTCGGCCGACCACGTCCAGGTCGTGGATCCGGCCCCGGTGCTCGCGCAGCCGCAGCCCCTCGGCCAGGAAGAGGAAGTCGAACAGTCCACGCTCGGCGGTCTGCGCGAAGTGCACGAACGAGGCGAAGTCGGTCTGGCTGCCGGACTCCGGGTCACTCCACACCGTCGTGTTGTTCACCCCGGGGAAGTGCGCGGCGAGGTGGACCAGCTTCTTGCGCGGGCCGCTCGTACCGCCGCTCATCCCCGAGCCTCCGTGAAGTAGTTCGCCGGCTGGGACAGGCCGAACCGGTCGCGCAGGGTGACCGGCCGGGCTCGGGCTGCCCCGCCCGGCGACGCTGTGCTCTGCGTAGACGTACGCAACGGCCCGCCGCCGGGCGCGGATCTGAGGTCGTGCTCGACGAGCAGCGGCACCAGTGCGTCCGCGATGAGGCGCAATCCGGTCGGCAATGCCAGCGGCACCAGCGTCACCCCGTCGGCCGCTCCGCCTCGGAAGGCCTCCTCGATGAGGTCGGCCAACCCGGCCGGAGTACCGACAAACGCGGCGGCGGGCGCCTGTTGCGTATCTGTACGCAGAGCAGGGCGTTCGGCGCCGGCCCATCTGTCCAGCTGCTCGAGGGCCCGATGTGCCTGGTCAGCGGTGTCGGCGAGCATGGTCTCCACGTCGAGCAGCACCGCCACCTCATCCGGCTCGCGCCCGGCGGCGGCCACCACTTCCCGCACCCGGGCCCTGGCGGCAGCGGCCGAGGACAGGTCCGGCGCGGCGATCCTGACCACCTGCGCCCACCGGGCGACCACCGGCAGCGCCTCGGGCTCATCGGCCCGCACCACCACCGGCGGACGGGCCTGCGGCGACCGCGGCGTGATCGACGGACCCTTCACCGAGAAGAACTCGCCGGCGAAGTCCACGTAGTGCAGCTTGTCCCGGTCGACGTAGCGGCCGGTGGACACGTCCCGGATCACCGCGTCCTCCTCCCAGCTGTCCCACAGCCGCACGACGACCTCGACCGCCTCGGCCGCCTCCCGCCACAGCACCTCGGCGGGGGCGGCGTCCTTGCGCCCGAACAGGTCGGCCTCCGCCCGGGTGCGCGACACCGCCGGCTGCCACCCGGCCCGGCCCAGGCTCACGAAGTCGAGCGTGGCGATCGCCTTGGACAGGTGGAACGGCTCGGTGTGCGTCACCGTCGCCGTCGGCACCAGGCCGACCGACCTGGTCACCGGCGCGACCCGGGCCGCGATGGCCACCGCGTCGAGCCGGCCCCGCACGGCGGCCTCGGCGCCGGGGCCCTCGGCGGGCGGGGCGAACGAGTCCGGGATGGCCACGAAGTCCAGCCCGGCGGCGTCGGCCAGCTGGGCCAGCCCGGTCCAGTAGCCGGCGGTGAACAGCTCGCCGGGCGCCGCGTCGGCCAGTCGCCAGGCGGCGGGGTGCCGCCCGGCCCCGGCCAGCTCGACCGCCAGGTACGCCTCGGTCCGAACCGGGCCGGCCGCCCCGTTCACCGCTGGGCTCACTGTTGGGCGCCGATCCACTGCTTGGCCAGCAGCTCATGGCTGCGCACGCGGTCGGCGTGCTCGGTGGTGACGCTGGTGACGAGTACCTCGTCGGCCTCGGTGACGCTGGCCAGGGTGTGCAGCCGCTCGGCGACGGTGGCCGGCGAGCCGACGAACTGGGTGGCCAGCCGGTCGGCCACGCCGGCCCGCTCCTGCTCGGTCCAGGTACGGGCGCGGGCCTGCTCCGGCGTCACGTACGGCCGCGCGCCCAGCCCGGACTTGATCTCCAACACCCACTGCCCGTACGGCGCGGCCAGCTCGGCGGCGGTGTCGTCGTCGTCGGCCACCACGACGTCCGCCGACACCATCACGTGCGGCTTCGCCAGCCGGTCGGACGGCCGGAACGCCTCCCGGTAGGCGGCGACGGTCTCCAGTACGAAGCTCGGCTGGATGTGGTAGCTGGCGGCGAACGGCAACCCGGCCGCGCCGGCCGCCCTGGCACTCTCCCCCGGGCTCGAGCCGAGGATCCAGACCTGCATGTCGGACCCCCGGGCCGGCAGCACCGCCAGCGGCTGGCCATGGGCGCCGGGGTAGGTGCCTGCGATGAAGGCCAGCACCTCGTCGATCTGCTCGGGGTAGTTCGGCGCGGGCTCGTCCAGCCGGTAGTTCAGCAGCCGGCCGAGGATCTCGTAGGTCGCCGGGTCACCGGGGAAGCTGCTCGGCCGGGGCAGCACCAGGCCGTCCACCTCCCGGTCCGGCACGTCCGGCGGCCCGGACGGCTTGCCGGCGGCGGGTGGGGCGCCGGCGCGCCGGCTGAGGATCTTGTGCAGGTCGAAGCGGCCGAGCCCGAGGTCGACCCGGTCCGGGTGCAGCGCGGCGATGGTGGCGAACTGCTCGGTGACCAGCAGCGGCGGCGAGTTGGGCAGCTGCACGGCACCGGAGCCGACCCGGATCCGGTCGGTGGCCCCGGCGATCAGCGCGACCAGCACGGCCGGTGCCGAGGAGGCGACCCCCTCGGCCAGGTGGTGCTCGGCCACCCAGAACCGGTGGTAGCCGGCGCGTTCGGTGGCCTGGGCCAGGTCGATCGTGTTGCGCAGCGCGTCGGTCGAGGTGCCGCCCGCCGGCACCGGCGACAGGTCCAGCACGGAGAGCGGAATCGGTTGCTGGGTCATCTGGTCCTCCCGGTGGTGGGGCTGCCGGCGGTGTCCCCCGACCCGCTGTGTTGCCCACGGGCCAAGCTGGAAGAAACCGCCCGGAACGGCAATTCCCGCGGCAGCCCGGGTGGGGCATGGCGGGCCACCCGGATGACCGAGCGACCGCTCGGGCAACCTGGGCCGGCGCGCGGTGGCTGCCGCGGTTGTTCCGACGCGCGTCGTTGCGCCTTTAACTCCGACGCCGCGCGCCGCGCCGTTGTTCCCACCCGAGTATCGCGCGTATCACTGCCCCAAGTCGGGCGTAGCGGCGAAACTCCCTTGAAGGACCGCAAACCCCACGGTATTAGTGGAGATATGGCGGACCTACGTGAGCTCGTGAGCCGCCGCCATCTGGACTACAAGCGCACCTCGAGCGCGCTGTGTCAGCCGGGACGTCACACCAGTTGATCCACCCCCGGCCGCCTCGATCGGCCGGGACCGTTGACCGACGTCACCGCCCCAGGAGAGAACTGTGTCTGTACTCAGCACCACCAAGCCCCTGAGCACCACCGACTATCCGACCACCGACCGGCAGTTCCAGCGCCAGGCCATCACCGAGCACCTGCTCACCGCGCTCGAGGACGTCGTGTGGCGCTACCGGGCGCAGTCCGGCCACCCGGAGCATGCGGACCTGTACGCCGAGGTCGTCACCGCCGAGGTGGCCCACCAGCTCGCGGTCGCCCGCCGCGCGCTGGACCGGCACCCCTCCGTCGACTGAGCCCGTTCGACCGGTCCGGCCGCCTGACCCGTTCACCCGGGTCCGGCCGGGCCGGCCGAACGCCGGCCGGCACCTGAGCGTTCGCTGGGGCTGAGTCCTTGCTCACCGGCCGGACCCGGGCCTCCGTGCCACGATGACCCCATGGCTGATGAACAGGGTGGAGCACTATGGGCGGCGGTCGACGACTACTTCGGTGAGCTGATGATCGGGCACGACCCGGTGCTGGAGGCCGCGCTGGCCGCCAGTGACGCGGCGGGTCTGCCCCAGATCGCGGTCTCGCCGACGCTGGGCAAGCTGCTCAGCCTGTTGGCCCGGGCGACCGGGGCGCGGCGCATCCTGGAGATCGGCACGCTGGGCGGCTACAGCACGATCTGGCTGGGTCGGGCGCTGCCCGCCGGCGGCCAGCTGGTCAGCCTGGAGGCTTCTGCCCGGCACGCCGAGGTGGCCAGGGCCAACGTCGCGTCGGCCGACCTCTCCGACGTCGTGGAGATCCGGGTCGGGCCGGCGTTGGAGTCGCTGCCCAAGCTCGCCGCCGAGCAGGGGGGCCCGTTCGACCTGATCTTCATCGACGCCGACAAGGAGAACAACACCGCCTACTTCGACTGGGCGATCCAACTGGCCCGGCCCGGCTCGATGATCATCGTGGACAACGTCGTGCGCAACGGCAAGATCCTCGACCCGAACCACTCGGACTCCCGCGTGCAGGGCTCACGCCAGTTCGCCGAGCACGTGGGCACCGAGCGGCGGGCCAGCGCCACCACCCTGCAGATGGTCGGCGTGAAGGGCTGGGACGGCTTCACCCTGGCCGTCGTCAACGAGACCTGACCCGGTTCGCCGCCCGGTCAGCCCGGGTCAGCGGACCACGCGGTCGAGCAACCGGCTCGACCGCGCGCCCGCCCCTCCCGTGCCTACCTCAGCCGGCCGACATCTGGCGCATCTGGGCGATCTCCGCGTTCTGCGCGTCGGTGATCTTCTGAGCCAGCGCCTTGGCCTCCGGGTTGCTCCCGTCCCGCAGCTCGATGCTCGACATCTGCACCGCGCCCTCGTGGTGGGCGATCATCAGGGCCAGGAACTGGCGGTCGAACGCGGCCCCGCTTGCCTTGCTCAGCTGATCCATCTGCGAGCCCGACATCATGCCCGCCATGCCGGCGTGGTCCATGCCGGCCTGAGCCGGTGCGCCCGAGCCGTGGTCCATGCCCGGCATGTCCCCCGCGCCCGAGCTGTCCGAGCTCTTGTCGGCCGGGACGGCCGGCACCGGCGCGCCCCAGGCCTTGAGCATCGCGGTCATCTGGTCGATCTCCGGCTGCTGGGCCGCCTGGATGGCGGCGGCGAGCTGCTTCACCTGGGTGGAGCCGGCCCGCTGGGGCGCCAGCTCGGCCATCCGGACCGCCTGGGCGTGGTGCGGGATCATCTGCTGGGTGAACGTGACGTCAGCGTCGTTGTGCTCGGTGGACGCCGCGGGCGCCGCGCTGGCGGCAGGGCTGGCGCCGGTCGGCGCGCCGGACGGTGTCGCGGCGGAGCCGCAGCCGGCCACGGTGGCCGCCGTGATCAGGGCAAACGCCACCGCAAGGGTCTTTCCGGGGTACATCGTGTTTTCTCCGCTCTCGGGAAGTTGATCGGGTAACCGGGCAAACCGGTACCGATCAGCGCCTCGAGATGCAGAGCTCCGCCAGCCGCACGGCGGTCGGCGGTGGTGCGCGGGACCGGCCGTAGCCGGGGGGGTGACCGGCCGCCATGGGCACGGCGCGGTCGGTGTCGCGGCGGTACCGAGCGAGCAGCGCCGGGGCGGCCAGCACGAGCAGCAACAGGCCGAGCACCGCCAGGCACAGGTGCGCCAGCATCGACATCGACCCGTCGCCGTGGTGCCCCTGGTGGCCGGCGGCGTCCTGGCCGGGGGCCGGCGGCGCGGCGGTGATGGGTGCCCGGTCAGCGGTGGGCGCGGGGTCGGTCATCAGGGCCGCACCGACCGCGTCCACCGCGCTCGTCATCGCCCCCGCGCCGGCCATCGACACCGCGCCGGCCATCGGTTCAGCGCCGGTCATGTGGTGCGCGACGCCGGTGCCCATCAGGGTGTGCATGGCGATCACCCCGGCGCCGGTCACGGTGACCAGCAGCCAGCGCAGCGCGAGCCACCGAGGTGGGGCTGACGCGACGGGCGACTCCGGCATACCTGCCAGGGTATCCACACCGCCTCGCCGGCGTGGCCTTACCCCGGCATCACGCCGGCGGTCAGGCGACGCCGACCACGAGCCGGAAGGTGTTCTCCAGCCGGTAGCCGCCGTCGGTGGTCCGGTACGGCGCCAGCCCGGCCAGCACCGCCTTGCGCACCGGGGCGCGACCGGCCACCTCGACCGCTCGGCGGCCCAGCTCGGCGCCGTACAGGGCGGCCAGCAGCGCGCGCTCGTCGACGAGGTCGAACGCGCACCGGACGTCCTCCACCACGTCGACCTCCAGCCCGGCGAGCCCGACCAGCTTCGCCAACCGGCCCTCCGCACTCAGCGCCGGCGGCCCCGGCGACTCCGCACGACCCGGCGACCCCGCACGACCCGGCGAACCCGGCGGCCCTGGCGACCCCGCCGATCGAGCGCCCGGCGGTGGCCCCCCGAGCAGTGGCTCCAGCGCGCGGCCGAACGCGCCGACCGCGCACAGCTCCGGCGGCCCCCACACGGTGACCGCGACCGGCGCGCCCGGGGCGGCCACCCTGGCCAGCTCGCGGAGCGCGGCCAGCGGGTTGGCCAGCTGCATCAGGACCTGCACGCACGTCACCGCCGCCATCGCGCCGTCCGGCTGGGGCAGGTCGGGCAGGCTCGCGAGGCTGAACGAGGCCTCGGGCACGAACTGGGCGGCGCGACTCAGCGCGGCCGGGTCGGCGTCGACCCCGGACACCGGGATGAACCGGTCGGCGGCCAACCGGCACAGCTGGCCGGCCCCGCAGCCCACGTCCAGCAGCGACCCGCCGGCGACCGTGCCGAGCGCATCGAGCACCCGCTCGTACAGCTCCCGCCCCCACGCCGCCGGCCCCGTCCGCACCCGCGAAGACTAGCGCCGCGCGGCAAGGCATCAGCGCCGCGCGGCGAACACCCAGGTGTGCAGCAGGGCGAAGCGCAGCACCGAGGCGACCAGGTTCGCCGCGATCAGCACGAGCAGCTCCGCCGACCAGCCCGGGTCGGGCACGGCCGTGTGCAGCGCCGCCAGCGAACCGCCGGTCAGCGCCAGCCCGAGCCCGAACAGGACCAGGGCGCGGGCGTGATGACGCGCCGCGCCGCGCCGGCCCTGCACACCGAAGGTGATGACCCGGTTCGCCGACGTGTTCCCGACGGCGGTCACCAGCAGCGCGCCGAGGTTGGCGGCCTGCGCGCCGAGCGGGTCGCGCAGCAGCAGGTAGAGCAGCAGGTAGAGCCCAGTGCTGATCACCCCGATGCCGGCGAACCGGAGCAGCTGGCCACCGAGCCCGACCGGCACCCCGGTCGACCGCACCGCCGGTTCCCGGCCGAGCCGGGCCGCCACGTCGGCCAGCGGCAGCGCGCCGGAGCCCAGTGCCCGGTTCAGCCGCAGTACACCGCGCAGGTCGGCCATGGCGGTCGCCACGATGTCCACCCGGCTGTCCGGGTCGTCCACCCAGTCCACCGGCACCTCGTGGATGCGCAGCCCGGCCCGCTCGGCCAGTACGAGCAACTCGGTGTCGAAGAACCAGCCGTGGTCGCGCACCAGCGGCAGCAGCTCGGCGGCCGCGTCGGCCCGGATCGCCTTGAACCCGCACTGGGCGTCGCTGAACCCGGTGGCCAGTGCGCCCCGCAGCAGCAGGTTGTAGCCGCGCGAGATCAGCTCGCGCTTCATCCCCCTGGCCACCCGGGAGCCCCGGCCGAGCCGGGTGCCGATGGCCAGGTCGGAGTGCCCGGAGACCAGCGGGGCGACCAGCGGGAGCAGCGCGGCGAGGTCGGTGGACAGGTCCACGTCGCAGTAGGCCAGCACGGGCGCGTCCGACGCCGACCAGGCCGCCCGCAGCGCGCGCCCCCGGCCCTTCTGCTCCAGCCGCAGCACCGCGACCTGGTCCAGCTCGGCGGCCAGCTCGCCCGCCACCTCAGGCGTCCGGTCGGTGCTCGCGTTGTCGGCGATGGTGATCCGGAACGGGTACGGGAAGGTCCGCTCCAGGTAGGCGTGCAGCCGGCGGACGCTCGGCCCCAGGTCGCGCTGCTCGTTGTAGACCGGCACCACCACGTCCAGCGTCGGTACCCCGGGCAGCCCCGGCGGCACGGCGGTGGACGCCCCACCCCGCGGGGTGGGCACCGCGGGGGCCACCACGACGGGTGCGGCGGCTGGCTCCAGCACGGCCGGGGGCGACGGATCGGTCAACGCCATGCCGCCAAGGCTCGGCGCCGGCGCTGTCGCCGCCTTGTGCCGTACCTAGGCACCCGCTGTGAGGGCCACCGCCCTGAGACCGTGCCTCAGCGCTCGAACTCGCGCTGGACCTCCCGGGTCGCCGGGGCATCAGCCGTCGGGGCATCATCTGTCCGCGCATCAGCCGTCGGGGCATCGCGGTGTTCGGGTACGGCGAGCAGTCCGGTGCCCGGGCCGAGGCCACCGGACAGCGACGGCGGGCCTGGCCCGAGGACCGAGGGCTCCGCCCGGAGCTGGGTGAGGGCGACCCCGGCCAGCAGCAGCGCGCCCCCGGCAGCCTGCGCGGACGTCGGCACCTCACCCAGCAGCAGCCACGACGCCGCCCCGGCGGACACCACCTCCAGCAGCCCGACCAGCGACGCCCGGGAGGCGCCGATCCGGCGCACGGCGGCGATCCCGGTGCGATAGGCCAGCACCGTCGGGACCAGCACCAGGAACACCGCCGCGAACGGCCAACCGAGGTCCACCCCACCCAGCACCACACCGCGCACGTTCGTGAGCACCAGGGGCAGCAGCCCGGTCACCCCGGCCACCAGTGAGATCACCGTGCCGACCGCCAGCCCCACGCCGGCCAGCACCAGTGCCGGGGTGGTCGAGTCGGCCCGGTCGGCGAGCAGGAAGTAGACGGCCGAGCACACCGCCGCGCTCAGGGCCCAGGCCAGACCACGCCAGTCCAGCACCACGCCGGTCCATACCTGCACCACCAGCGACAGCCCGACCACCGCGATCCCCCCGCCGAGCACGGTCAGCCGGGACGGCCGGCGGCGGCGGACCAGCCAGACCCAGACGATCACCAGGACGGGGCTGGTGTAGACGAGCAGCAGCGCGACCGACACCGGCAGGTAGCGCACCGCGTTGAGGAAGGAGCCCTGCACGCCGGCCACCGCGAACGTGCCGTACAGCACCAACACCGGGCTGTCCCGGCGCAGCGCGGCCACCACGCCGGGCCGGGTCACCGCCAGCACGGCCGCGAGCACCACCGACGCGCCGCCCAGGCGCACCAGCAGCGTCCCGTCGGACGACCAGCCCGCGTCGATCAGCGCCTTGGCGAACGGTCCGGACAACCCGAAGCTCACCGCCGACGCCGCGGCCAACCCGACCCCGGCCCCTCCGAACTCCCGCATGCGACCCCCCACCGGAGCTCACGCTAAGCGCGGGACTCCCGGCCCGCGACCGAGTTCCCGAAGTCGTCGTAGTCGGTGGTCAGCGCGACGTCGTACTGAGCCTCGACGTCCTCGAGCCGCTGGGTCAGTGCGTCGTGGACCAGCGCGTAGGCGTCGGAGCCGAGCAGCTGGCGCCGCGGCGGCTTGTCGAGCTCCGCGATGCGGATCATGGCCGAGGCCACCTTGGCCGGGTCGCCGGGCATGTGGTCGAGCGGGATGTCGGTGCGCGTGATGGCGGGGTGGTCCGCGTAGGCCGGGTGCGCCGGCTCACGGACCGTGGCCGCGAAGAACGGGGTGCGGATCATGCCCGGTTCGACCAGCGTGGCGTGGATTCCGAAGGACTCGACCTCGGCGGCGAACGCGTCGTAGAAGCCCTCGATCCCCCACTTCGTGGCGTGGTACAGCGAGAAGCCGGGGAAGGACATCAGGCCACCCATGCTGGACAGCTGCAGGATGCGACCCCCGCCCTGTTGGCGCAGGTACGGCACGACCGCGCGGGCCAGCTGGATGGACGCGGTCAGGTTGGTGGCGATCGTGTTGTCGATGTGGGAGTCGGTGAGCTCCTCGGCCGCGCCGAGGACCCCGTTGCCGGCGTTGGACACCACGACGTCGATCCGGCCGAGCTCGGCGAAGGCCGCATCGACGACATCCCGCAGCTGGCCGGTGTCCGTGACATCGAGCGCGCGGACCCAGAGCTGGTCGTCGTAGCGGGCGGCGAGGTCGTCGAGCCGGGCGGGGGTGCGGAGGGTCGCGGCGACCCGGTCGCCTCGCTCGAGCAGTTGCTCGGTGAGGGTGCGGCCGAAGCCGCTGGAGGTACCGGTGATGAACCAGGTCTTCGTCATGACCGCCACGCTAGGCAGCGCGCACCGATCCCACCAGCGACGCTTTCGCGGCTATGCCATGCGCAATCCGCATGGCAGAGTGAGCGGGGTGGACGGAGCCCGGGACCAATGACCGAACACCAAATGACCGAGCACCAAATGACCGAACACCGATGAGCGAGCTGACTCTGCTCGGGCTGCGCGTGGTGTCCGAGGTCGCCGCGCACGGCTCGTTCACGGCCGCGGCGGATGCACTGGGCTACACGCAGTCGGCCGTGTCCCGCCAGGTCGCGGCGATGGAGCAGGCGGCGGGCTCGCCCCTGTTCGAACGCCTCGCCCGCGGCGTCCGGCCGACCAACGCGGGCCTGGTGCTGCTGCGGCACGCCGGCCCGGTGCTCGAGCGGGTCGACGCCGCGGCGCTCGAGCTGGGTGGTCTGCGGGACCGCCTGGAGGGGCGGCTCGCGCTCGGCGCCTTTCCCTCGGCGCTCGGCGCACTCGTGCCGCGCGCGCTCGCCCGCCTGCGCCGCCGGTATCCCGCGATCGTCGTCACCCTGCGCGAGGGGACCACCCCCGCCCAGCTGCGCCGCCTGCGGGCCGGACGTCTCGAGCTCGCCGTGATCGCCCTGGACACGGAAGCGGGCACGGAGGCGCGCATCGCGCTGGACGACCTGCGGACCGACATCCTGCTCGAAGGCCGGCTGCTGGTGGCCGTCCCGTCGACCCACCACCTCGCCCAGCGCGGCACGGTCGACGTGACCGAGCTGGAGGACGGGCCGTGGATCGTCGGGGACTCGGGCGGCTGGGACTCGGGCGGCTGGGACTCGGGTGCCGGCGATCCGCTCCTCGGCAGCTGGCCGGGCAGCGCGGCCACGCCACGGATCGCCCATTCAGTGCGTGACTGGCCCGCCCGTCTGGGCCTCGTCGCCGCCGGCCTCGGGCTCGCCGTCGTGCCCAGCATCGCGGCGAGCACGGTGCCGGCCGGGGTGCGGCTGGTCGCCGTCGACGATCCTCGGCCGGTCCGCCGCTCGGTCGCCGCGGTGACCCGCCCGGACCGATCACCGGCCACCGCCGCGCTGATCCAGGCCCTGCGCCAGGAGGCCGCGCTCATCACCGAGGCCACCGAGCGGTCCGTCAGCTCCTGACCCGCGTGCTACGAGCCGACTCCCGCTACGTCGGCGAACCGGCCGGTCAGCTCGGCGTGGGGCTGTTCACCCCGGCCCCGCCGCCATTCGAACCGGCATGCCCACCCTCGGGTGCCCCGGCCCCGCCGCCATTCGAACCGGCACCGCCGCCGTTCGAGCTGGCCCCGCCATTCGCGCTGGCCCCGCCGCCATTCGAACCCGCACCGCCGTTCGCCGCCCCCGCAGACGCAGCCACTGGCACCGCCGCGGTCACCGCCCCAACCGACGCCGTAGCGGGCACGGTCGTTGCGGGCACGGTCGTCGTTACGGGCACGGTCGTTACGGGCACAGCGGCGGCCAGCGGCACGGTCACGGCCGCCGTGAGACTCGCGGCGCCGGCGATCGGCAGCCGCACGGTGAACACGGTCCGGCCGGGCACACTCGCCGCCTCGACCAGGCCGCCGTGCGCGACGACCACGGCGTGCGCGATGGCGAGCCCGAGCCCGGTGCTGCCGGCCGCGCGGGAGCGGGAGCTGTCACCCCTGGCGAACCGGCCGAACACGTGCGGCAGCAGCGTCGCCGGGATGCCCGGACCGTCGTCGATCACCCGCAGCACGGCCTCGCCCGCGTCGCCGGTCAGCTCGGCGAGCACCGTCGTGCCGGGCGGGGTGTGCACCCTGGCGTTGGCCAGCAGGTTCGACAGCACCTGGGACAGTCGCGTGGCGTCGCCGGTGACGATGACCGCCTCGTCGGGCAGCTGCAGCCGCCAGCGGTGCTCCGGGCCGGCCGCGTGCGCGTCGCTGACCGCGTCCACCACCAGCTGCGAGACGTCCACCGGCTCGCGGGCCAGCGGGCGGCCGGCGTCCAGCCGGGCCAGCAGCAGCATGTCCTCCACCAGCGACGTCATCCGCTCGGCCTGCGAGGACACCCGGCTCAGCGCGTGCGCCACGTCCGGCGGCACGTCCTGCTCGGAGCGGCGGGTCAGCTCGGCGTAGCCCCGGATGGCGGCCAGCGGGGTGCGCAGCTCGTGGCTGGCGTCGGCCAGGAACTGGCGCAGCTGGGTCTCACTCGCCTGGCGGGCCTCCAGCGCCGACGCGACGTGCTCCAGCATGCGGTTCAGCGCGGCGCCCACCTGGCCGACCTCGGTGCGCGGGTCGGTGTCCGAGGGCCCGACGCGCTCGGCCAGCGCCACCTCGCCCCGGTCCAGCCGCAGCTCGGCCACCCTGCCGGCGGTCGCCGCCACGCGCTGCAGCGGGCGCATGGTGACCCGCACGATCAGCGTGCTCGCCGCGCCCGCCACCACGAGCCCGAGCGCGGCCACCACCAGCTCGATCCAGCCGAGCCGGACCAGGGTCGTGTGCACCTCGTCCAGCGGCAGCCCGGTGACGAACACGGCGCTCTTGTCCGGGCGCTCGATGGCGATCAGCCGGTAGTCGCCGAGCCCGCCGATGTCGCGGGTGTGGGTCTGCCCGTCGGTGGGCACGTCCTCCAGGTCGTTGTCCTCGTGCCGGCCGATGTCGCGGGGTGTGCCGTCGCCGCCGAGCACCCCGCTCTGATGCACGTCGCCGTCCACGATCCGGGCGGCCACCGTGCCGAACCGCTGGCCGGGGCTGAGCAGGAAGCAGGGCGGGCCGCCGTGGTCCTCGATGCCGCACGGGGCCTTGTGCCCGTAGGACTGGGCGAACCGCGCCCCGACGCTCTGCAGCTGGACGTCCAGCTGGTCGATCAGGAACCCGCGCAGCAGCAACAGCGAGATCGAACCGACGACCAGGCAGACCGCCGCCAGCAGCGCGATCATCGCGATCAGCATCCGGGTGCGCAGCGGCAGCGCGGCCACCCGGTCCGCGAGCTGCCCGGAGCGCGTCGGACCCAACCGCCGGGACCGCCCGACGGCCGGCAGCCTCATCGCGCCAAGCTCATTCCGCCGGACGCAGCGCGTAGCCGGCACCGCGCAGCGTGTGAATCATCGGCGAACGCCCGGCATCGATCTTCTTCCGCAGGTAGGAGATGTACAGCTCGACCACATTGCTCTGGCCGCCGAAATCATAGTGCCAGACCCGATCCAGGATCTGTGCCTTGCTGAGTACCCGCCGGGGGTTGCGCATCATGTAGCGCAGCAGCTCGAACTCGGTGGCGGTCAGCGTGATCGCGTCGCCGGCCCTGCGCACCTCGCGGCTGTCCTCGTCCAGCGTCAGGTCACCGACCACGAGCAGCGCGTCCGCCCTGGCCGAGCCGCGCCCCGAACGCCGCATCAGCGCCCGCAGCCGGGCCACGACCTCCTCCAGGCTGAACGGCTTGGCCACGTAGTCGTCGCCGCCGGCGGTCAGCCCGGCGATCCGGTCCTCGACGGCGTCCTTCGCGGTGAGGAACAGCACCGGCACCTCGGGGGCCTCGGCGTGGATCCGGCGCAGCACCTCGAGGCCGTCGATGTCCGGCAGCATGATGTCCAGCACCACGGCGTCCGGACGGAACTCCCTGGCCAGCCGCACCGCGGAGAGCCCGTCGCCCGCGCCACGGACGTCCCAGCCCTCGTAGCGCAGCGCCATGGACAGCAGCTCGGTGAGGGTGGCCTCGTCGTCGACCACCAACACCCGTACCGGGCTCCCGTCGGGGCGACGCAGCTGGCCGCGACCCGTCTCGGCAGAGGACGTCGGGGCATTCATGGTGGACATGCTCCTAGATTGTCGGGCCGGACTGTGATCATAGTGAGCGAAGTCTGTGTAACAGCTGTGCAGCGCCCCGGCCAGGCCTCGACCGGGTAGCGTTCGAAACCGGCACGCCGGCCGGCGGTGAAGGGAGTGCCCGTGAGTACCGCGGTTCGGCCCAGCCCGTCCGGAGCCACGGTAGGCGACCTGCTGCGCAAGTGGCGCCAGCACCGCCGGCTCAGCCAGCTCGACCTGTCCATCCAGGCCGACATCTCCACCCGGCACCTGAGCTTCGTGGAGACCGGCCGCTCGGTGCCCAGCCGCGAGATGGTGCTGCACCTGGCCGAGCACCTAGACCTGCCACTGCGCGAGCGCAACCAGCTGCTGATCGCCGCCGGCTACGCCCCCATCTACCCGGAGCGCGCGCTGGAGACCACGCCGATGGCCGCGGTGCGCGAGGCGGTCCGGCAGGTGCTCACGGGGCACGAGCCGTACCCGGCGCTCGCGGTGGACCGGTACTGGAACATCGTGGACGGCAACTCGGCGCTCGCGGTGCTCACCGAGGGCGTGGCGGCGCGGCTGCTGGAGCCACCGGCCAACGCGCTGCGCATCGCACTGCACCCCGAGGGCATGGCGCCGCTGATCGCCAACCTGGCCGAGTGGCGCGCGCACCTGCTGGCCCGGCTGCGTCGCGAGGTCGAGCACACCGCCGACCCCCGGCTGGTGGAGCTGTACGACGAGCTGGTCGAGCTGCCCTGCGACGACCCGACGCCGCCCGCCGAGCACTCCCCGGCCGGCGGCGTCGTGGTGCCGCTGCGGTTTCGCCACGGGGATGATGAGCTGGCCTTCTTCAGCACGGTGACCACCTTCGGCACGCCGCTGGACATCACGGTCGCCGAGCTGGCCATCGAGGCGTTCTTCCCCGCCGACGCGGCCACCGCCAAGATCCTGCGCGGCGAGACCTAGCCCCTTTCGGCCCTGCCGCCCGCTGACCTGCCGGCGACCGACCCGGTCAGCCGCCGACTCCGCTGGATCCACCACTCGGCCACCAGCAGGTTGACTACCCAACACAGCCAGAACGCGACACCCATCGCCTGGGCGAGCGCGGCCCGCCACTCCGTCCCACCGACCGGCAGCGAGTCGGGTACGAACAGCGGCACGCACAGCGCGGCCCAGGCCCGGTTCGTCACGATGGAGAAGGACAGCGCGACGCCGCGGATCATCCACTCCCGGTGCTCGGCGAACCGGCGCCGCCTGGCCATCCGGTGGCCGGCGATCGTGGTGGCCGGCCAGAGCAGCCCGAGCAGGGTCAGCGCGACGTGCTCGTTGGGCCCGAACGAGCCCAGCGGGGCGATCACCAGCACGCACGAGCTGGCCGCCAGCACCGCGCCGACGTAACCGCGGCCCGCCCACCGGTGCACTCTCGGGTGCCGCCGGCGCAGCCACGGCCACACCTGCAGACAGGCGGTGACCAGCACGATCGCGCCCAGGAAGATGTGGGTGACCAGCAGCGGGTAGTAGGCGGGGAAGTCCGCCGGCCCGCGCGAGCGGGACCGCGCGGGGTCGAGGGTCAGGTACGGGGGCAGCGCGATGGCCAGGAACGCCGCGGTGAGCACTGCCAACGCACCTACCCCGGGATGCGCCAGCAGCCGATGCGCCGAGAGCCGATGGGCCGACAGCCGGCGGACCAGCGGCGGGCGGCGCCCGGGTGTCTGCTCCGGCAGCGGGCGGGCGCGCCGGGTGGGGGAGCTCACGGGTCGACCTCCAGGTGGTGGCGGCGGTGTCCCGTTGACCCTGCGCGCCGAGGCGGCGGATAGCAGTCAGGGAGGCCACCCGCTCGCCGGTGGGGCCAGCTCCACCTTTTGAGCCAGGCTTTCGCGCCGGGCTTTCGAGCCGGCCCCCGGTCCGGCAGGATGCCGGTGTACTCGGCGGTAACTTCGGTGGACGGAGATCAGCGTGGACTCGATCCGACCTTGGGACGACCCGGAGCGCCGCGCGCTGGCCGAGCTGGCGCGCACCTTCGCCACCAGGGAGATCGTGCCGCACGTCGACGAGTGGGAGACCAGCGGCGAGCTGCCCCGCGAGCTGCACCTGGCGGCCGCGAAGGTGGGGCTGATCGGCGTCGGGTTCGAGCCGTCGGTCGGCGGCGAGGGCGACCTGATCGACTCACTGCTGGTCACCGAGAGCTTCATCCTGGCCGGAGCGCCGACCGGGGTGTGCGCCTCGCTGCTCACCCACGGCATCGCGGTGCCGCATATGGCCAGGACCGGCGACGAGTACCTGCTGGAGGAGTTCGTCCGGCCCACCCTGGCCGGCGAGAAGATCGGCTCGCTGGCGATCACCGAACCGGACGCCGGCTCCGACGTGGCGAACCTCGCACCCGGGCGGTCCGGGACGGCGATCACTACGTCGTGAACGGGGCGAAGACCTACATCACCTCGGGCGTGCGGGCCGACTTCGTGACCACCGCGGTGCGCACCGGTGACCCCGGCTACGGCGGGGTGTCGCTGCTCGTGGTGGAGAAGGGCACGCCCGGCTTCACGGTCAGCCGCAAGCTGGACAAGATGGGCTGGCGGTCCTCCGACACCGCCGAGCTCTCCTACGTCGACGTCCGGGTGCCGGCGCGGAACCTGGTCGGCGCGGAGGGCAGTGGCTTCCTGCAGATCATGACCCAGTTCGCCACTGAACGACTCGGACTGGCCGTGCAGGCGTACGCGGTGGCCGCCCGCTGCCTGGCGCTGAGCCTGGACTGGGTCCGCCGGCGGGAGACCTTCGGGCGGCCGCTGGCCAGCCGCCAGGTGGTCCGGCACAAGATCGCCGAGATGGCCCGGCAGACCGACGTGGCGCGGCGCTACGTGCGCGAGGTCGCGGTCCGGTATCTGGCCGGCGACGACGTGATCACCGAGGTGGCGATGGCCAAGAACACCGCCGTCTACGCCTGTGACTACGTGGTGAACGAGGCGGTCCAGCTGTTCGGCGGGCTCGGCTACATGCGCGAGTCCGAGGTGGAGCGGCACTACCGGGACGCCCGGATCCTGGGCATCGGCGGCGGCACCAACGAGATCATGAACGAGATCATCGCCAAGCGCGTGCTGGGCTGAGCTGGGCCCGCTTTTCCGACGACGCTCTTCGGTAAGTCTCAGCGAACGGTTGCTCATGACTTACCGTTCGTGCAGACTTACCGATGTGCCCGCCTCCGCCGCCTCGGTACTCGACGCGCTCGGGGATGCGACCCGCCGGTCCATCCTGGAGCGCCTGCTGGCCGGCCCGACGGCGGTGGGCGTACTGGCCGACCAGCTGCCGATCTCCCGCCCAGCCGTTTCGCAGCACCTGCGCGTGCTCAAAGAGGCCGAGCTGGTCGTCGAGTCCGTCGCCGGCACGCGGCACCTCTACCGGATCAACCCAGCCGGCTTCGAGGTCGTGCGCGGCTACTTCGGCCGGTTCTGGGCGGTCACCTTGAGCAACTTCGCCGCGCTGGCCGAGGCCGAGGCCGCGCGCCCACATCCCGAGCAACAGGAGACGTGACATGTCCACCCAGCCTGGTACCCAGCCGGACAACGAGGTCCTCGTCGTGCGCACGGTCCGCGTGCCGATCCCACCGGAGCGGGCGTTCGAGCTGTTCACCGCCCGCATGACCGAGTTCTGGCCGTCCGAGCACTCGATCGGCGGCTCGGCCATCGCCGAGGTCGTGGTGGAGCCCTCCGCCGGCGGGCGCTGGTTCGAGCGCGGCGTGGACGGCTCCGAGTGCGACTGGGGCCAGGTCGTGCGCTGGAACCCGCCCGGCGAGCTGGTCCTGCTCTGGCAGCTCGGCGCGGACTGGACCTTCGACCCCACATTGCGCACCGAGGTCGAGGTCGACTTCACCACCGACGGCGCCGGCGGCACCCTGGTCGAGCTGCGGCACCGCCACCTCGAGCGCTACGGCGAGCAGGCCGAGACGCTGCGCGGCATCTTCGACTCGCCGGGTGGCTGGCGGGGCATCCTCGCGCACTTCGTCGAGCGCGCGGGGCGGGTGGCTGAGCGGATGGGTGGCTGAGCGGATGGGTGACTGAGCGGCTTGTCGGCCCCGGGCGGCGGTCGGCGTCGCGTGTCGGCTCGGCTTGTCGGCACGGCTCGGCTTGTCGGCACGGCACGGCACGGCACGGCTGCACGGCACGGCTCGGCTTGTCGGCACGGGGCGGCGGTCGGCGCCGCGTACAGCGACCTCGGTCAGCCGGCCAGCATGCGGCGGATCAGGTGCATGGCCAGGTCGGTGGAGCGCTCCCGGATGTCGGTGCGGTTGCCGGGCAGCACCGGGGACGCCTCGCGCACGCGCCCGTCGGCGGTGGTCACGCAGAAGCAGACGTAGCCGACGGGCTTCGCCTCGGTGCCGCCGCCGGGGCCGGCCACCCCGGTGATCGACACCCCGATGTCGGCGTCGAACACCCTCCGGGCCCCGTCGGCCATCGCCCTGGCCACCTGGGGTGACACGGCCCCGTACTGCTCGATCAGCTCGGCCGGCACCCCGAGCAGGTTGACCTTGGCCTCGTTCGAGTACGCCACGACGCCGCCGGCCAGGTAGTCCGACGACCCCGGGCGGTTGGTCAGCCGGCCGGCCAGCAGCCCACCGGTGCACGACTCGGCCAGCCCGATCCGGTGCCCGGCCAACAGCGTGGCCACCTGCTCGTCCGTCGGCGTGCCGTCGGTGCTGACCAGCTGTGCGCCGTGCCGCCGCTCGATCTCGGCCACCAACTTGTCGCTGGCCACCTCCGCGCTCGCCGAGCCCGGCCGGTAGCGCAGGTCCACCTCGAGCTCCGAGCGGCGCAGGCAGGTGATGATCTCCAGGCCGCTCAGGTCGACGTCCTCGCCGACCTCACGCAACGTCTTGGCGATCTCCGACTCGGGCAGCCCGAACATCCGCAGGTGCACCGTGGTGAACGGCGGCGTCCTGGCCAGCAGGCCCTGCACCGGCGCGGTGGCCAGCGCGGCGCCCCACATGCCGTGCAGCTCGCGCGGCGGCCCGGGCAGCACGATCACGACGGGCCCGTCCGGCACGGTCACCACCAGGCCGGGCGCGGTGCCCACCGGGTTCAGCACGATCGCCCCGCTGGGCACGGTGGCCTGTTTGCGGTTGGCGGCGTCGAGCGCGTCACCGCCGAACCCGGTGCGGGCGGCGAACCGGCGCAGGATCTCCGCGATGCGCTGCTCCATGGCGGTGTCCAGCACCATCGGCACGCCGGCGAACCCGGCCACCACCTCGGCGGTGACGTCATCCGCCGTCGGGCCGAGGCCGCCACTGGTCACGATCAGGTCCACCGGCTGGGCGGCGAGGAACCGCAGGCCACCGGCGAGGTCGGCCGGCCGGTCACCGACCACCAGGACGTCCGCGACGTCGACCCCGAGCGCGCCGAGCTGCTCGGCCACCCAGGGGCCGTTCAGATCCCGGATCCGGCCGGTCAGCAGCTCGCTGCCGGTGACAAGGACACCCGCGCGGACCCCTTCGCCGGAGACCCGGCCGGCCGCCACCGCATCGTCGCTCACGCGCTCTCCGATCTCTCCCGGCGAGCGTACGCGGACCCGCCCCGACCGGCCCGGCGACAAGCCCCGACACCGGTCGACCTGGTCAGGACCTCGCGGGCCCGTCACTGGCCGGGTTCGCGCCGTCGCGTGGGCGGGACCACCAGAGCTCCAGGCCAATGCCATCCGGCGCGGTGAGCGACAAGAACTGCTCGTCGCCGGTGTCCCGGACCGACGAGTGCGGGATGCCGAGCTGGTGCAGGTGCGCGGCCCAGTCGCCCAGGGCCCGTTCGCTGGCCACCCGCAGCGACAGGTAGTCGAACCGGCCCCGGCGAGCGGGTTCGGGCCGCTGCTTGAACCCGAGCACCAGGCCAGAACCGGGGTGCCGGATGACCACTCTCGGCCGCGCGGGGGACGTCGGCTGCGCGGGCGGCTCGGCCGACTCGAACCCGAAGGTCCGGCACCACCAGGCCGCCGACGCCGAGGTGTCCCCGACCGCCAGCGCAATGTGCGGCACCGCGGCGACCACCGGCACCCGTTCGCCGCCCACCTGGTCGTTCACGCCGTCCGATGCCGGGTGCGTTGGCGCCGCGGTGCTCGACGCCGCTGTGTTGCCGGACGCCGCCGTGTTGATTGTTGCCGCCGCGCCGTTCGGTGCCCCTGTGTCCGCCACGATGGGTATGGCGTCCGATCGCCCGTGATCGTTACCACTCACACCGGATCGACACTCGGTTGTACCCCAGGGGGGTAGGGTATAAGTTGAGGCAGGGACCAAGGAGGTTGATCGTGAACGCGCCGAGCAGGACGACCACGAACGCCGACCGGGGTACGCCGGCCGAGCCCGTGGACACCGCCCGCCTCGAGCTGGTGGTCGGCGGCATGACCTGCGCGTCCTGTGCGGCCCGCGTGGAGCGGCGGCTGAACCGGATCGACGGGGTCGCCGCCACGGTCAACTACGCGACCGAGAAGGCCACCGTCACGGCGCCGGCCGGGCTCGACCCCGGTGAGCTCGTCGCCGCCGTGGCCGGCGCCGGCTACACCGCCACCGTGACGGCCCAGCCGCCGGCCCCCCGCGCCGCGCCCGACAGCGCCGGGCCAGAAAACACCCGGCCGGCGGGCCCCACCGCGGCGGGCGCGATCGAGGCGGACACCGCGACCGGTAGCGCGGCCGGCACTACGACCGGTAGCGCGGCCGACGACTCCCCCGGTGCCGCTGTCACGGACGCGGCGCGCCATCGGCTGCTGGTCAGCGCCGCGCTGAGCCTTCCGGTGATCGTGCTGGCGATGGTGCCGGCGGCGCAGTTCGACTACTGGCAATGGGCGTCCCTGACACTCGCCGCGCCGGTCGTGGTGTGGGGCGGCTGGCCGTTCCACCTGACCGCCTGGCGAAACCTGACGCACGGCGCCGCCAGCATGGACACGCTGATCTCGCTGGGCACGCTGGCCGCGTTCGGGTGGTCGCTGTACGCGCTGTTCCTCGGCACGGCGGGGCACACCGGCATGACCCACCCGTTCAGCTTGGAGCTGGGCCGGGGCGACGGGGCGGGCTCGATCTACCTGGAGGTTGCCGCCGGCGTCACCACGTTCATCCTGGCCGGGCGCTACTTCGAGGCCAGGGCCAAGCGGCGGGCCGGGGCGGCGCTGCGCGCGCTGCTCGAGCTGGGTGCCAAGGACGTGGCGGTGCTGTCCGGTACCGATCCCGACGACACCCGGGAGACCCGCGTACCGGTCGCCCAACTCACCGTCGGCACCCGGTTCGTGGTGCGGCCCGGCGAGAAGATCGCCGCCGACGGCACCGTGGAGCGCGGCAGCTCCGCCGTGGACGCCTCGATGCTGAGCGGTGAGCCGGTACCGGTCGAGGTCGGCCCTGGCGACCCGGTCACCGGCGGCTGCGTGAACACCAGCGGCCGGCTCGTGGTCCGGGCCACCCAGGTCGGCGCGGACACCCAGCTGGCCCAGATGGCCCGGCTGGTGGAGCAGGCCCAGGCCGGCAAGGCCCAGGTACAGCGGCTGGCCGACCGGGTGTCCGAGGTCTTCGTGCCCGTGGTGCTCACGCTCGCGCTGATCACCCTCGTCGGCTGGTTGATCGCCGACGCCGCCCCGAGTACCGCCTTCACCGCCGCCGTCGCGGTACTGATCATCGCCTGCCCGTGCGCCCTCGGGCTGGCCACGCCGACCGCGCTGCTGGTCGGCACGGGTCGGGGTGCCCAGCTGGGCATCCTGATCAAGGGCCCGGAGGTGCTGGAGTCGACCCGGCGGGTGGACACGGTGGTGCTGGACAAGACCGGCACGGTGACCACCGGGCGGATGACCCTGGTGGACGTGCTCACCGCTCCCGGCGAGGACGCCGACCAGGTGCTCCGGCTGGCCGCCGCCGCCGAGGACGGCTCGCAGCACCCGATCGCGGCCGCCGTGCTGGCCGGTGCGCGCGAGCGGGTCGGCGAGTGGGCGGCGGCGACCGAGTTCCGCTCGCTGGACGGGCTCGGTGTGCGGGCCACCGTCGAGGGCCGTGAGGTGCTGGTCGGGCGGGCCAGGCTGCTCGCCGAGGCCGGTCAGACGCTCTCCGCCGGGCTGCGGGAGGCGCAGGCCGGCGCCGAGGTGGGCGGGCACACCGTCGTCGCCGTCGGCTGGGACGGCCGGGCGCGTGGCCTCCTGCTCGTGGCCGACCGGGTGAAGCCGACCGCCGCCGAGGCCGTCCGCGAGCTCCGCCGGCTCGGGCTGCGGCCGGTCCTGCTGACCGGGGACAACGCCGCCGCGGCCGGCGCGGTGGCCGCCGAGCTGGGCATCGACGAGGTCATCGCGGAGGTGCTGCCGGCGGAGAAGGTCGCCGAGGTCACCCGGCTGCGCGAGCAGGGCCGGGTGGTGGCCATGGTCGGCGACGGGGTGAACGACGCCGCCGCGCTGGCCACCGCCGACCTCGGCATCGCGATGGGCACCGGCAGCGACGTGGCGATCGAGGCCAGCGACCTCACCGTCGTACGCGGCGACCCCCGCGTGGTGGCCGACGCCATCCGGCTCGCCCGCCGCACCCTGGCGGTGATCAAGGGCAACCTGTTCTGGGCCTTCGCCTACAACGTCGCCGCGCTGCCACTCGCCGCGTTCGGCCTGCTCAACCCCATGATCGCCGGTGCCACCATGGCCCTGAGCTCGGCGTTCGTGGTGTCCAACAGCCTGCGCCTGCGCCGTTTCCGGTAGCAGACGCCAGCCCACGGGCGGCCGAGAACAGCGCGACCGAACCTCCGTGCTTCCGAACTGAAACGCGTCCGAACCGAAACCCGCGCGGGCTCAGCGCAACCGGGCGGCTTCCCGACCGGGGGTGGCGGTGAGCTGACCGGCGCGCGAGCCGGCGAGCTTGGCGCGCAGGTGCTCCCCGATGGTCACGGGTTCATAGGCGGCCGGCCGCCCTGGGCCGACACAGCTGGGCAGGCACTCGATCACGGCGTCGATGTTCCCGTCGTGGAAGTACGCCGCCGAGCGCCTCGGTACCAGTACGCCGCCCACCCTCGGCGGGGCGACCCGGTGCATGGTCGAGAGCCACTCGTCGTTGGTCCAGCGCGCCAACCCGTCGCCCAGGTTGACCAGCAGCGCACCCGGGGCGGGCTGGGCGGGGTGCCACCGGCCGTCCGTGTCCAGGATCTCCAGCCCGGGCACACCGTCGGCCCACAGCACGGTGACGATGCCGTAGTCCGTGTGCGCACCCATGCCGAGCTGCTCGGGTTCGAGTTGCACGTCCGGCGCGGGCAGCCGGTAGTTGTTCATCCGGAGGACGTCGAGCGAGTGGTCGGTGTAGCGGGCGAAGTAGTCCTCACCGAGCCCCAGCGCCCGCCCGAAGATCCTCGTCATGGTCCGGGCGACCGCGCCGGCCTCGGCGAACCAGCCCGTCACCGCTGCCTCGAAGCCGGGTACCTCGGCCGGGTAGAGGTTGGCCGCGTAGTCGTCAGTGGGCAGGTCGAGGCCGGGATGGTCGGCGGCCGACACTCCGATGTTGAACGCCTCGAACAGGTCGGCCGGACTGGTCAGCCCCAGGCTGTTCACCAGTGACTCCGACTTCGGCGGGCTGTAGCCGCGGTTGATGCCCGGCGGGCAGCGGTACCGGTTCTTGGTCTCCAGGTCGAGGGCGAAGAACGCATCGGTGGCGCTGGTGAACCGGTCCAGCACGGCGGGCTCGATGCCGTGCCCGACGATCTGCATGAACCCGGCCTCCCGCGCCGCCCGATCCACCTGGACCGCCACCGCGTCCCGAGCCGCCGAGCCGGACTCGCCGGCAGCCGGGTTGGGCTCGCGGAACGGGGTGATGTCGATGACCGGGACGTCCAGCAGCCCGTCGTGGGTCCGCGCCTTGCCCATCGTGGCTCCCCCTCGGGTCAGACACCGTGGACTCAGGCTAGAGGCCGAGGCCCCGGGCTGGGTATCACGACCAACGGGCGGGATCGGGCACCTGAGCTGGATACCCGACCTGGGTACCCGAGCTAGATGCCGAGCAGCTCCGGGCGCTCGAGCAGCTCGGCGAAGCGGGCCTTCGGCGCGGCGAGCAGCCGGCGCGCCGTGGTGTCGAACAGGCCGAACACGCAGCTGATCTCGGCCGCCTGGCCGCCATCGGCCCGCAGGATCAGGTGCTCGATCCGGAAGGCCTTGCCGCTGCCGAACTCGAAGTCCGAGGTCACCTCGACCTCCTCACCGAAGGTCAGCTCATGCAGGTAGCGGATCCGTGACTCGAGCATCACCACGCCCGTATGGCTGGCCTGCTGCGCGGGCAGGCTGTAGCCGGCCGCGAGCAGTTGCTCGGAACGGGCATGCTCGCCGTACTGGTGGTAGACGGCATGGTTGACGTGCCCATTGGAGTCGATCTCGTAGCTGCGCACCGTGACTCGTACGCTGAATTGCGATTGCACCTCCGCAGCATGGCACGGACCACTCGGCGATTACTCTGCGCCACTATGCAAGGCTGCTGATCACGCACCGTTGTTCGACGATAATGGTCTACGTAAGCTGTGCCAGCGATTCGGCGCCCGAACGGCACCGAGGCACACCAGAGATGCCACACCACACGAGAACTGAGCCAGTGCTAGGAGCTGAGGTGCGCGGTGAGAGCGGCGGGCAAGCCGACCCGACCGGGGACGACACGTCCACGGAGTCATTCGGCCTCGAGTCCAGCGATCAGGGCTCGACCCGACTTCTGCAGGCGTCCGGGGAGATCGACATCCTCAGCGCCCCCGCTCTGCGCTCGGCACTGCTCCCCGCGCTGGAGACCGCTGAACGGGTAGTTCTCGATCTGTCCGGGGTCAGCTTCCTGGGCTCCTCCGGGCTCGCGGTGCTGGTCGAGGCCCGTGACCAGGCCCAACAGGGCGGCCACGCCCTGCGCCTGGTCTGTTCCTCGCGGATCGTGCTGCGCGCGCTGGAGGCAACCGGGCTGCGCGACCTGTTCGACATCGCGGCCGACCTACCCACCGCGCTCGCCGACTGACGGCTGGCTGACTGCTGACCGGCTGACCGGCTGACTGGCTGACTGCTGACTGGCTGACTGCTGGCTGTCTGACCGCTCACCGCATGGCCGATGGCTACCTGACCGCTGGCTGGCTGACCGCTGACTGTCTGGCCGCTGGCTGTCTGGCCGCTGACTGTCTGGCCGCTGGCTACCTGATCGCTGGCTGCCTGACCGCTCACCACTGACTGGCCGACCGCTGACCGACTGACCCCTGACCGACTGCCCCGTGGCCGACACCGCTGACCGACTGGTCCGGTCTCGGTTTAGCCGAGCTTCCGGGGTCGCTGCAGCAACACGGCGTGTGACCACTCGTCGCACACGGTGCGCCTACCGGTGCCCAGTGCTGCCGCGACGCAGTACAACCACCCCAGGCCGAGCGTGGCCACACCGATCAGCATCACCACCGACTGGTACACCAGCGCACGCAGTGCCATCCGGGCCCGGGTGGCCGGCCGACGGGTATCGGTGCCGAACACCGTGAGCCCGAGCAGTGATTTGCCCGGGGTGGTGCCCCACGCCCAACTGTGCCAGGTCCACACGGCCCAGCCGATACCCAGCGTCACCACGAACAGCGCGATGTCGAGCAGCCAGGCACCGAGCCGACGCCACCGCGCGGCGGGCTCCCAGCCGGCGGCCGGCGCGCCGTCAGCCAGCCGATACTCGCGCCGGGCGACGCGGCCACGAGTGACGGTGTCGCGAGCGGCGAGGCCGCGGGTGCTCATCGTCACTCCCTCGGTTGGTCGAGCCGACGGTTCCGCTGTCGCGCGTTCAGAGGTTAACCTGCCCTGTCTTAGGTGACGCTAACTTGCGAGGGGTGTGGGTGTCGAGCGAGCTGCTCATCGCGGAGGGGGACTCGCCCGGCGCGCGCAACGGTCACATCGAACCTCGTCGACCGACGCCCCGCTGGTCCCGGGCGCGTCGGGCGCACGGGCCGGTCAACCGCTGGTGGATCCGCACCCACCGATGGGTGTCGCTGGCCCTGGGGCTGCTGTTCATCCTGGAAGCGACGACCGGCGCGGTGCTGCTCTACGGCAACGACCTGGCCAGGGCGCTGCATCCGGAGCGGTACGTGGTCACGCCGAGTGCGACGCCGATGTCGCAGCTCGATGCGCTCACGATGGTGCGCGCCAGCCATCCCGAGCTGCACGCCGTGGGTGTCCAGGACTACGAGGGCGTCTACCTGGTCCGGGGCGACTCGGAGAGCCGGGACTCGGTGGACGCCTTCATCGACCCCGGTACCGGCCGGATCAACGGCACCGGGGCCGAGCAACCCTGGTTCGTGCTGCTCATGATCAATATTCATGACTGCGCGCTGAGCTGCGCCGGGTTGCCCGGGTATCAGGCCTGGCTGAGCACCCCGTTGCCGTCGGTGTTCGGCGCCGACACCACCCTCGGCTACTACCTGCTCGGGGTGCTCGGCGTGGTCCTGATCTTCCTGTCGATCTCCGGTGCAATCGTTTGGTGGCCCGGGTTGCGTGCCCTGATCAGCGGGTTCACCGTGCGCCGGGGGCGGGGCAACTATGTGCGGGACCTGGACCTGCATCGGCTGGTCGGCATCATCGCCGTGCCATTCATGTTGATGTGGGGCGTGACCGGGGCGGCGTTCTTCTTCCACTGGCCGGAGCAGGCTTACTACGCGCTGGCACCGGGCACGGCGCACGACGACCCGGCGCCGCCGACCCCGGGCACCGGTCCGATGCTGTCGTTGGCCCAGGCACAGCAGGTGGCATTGGCCGCGCACCCGGGTGCGTCGGTCGCCGGCCTGAGCGAGCTGCACCCGGAGGCGCCCGGCGGCTCGTACGGATTCCGGCTGCGCCAGGGTTCCGACCCGTACGAGCACTGGAACTACTCCGGCGCGCTGTACGTGGGCGTGGACAGTCACGGCGGCGGCATCCAGGATTACGCCCCCGAGCAGCCCGGTGCCCCGCTGACCCAGCGGCTCTGGGACGGCGGCGTCTACGACGGCCTGCATTTCGGCACGTCGGTCTCGGCGGTTCCCCGGGTGGTCTGGCTGTTGTTCGGACTGACCCCGGTGCTGCTCGGGATCACCGGGACGACCGTGTGGCTGACCAAGTCACGCAGCAACCGCAACCGACGCCGACGGCGACGCCGGCGGGCCACTGCCGGTTCGGCGAGGGCCAGTTCAGGTGGATCGGACCCCACACCGGGCGCCAGGCCCAGCCGCCCCACCCGGCCGACGGACCGATGACGGCGCCAAGGACCTGCCGATGAGCACGATGCTGGCCGTGTTCGTACTGCTGTACTCGGCACTACTCGGGTGCTGGGCCCTCGGTAGCGCGGCGCGGGGCGCGCGGCTCGGACTGGGCTACCTCGGTGGCCTGGTGCTCCTGGAGCTGACCCTGCTCGTCCGCGCGGGCATCGAGTTGGCCCGGTTGGTGAGTGCCAGCGGCGGACCGCATGGCGGCGAGTTCGGGCGGGGCTACGCGGAGCCCGGGGTGCACGCGAGCTACCTGCTCGCGTCGATCGTCGTGTTGCCGCTAGTGCTGACGGTCACCAGAACCAACCGGGGGGCGGCACCGAGCGCGGATCCCGCCGAGCAACTTGACGGGGCGTCCGAACCCGCAGTCAAGGCACGCGAGGGCGCGAGGACCGGGCACGGCGGCCAGAATGACACCGCACGCAAAGCTCCGAGGTGCGCGAACGGAGCACCCGAGGACCCCAAGTCCGAAGACACCACGCCCGAAGACACGAAGTCCGAAGACACGAAACTTGAAGACACCACGCTTGAAGACACGAAGTCGGCGGGCGCGCCGGACGAGGACATCTCGGCCAGGCGGGCCAGGCGGCGGGAGGCCACCTGGGATGCATTGGTTGCAGCTGTGGGGTGCGTGGCCGTCGCGGTGGTCACGATTCGGCTGGGTATGACCGGCCGCCCCGCGTAGAACACGCCGCCGGGCCACGCGGGGCTTCATTCGTAGGTCTCGCCGACCTGCCCGACCGCCCCTATCTGTCCGACCTGCTCCGTCTGCCCACTCTCACCCAACTCACCCGACTCACCCAACTTGCCCGACTCACCCAACTTGCCCGACTCACCCAACTCACCCAACTTGCCCGACTCATCGGGTTCCCACGCAGCACCCATGGGGAGTGGCCGGCGGAGGTAGATGTGGTTCGTCGGGGTCCGCCAGCTGAGCGTGCCCCCGGGACGAGCTTCCACCCGCCACCCGGGCTGCTGCTTGAGCCGGTGGTGCGCGCGGCACAGCGCCGAGAGGTTCGCATCACTCGTATCGCCGACCCCGGCATCGGGATCAAAGGGGATTCGGTGATCCAGATCGCACCGGTCGGCGGGAACCCGGCAACCCGGGAAAATGCACGTCTGATCGCGGGCGATGACATGGGCGGACAGGTTGGCCGGTGGTGTGTAGCGGGTCGTGCCGTAGTCCAGCAGCGCGCCGGTGACCGGATCGATAAGCAATCGACGCCAGGTGCCCTGGGCGGCCAGCTCGCGCGCCATCTCGGCCGGAATGGGTCCGTAGCCGGCGAGCTCACCCGGCAGCTGGTCGAGCCCGAGCAACGTGGTGAGCCCAACGGTCACCCCTACCCGAACCTGAACTCCACCTCGGCGGCCCGATTTGGCCACACCGTCGGGCGCCGCGGCGCCGACCGGGTCGGCAGGGACCATTTCGTCGCTCTTCGGGCCACTGGCAGGCTCTCTCGCACTGTCCGGCCCTCTCGCACTGTCCAGCCCTCTCGCACTGTCCGGCTCTCTCGCACTGGCAGGTTCTGTCCCGCTGTCCGACCCCGCCGCGCTGTCCGACTGACTCAGCCGACTCGGCTCCGCCGGCCCATCCGGCTCAGTCACCCCACGAGCCCCAGTTGCTCCAGCAGACTCAGCTACTGCCCCACCAGCCCCAGCCTGCCGACCAGATCCAGCCATACGACCAGATCCAGCCTGTCGACCAGGCTCAGCCGGGCTGACCTGGTCCAGCAGCAGGTCGACCAGCGCGTCGGCGCGGCGGGCGGCCAGTGGGCGCTCGTCACCCGCGCCGCCGGTCTGGCGAGCAAAGGCATCGACGACGCCGAACGCGGCGGCCGCCTGGTGGGCCGGCAGATAGGCGGACAGGGTGGCCATGCCGTCGGGCTCGGGCAGGAGCGTGACCGCGCGTTCCCGGCGCGCCTGCTCGGCCCGACGCCGCAGCGCCTCCGCATCCAACCGGGCCACGACCCGTTTCGCCTGCGCCCGGATCTGACCGGTGGTGCGCTCGGCGGCACGGGCCAGCACCTGGCGCTCCGCTGCGGGCAGTAACGACTCGTCCAGTGCGTAGGTAACCTCCGCGATCGCCCTGGCGGACGACAGGCTGATGTCGCCGGCGGACAGCGCGGTCAGGGTCGCCGGCAGGCGCTCGGCCAGCGCGACCGCGTCGTCGACCCGGGAACGAGCGGTACGCGCGGCCACCCGGCACATCAGGCCGACCTCGGCGCAGACCGACGAATAGACCTGCTCCGGATCGTCACCGAAAGCCGGGTCGGCCTCGGCGGCGCGAGCCAGCTCGGCGATCTCGCGCAGCTGGGCCGCCTGCGCCCAGGCGATCACCCGCTCCCAGCCGCCGATCCGCTCCACCCGCTCCGCGCACGAACCCTCGTCCTGCTCCGCGAGCACCGTGGCCAGCAGGCCGTCCGGCCCGAACCGGGACCACGAGGGGTAGGGCCCCACCGGCAACGATTCGAACTCGTCCTCATCGAACAGCGGCTCGTCGAACGGCGACGACGACTCACCCTCCGGAGGCGGCGCAACCGCCGCATCCGGAGGCGCACCCACCTCGATCGAGTCGAACATACGTTCGATGATACACCTATCTCCCCGCCGTCGCATCCTCCGGCACCGTCAGGTCCCGGTCCAGCGTCTCCGGCGCCAGCCGCGTCGCCACCAGGCTGACCAGCATCACGGCCATCATGTACACCGCCACCGGCACCCACGAGCCGCCGTACGCACTGAGCAGCGCGGCACAGATCAACGGGGCTACCCCGCCACCCAGCGCCGCGGAGAACTCCCGGCCCAGGGTCACCCCGGCGTAGCGGTACCGGTTGCCGAACAGCTCCGGGAAGTAGCTCATCTGGACACCGACCGCGCCCTGGCCGGCCAGGATGAAGCCGAGCACGATCACCGCCACGATCGCCACCGGCGAGCGGGTGTCCAGCAGGATGAACGACGGCGCGGGCAGGATCACCAGGGCCACCACGATCATGGTGTAGATCGGGCGCCGGCCGAAGCGGTCCGACAGCATGCCGAAGCCGATCGCCGCGACGCCCCCGCAGAGCGCGCCGGCCAGCAGCACCTTGGGCACGAACACCCGGTCCACACCGATCGACGACACCAGGTAGGACGCCATGAACACCTGGTAGGTGTACGACTGCGCGGTCACCCCGAAGTTCATGAACAACACCAGCAGCATCGGCCGCCGACCGTGCCGCAGGACCTCCCCGACCGGCTTGCGCGGCTCGGCGTGCTGCTGCTTGAGGTCCTCGAAAACGGGACTCTCGTTCAGCCTCCGCCGGATCACCAGCGCGGCGATCGTGACCGCCAGGCTGGACAGGAACACCAGCCGCCAGCCCCAGCTCATCAGCGCCGGATCGGGCAGCAGCTGCACCAGGATCCAGGCCACCGCGCCCAACGCGGTGCCCAGGGCGGCGCCGGTCATCACCAGCGAGGCGAGCCGACCCCGCCGGCCGATCCGGGCCGTCTCGGTGAGCAGCGTCGCGCCGCCGGCCTGCTCGGCCCCGGCCCCGAAGCCCTGGACGAACCGGCACGCCACCAGCAGCACCGGCGCGAGCAGGCCGACCTGCGCGTAGGTCGGCAGCAGCCCGATCGCCAGCGTCGAGCCGCCCATCAGCAGCAGCGTCGCGACGAGCACCCACTTGCGGCCGAGCCGGTCGCCGAACCGGGAGAAGAACAGCCCGCCCAGCGGCCGGGCCGCGAACCCCACAGCGTAGGCGCTGAAGCTGGCCAGGGTGCCGGCGGCCGGCGAGATGTTCGGGAAGAACAGCTTGGAGAAGATCAGCGCCGACGCCGTCCCGTAGATGACGAAGTCGTACTGCTCGAGGGCGGTGCCGATCAGGCCGGCCCAGGCGGCCCGGCGGATGACGCGGGGATCGGTGGCGGGGCCTGGGTGCTCGCCTCCGTTGGGCGCTGTGGTCGGTTCGGGTCGGGCGGTGCTGTCCATGCGTCCTCGAATGGATCGGGTCTGAAGGGCGGGCGGGACGTGCGGGGTGGGACTCCTCTCAGCTGTCCGGATCAGGCGCTGTCCGGCTCAGGCGCTGTCCGGATCAGGTTGGTGAGCGACATCGGTGGCCGAGGCGGCTTCCCGGGTGGCGGCGTCGACCCCGTGCCGGACGAGCACGTCGACGAACTCCGCGACCCGCGCGGTGAACTCGTCGTGCTCCGCGAGCGCGGTGCCGAGCAGGCCACCCCGCAGCGCGGCCCGGACGAACCCGCGGCTGCCGGCTCCTGCCGGACCGTCGGCGGAGGACGAACGGGACGAGCGCAGCGGGGCGAGGCGCGCCCGGGCGGGGTCGGTCATCGCGGCGGCGTGGGGGCCGGGGTCGAACCCGTCCGGCGGGGCGAGGCAACAGAGGTAGCCGGCGACGGTGAGCGCGAGGTGGTGGGGCATCCGGCCGGCGGCCAGGTGCGTCAACGCCGGGTCGGGCACACGCTGGGCGAGCTTCACCGAGCCGTCCGAGCCGACCTGCGTGGTGCGGTGCCCCAGCGCCGAGTTGGCCCAGCGCTCGAACAGCTGCCGGGTGTACTCCTCGACGTCGATGTCGGCCGGCACCGGCACGGTGGGCAGGAACTCGTCGCGCAGCACCCGCATCGCCGCACCGCGGACGGCCGGCCGGGCGATCGCCTCGGGAATGGTCGCCGCGCCGTCCAGGGCACCCAGGTAGGCGATCATCGAGTGGGTGCCGTTCAGCAGCCGCAGCTTGAGCAGCTCGTACGGGCCGACATCGGCGGCGAACCGGGCACCGCCGCGCTCCCATGCCGGCCGGCCGGCGGCGAACTCGTCCTCGATGACCCACATGCTGAACGGCTCGGCGGGCACCGGGACGGCGTCCCGCACGCCGAGCTGGGCGGCGACGGCGTCCCGGTAACTGTCGGTGGTGGCCGGCACGATGCGGTCGACCATGCTGTTCGGAAACGTGATCGTGGCGAGATAGGGGGCTAGCTCGGCATACTCGGCGGCCGGCAGCGCGGCGGCGAACTCGTGGACCAGACGGGCGGTGGTTGCCCCGTTGGCGACGAGGTTGTCGCAGCTCAGCACGGTGATCGGGGCGGCGGCGGCACGGGCTCGGCGCTGCAGCCCGCGCACGATGAGGCCGAGGGTGGTGCGCGGTGGGGCGTCGCCGCGCAGGTCGGCCCGGACGTCCGCGTGGTCCAGGTCGAGGTGGCCGGTGCGGGGTGAGAACGTGTAGCCGTGCTCGGTCACGGTGAGGGTGACGATCCGGGTGCCGGGGGCGGCCAGCGCGGCCAGCACCTCCTCCGGCTCGCGGGCGGCGACCAGGGCGCCCGTGTGCACGGCCGGCACCACGATCCGGGTCCGCTCCGGGGACAGCTCGACAACGGCGTAGCGCAGATCCTGCTCGCGCAGCGCGTCGGAGACGGTCGCCGACCGGCTGGCCACGCCGAGGATCCCCCACGGGCCGTCCTCGGCGGCCAGCGCGGCGGCGGTATGCACGGCCTGGTGGGCCCGGTGGAAGTTGCCGAGGCCGAGATGCACGATGCCGGTGGAGAGTGGCGCCCGGCCATGCAGCAGGGCTGTCGCCGGAGTGGTGGCGGCGTCGAGGCGCGGCATCGCGGCGGTCGCGGTCATCGGGGTCACCAGTCCGTCAGGGTGCCGTCGCGGCGGCGGGCCACCGGCAGGTAGGCGCGCTCGTACGGGAACCGGGCGGCCAGCGTCTCGTCGACCTCGATGCCGAGCCCGGGGGTGTCACCGGGGTGCAGGTGGCCGTCGGCGTAGCTCCAGGCGTGCCGGAACACCTCGTGCGCGGCGTCCGGGTAGCCCATGTACTCCTGGATGGCGAAGTTCGGGGTCGCCAGGCCGAGGTGCAGCGCGCCGGCCATCGCCACCGGGGACACGTCGGACGGGCCGTGCGGGGCCAGCCGGACCTGCCACACCTCGGCCAGCGCGGCGATCCGGCGCAGGTGGGTGATGCCGCCGGCGTGCGAAACGGCGGCGCGCACGAAGTCGATCAACTGCTCGGTGATCAGCTGCTGGAACTCCCAGATCGTGGTGAACACCTCGCCGATCGCCAGCGGCACCGTGCTGTGCCGGCGGACCAGCCGCAGCACGTCCTGGTTCTCCGCCGGCGTGACGTCCTCCAGCCAGAACAGGTCCACCGGCTCGAGCGCCTTGGCCAGCCGCGCCGCCTGGTTCGGGGTCAGCCGGTGGTGGGCGTCGTGCAACAGGGCCAGCTCCGGGCCGACGTGCGCCCGGACCTCGGCCAGCGCCCCGGGGACGTGGCGCAGGTAGGCGTCGGTGTCCCAGGTCTCCTCGACCGGCCCGACGCCGCGCCCGGCCGGCTCGTACCCGGCGCCGTCCCGCGCAACCCCGTAGATCGCGCCGAGCCCGGGCACCCCGGTCTGTACCCGGATCGCCTGGAAACCGCGTGCACGCGTCGCGTCCACGGCATCGAGCAGCGCGGCCGTGTCGGCGCCGGTGGCGTGGGTGTAGCAGAGCACCCGGTCGCGTACCGCGCCGCCGATCAGCTGGTAGACCGGCATGCCGGCGGCCTTGCCCTTGATGTCCCAGAGCGCCAGGTCGACCGCGCCGATCGCGGCCATGGTCACCGCGCCCCGGCGCCAGTAGACGCCCCGGTACAGGTACTGCCAGGTGTCCTCGATCCGGGCCGGGTCGCGGCCGAGCAGGATCGGGCAGACGTGCTCGCGCAGGTACTCGGCCACCGCGAGCTCGCGGCCGTTCAGCGTGGCGTCGCCCCAGCCGACCAGCCCGTCGGCGGTGACGATCTTGAGAGCGACGAAGTTGCGGCCCGGGCTGGTCACCAGCACCTCGGCCGCCACGATGCGGTCGGACCCAGCGCGGTCGGACCCTGCGCGATCGGACCCTGCGCGATCGGACCCTGCTGGGGCGCCCACGGCACGGTCGGTCACGGCGCCACCGCCACGACGTTGACGAGCGGTTGCCCGGCGGCCAGGCGGCGCACGTTGGCCGTGATGTCGGCGACCCGCGCGGCGAAGGTCTGCCGGGTCAGCCCGGAGGAGTGCGGCGTCATCAGCACGTTCGGCAGCTCGCGGAACGGCAGGGCGGACGGCGCGGCAACCACCGCCGCGCCCGCGCCGGACCCCGCGCCGGACCCCGGGTAGCCGTACCAGACGTCGATCGCCGCCCCACCCAGCACGCCGGAGCGCAGCGCCTCGTAGAGCGCCTGCTCGTCGACCAACGCGCCCCGGCCCACGTTGACCAGCACCGCACCCGGCCGGGTCAGGGCCAGCTCGGCCGCCCCGATCAACCCGGTGGTGGCCGGCGTGAGCGGGACACTCAGCACCACGACGTCCGACTGTTCGAGCAGCGCGGGCAGCTCGCCGATCGGGCCGGCCCACGCGAGCCCGTGCGCGGCGGCGTCCACCTCGCCACGCCGGCTGACCGCGACCCCGCGCGCGCCGAACGCCCGGAACCGCCGCCACGCCCGCTCGCCGATGTGCCCGAAGCCGACCAGGCCCACCGTCGCGGCGGCCAGCGTGTCGCCCCAGCCGACCGCCGGGTCGTAGGCCGGCGAGGCCCACTCGTCCCGGCGCAGCGCGGCGTCCTGAGTGAGAAAGCCCCGACGCAGCAGGATCGTGGCGGCCAGCACGTACTCCGCGATCGAGTCCTCGTGGTGGAACGTGTTGGCCACCACCGTGCCGGCCGGCAGCGCCGTGACATCGATTCCGTCCACCCCGGCGCCCGGCGCGTGCACCAGCCGCAGGGTCTTGCCGGCGGCCGCCATCGCCGGGGTGCACCGGGCGCTGACCAGCACGTCCGCATCGGCCAGCGCCGTCTCGACGGCGCGGTGGTCCCGCCGGTCCGGCCAGCTCACCTCCGTACCGGCCGGCAGGCCCGCCGCCAGCTCGACGCGCAGCGGCGCCAGGTTCGGGTCGGCAACGACGATCTTCATGCGGTGCCTTTCACAGTGCGGTGCCTTTCACAGTGCGGTGCCTCTCAGGTCCGGCGGGCGCGGACCGGGCCGGTGGAGGCCCGGACGACCAGGTGGGTGGGCAGCCGCAGGGTGCGCGGCGCCGGGCGGTCCCCCGAGGCGGCACGGCCGAGCAGCTCGAGGCTGAGCGCGCCGGCCCGGGCGTTCGGGGTCGAGATGCTGGTCAGGGCCGGGCGGGCGACGGCGGCGAACGGGATGTCGTCGATGCCGACCACGGAGAGGTCCTCCGGCACGCGGATACCGAGCGCGCGGGCGCCGCCGATCACACCGAGCGCCACGAGGTCGTTGTGCGCGATCACCGCGGTCGCCCCGGAGGCGACCACCCGGGCGGCGGCGGCGGCCCCGCCGTCGACGGTCTCGGTCTGCCAGTCGAGCATCTCCAGCTCCAGGTCGTGGCTGGCGGCGAGCTCGGCGACGACGGCCACCCGGTGCCGGTTGGACCAGGACAGCGCCGAGCCCTGTACGTAGGCCAGCCGCCGGTGACCGAGCGCGGTCAGGTAGTCGACGGTCTGCCGCAGGCCCTCGGTGGCGTCGGCGACGATGCAGTCCGCGGCGTCGGTCACCCGGTTGACCAGCACCAACGGCACCCGGCCGACCAGCTCGACCACCTCGTCGGCGGCCAGGCGCGACGAGCACACCGCGATGCCGTCCACCCGGCCGACCAGGTGCGCGATGGCGGCGCGCTCCCGGTCCGGGTCGAAGTCGCTGTCCGCGAGCACCACGGTGTGCCGGCTGTGCCAGCCCTGCCCCTGCGCGGCCTTGACGAACGCGGCGAACACCGGGTTCGCGATGTCCGGCACGACCACCGCGATCGTCGCGTGGTCGCTGCTCGCGACAGCGCCCGAGCCACGCGTCGAGACCGGCTCGTAGCCCACCTCTTGCGCAATCATCCGGATCTTGCGCAAGGTGTCGGGCCCGACCCGGCCGGGGTCGCTGAACGCGCGGGAGGCTGTGGACAACGCCACATTGGCCCGTTTGGCGACGTCGGTCAGCGTAGGCCCCACGACAACCCTCCACAGTCAGCGGCGGACCTCGACCATGCGGCACCTTGCGCAACCTTGTCAAGAAACTGGCAAACCTTGCCAAGAGGGGCCGTCGAGGCGGAGTGCCCCCTGACCGCCGCGCGGGCCCGCTCCCCCGCATCGAGGGCGGCCGCCACGGCGAGCCGCTGGACGGCGCCGGCTCCGCCCCAGCCGCCCCAGCCGCCCGGGCCACGGGCCCCGGGCCACGGGCCACGAGTTGAGCCACGAGTTGTTGGGCCGCACCGACAGGCATACCGTGCCCGCTGTGGCCCAACTGTGGACCGAAGAACCTATCAGCATCCGGCTCGAGCAGCCGGTGCCGGGCACGGTGCTGCTCACGGTCGGCGGTGAGGTGGACATGTTGAGCTCACCCACCCTGCGCGAGAGCATCGCCTCGGCGCTCGCCGGCGGCCACCGGCGGCTGGTCATCGACCTGAACGACGTCGAGTTCCTCGGTACCAGCGGGCTGGCCGCGTTGGTCGAGGCGCGCGGTACCGCCCAGGACCGGGGTATCGAGCTCTGGCTGGCCTGTGCGCGCCGCCAGGTGCTGCGGCCGCTGCGCATCGCGGGCCTGTTCGACCTGTTCCGGGTGGCCGACTCGGCCGCCGCGGCGCTGGCCGACCCCCTGGCCGGCCCGACAGCCGAGCCGACGACAGAGCCGCCGGCACAGCGCCCGACGGCGGGGCCGGAAGCCGGAAGATCGGAGTCCGAAATAGGTCGGTGATCGGGGTTTGAACGAGGAGAGGCCGGGGAACACCTCCCACGGTCCGGTCTGTCGACCGGAGGAGAGAGGTGATCACCGTGAGCGACCTCACCCGTTTGCCCGGCCCGACCGAGCACGAGTGGCAGTGGCAACGGCTCGGGTCCTGCCGTGGCATGGACAGCGCTACGTTCTACCACCCCGACGGTGAGCGGAACCCGTCCCGCGCGCGCCGCACGGCGCGCGCCAAGGAAGTCTGTGCACGTTGCCCGGTGATGCAGCGGTGCCGTGAGTTCGCTCTGCGCACCCGGGAACCGTTCGGCGTCTGGGGCGGGCTGGCCGAGACCGAGCGCCGCGCCATCATCGAGGGCAGCGCGGTCGCCAGTTGAGCAACTCCCCCGCCCGTCACCTCACGGCCGCAGCGCAGGCGGCCCCCCTTGTCATCGCGGCCCCGCCGAGGGCCACCCTCCCAATAGTGCAGGCCGGACCGTACTGACGACGGCCTCCACTAAAGGACGAGTCCCTTCTGGGCTGATTAACGGGAGCCGCCCAGAAGGGACTCGTCCATGTTCAGGACCAGTTCCAGCAGTCTCCGACCGCGGCGACCGGGCCTACGCCTACAGGCCGAAGTACTCGTGATGCCCGGTCAGCGGCGTGACCTGGGTGGCGCAGGCGCCCAGCGCGGCGCCCTTGCGGGCCCACTCGGCGCCGCCCAGCTCGAGGTGCACCGAGGCCGCGTCGGGTGGGGCGGTGAACCTGACCAGCTTCAACCGGTACACCCTGGCGATCCGCCTGGCCGCTTCACCGACCACCGCCTGGCCCGCGTCCAGGCCGTCGACGGCCGGCGCCAGGCAGTAGACGCCGGGCTCCGGATCGAAGCCGACCAGCTCGCTGAGCCCGGCCAGCAGGTCGTCCGCCCGGTCGGCGCCGATCGGCGTCGGCAGCGCCAGCCGGTGCCTGGCCAGCTCCGGTACGCCCAGCTCACCGAGGGCCAGCTCGGCGGCCTGGCCGGCCTGCTCGTCGGCCTCGGCGGCCACCAGCACATCGGTGCGCACCCCGGCGGCGGCCAGCCGCTGCACCAGGCCGGAGGCCGCGACGAGGAACTCCGGCAGGTGCACGGTGACCGCCACGACCCGGCGGCACCGACGCAGCTGGGCCGGCAGGGTGGCGGCAATTTGGCGTGCGTCGAACACCGGGTCGGTGGACGGCATCTGCCCCCACCCCACGTCGCCCGCCACCATGCGCAGACCCCCCAAGAGTCAAGAACTACTTAACCGACCGAACTGGGATCCATGGGGCAAATGAGGAGGAAAACGTCGAGCGGTCAGTGAAGATCCATGAACGGTCATTCACAACGGAGCTGCCCGTGAAACCTGCTCACACAGCGTGTTGAGTGGCCCCGATTCGCGTTCGGCGCAGCGTGAGAGCAGGATTTCGTCCCGTGCCTGTAGCTGAGACCGGCGCGGCCGTGGTGGAGATCCGGATCTCCGCCCGGCCCGCGCTGATTCCCACTGTCCGAGCGGTTGCCTCCGATCTCGCGGGACGGGCGGACTTCGACCTCGATGCCATCTCCGACCTGAGGATGGCGGTCGACGAGGCCTGCACCACGATGGTTGCCCTCGCCGTCCCGGACGGCACGCTGAGCTGCAAGTTCGTGCTGAACTCCGACCAGATCGAGGTCACGGTCAGCACGCCCACCCCGGCGCCCGGTGCCGAGGTGCGTACCGACAGCTTCGGCTGGCGGGTGCTGCAGACCCTCGCCGACGAGGTCACGGCGGCGCCCGGCGTCGACGGCGTACCCGAAGCGCTGGCCATCCGACTCACCAAGCGTGCCGGTGCGACGCAGTGACCTCGGCGGCGGCCGGCCCCGGACCCGCTGACGAGCCGGAGGACGCCGAGGAGTCGAGGGACGCCGAGTACGCGCACCTGGTCCCGGTGCTCGCCGAGCACGCGAAGCTGGATCCGTCCGACCCGCGCCGGGAGATCCTGCGCGACCAGCTGGTCACCGGGTACCTGCCGGTCGCCCAGCACATCGCGCGCCGCTTCGCGCACCGGGGCGAGCCGCTGGACGACCTGATCCAGGTGGCCACCGTCGGGCTGATCAACGCGGTGGACCGGTTCGAACCCGAGCGGGGCAGCGACTTCTTCTCCTTCGCGGTGCCCACCATCAGCGGCGAGGTGCGCCGGCACTTCCGGGACCAGGGCTGGTCCATGCGGGTGCCCCGGCGGCTCAAGGACCTGCACGTCTCGATCAACGCGGCGATCGCCGACCTGTCCCAGAGCCTCGGCAGGGCCCCCCGGCCCAGCGAGCTGGCGGAGCAGCTCGGGCTGCCCGCCAACGAGGTGCTCGAGGGCTTGGCCGCCGGTCAGGCCTACCGAGGCAGCTCGCTGGACGAGATCCTGTCCGGTGACCAGAGCGGCACGACGCTCGGGGACCTGCTCGGTGAGGCGGACGCGGAGCTGGAGCGGGTCGACTACCAGCAGTCGCTGCAGCCGTTGCTCGCCGAGCTGCCCGAGCGGGAGCGGACCATCGTGATGCTGCGGTTCTTCGGCAACCTGACGCAGACCCAGATCGCGGACCGGGTCGGGGTGTCCCAGATGCACGTGTCCCGGCTGCTGGCGCAGACGCTGACCAGGCTGCGGGAACGGCTGGAGAGCGGCGGTGAGTGAGGGGCCGGCCCGGGTCAGCGGCACGCCATGAGCGGCGAGCTGCGGGTCGACCGGGCGGCCGGACGGTGGGTGCTGGCGGCCACGGTAGGCGGCTCCGGGCTGGCCATGCTGGACTCCACGGTCGTCAACGTGGCGCTGGAGCGGCTCGGCCGGGACCTGGACGCCGACTTCGCCGCCCTGCAGTGGGTGGTCAACGGCTACACGCTGTCGCTGGCCGCGCTGATCCTGCTCGGCGGCGCACTGGGTGACCGGTTCGGCCGACGCCGGGTGTTCCTGGTCGGCATCGTCTGGTTCGCGGTGGCCTCGGCGCTGTGCGGGCTGGCCCCCACCGCTGGCCTGCTGGTCGCCGGGCGGGTGCTGCAGGGCATCGGCGGCGCGCTGCTCACCCCGGGCAGCCTGGCCCTGATCGCCGCGTCGTTCCGGCCGGAGGACCGGTCCAGGGCCATCGGCGCGTGGTCCGGGCTCGGCGGGGTGGCCGGCGCGATCGGGCCGTTCGTCGGCGGTGCGCTGGTGGACTGGACCTGGCGGGCGGTGTTCTGGGTCAACGTGCCGGTGGCGGCGGCCGTCATCCTGATCACGCTGCGTCACGTGCCGGAGAGCCGCGACCCGGACGCGGTCGGCGGCATCGACCTGCTCGGTGCGGCGCTCGCGGTGCTCGGCCTCGGCGGCATCACCTTCGCGCTGACGGAGATCAGCACTCCCGGCGCGGGCCCGACGGTCCTGGTGGCCGGAGCCGTCGGTGTGCTGGCGCTGGCCGCCTTCCTGCTCGTGGAGCACCGTTCACCGCACCCGCTCGTGCCGCTGTCGATGTTCCGCGACCCGTTGTTCAGCGGTACCAACGCCGTCACCCTGCTGCTGTACGGCGCACTCGGGGTGTTCTTCTTCCTGCTGATGCTGCAGATGCAGACGGTGGCCGGGTTCTCGCCGACCGTGTCCGGCACGGCGCTGCTGCCGATCACCGCGCTGATGCTGCTGCTGTCCGCGCGGGCCGGGGCGCTGGCCGACCGGATCGGTCCCCGGCCGCTGATGACCGTGGGCCCGCTGCTGGCCGCCGGCGGGTTCCTGCTGGCCATCCGGGTCGGGCCGGGCGCCAGCTACCTCACCGACGTGCTGCCGGCGACCGTGCTGCTCGGGCTGGGGCTGGCCGCCACGGTCGCCCCGCTCACCGCGACCGTGCTGGCCTCGGCCGACGAGCACCACGCCGGCATCGCCTCCGGCATCAACAACGCGGTGGCCCGGTCGGCCGGGCTGCTCGCCGTCGCGGTGATCCCGGTGGCCGCCGGGCTGGGCGGCGCCGACTACACCGACCCGGCCGTGTACGACGCCGGCTTCCGCCGCGCCATGCTGATCGGTGCCGTGCTACTCGTGGTGTCCTCGGCGATGTCCGCCGTGCTGATCCGCCCGGCCCGGACGGTGCCCCCCGGGCCGGCCGCACCCACCGCGCCGGCCGCACCCGACGCGCCGGCCGTTCCCGCCGGGTCCGCCGCTTCAGCCGGAGCCGCGGCGCCGCTGCGGCTGGCCGAGTGCGCGCACTGCGGGGTCGCGGGGCCGCAGCTGCACCCGGGCCCGTGTACCCCGGCCGCGCCGGCCGGCCCGGGAACGGCCCGAGCCTGAGGACGGGGGTGCGATGATGGCCGCCATGCCGGAACCCCGGCCCGCCTGGGCTCCCCCCGACATCGACCTGCAGACGGCCACGCTGGCCAGGGTCTACGACTACATGCTCGGCGGGGCGCACAACTTCGCGGTCGACCGGGAGGTCGCCGACCAGCTCGAGCGCATCGTGCCGGGCACCGCCCGCACCGCCTGGGAGAACCGGGCCTTCCTGCGCCGCGCCGTGCACTACTGCGCCAGCCAGGGCATCGACCAGTACCTGGACATCGGCTCCGGCATCCCCACCGGTGGCAACGTGCACGAGGTGGCCCGCTCCGTGCTGCCGACCGCCCGGGTCGTGTACGTGGACGTCGACCCCGTCGCGGTGCTGCACAGCCGCGCGATCCTGGCCGACGACGAGCTCAGCGCCGTCGTGCAGGCCGACCTGCGTGACCCTGAGGCGATCCTGGGCGACCCGGCCACCCGGCGCCTGATCGACTTCGACCGTCCGGTGGCGGTGCTGCTGCTGGCCCTGCTGCACGTCATCCCCGACCGCGACCGGCCGGCCGAGTTGCTGGCCAGGCTGACCGAGCGCGCCTGCCCCGGCAGCTACCTGGTGATCAGTCACTTCGGCTCGAACTACGGCACCCCGGAGCAGGTCGAGCTGCTGCTGGAGCTGTCCCGCCACACGACGACGCCGATGGTGGTCCGCGAGCCGGCCGAGCTGCTCGCGCTGCTCGGCGACTTCGTCCCGCTGCCGCCGGGCGTGGTGCAGGTCCACGAGTGGCGCCCGGACCCCGACGGGCCGCGCTCCCACCAGTCGGGCGGCTACGGCGTCGTGGCGCGGCGGGGCTGAGGGGCGATGGTGGAGCTCACGACCGCCGCGGTGGCGATGATCAACAGCTCGGTCGAGCAGGTGCACAGCGCGCTGGTCGACTACGAGTCGGTCCGCCCGCTGCTGCTGCCGGACAATTTCGACGACTACCGGGTCGTGTCCGGTGGGCACGGCGCCGGCACCGAGGTCGGCTGGACGCTGCTGGTCGGCGAGACGCGCCGCCGGCGCTGGCAGCTCGGCCGGCCCAAGCGGGTGCCGTGGGACTGCCTGGTCCAGGTCGACGAGGCCGCCGACCACCAGATCGTCGAGCGGGACACCCGCACCGCGCTCGTCACCACCTGGTCCTTGCACGAGGCCGGCGAGGGGCGTACCGCCGTGCGCGTGCGGGTCACCTGGCCGGCCCCGGACGGGCTGGCCCGGCTGCTCACCCGGTCCCACCAGCAGCTCGCCCTGCGCACGATCTACGAGGACATCCTGACCAAGCTGCACGAGCACTTCGAGCCCCCGAAGCCCGGCCGCGCCGGCACATCGGACGCGGGGACACCGGAGGCTGGGACAGTCGAGTCGGAGGACTCGGAGGCTGGGACACCGGAGGACGAGACATCGGAGACCGAGACATCGGAGACCGAGGCCTCGGACACGGAGACGCCGGACGCGGAGGCACCCGAGGCCGAGCCGCCGGAGGCGCGCCCCGAGGGCGAGGAGCCGGGCGGGGCCACTGAGTCGGCACCGGAACGCCCCGACCGCACCTGAGGCGCCACGCCGGCCTGATTCGCGGCGCGCCAGGCGGCCGGGGCCGTCGGTCGCTTTGTTTGCCGGCATGCGGGAAGGGGCTTCGGTCGGGGGTGCCCGGGGTCGCATGGTGGCCGCGCTAGCCGCGGTGGCGCTGCTCGCCGGCGGCGCCGCCCGGTCCCGGCTGACTCCAGGAGCCCACCATGTCCAGTTTTCCGCGCGACCAGTGGTACGTCGCCGCGTACGGCCGGGAGGTCGGCCGCGAGCTGTTCTCCCGGACGGTCTGCGGCGAGTCGATCCTGTTCTGGCGGACCCGGTCCGGCGAGGTCACGGCCACCTCGGACCGCTGCGTGCACCGCCGCTTCCCCCTCGCCGAGCCGCCCAGCCGGCTGGTGGGTGACCAGGTCGTCTGCGGTTACCACGGTTTCACCTACGGCGCGGACGGGGCGTGCGTCGCGGTGCCCGGGCAGACCAGGGTGCCCCGCAGCGCGCGGCTGCGGCGCTACCCGGTGGTCGAGCGGGACTCGTTCGTCTGGGTCTGGATCGGGGACCCGGACCGCGCCGAGCACACCCCGGTGCCCCGCGCCCCGTGGCTGGACCAGCCCGGCTACACCGTGGTCAGCGGGATGGAGCCGCTGGCCGCCGGCTACGGGCTGCTGGTGGACAACCTGCTGGACCTCTCGCACGAGACCTACCTGCACGGCGGCTACATCGGCACGCCGGAGGTGGCCGACACGCCGATCACCACCGAGGCCGACGAGGGGGCCGGCGTGATCTACGTCAGCCGCCGGATGGCCGACGCCGAGTGCCCGCCGTTCTACGCCCGCTCCACCGGGCTGACCGGCCGGATCTCCCGCTGGCAGGACATCGAGTACACCCCGCCGTGCCTGTACCTGCTGCACGTGCGGATCGCCCCGGTCGGCGTGCTGCCCAACGCCGACGGCAGCGACCCGGGCGCCTTCCACGCCGAGGTGGTCTACGCGATCACCCCGGAGACCGGGCGGAGCACACACGACTTCTGGGCGGTGGCCCGCGACTTCGCGCTGGACGACCAGGAGGTGTCCGACTTCCTCGCCGAACAGAACCGCACCGTCGTGCTGCAGGACGTGGCCGCGCTGAACGTGCTGCAGCGCGTGCTGGACACCGAACCGGCCGGCTACCAGGAGCTGAGCATCAACATCGACACCGGCGGGTTGGCCGCCCGCCGCATGCTGGCCGCCCTCGCCGAGCCACAAGCCGCCAACCAGGCGGCGCCGGCCCCGGCAGCAGCGGGCTGAGATGGCGTCGGATCGTGACGTGAGCTCGGAGCACCCGCGCGCCCTGCTCAGGGTGGACTGGCGGCCGGGCAGCGACAGCCTGACGGGCACCTGCCACTGCGGCGCCGTGCATCTGGCCGACGGCCCCGCCGAGGTGTGGGACTGGCTGCTCGCCCACCCCGAGGGCCACACGGCAGCCACCGCCCCACCGACCACCGCCCCACCGACCACCGCCCCACCGAGCACCGCCCCGACAACCGAGCTGACCGAGCTGACCGAGCTGACTGGGGTGCACCGATGACCGAGCTGCTGCTCACCGTGCGGGCCCGCCACCCCGTCGCCGAGGGCGCGCTGGCGCTCGAGCTCGGCGACCCGACCGGCGCCGCACTGCCCGAGTGGACCCCGGGCGCGCACCTCGACCTGGTGCTGGCCCCGGACCTGGTGCGCCAGTACTCCCTGTGCGGCGACCCGGCCGACCGGACCCGCTGGCGGATCGCGGTGCTGCGCGAGCCGGCCGGGCGGGGTGGGTCGGCGCGGCTGCACGACACGCTGCGGACCGGTGACACCGTCCGGGTGCGGGGACCCCGCAACCGTTTCCCGCTCGAGCCGTCACCTCGGTACCTGTTCGTCGCCGGCGGCATCGGCATCACCCCGCTGCTGCCCATGCTCGCCTCGGCCGAGGCGGCCGGCGCGGACTGGCGGCTGGTCTACGGCGGGCGCACGGCCGCGTCGATGGCGTTCGCCGCCGAGCTGCGCGCCGCGCACGGCGACCGCGTGAGCCTGCACCCCCAGGACGAGCACGGCCCGCTCGATCTGGACCGGCTGCTCGGCACGTCCCCGGAGAACGGGCCACCGGCCGACACGCTGGTCTACTGCTGCGGACCCGGTGGGCTGCTGGACGAGGTGCACCGGCGCACCGCGCACTGGCCGGCCGGCGTACTGCACGTCGAGCGCTTCACCCCGGAACCCCCCGGGGCGCCCCCCGCGGACCAGACCTCTGACCAGGCGTTCGAGGTCGAGCTGGCGCTGTCCGGGCTGACCCTGCGGGTACCGCCGGACCGGTCGGTGCTGGACGTGCTCGAACAGCACGGCGTGCCGGTGCTGTCGTCCTGCCGGGCGGGCACCTGCGGCACCTGCGAGACGACGGTGCTGGCCGGACGGGTCGAGCACCGGGACTCGCTGCTCACCGAGCCGGAGCGCGCCGCGCACGACACGATGTTCCCCTGCGTGTCCCGCGCGGCGGGCCCCACACTGCTCCTGGAGCTGTAGGCCTGGAGCCGCGGGCCTGGAGCTGGAGCTGGAAGACCCGAACCGCGAGGCCCGAACCGCGAGGCCCGAGCCGTCAGGAGTCCGAGGAGGCCCGATGCGCCAGCCGCGCGCGAACCCGGGCGGCACCGGTCCGGTGCTGGCCAGGGCGCTGCGGCTGCTCGGCGCCTTCTCCGCGCGACACCCCGCGATGACGCTGTCCGAGCTGTCGCGGCGGTCCGGGCTGCCGGTGTCCACGGTGCACCGGATGGCCGGCGAGCTGCTCGCCTGGGGCGCGCTGGAGCGGGGCGAGGACGGCCGCTACCGGATCGGGCTGCGGCTCTGGGAGGTCGCCGCGCTGGCCCCGCGCGGGCAGGGGCTGCGCGAGCGGGCGCTGCCGTTCCTGGAGGACCTCTCCCAGATCACCAGGGAGAACGTCCAGCTGGCGGTCCGGGAGGGCACCGAGGTGGTGTTCGTCGAGCGGATCGCCGGGAGCGGGGCGGTGCCGGTGCTGACCCGGGTCGGCGGCCGGTTCGCGCTGACCGCCACGGGGGTCGGGCTGGTGCTGCTCGCGCACGCCCCGGACGACGTCCGGGAGGACGTGCTGAGCGGGCCGGTCCCCCGGTTCACCGAGTACACCGTGACCGACCCGGCCCGGCTGCGCGAGCTGCTCGCCGACGTGCGCGGCAGCGGCTACTCGATCAGCGACCGGCAGGTCACCGACGACGCGCTGTCCGTCGGCGCGCCGGTCCGGGACGCCAGGGGCACTGTCGTCGCGGCCGTCTCCCTGGTGGTGCGGCACGGCAGCTCGGCGCCGCACCCGCTCGCCGCCCTGGTCCGCACCAGCGCCAGGGCGATCTCCCGGGCACTGGGCTCGGTGGACTGACCGGCTCCCGCGCCGGCGCTCCGGACTTCACCCCTCGTCCACCCAAGCTGAGTCGTACCCCCCTTTTGAGGTAACTCGAAGGAGTGGGTGATGACGGACGTCACACCGGTCGGTGATCACGGGGTTGACCTGCGCCGACCAACTGAGCCTCACCTTCCCCTCAGAAACATTCCCGCAACACCTATGGCATAACCAATTTATATAGGTATCGAATGTAAATACGAGGCGCGGACCCTCCGGCCGCGCGCCCCGGAGCAGTGGAACGGGCGATCAAAACTGGGAGGCGCACCATGTGTGGAATCACCGGCTGGGTGGCGTTCGGGCGCGATCTGCGCGCTGAGCAGGCAGTTGTCGACGCGATGACCGAGACGATGTCGTGCCGGGGCCCGGACGACCGGGGCACCTGGGTCCAGCGGCACGTGGCACTCGGGCACCGCCGGCTGGCCATCATCGACCTACCGGGCGGCCGCCAACCGATGAGCGTGGACACCCCCGACGGCGCCGTCGCGATGGTGTACTCCGGCGAGGCCTACAACTTCACCGAGCTGCGCCGGGAGCTGGTCGGGCGCGGCCACCGGTTCGAGACCGACTCCGACACCGAGGTCGTGCTGCACGGCTACCTGGAGTGGGGCGACGCGGTAGCGGAGCGGCTGAACGGCATGTACGCGTTCGCCATCTGGGACGCCCGCGAGGACAAGCTCGTGATGATCCGGGACCGGATGGGGATCAAGCCGTTCTACTACTACGAGACCCCGGACGGCGTGCTGTTCGGCTCCGAGCCGAAGGCGATCCTGGCCAACCCGGGCGCCGAGCACACGGTCACCCTGGACGGGCTGCGTGAGCTGTTCGCGTTCATCAAGACCCCGGGCCACGCCATCTGGGAGGGCATGCGGGAGGTCGAGCCGGGCACGGTCGTCACGGTCACCAACCGCGGCCTGCGCACCACCCGCTACTGGACGCTGGCCACCCGCGAGCACCCCGACAACAGGGCCGACTCCATCGCCCACGTGCGGGAGCTGCTCGACGACATCGTGCGCCGGCAGCTGGTCGCGGACGTGCCGAGGTGCACGCTGCTCTCCGGCGGCCTCGACTCCTCGGCGATGACCGCGATCGCCGCCGGGCAGCTGGGCGAGCGCGGCGAGCGGGTGCGCAGCTTCGCGGTGGACTTCGTCGGCCAGACCGAGAACTTCGTGCCGGACGAGCTGCGCGCCACGCCGGACACCCCGTACGTGCACGACGTCGCCGCCAAGTCGCACACCGAGCACCAGGACATCGTGCTCGACTCCGACCAGCTGGCCGACCCGGACGTGCGCGCCAAGGTGATCCGCGCCCGGGACATCCCGATGGGCATGGGCGACATGGACGCCTCGCTCTACCTGCTGTTCAAGGCCATCCGGGGGCACTCGACGGTGGCGCTGTCCGGGGAGTCCGCCGACGAGGTGTTCGGCGGTTACAAGCAGTTCTTCGACCCGAACGCCCGCACCGCGCACACGTTCCCCTGGCTGGTCCGCTACGAGCGGCACTTCGGCGACGACGTCGGCATCCTGACCCCGGAGCTGAGCCACTCGCTGGACGTGCCCGGCTACATCCAGAGTGCGTACGACACCGCGATCGCCGACATCCAGCGGCTGGACGGCGAGTCCGACTTCGAGTGGCAGATGCGCAAGATCTGCTACCTGCACCTGACCCACTTCGTCCGGATCCTGCTCGACCGCAAGGACCGCGCGTCGATGGCGGTCGGGCTCGAGGTGCGCGTGCCGTTCTGCGACCACCGGCTCGTCGAGTACGTCTACAACGCGCCGTGGTCGCTCAAGTCGTTCGACGGCCGGGAGAAGTCGCTGCTGCGCGAGGCCACCAAGGACGTGCTGCCGCAGTCCGTGGTGGACCGGGTGAAGTCGCCGTACCCGTCCACCCAGGACCCCCGGTACATGGTGAACCTGCAGCGCAACGCCAGCGAGTACCTGTCCCAGCCGGGCCACCAGGTGTTCGACATCGTCAGCCGGGACTGGCTGGCCAGGGAGGTCGCGGTGGACACCCCGCAGATCACCCAGACCTCCCGGCGCGGCCTGGAGCGCGCCCTCGACCTGGCGCTCTGGCTGGACATGTACAAGCCGTCGCTCAAGCTGGTCTGAGCGGCGGGCCTCGGTCGGCGCCGGCCCGCCCCGGCGCCGACCGAGGGCCTTGGCGACGGCCGAGCCGACCCGGCAAGACCGAGGGAAATTATCGATAAATTATTGCTCTAGCGTTAGTTTTCCGGCAGGGTGGCCGGTACTCGGCACCGTCGTCAGGGGGCAAGCATGGGCAGGCCTGTTCCGGCGTTCACTCCCGACCTGTTCGCCGACGACGTGCTGCTCGACCCCTATCCGCACTACCGGCAGCTGCGCGACCTCGGTCCGCTCGTCTGGCTCGAGGCGCAGCAGGTCTACGTGCTGCCGCGCTACGAGGAGGTCCGGGCCGCGCTGCGGGACGCCGAGACGTACCGCTCCGGTCGGGGCGTCGGGCTCAACGACCTGGTCAACGAACGCGGCCGGGGCACCACGCTGGCCAGCGACGGTCGCGCGCACGACGTGCAGCGCCAGCTGCTGTTCGGCCCGCTGACCCCGAAGTCGCTCGTGCCACTGCGGGCGTCGGTGGAGCGGCTGGCCGACGACCTGGTCGCCGGCCTGGTGGCCCGGGGCGAGTGCGACGCCGTGGCCGACCTCGCGCGGGCACTGCCGCTCACCGTGGTGCCCGACCTCGTGGGCTGGCCGGCGGAGAGCCGGGCCAACCTGCTGCCCTGGGCGGCCGCGGGCTTCGACGTGCTCGGCCCCATGAACGGGCGGGCACAACGGGCCCTGCCCGCGTTCGGCGAGCTGCTCGAGTTCACCGGGCAGGTGGCCAGCAAGGAGGGCTTCGCCCCGGACGGGGTCGGCGCGCGCCTGCTGGCGGCCGCGCGGCGCGGCGAGATCGCGCCCGAGCAGGTCGGACCGCTCGTGCTGGACTACCTCGTGCCGTCGATGGACACCACGATCAGCGCGATCGGCAGCGCGGTGTGGCTGTTCGCCCGCCACTCCGAGCAGTGGAGCGCCGTGCGCGCCGAGCCGGAGCTGATCCCGCGCGCGTTCAACGAGGTGCTGCGCCTCGAGTCGCCGATCCGGTGCTTCTCCCGCGTCACGACCCGGGAGACCACGGTCGGGGAGCACACCCTGCCGGCCGGCGCGCGGGTGGTGCTGCACTACGCCTCCGCCAACCGCGACGAGCGCTGCTTCACCGCGCCCGACGAGTTCGATGTGCGGCGGGAGAACGTCGGCGGCCAGCTCGGCTTCGGCCTCGGCACCCACAACTGCGCCGGTCAGGGCCTCGCCCGGATCGAGGCGCACGCGGTGCTTGCCGCGCTGGCCCGGCGGGTGGCCCGCATCAGCGCGGGCGAACCGGTGCGCGGCCTGAACAACCTGATCAACCACCTCACGGCGCTCCCGGTCACCCTGCACCCCGCCGCCGAGAGAGCCGAGCCCGCCGGACCCGCCGCATCCCCGGGGCCGCCGACCCGGTGCCCCGTCTAGCCGAGCTCCTCCAGCAGCGCCTCGGCGTTGGCGGCCAGCACGGGCACGGAGTCGCCGAGCTCGGCGTTGCGGGCGTCCTTGCTCTCGCCGCGCAGGGTGCGGTTGGCCAGCTGCTGGTACACCGTGGCGGTCTTCCACCGGGCGAAGGCGAGGTACCAGGTGATGCCGGAGACGTCGGTGCCGGTGCGCTCGGCGTAACGGGCGGCGACCTCGGCGCGGGTCGGCAGCTCGAACCCGGCCGGCAGCCGCACCGCGCCCTGGATCGCCGGCGGGTCGTCCTTGCTCGGCGTGTAGTGCAGGAGCGTGCCCAGGTCGACCAGCGGGTCGCCCAGGGTGGCCATGTCCCAGTCGAACACCGACTTCACCCGGTCCGGGTCGTCCGGGTCGAACTGGCAGTTGTCGATCTTGAGGTCGTTGTGCACCAGCCCGTGCACCTGGGTCTCGGGCATCGTCTCGGCGAGCCGCTCGCCGACGCGCACCATCACCGGGTCGGCGTCCGGCGGCGCGGCCAGCTCCCAGCGCCGGGCCCAGCCGGAGACCTGCCTGGCCACAAAACCCTCCGGCTTGCCCAGGTCCTCCAGGTCGCAGTCGAGCGGGTCGACCAGGTGCAGGTCGGCCATCGCGTCGGTCAGCGCGAGCATCAGCCGGCGGCCGAGGTCTTCGTAGCCGCGCATGCTGGCCGGCAGGTCCTCGCGGATGACCTCGCCGGTCCGGTACTCCATCACGAAGCAGTCCGCGCCGGCCACCGAGTGGTCGTCGGTGAACGCGTACGCGCGGGGTGCCCGGTCGTAGCTGCGCCAGAGTCGCGACAGCACCCGGAACTCCCGCCGCATGTCGTGCGCTCCCGGCGCGAGCTTGCCGAACGGCGGCCGGCGCAGCACGACCCGGGTGCCGCCCACCTCGAGCAGGTACGTCAGGTTGGCCCGGCCGTGCGGGAACTGCAGCACGTTCAGCGGCCCGGCCAGCTCGGGGGCGGCGGTACGCAGCCAGCGGCCGACGCTCGCCCAGTCGAGCTCGTCACCCTCGCGCACCGTGCTGACCGCGCTGTCTCGCACCGGCCGATCACTCACCATGCAGCGACCGTATCCGCACCGGCCGGGGCCAGCCAGCCGCACACCGACCTCAGGAGATACACCACACGTCCCGTAGCGTCCGTGGGGTGAGCTGGACACTGATCACCAACGACGACGGCATCACGGCGCCCGGCCTGCACGCGCTGGCCGCCGCCGCGGTCGCGGCGGGACACCGCGTGGTGGTCGCCGCGCCGGACGAGCAGGCGAGCGGGGCCGGCACCTCGCTGATCACGCGGCAGCGCAACGGGCGGGTGCCGACCGTCCGGCACGAGCTGCCCGACCTGCCCGGGGTGCCCGCCTACGGGGTCGGCGCGCAGCCGGCGTTCATCTCGTTCGCGGCCATGCGGGGCTGGTTCGACGAACCGCCGTCCCTGGTCCTCTCCGGCATCAACGAGGGCGCCAACACCGGCGAGGCGGTGCTGCACTCCGGCACGGTCGGCGCCGCGCTGACCGCCGGCCGGCTCGGCGCCCGGGCGCTCGCGGTGTCGCTGAGCCTGGCGCACACGCCGCCCGGCCAGAAGCCGCGCTACTCGGTGGCCGCCGGGATGCTGCCGCCGATGCTCGCGCTGCTGGACCGGACGCCGCCGGGCACGGTGCTCAACCTGAACGTGCCCGACCGGCCGGCCGCCGACCTCGGCACGCCGGAGGTGGCGACGCTGGCCCGCCGGGGGCGTGTGGAGTTCCGGGTGAACAACCTGGCCGGCGACGAGCTCGGCGTGCACTCGGTACAGATCCCCGGTGAGCCCGAGCCCGGCACCGACGTCGCCCTGCTCGCCGCCGGCCGCGCCACGCTCACCGCCCTGCGCTCCGTGACCGAGAGCCCGACCCTCCCCCTGGCCGACCTACTGGCCGAGCTCCGGGCCGAACTCAAGGCCGAACCGCGGGCCGAACTGCCCACCAACCGCTAGCCGTTCCCCCGCCGCCCCACCCCGGCCGATGGCAGGAAAGGTGGGAAGTACGGCATTGCGGACATCGGCATAGGCCGGCAGCATCGCTGGTATGCGGACCCGCACGGTGCTGTTTGCGCTCTTCCCGGACGTGCAGAGCCTCGACGTGACCGGTCCGCTCGAGGTCTTCGCCGGCGCCGAGCGGTGGTGGGCGCACCACGAGGGCGGCCGGCCGGCGTACCGGGCGCGCACCGGCAGCCTCGGCGGCCACCCGGTCCGCACCTCCAGCGGCCTACTGATCACCCCCGACGAGGACCTGCACCGCGCCGAGCCGCCGGACATCCTCGTGGTACCGGGCGGCACCGGCACCCGCGCCGCCGACCCCGAGCTGATCACCTGGCTGCGCGAGCAGGCGCCCCGGGCCAGCCGGGTGATGGCGGTGTGCACGGGTTCGTTCCTGCTCGCCGAGGCCGGGCTGCTGCGGGGGCGGCGGGTGACCACGCACTGGGACTTCGCGGACACCCTGGCGCGGCGCCACCCCGAGGTGGACGTGGACCCCGAGCCGATCTTCATCCGGGACGGCGCGCTGTCGACGTCGGCCGGGGTGACCGCCGGCATCGACCTCGCGCTCGACCTCGTCGCGGAGGACCTCGGCCACGACACGGCGCTGGCGGTCGCCCGGGGCCTGGTGGTCTTCCTGCGCCGGCCGGGCAACCAGTCCCAGTTCAGCGCGCAGCTGGCCGCCCAGACGGCCCACCGCGAACCCCTGCGCGACGTACAGCGCTGGATCACCGAGCGCCCGGACGCCGACCTGTCCGTCGAGACGCTGGCCCAGCGCGCACACCTGTCACCGAGGCAGTTCGCCCGCGCGTTCACCGCCGAGGTCGGCATGCCGCCGGGCCGCTACGTCGACCGGGTGCGCCTGGAGGCCGCCCGCCGCCACCTCGAGGACAGCACCGACGGCATCGCCGAGACCGCGAGGGCCTGCGGCTACGGCACCCCCGAGGCGATGCGCCGCGCGTTCCTGCGGGTGCTCGCCCTCAGCCCGGCGGAGTACCGCCGCCGGTTCCAACCAGCAGTCGGACACTAGCCAAGGAGCACCATGCGGATCGCCATCCTGCTGTTCGACCGGTTCACCACGCTGGACGCGGTGGGCCCCTACGAGGTGCTCAGCCGACTGCCCGGCGCCGAGGTGGTGTTCGTCGCCGAGCAGGCCGGGCCGGTCACCAACGACGTCGGCAGCCTCTCCATCGTGGCCACCGCGACGCTGGACGAGGTGCCCAGCCCCGACCTCGTACTGGTACCGGGCGGCCCCGGCCAGGCCGAGCTGATGTCCGACGGCCCGGTGCACGGGTGGCTGCGCGCCGCCGACCGGACCACCACCTGGACCACGTCGGTGTGCACCGGCTCGCTCATCCTGGCCGCCGCCGGGCTGCTCGCCGGGCGCCGGGCCACCACGCACTGGCTGGCCGTGGACCAGCTGCCCGCGCTCGGCGCCGTCGTGGCCGACCAGCGGGTGGTGTTCGACGGCAAGTACGTCACCGCCGCCGGGGTGTCCTCCGGCATCGACATGGCGCTCACCCTGGCCGGCCGGATCGCCGGCGACGACGTGGCGCAGCTGGTGCAGCTCGGCATCGAGTACGACCCCGAGCCGCCCTACCGCGCCGGCGGCCCGAAGACGGCGCCGCCGGCACTGGTCGAGGCGATGCGCGGCAACATCGGCGCGGTGATGTCCGGGCGGGCCTAGGCGTGCCTGACTCGGCCGGTCCGGGCCCGGCCGAGTCCGAACCCCTCGACTAGGAGATCCACTCCTTGACCTGGGCCAGCAGCTTGACCGGGTCGGAGCCGATCGGCGTGACGTGCAGGTGCGTGACCCCGGCCTCGCGCAGCGCGGCGATCCGCTCCTTCACGTGCTCCGGCGAGCCGATCAGGTTGGTGTTCTCGATGAACTCGTCGGGCAGCGCGGCGGCGGCCTCGGCCTTCTTGCCGTCCAGGTAGAGGTCCTGCACGGTGGCCGCCACGTCGGGGTAGCCGTAGCGCTGGAAGACGGTGTTGTAGAAGTTCTTGCCGCGCGCGCCCATGCCGCCGATGTACAGCGAGGACAGCCCCCTGGCGGCGGCGCGGGCGTGGCCGACGAACTCGTCCTCGATGGCCAGCATGCCGCCGCCGGTCATCTGCAGCTCGCCGAGCTCGGGCGCCCGCTTGGCCTTGCCGGCGCGCAGCGAGTCACCCCAGACGGCGTCCAGCTTCTCCGGGTAGAGCACGAACGGCAGCCAGCCCTCAGCGATCTCGGCGGCCATCTCGACGTTCTTGTCGCCGAGCGCGGCCAGCCAGATCGGGATCCGCTCCCGCACCGGGTGGTTGATCAGCTTGAGCGGCTTGCCGAGGCCGGTGCCCTGGCCGGCCGGCAGCGGCAGGTTGTAGATGCCCTGGTGCTGCACGACCTCGCGGCGCCACACCGAGCGACAGATCTCGACGATCTCGCGGGTGCGGGCCAGCGGCTTGTCGTAGGGCACGCCGTGCCAGCCCTCGATGACCTGCGGCCCGGACGCGCCGAGACCGAGCACCGCGCGGCCGCCGGACACCGAGTCCAGCCCGGCGGCGGTCATCGCGGTCAGCGTGGGCGTGCGGCTGTAGATCGGCAGGATGCCCGAGCCGATCTCCACCCGCTCCGTCTTCGCCGCGATGTAGCCCATCAGCGTAGGCGCGTCGAAGGTGTACACCTCCGCCAGCCAGACCGTGTCCAGGCCGACCTGTTCCATCGCGACGATCTGGTTCACCGTCTCGACAGGGTTGCCGCCGTACATCACCGGGGTGCTAAGTTTCATACCGAAACCCTACTGGTCGGGTGGCTTGAATAACAGTGTGACGCTACTTTCGGCGGCTCGGACCGGCATGCTCTAGACACGACGGTCCCGACCCTCCCAGTAGCGGGCCCTGACGTCCTTCTTGAGGATCTTGCCCGTCGGGTTGCGTGGCAGCTCGTCCACCACGTCGACCGACTTCGGACACTTGTACGAGGCCAGGTGCTCGCGGCAGTAGGCCAGCAGCTCGGCCTCGTCCACGGTGTGGCCGTCGGCGGCCACGACCACCGCCTTCGGCACCTCGCCCCACCTGTCGTCCGGCACACCGACGACGGTCAGGTCGGCCACCGAGGGGTGCTCGGCCAGCACGCGCTCGATCTCGGCGGGGTAGATGTTCTCCCCACCACTGATGATCATGTCCTTGATCCGGTCGGTGATGTAGACGTAGCCGTCGGCGTCGATGTGCCCGCCGTCGCCGGAGCGGTACCAGCCGTCGTCGCCGATCGCCGACGCGGTGGCGTCCGGCTTGTTCCAGTAGCCGGTCATCAGCTGGTCGGTGCGCAGGCAGACCTCGCCGGACTCGCCGACCGGCAGCGGCTCGCCGGTACCCGGGTCGCGCACCTCGATCTGGACGCCGGGGATCGGCTTGCCGGCCGAGATCAGCCGGTGCTCGTTCGCGGTGTCCGCGTGCTCGGCCGGCCCCAGGATGGTCACCACGCCGCAGGCCTCGGTCATGCCGTAGACCTGCATGAACACGTTCGGGAAGATCTTCATGCAGGCCCGCAGCACCGGCAGCGGCATCGGCGAGGCGCCGTAGCAGAGCGACCGCAGCGCCGAGTAGTCGTGGTCCGCAACCCCCGGCACCTTGGCCATCAGCGCCATCAGCGCGGGCACGAAGAACGTGTGGCTGATCCGCTCGCGCTCCATGACCACCGGCAGCTGGGCCGGGTCCGGCACCCTCATCAGCACCATCCGGCCGCCGGAGAACAGCCCGCCCATCGCGTAGCTGGACCCGCCCACGTGGAACAGCGGCATCGCGACCAGCAGGTTGCTCTCGGTATCGGCGCCGACCGCGGCCACCACGTTCGCCGAGTGGGCGATCATGCCGGCGTGGGTGAGCATCGCACCCTTGGGGAAGCCGGTGGTGCCCGAGGTGTAGAGCTGCAGGAAGCAGTGGTCCGGCGCGGCCGGGTACACCTCGTGGTCCGGCTCGACGTCCAGCCAGGCCTCGTACTCGTCACCGGGCGCGCCGGGGTCGCCGACCTGCACCACCCGGCGAATCTTCGGCAGCTGGTCGCGCAGGCCGGCCACCAGCTCGGCGAACTCGGGGCCGACGAACAGCACCTCGGCGCCCGAGTCGTTGATCACGTAGGCCACCTCGGCCGGGGCCAGCCGGAAGTTCACCACCACGTTCGCGGTCCCCACCTGGGCACACGCCAGGGTGGTTTCCAGGCAGGACGGGTGGTTCAGGTCCAGCACCGCGACCCGGTCACCGGGGCGCAGCCCGGCGGCCCGCTGCGCCGCGGCACCCCTGGCCACCCGCTCCTTCAGCTGCGCCCAGGTCCAGGTGCGCTCGCCGTAGCGCAGCGCCTCCCGGTCCGGCCGCTGCTCCGCCCACCGGCTGAGCACGCCATGGATGTTCGTGGGTCGGTCAGGCATAACACTCCCCGGCTGCGGCATCACGGTTCGCCGAATCCTGACGGTTGGCGAGCAGTAATGCAACGGGACCCGACGCGATCAGGGGCGGGCGGCCCGGGCGAACCCGACGACGTCACGCACGGCGGCCTCGTAGACCTCGGACATCGCCTCCCGGAACATGAGCTGCCCGACGTGGAACCCGCCCGCCGCGTGCTGCACGTCCTGCCGCGCTGAGCCCACCACCGCTGAGCCCACCACCACTGAGGCCCACCACCACTGAGGCCCACTACCGCTGAGGCCCACTACCGCTGAGCCCCGCTATGCCTGGTCCACGATCGCTGAGGCCCACTACCGCTGAGCCCCGCTATGGCTGGTCCACGATCGCCGAGGTCACCGCCGGGTGCCGCTGCCCGAGGATCACCGGGCCCCACCCGCCCAGCCGCCGGCTCCGGTGCACGTCAGTTGCCCGGGACCACCGGCAGGCGCGCGGCGCGCCAGGCCTGGAAACCGCCGACCAGGTCGGTGGCCCGGTGCAGGCCCAGCTCCTGCAGCGACGCGGCGGCCAGGCTGGAGGTGTAACCCTCGGAGCAGACGACCACCACGGCCACGTCGTGGTCCACCGCCTCCGGGATGCGGGCATAGCTGGTCGGGTCCAGCCGCCACTCGAGATGGTTGCGCTCGATCAGCAACGCACCGGGGATGGCGCCCTCGGTGGCCCGCTGCCACTGCGGCCGGATGTCCACCAGCAGCGCCCCGGCGGCGACGGCCTCCGCCGCCTCGGCCGCCTCCAGCCGGTTCAGCCTGGCCCTGGCGTTGGCCAGCATCGTCTCGATCGTCAGGTGCGCGGTCACAGGGCCACCTTCTCAGGCTCGGTGGTCAGCTCGCTGCGCGTGCGGCGCAACAGACCGCCCGGTTCCACCTGGTAGTAGGACATCGCGGTGAGGGGCGGTGAGTAGGCGTGCACGCTGACCGCCGGCGCCTCGGCGGTGTTCATCACGTCGTGCACGTGGCCGAGCCCGAAGCCGACGCTCGTGCCGCTGCGCAGCGACCGGGTGCGCAGCGCGCGGTCCGCCGGCGCCCACCGGTGCTCGGTGAGGGTGCCGCGCGCGACGGTCAGCGCGCCGAGCGAACCGGCGTGGTCGTGCAGCTCGGCGCCCTGCTCACGGGCCCAGCTGATCAACCAGACGTCGACATAGCCGTCACTGGACAGCAGCCGGTACCACCGGCGGTCCGGGTCGACGGTGACTTCATGCAGGCCGGCCTGCACCTCGGCGGCGATGCGCCGGGTCAGCTGGCGGAGTTCGGGGAGGGCGAGCGGCGTCGGGCCGAGGGCGGCCCGGGCAGACCGGGTGATCACGCAAAGCTCCAGGATGTCGCAACGGGGAACGGGGCGGGAAAATCAGCCCCTGCGACAGCACTGGTCGAACAGGTGCGCGCGGCGGCCGGCCCAGAACGGGTCGAGCTGCTCGGCGTCACGCATGGCTCCATTTCACCACAAAACCGGTCTGGTTTGTGACGGAGCCCTTACGAACGGTGTCACCCCGTCGGTCAGCGGCGGACTCGGCCGGAACCATCGCCCGGGGGGATGCTCTTTGCCGCCGCCGGCTCCCGGACGGGTGATCCCGGGTTGACCTGCGCAGTTGGGACGTGTTGTGTCCCCGCACCACCAGCTGTTATCAAGGGGGCCCCGCGATGGTTCTCGACCCGAGGGTCCAACGGGTCATCGAGTCGCTGCCGGGGCGGGGCATGACCGGGTTCGCCGACCTGACCGAGTCCCGCGCCAGGGAGGCCGTCGCGGCCGGGCTCGCGCTGCAGGGCGGTGCCGATCGGGAAGCTGATCGGGTCGCCGAGGTGCGCGAGCTGACCGTCGCGGGGCCGGACGGGCCACTGCCGGCGCGCAGCTACCGCCCGGTGGCGCCCCCGGGGGCGGAGGCCGATGCGGCGCTGCCGGTGCTGGTGTTCTTCCACGGCGGCGGGTTCGTGCTCGGCGAGCTGGACCTGGCCGACCGGCCGTGCCGCGCGCTGGCCAACGCGACCGGCGCGGTCGTCGCCACCGTGCGCTGCCGCCGCGCCCCGGAGGCCCCGTTCCCCGCCGCGGTGGCCGACGCGCACGCCGCCGTGAGCTGGTTCGCCGAGCACGCCGACGAGCTGGGCGGCGACCCGACCCGGATCGGCGTGGCCGGCGACGGCGTCGGCGCGACCCTGGCCGCCGTGGTCGCCCAGCTGGCCAGGGAGCACGGCGACCCGGTGCTCGCGCTGCAGGTGCTCATCTGCCCGGCCGTGGACTTCGCCGGCCGGTGGCGCTCGCGCGCGGAGTTCCCCGCCGGTGGCCCGCTCAGCTCGGCCGACCTGGCCTGGGTCACCGGGCAGTACCCCGCCGCGCACCCGGACCTGGCCGACCCCCGGCTGTCCCCGCTGCGGGCCACCGACCTGACCGGGCTGCCCCCGGCGGTCGTGGTCACCGCCGGCTACGACCCGCTGCGCGACGAGGGCCAGGCCTACGCCACCGCGCTCAGCCAGGCCGGTGTACCTGTGCTGGACTGCCGCAACGACACCATGGCGCACGGCTTCCTCTGGATGGCCGGTGCGGGAGACACGGCCGCCGAGGTGCTCGCCGAGGTCGGCGGGCAGGCCCGTGAGGTGTTCGCGACGGCGGTCAGCGCGAGCCTCTGAATCAGCTCTGAATCGGCTCTGGAACGGCTCTGAAACGGCTCCGAATCGGCGCGCGTAGCCACTAGGCTCTCCGGATCGTGCGGGGGTATCGGGAGTACGCCGACTTCCTGGGTACCCAGGCGCCCTACGACTCCCTCGAGAGCTCCGACCTGCAGCTGCTCGCGGAGCGCGTGGAGGTGCAGCGGGTCCCCGCCGCCACCGTGGTGGTCATCGCCGAGGGCGCGGTGCTGGAGCACCTCTACGTGGTGCGCCACGGCGCGGTCCAGGTGCTCGACCGGGGGCGCGTGATCGACGAGCTCGGCGAAGGCGACACCTTCGGCCACGTCTCGGTGTTCTCCGGGCTGCCGCCGCCGCTGGCGGTCCGGGCCGCCGAGGACACCGTGCTCTACCGGCTGCCCGACCCGCGCGGGCTGCTGCGCCACCCGGAGCGGCTGCGGTTCAACCGCTACGGGGCCCTGCCGGCCCGGGCCAGGGTGACCAGGGACGGCGTGTTCGGCGCCGACCAGCGACCGGTCCGCGAGTACCTGCGCCCGGCGGTGTTCTGCCCGCCGACGGCCACGGTCCGGGAGGCGGCCGCCCGGATCACCGAGGAGTTCCAGTCCTGCGCCCTGATCGACACCCCGGACGGGCTCGGCATCGTCACCGACAGCGACTTCCGGCGCGGCCTCGGCCAGGGGCTGGCCAGCTTCGACGCGCCGGTGACCACGCTGGCCACGATCCCGGCCCGCACGATCGGCGTGGACACCCCGCGCGCCCAGGCGTTCGTGAACATGGTCGAGCACGGCGTGCACCACCTGATCGCGCTGGACGACCGCGCCCGCCCGGTCGGCGTCGTGCGGGCGATCGACCTGGCCTCGGCCGGCGTGCGCGACCCGTTGCTGGTACGGGCGGCGATCGAGTCGGCGACCGACCTGGAGCAGCTGGTGGACGCGGCGGCACTGCTGCCCTCCACCGCGGTCGAGCTGATCGAAGCCGGGCTGCCGCCGTTCCGGGTCGGCGCCCTGCTGGCCGCGGTGCGCGAGGCACTGCTGCGCAAGCTCGTCAGACTCGATACGGCACTGCACCCGGGGCCGGACGGGGACCCGGGCTGCGCGTGGTTCGTGCTCGGGTCCACCGCCCGGCACGAGCCGCTGCCCAGCTCGGACCTGGACACCGCGCTGGCCTGGCCGGAGCCCGTGGACGGCCGTCCCGACCAGGGCGGGCCGCTGCTCGCCGAGCAGCGGGCCCGGGAGTGCCGGGAGGCCGCCGAGCGGGTGCTGACGAACCTGCGCCGCTGCGGCATCCAGCGCTGCCCGGACGGCCTCAACGCGACGAACCCGCTGTTCAGCCGGTCCGTGCGGGGTTGGACCGAGGCGGCGGCGGCCTGGCAGCGGGACCCGAGCATCGACCAGGCGCTGCTGCTCACCGCGATGGTCGCGGACAGCCGGCCGGTCACCGAGCTGGCGGTGGGCCGGGCGGTCGTCGACGCGACCCGCGCCGCGAACCCCAGCCGGCACTACCTGACGATGATGCTGCGGTTCACGGTCGCCGTGAAGCCGCCGCTGGGCTTCGTGCGCAACTTCGTCGTCGAGCACACCGGCGAGCACCGGGGCCAGCTGAACCTCAAGCGCGGCGGCCTGATGCCGATCGCCTCGATCGGGCGCTGGGTCGCGGTGCTCACCGGCGACCCGATCGGCTCCACCCCGGAACGGCTGCGCCGGGGCCTCGAGGCGAAGATCCTCACCCAGAACGAGGTGGACAGCCTGGTCGGCGCATTCGAGCTGATCTACGAGCTGCTGCTGGAACGGGAGTCGGCCGCGCTGCGCGCCGGCTCCGCGCCGTCGCGCCACCTCGCGCCCGGCGAGCTGAGCTCGCTGACGCGGCGGCACCTGCGGGCGGCGTTCCGCGAGGTGCACCGGGTGCAGACCCGGCTGGACTCGGACTGGGTCAGCTGGCTGCCGTGACCGGGGTGGGCCGGGCCGCCCCCGATGACATCTGTCATGCCGAACCGGTGACGGTTGTCGGGGGTGCGCGGCGGGCTCCGGCGGCACGCTTCAGGGGTAGCCAGAACCACCCGCCAGCCAGCCCCGAGGAGCACGCCATGACCGCCACCCTGGACACCAGCGCCACACCGGACCTGCCGGCCGCGAGCCCCGGCGTCGGTGCGATGCCGCGCCGGCTGGTGATGTCGCTGGCCTGGGACATCGGGCCGTCGGTGGCCGCCTACTACGGCGCCAGGGCGCTGGGCTGCACCGAGTACGTCGCCCTGCTGGCCGGCACCGTCGCCTCCGCGCTGCGGCTGGGCTGGGTGGCCGTGCGGGACCGCCGCCTCGACCCGTTCGCCATGTTCCTGCTCGTGCTGTTCGGCGTCGGCCTCGCGCTCACCTTCGTCACCGGTGACGCCCGGTTCGTACTGGTCAAGGACTCGGCGACCAGCCTGCTGGCCGGCCTGTTCTTCCTCGGCAGTGTGGTGCTGCGCCGGCCGCTCACCTACTACGCGGCCCAGCGCTTCAGCGGTGCGGCCGGCCGGGCGGAGCTGATCGCCAAGTACGCCGACCCGACGTTCCGCCGCGGGTTCTACGTCAGCTCGCTGGTCTGGGGCGGCGGGCTGGCGCTCGAGTCGCTGGTGCGCATCCCGATGGTGTTCCTGCTGCCGATCGACGCCGCGGTGGGCGCCTCCAACGTGCTGATGATCGCCGCCTACGGCCTGTTGACCATCTGGACGGTGCGGTCCTCCAGGCGCGCCGCCGCCGCCGGCGTCTGACCCCACTGATCGCCGCGACCGTAAGGTGAACGCCGTGAACAGCGGAAACGACCTCGACCCTGACGATGACGTCAGGGTCGATCCGCTGGAGTGGCCCCAGTTCGACCGCTCCAGCTACTGGGCCCGGGGCCGCGACCGCGACCGTATCGGCGCCTCCCTGTTCGTGCTCTGGATGGTGCCGGTCGCGATCCAGGCCCTGCGGCTGGGGCACCCGGCGGTGCTGGTCGTGACGGTGACCGCGCTCTACGCGGCGAGCTATCTCAGCGTGTGGTGGTGGGCCCACGCCGTGCCGCCGGCCGGGCGGGTAGCCCTGGTCTGCCTGCTGTTCGGGCTCGGGCTCGGCTGCGTGGCCGTGACCATCCCGGCCGGCTCGGTGAGCGTGCTCGGCTACGCCCTGAGTGCCGCGATCATGCTGCTGCCGCTGGCCTGGTCGCAGTGGGTCGGCGTGGTCTGTGTCGTCGGCTGCGCACTGTTCACCTGGTGGCACGACGGCGAGATCGACACCGAGGCCACGCTGATCCTCGCGCTCATCGCGGTGATCACCCTCGGCCTGAGCCGGTCCGCCCGGCTGGTGGGCAAGCTGCACCAGGCCCGGGGAGAGGTCCGGGCGCTCGCGGTGGCCGGCGAGCGGGCCCGGCTGGCCAGGGACCTGCACGACGTGCTCGGGCACAGCCTGACCACGATCACCGTCAAGACCGCGCTGGCCCGGCGGCTGCTGGAGAGCGACGCGCCGAAGGACCGGGTGCTCGAGGAGATCCGGGACACCGAGGACCTGTCCCGGCGGGCGCTGGCCGACATCAGGTCCACGGTGTCCGGGCAGCGCCGGATGTCGCTGGCCGCCGAGCTGGTCTCGGCCCGGGCCGCGCTGCGCGCCGCCGGCATCGACGCCGACCTGCCGCACGCGGTGGACGACGTGCGCGCCGGCCTCGAGGAACCCCTCGCCTACGTGCTGCGCGAAGGGGTGACCAACGTGGTCCGGCACAGCGGCGCCCACCGGTGCACGGTCCGCCTCGGCGCGCGCTGGTTGGAGGTGCGCGACGACGGCCCCGGGGCGGCGGGGCCCGGGGTTGCCGGGTCCACAGGTTCGCCCGGCAACGGGTTGTCCGGACTGTCCGAGCGGCTGGCGGCGGTGCACGGCACGCTCACCGCCGGCCCGCTGCCCACCGGTGGCTATCGACTGCGCGCGGAGGTGCCCGAATGAGCGACATGATCACGATCCTGGTGGCCGACGACCAGGCGCTGGTGCGCGGCGGACTGGTCGCGATGCTCAACCTGGAGCCGGACCTGCGGGTCGTCGCGGAGGTGTCCGACGGTGACCAGGTGGTGGCCGCGGCGACCGAGGCCCGGCCCGACGTGGCCCTGCTGGACGTGCAGATGCCCGGTACGGACGGCATCGCGGCGGCCGCCGAGCTGCGCGAGCACCTGCCGGGCTGCCGGGTGATCATCTGCACCACGTTCGGCCGGCCCGGTTACTTCGCCAGGGCGATGGCCGCCGGCGCGACCGGTTTTGTGCTGAAGGACGCGCCGCCCGAGCACCTCGTCGACGCCATCCGCCGGGTGCACGCCGGGCTGCGCGCGGTGGACCCCGAGCTCGCCGCCGAGTCGATGGCCACCGGCGTCAGCCCGCTCACCGAGCGCGAGCGCGACGTGCTGCGCAGCGCCCGGCAGGGCCGCACCGCCACCGAGATCGCCAAGGCGCTGCACCTGTCCAACGGCACGGTGCGCAACCACCTGTCCTCGGCCATCGGCAAGACCAACGCCGTGAACGGAGCCGACGCCGCCCGGATCGCGGACAACAACGGCTGGCTCTGAGCCCGGCGGTTTCCGAACCGCCTGCCGGTTCAGGACCCTCCCAGGGGTGTGCGCGCGGCCGGAAACGCATCAGGCAGGATGTGTGTAATGAGCGGCCGCGGTAACAATGACGGCAGTGGGCGCATCGTGGTGCGCAACCTGACCAAGCGGTTCGGTCCGGTCGAGGCAGTGCGCGACCTCAGCTTCACCGTCGAACCGGGCCAGGTCACCGGCTTCCTGGGGCCCAACGGCGCCGGCAAGACCACCACCCTGCGGGCCGCCCTCGGGCTGATCACGCCCAGCGAGGGCGAGGTCACGATCAACGGCATCCGGTACGACCAGTTGGGCAGCCCCGCCACCGTGGTGGGCGCGCTGCTCGACTCGGGCGGCTTCCACCGCGCCCGCGGTGCCCGCGCCCACCTGCGGATCTACACCGCCGCGATCGGGGTGCCGGACCGGCGGGCCGACGAGGTACTGGCCCTGGTCGGGCTGACCGACGCGGCCAACCGCAAGATCGGCGGCTTCTCCCTCGGCATGCGCCAGCGGCTGGCGCTGGCCACCGCGCTGCTCGGCGACCCACAGGTGCTGATCCTGGACGAGCCCGGCTCCGGGCTGGACCCCGAGGGCGTCGCGTGGCTGCGCAACTTCATGCGCTCGTTCGCCAGCACCGGGCGGACCGTGCTGGTGTCCAGCCACCAGCTCGCCGAGGTCGCCCAGACCGTGGACCAGGTCGTGATCATCAGCCAGGGCGCCCGGGTGTTCGAGGGACGGCTGGAGCAGCTGCGCGGGGATACCCAGGAGCGGGTGCACGTGCGCTGCGCCGACCCGGCCAAGCTGGCCACCACGCTGGCCGAGCACGGCGTCACCGACATCCAGCACACCCCGGACGACGGGCTGATGATCACCGGCGCGCCGAGCACCACCGTCGGTGACGTGGCGCTCGCCGCCGGCGTGGCGATCTACGCGATGGCCCAGGAGCGCACCGACCTCGAGCAGCAGTTCCTGGCGCTGACCGCCGGCCAGTACCAGGCCAGGGCCCCGTACGGGCCCGGCGGCTACCTGCCGCCGCCGCCCGGCTTCGGCCCGCCCGGCCCGGCCGGCTTCCCCGTGGCACCGGGTCCGGGAGCGGCGGGATCCGGCCAGCCGGGCTTCCCCGGCGTACCGGGCTTCCCCGGCGTTTCGAGCGGAGCGGCCGACCAGTCGGGGGCGCCGGGCCAGTCGGGGGCGCCGGTGTTCCCCGGCCAGCCCGGGGCGCCGAACCAGGAAGGACCCCGCTGATGTCGGTTCCCGTGCCCGGCCGTGGGCCCGGCTCCGTGCCCGGTTCCGGCCCCGGTGCCGCCCCCGGCGCGGGGTCCGCCACCCCGGCGGGTGGGCCGGCCGCGTGGTCCCCCCGGACGATGCTCGGCCTGCTGGTCGCGGAGCTGCGCAAGATGCTGTCCACCGCCGCGTGGTGGGCGCTGCTGGTGCCGGCCGGACTGATCGCGCTGCTGGTCACGCTGATCACCGCGGAGGCCGCCGGCCTGGCGTTCACCCCGTCGCTGGCCCAGTCGCTCGCGCTCGGCTCGTTCTCCGCGAAGTTCGCGGTGGTGCTCGGCCTGGTCTGCGCCACCAGCGAGAGCCGCCACCGGACCCTGGCCACCAGCTACCTGACCGCGCCAGGCCGCCTCCAGCTGCTCGTGGCCAAGGTGCTGGTCGCGGGTGTGCTCGGCGCCGGCTACGGGCTGTTCTCCTCGGTGTTCGGGCTGCTCGGCATGGTGTTCGGCGGCGGCCAGGTCAGCGGGGGCGAGTTCGGCTCGGTGCTCGAGGTGAGCGCGGTGGCGCTGCTGGTGTTCGCGCTGTGGGCGGTGCTGGGCGTCGGGCTGGGCACACTGGTCAACAACCAGCTGGCCGCGATCGTCGGCGTACTCGTCTACCTGCTGCTGGTCGAACAGATCATCAGCGGGCTGGCCAGCCTGAGCAACCTCGGCCGGATCGACGACTACCTGCCCGGCGGGTCGGCCTCCACCAGCCTGACCGGGCTCGCCGGCTCCGAGCCGTTCGGCGGCGGCTTCGGCGCGTTCGGGCTGCCCTGGTGGCTGGCGCTGCTGGTCTTCTTCGGGTACACCCTGGTGGCGGTACTGGCCGGGGCCGCCGTCGCGCAGCGCCGCGACATCAACTGAGGTGGCGCCCGACACGGACCACACGGAGCATGCGGCACCGCCCGAGGACCTGGCCCGGCTGGCCGCCGCGCACGGCGTGGCCACCGAGTACCGGGACGGCCGGCGCCGGCCCGTACGGGTGGCCGCCGACGTCGTGATCCGGGTGCTCGGCCTGCTCGAGGTCGATGCCGCCACCCCGGCCGACCGCCGCCGCGAGCTGGCCGCCGTCGCCGAGCGCGACCGGGCCGGCGTGCCCCCCGGCACCGTGGCCATGCGGGTCGGCGAGCCACCCCGGCCACTGCCCGGCGCCCGGCAGCTGGTCCCGGAGGACGCCCCCGGCGAGCCGAGGGAGCTGCGCGACGAGCTGCCCGCCGACCTGGCGCCCGGGTACTACCGGGTGCGCGCCGAGGTGCCGGCCGGTGGCTCGGGCAAGGGCACCGGCGCCCGCTCCCGAGAAGTGGAGAGCACGCTGGTGGTGGCGCCGGCGACGCTGCCCACGTCGAGCCCGACCTGGGGCTGGCAGCTGCAGCTGTACGCGCTGCACTCGGCGGCCTCCTGGGGCATCGGCGACCTCGGTGACCTGCGCGAGTTCGTCGAGTGGACCGGCGGCGAGCACGGTGCCGGCGCGGTCCTGCTCAACCCGCTGCACGCCCCGGCGCCGACCCACCCGGTGCAGCCGTCGCCGTACACGCCCGCCAGCCGGCGCTACGCCAACCCGCTGGCGCTGCGGGTGACCGACCTCGAGGCGTACCGGCTGGCCGATCCGGCCACCCGCGCCGAGGTCGACGCGCTGCGGGTGGCCGCGCCCGGCACCGACGAGCGGGCCCGGATCGACCACGACCTGGTCTGGGCGGCGAAGCGGTCGGCGCTGGAGCTGCTCTGGCGCGGCGCCGGGCGGCCCGGCCCCCGCGAGCTGCCGGACGGGCTGCGCGACTTCGCCACCTGGTGCGCGCTGGCCGAGCGGCACGGCTCGCGGTGGTCCCGCTGGCCGGCGCCGCTGCGTGACCCGGCCAGCGCGGCGACCCGCGCGGCCCGCGCCGAGCTGGCGCCCCGGGTGGCCTTCCACGCCTGGGTGCAGGAGCGCTGCGCGGAGCAGCTGGCCTCGGTGCGCGCCGCCGCCCGGGAGTCCGGCATGGGGCTCGGCGTGCTGCACGACCTGGCCGTCGGGGTGGACCCGGAGGGCGCGGACGCCTGGGCGCTGGCCGACCTGCTGGCCACCGGCGTATCGGTGGGCGCCCCGCCGGACGACTTCACCCCGCGCGGGCAGAACTGGGGCCTGCCGCCCTGGCGCCCGGACCGGCTGGCCGCCACGGGGTACGGCGCGTTCCGGGACATGCTGCGCGCCGTGCTGGCCCACGCCGACGGGCTGCGCATCGACCACGTCGCCGGGCTGTGGCGCCTGTGGTGGGTGCCGCCGGGCGACTCGCCGGCCCAGGGCACCTACGTGCACTCCGACGCCTCGGTGATGACCGCGGTGCTCACCCTGGAGGCGCAGCGGGCCGGCGCGGTTGTGGTCGGCGAGGACCTGGGCACCGTCGAGCCCGAGGTCACCCGGGCACTGGAGGACCAGGAGATGCTCGGCTGCGCGGTGGCCTGGTTCGCCCGCGACGAGTCCGCGCCCGGTACGCCGCTGCTGCCGCCGGCGCAGTGGCCGGAGCGGGCGGCGGCCAGCCTGTCCACCCACGACCTCCCGACGGCGGCCGGCTTCCTGCGCGGCGAGCACGTCCGGGTCCGCGCCGAGCTCGGGCTGCTGGACGACGTGCCGGCCGAGTGGGCGGCCGCGGCCGAGGAGCGCGCCGACTGGCTGGAGCTGCTGCGCGCGGAAGGTCTGCTGCCGGCGGAGTCCGAGGCGCCGACCGGCACCGAGTCGGCGGCGGAGACTTCGGAGGGGCCGGAGCCACGCGACGAGCGGGCGCCGGAGACTCCGCGGGCGCCGGCGCCACCCGACGAGCGGGCGATCATCCTGGCCATGCACCGGCTGCTCGCCCGCACGCCGTGCCGGTTGAAGCTGATCTCGCCCTACGACGTGCTCGCCGAACCCCGCCAGCCCAACCTGCCCGGCACGGTGCACGAGTACCCGAACTGGCGGCTGCCGCTGCCGGTCACCCTGGCCGAGCTGCGCGCCGACCCCCGCGTCGCCGAGATCACCGCCGCGTTCCGGAGCGGCCGGTGAGCCGCACCGGTCGCGGCGTCAGCGCACTCCCGCCGGGTCGGGGTCGGCTGCCGCCGCGCGGACCGCGGCCACGAAGGCGCGGATCTTCGCCGCGTCCTTGATGCCCTTGGTGGCCTCGACCCCCGAGCTGACGTCCACCGAGAGCGTGCGGCACCGGGGGCGCAGCGTGTTGATGCCGGCCGCCACGTTGTCCGGGGTCAGCCCGCCGCCGAGCACCAGGTGGGTGTCCGGCAGCGGGGGCACCAGCGACCAGTCGAAGGTCTTGCCCCCACCGCCGTAGCCCGCCACCTGGGCGTCCAGCAGCACGCCCCGCGCCTGGGCGTAGTCCTTGGCGAAGGCGGCCAGGTCGATGCTGGCGCCGGCCGGGATGCGCGCGGCCCGCAGGTAGGGCCGCTGGCCGTGGCCGGACGCCGCCCAGCACTGCTCGGGGGACTCGTCGCCGTGGAACTGCAGCAGCGCACCGGGCACCCCGGCGCAGGCGGCCGCCACCTGCTCCGGGGCGGCGTTGACGAACAGCAGCACCGGGGTGACGAACGGCGGCAGCCGCTCGGCCAGCTCAGCCGCCCGCTCCGGGGTGACATAGCGGGGGCTCGGCGGGTACAGCACGAACCCGACCGCGTCCGCACCGGCGGCGACGGCGGCGTCCACGTCGCCCTCCCGGGTCAGCCCGCAGATCTTCACCGGGACCCGGCTGTGCTGCCGCTCAGTCATGGCACACCGCGCTCCTGAGCGGGTCCGCACCGGCCGCCATCAGCGACCGGTGAAGGTGGCCTTGCCGGGGCCGTTCTCGATGAACGAGGTCATGCCGGCGGTCCGGTCGTCGCTGGCGAACAGGCCGGCGAACAGCTCGGACTCGATGTCCAGGCCGGTGCGCAGGTCGGTGTCCAGGCCGCCGTCGATGGCCTTCTTGGCCGCCGCGTAGGCCAGCGAGGGGCCCTTGGCGAACTGCGACGCGTACGCGACCGACCGCGTGTACACCTCGTCGGCCGGCACAACCTCGTCGACGAGCCCGATGGCCAGTGCCTCCTCGGCGCCGACGAAGCGGCCGGTGTAGATCAGGTCCTTGGCCCGGGACGGCCCGACCAGCCGGGCGAGGCGTTGGGTGCCACCGCCGCCGGGCAGGATGCCGAGCAGGATCTCCGGGAAGCCGAGCTTGGCGTTGTCCCCCGCGATCCGCCGGTCCGCGCCGAGCACGACCTCGAGGCCACCGCCGAGCGCGTAGCCGGTGACGGCGGCGACGGTCGGCTTGGTGATGGTGGAGATCGCGCCGAGGCCGGCGGACAGCCGCCGGGCCACCGGGGCGATGTCGGAGTACGACATCTTGGCCATCTCCTTGACGTCCGCGCCGGCCGCGAAGGTCTTCTCGCCGCCGTAGACGACGACCGCACGGACATCCTCCCGGGCCGTCGCGTCGGCGGACACGACGAGCAGCTCCTCCTGCACCTGTCGGCTCAGGGCGTTCATCGGCGGCCGGTTCAGCCGGATGGTGCCCACACCGTTGTCGACCTCGAGGCTCACGAACTCAGTCATGCCCCCGACCGTAGCCAATCGCGCGCCCGCCCACGCGCCGAGCAGGTGCCGAGCGAGTGATCCGGCGCAGCTCCGGCACAACGCAGCGCCTCCCGCACCGAGGCGGCGGGGTCACCCTCGTGGTAAATCCGCTCGGTGACCTCGATGCCGTCCAGGAACTCCTGGTAGCGCACGGCGTAGCCGAGGTGGGCCAGTGGTTCGCCCAGCGCCAGCGCGCCGGCCGGGTCGGCGGCCGGCCGTTCCGCGCGCCACGCCGCGACCCAGGTCCGCGCGGCGACCGGGCGGCTGGCCTCGGGCAGGAACTCGCACAGCCGCAGCCCGTCCAGCACCGGGTTGCCCAGGTAGGCGTCGGCGAGGTCCAGCACGACCGGCGGCCCGTCGGGCGGGCAGCGCCAGTTGCCGGGGTGGAAGTCGCCGTGCACAACGGTGTCCGGCAGGCCGCACGCGTCCAGCTCGGCGAACCCGGCCAGCAGGGCGGTGGCGGCGCGCGACTCGGCGGCGGTCAGCCCACCGGGCGCGGTGCTGGCCAGCGGGCCGGCGAGCAGCGCGGCTACGCGGTCGGCCAGTGCCGCGCCCCGGTAGTCCGGCAGCGCGGCCGGCAGGGCGGCCCGCAGGCGGTCGGGATGGCCGGCGGCGTGGCGGGCGAGCGTGGCCTGCGCGGCGACCCAACGGTGCACCGCGGCCCGGATGGTGGCCTCGTCGGGGTGCCAGCCGTCGCGGCCGGGCACGTCGGCCAGCAGGACTCGGTGCTCGCCGGCCGCCAGCACGGTCGGCACCAGGCCCGGGTCGATGGCGCCGAACACGGTCAGCGCGGCGGCCTCGTCGGCGGCGAACGCCGGAGTCGCCTTGAGCCAGACCAGGCCGGCGGAGGTGGGCAGCTCGCACAGGCCGGCCAGGTTCCAGGCGCGGCGCTGCCGGACCGGCCCGGTGGGCGGCCGCCCGAGCTCGCGCAGTGCGGCGGCGGCCCAGCCCAGCAGCTCGCGCAGGCCGTCGGCGGTGGCCCAGGCCGAGCGCAGCGGGTCCGGCCGGGTCAGCGGGGCGAGGTCCACCGGCCGCCGGTCCAGCCCACCGTCGACCAGCACACCGTCGACCAGCACACCGTCGGCGGGACGGGCGAGCGCCTCGACGTGGTAGGTCACATGACCGCCCCGGGCACCCTCGCCGCCGTCCACCGAGAGCAGCCGCAGCACCAACACCGGCACCCCGAGCGCCTCGCGCACCCCGTCGGCCACGGGCGCCACCTCGCACCAGAACGGACGGTCGACGGGAAACGGCCCGACCGCCCCCAGATAGTCCGCCCCCAAGGTCACCAGGGCACTCACCGTCCGACCCACGCCCCCAGTCTGCCGCCCCCCGCCACCGAGTTTGCCCAGCTCAAGACCCGTGAGTGGCGAGTGGGGCTATAACCCAACTCGTTACTCACGGGGTCTGAGCAGCGACGATGCCGCGAACGCCGGGCGCTAGCGCTGGGTGGCGAGCCAGTCGTCGAAGGAGGTCGGCGCGATCCGGGCGCCCTCGCCGGGCAGCAGCACGGTGCCGGCCATCGTCTCGTCGAACAGGCCGGCCCAGGTCGGCACGAGCGTCATCTTGCGGCCCACTGCTTCGTTGGTGCGCCGGGCCATGTCGACCAGATCCTGCGTACCGGGCCCGGCCACGTCGGCGTAGCGCCCCCTCGGCTCCCCCACCGCGACCTCGGCGAGCACGTCGGCCACGTCCGAGGGCGCGATCGGCTGCACGAGCAGCGGCGCGATCGTGGCGACACCGTCCTGCTCCGTCCAGCTCGCCACCATGCCGGCGAAGTCGTGGAACTGGGTGGCCGGCACGATCGTCCACGGCACCGGCCCGGCCGCCACCAGGCTTTCCTGCGCCCGCTTGCCGGCGTAGTGCGCGTTGCCCGCCACCCGGCTCACCCCGACGATCGAGAGCAGCACGTGGTGGCGGACCCCCGCGCGGGCCTCGGCGGCGAGCAGGGTGCTCGTGGCGGTCTCGAAGTAGGCCACCGTCGCGTCCCGGTCGGTGGCCGGCCCGTTGCTGACGTCGACGACCGCCTCGACGCCGGCCAGTGCCTCGTCGAGCCCGTCGCCGGTGACGAGGTCCACCCCGAGGGAACGGCTGATCCGGACGACCTCGTGCCCGGCCCCCTCGAGGGCGGCGACGGTGAAAGACCCGATGTTCCCGGTGGCGCCGGCGACCGCGATACGCATGACTGCTCCCTCTTGTTCGGTAGCTTCACCCTATCTCGGACTTAATACATCCGCAATATCTGCGATAGACTCGAGCGATGAAGCTCCCGGTGAGTACCGAGTGGGTGTTGCACTGCGCCACGACGCTGGCTCAGCTCGAGCCGGGCGCCACCGCGCCGGCGGCGCGGCTGGCGGAGTACTTCGACGTGCCGGGGGCCTATCTCGCCAAGCAGCTGCAGGCGCTCGTGCGGGCCGGGCTGCTGGCGGCGACGACCGGCCCCCGGGGCGGGTTCCGGCTGGCCCGGCCGGCCGCCGAGATCACCCTGCTGCAGCTCGTGGAGGCGGTCGACGGTGCGTCCGCGCCGTACGAGTGCCGCGAGATCCGCCAACGGGGCCTGGGCGCCCTGCCCCCGGAGGACTGCCGCGACACCTGCATCCTCGCCGCGAAGATGGCCGAGGCGCACGAGGCCTGGCGACGCAGCCTCGGCGGGGTCACGCTCGCCGACGTCCTCGCCACACTGCCCGAGTCGGCGCCGGCCCGCACCCGGTCCCGCATCGCCGTTTCCCCTGCTCAGAGGTCGTGAGTGGCGATGGTCGCCATCGCGACCATCGCCACTCACGGATCCTGAACTGGGCTAGTGCAGGCGGCGGCCGGCGCGCCAGACCGCCCAGGTGAGGGGGACGCCGGGGCGGTAGGCGAGGTGGGTGACCGAGGGCGCGTCCAGCACGTGCACGTCGGCCCGCGCGCCCGGTCGCAGCACCCCGACCGCGCCCTCACCGGACTCCCGGCGCAGCGCCCGCGCCCCGCCCCAGGTCGCCGCCCGGACCGCCTCCGCCACGCTCATCCGCATCTGCAGGACGGCGGTGGCCACGCAGAACGCCATCGACGACGTGTAGGAGGAGCCGGGGTTGCAGTTGGAGGCCAGCGCCACGGTCGCCCCGGCATCGAGCAGCGCGCGGGCGTCCGGCAGGGACTGGCGGGTGGACAGGTCACAGGCGGGCAGCAGGGTGGCCACCGTGTCCGAGCCGGCGAGGGCGGCCACGTCGGCGCCGGTCAGGTACGTGCAGTGGTCCACGCTGGCGGCGCCGAGCTCGACGGCCAGCGCCACCCCGGGCCCGGCGCCGAGCTGGTTGCCGTGCACCCGCAGGCCCAGCCCGTGCTTGGCGGCGGCGGTGAGCACGGCGCGGGACTGGTCGGCGTCGAACGCCCCCGTCTCGCAGAACACGTCAGCCCAGCGCACGTACGGGGCCACCGCCTCCAGCATGGGCCCGCACACCAGCTCGACGTACTCGTCGGCGTCGGCCCCCGGCGGCACCAGGTGCGCGCCGAGGAACGTGACCTCGTCGACCTCGGCGGCGGCCAGCCGGGCGGCGCGCGCCTCGTCGGCGACCGTCAAGCCGTAGCCGGTCTTCGTCTCCAGGCACGTGGTGCCCTGGGCGGCGGCCTCGGCCACGTGCCGGCGCAGGGTGGCGGTCAGCTGCTCGTCGGTGGCCGCCCTGGTCGCCTCGACGGTGACCGCGATGCCGCCGGCACGGTACGGCTCGCCGGCCATCCGCGCGCCGAACTCGGCCGTCCGGTCGCCGGCGAACACCAGGTGCGTGTGGCTGTCCACCCACCCCGGCAGCACCGCCCGGCCGGCCACGTCGACCGCCGTATCCGCCGCCGGGGCCCGCTCGGCCGGCCCGACCCAGGCGACCAGCCCGTCGACCAGCACGAGTGCGGCCCCGCTGAGCTGGCCGAGCTCCTCGTCGTTCGTGGTCAGCTCGCCGATCCCGGTGACCAGCGTGCTCCCGGCCGCCGCCTCGAGGGGGACTGACTCCGTCACGTGCGCCACAGCTCCTCGATCTCGGCGGCCAGGGCCGGTCCGACGGTGTCCAGTGTGGTGTGCCGGCCGTCCCGGACGACCGCGCGGCCGCCCACCACCACGGTGTGCACGTCCGGCGCGCTCGCCGAGAGCAGCAGTTGGCCGGGGAGCGAGCCGGCGGTGCGGGGGGTGTCGGTGCGCACCGCGACCAGGTCGCACGGCGCGCCGGGGGCGATCTCGCCGGCCCCCGGCCAGCCCAGGCTGCGGTGGCCGGCCGCGGTGGCCGCCGTGACCAGCTCGGCCGGGCTGAACCTGCCCCGCCGCCCGGTGCGCAGCCGCTCGCCGTGCTCCAGCGCGCGGGCCTCGACGAGCGGGTCGACCACGGCGTGCTGGTCGCTGCCCAGGCTGATCGGGCTGCCCGCGTCGGCGAGCTCCCTGGCCGGGCCGATGCCGTCGGCCAGGTCGGCCTCCGTGGTCGGGCAGAAGCAGGCGGTCACCCCGGCCGAGCCGAGCAGCCGGATGTCCTTCTCGGACAGGTGCGTGGCGTGCACCGCGGTGGTGTGCGGGCCGAGTAGCCCCGCGCCGGCCAGCAGCTCCGTCGGTGAGCAGCCGTGCCACGCCTGGCAGGCCTCGTTCTCCGCCGGCTGCTCGGACAGGTGGATGTGCAGGGGGCGAGCCGTGCCGAGCGTGGCAGCGACCTCGGGCAGCGCGTCGGCGGGCACGGCCCGGACCGAGTGCAGCGCGGCGCCGACCCGCGCGCCGGCGGTGTCGCGCAGCCCGGCGACCCGGTCCAGCCAGCCGGCCGCGGTGCCGTCACCGAACCGGGCCTGCTCGGCGGACAGGGGTCGGTAGCCGGTCTCGTCGAGGCCGCCGGCCAGGTAGCAGGTGTCGAGCAGGGTGATCCGGATCCCGGCGTCCCGGGCCGCCTCGACCAGCGCGTTGCCCATCGCGTTCGGGTCGGCGTAGCGGCCGCCGCCGACCGGGTGGTGCAGGTAGTGGAACTCGCCGACGGCGGTGAACCCGGCGAGCACCATCTCGGCGTAGACCAGCGTGGCCAGCCGGCGGTAGCTGTCCGGGTCGAGCCGCCCGGCCAGCCGGTACATGCCCTCTCGCCAGGTCCAGAACGTGCCGCCGTCGGCGTGGGTGCGGCCGCGCAGCGCCCGGTGGAAGGCGTGCGAGTGGCCGTTGGCGAAACCGGGGAAGACGACGCCCGGCAGCCGGTCCGCGCCCGTCGGCGGGTCGCTGTGCGCGGCCACCGAGGTGATCACCCCGTCCGGCCCCACGCCGACGAGCACGCGCTCCGCGATGCCGCCGGCCACCCAGGCCCGCTCGCACCAGTAGGTCGCCCGTGAGTGGCGAGTGGTCTCAGGGGACCACTCACCACTCACGAGGGACTCCCGGCGGAAGGACTCCCGGCCAGCGACTCCAGCACGGTGGCCAGCGCCTTCGCCCCGGTCTCGCAGTCGCCCGCCTCGGCGTGCTCGGCCGGGGCGTGGCTGATCCCGGTCGGGTTGCGCACGAAGAGCATCGCCGTGGGGACCCGGGCGGCGAGGATGCCGGCGTCGTGGCCGGCCCCGGTCGGCAGCACGGGGACCCCGCCGAGCTCGGCCGCCAGCCGGTCCCGCAGGCCGGCGTCGAACAGCACGGTGTCGCCGTAGGACTCCTGGCGCACCGACACCTCGCAGCCCTCCTCGGCGGCCGCCGCCCGGGCCGCCTCGGTGATCTCCTCGACGACCGCGCGGGTGTCCGAGCCGAGCGGCGCCCTGGCGTCCAGCCAGAAGTCCACCGAGGAGGCGATCACGTTGGTGCCGCCGGGGGTGGGCTCCAGCCGGCCGACGGTGGCGCGCGCCCGCGGCCGGCCGCCCAGCGCGCGCCGGGCGGCGAGCACCGCGGCGGCGGCCGGCAGCATCGGGTCACGCCGGTCGGCGACCTCGGTGGTGCCGGCGTGGTTGCCGGTACCGGTCACGGTGAAGCGCCACCGCCCGTGCGCCAGGATCGACGAGGCCACGGCCACCGGCGGCGTGCCGGGCAGCCGGTCCAGCAGCCGCCCCTGCTCCACGTGCAGCTCGACGAAGCAGCCGACGCCGGCCAGCGCGTCGGCGTCCTCGCCGAGGTGCGCCGGGTCCACCCCGCTGGCGGCGACCGCCGAGGCCAGGCTCACGCCGTCCCGGTCGGTCAGCCGCCGCGCCGCGTCGGCGTCGAGTGACCCGGACATCAGCCGCGAGCCGAGGCAGGGCACCCCGAACCGGCCGCCCTCCTCCTCGGTGAACACGACCAGCGCCAGCGGCCGGCTCGGGGTGAAGCCGCCGGCGCGCAGCCGGTCCACGGCGGCCAGCGCGGACGCGACCCCGAGCGGGCCGTCGAACGCGCCGCCGCCGGGCACCGAGTCCAGGTGGCTGCCGGTCAGCACGGCATCCGGCCCCGGGCGGCCCCACCAGGCCCACTGGTTGCCGTTGCGGTCGGTGGTCACGTCCAGGCCCCGGCGGGCGGCCTGCTCGGCGAACCAGTCCCGCAGCGTCGACTCCACCGGCGAGAACCCGTGCCGCGAGTAGCCGCCGCGCTTCCCGTCCCGGCCGACGTCGGCGATCTCCCCGAGCAGCCCGGTGACCGTGGCCGGAGCCGTCACGCGCCCGCCATCGGGATGTGCACGCCGAGCTCGTCGGCGACCGCCGAGGCCTCCGGGTAACCGGCGTCGACGTGGCGCAGCACGCCCATGCCCGGGTCGTTGGTGAGCACGCGCTCGATCTTGGCGGCGGCCAGCGGCGTGCCGTCGGCGACCGAGACCTGGCCCGCGTGGATGGACCGGCCGATGCCGACCCCGCCGCCGTGGTGGATGGACACCCAGGTGGCCCCGGACGCGGTGTTGACCAGCGCGTTGAGCAGCGGCCAGTCGGCGATCGCGTCGGACCCGTCGGCCATCGCCTCGGTCTCCCGGTACGGCGAGGCGACCGAGCCGCAGTCCAGGTGGTCACGGCCGATGGCGATCGGCGCGGACAGCTCACCGGAGGCCACCATCTCGTTGAACCGCAGCCCGGCCAGGTGCCGCTCGCCGTAGCCCAGCCAGCAGATCCGGGCCGGCAGGCCCTGGAAGGAGACCTTCTCACCGGCCAGCTTCATCCACCGGGCCAGCGACTCGTTCTCCGGGAACAGCTCCAGCATCGCCCGGTCGGTGGCGGCGATGTCGGCGGGGTCGCCGGACAGCGCCACCCAGCGGAACGGGCCCTTGCCCTCGCAGAACAGCGGCCGGATGTAGGCCGGCACGAAGCCGGGGAAGTCGAAGGCCCGCTCGCAGCCGCCCAGCTTCGCCTCGCCGCGCAGCGAGTTGCCGTAGTCGAACACCTCGGCGCCCCGGTCCAGGAACCCGAGCATGGCGTCCACGTGCTCGGCCATCGACTCGCGGGACCGGTCGGTGAACTCGTCCGGCTTCTTCTCCGCGTAGTCGTGCCAGTCGGCGAGGTCGACACCGCGCGGCAGGTAGGCCAGCGGGTCGTGCGCGCTGGTCTGGTCGGTGACGATGTCCACGTCGACGCCTCTGCGCAGCAGCTCGGGCAGCACCTCGGCGGCGTTGCCGATCAGGCCGACGGACAGCGCGCGGCGCTCCCGCTTGGCGGTCTCGACGCGGCGCACGGCGTCGTCGATGTCGTCGGCGATCTCGTCCAGGTAGCGGTGCTCGACCCGGCGCTTGGCCCGCCACGGGTCGCACTCGACGACCAGCGCAACGCCGCCGTTCAGGGTCACCGCAAGCGGTTGCGCGCCGCCCATGCCGCCCAGCCCGGCGGTCAGGGTCAGTGTCCCGGCCAGGGTGCCGCCGTACCGCTTGTTGGCGATCGCGGCGAACGTCTCGTAGGTGCCCTGCACGATGCCCTGGGTGCCGATGTAGATCCACGAGCCGGCGGTCATCTGGCCGTACATGGTCAGCCCGAGCGACTCCAGCCGGCGGAACTCGGGCCAGGTCGCCCAGTCCGGCACCAGGTTGGAGTTGGCGATCAGCACGCGGGGCGCCCACTCGTGGGTGCGCAGCACGCCGACCGGGCGGCCGGACTGCACCAGCAGCGTCTCGTCGAGGTTCAGCTCGGTCAGCTCGCGGGTGATCGCGTGGAAGCTCGGCCAGTCGCGGGCCGCCTTGCCGGTGCCGCCGTAGACGACCAGGTCGGACGGCCGCTCGGCGACCTCCGGGTCCAGGTTGTTGTGCAGCATACGCAGCGGCGCCTCGGTGGCCCAGCCCTTCGCGGTCAGGGTGGTGCCCCGGGCGGCCCGGATCACGGGCGGCGTGGTCGTGGTCATCAGTTGTCCCATTCCCTGATCAGTTGTTCGGCGGCCGCGATCTCCGGGGCCAGGTGGCGGTCGGGCCCGGGGCCGGCGACGTGCTCGCGCAGCCGGGCGACGGCGGCGGCGGTGGCCGGCGCGGGGGTGAGCGGGGCACGCAGGTCCAGCGCGCGGGCCGCGGTGAGCAGCTCGATGGCCAACACGGTGGTCAGCCCGTCCAGCGAACGGCGCAGCTTGCGGGCCGCCGACCAGCCCATGGACACGTGGTCCTCCTGCATGGCGCTGCTCGGGATGGAGTCCACCGAGGCCGGCACGGCGAGCCGCTTGAGCTCGGACACCACGGCCGCCTGGGTGTACTGCGCGATCATGTGGCCGGAGTCGACGCCGGGGTCGTCGGCCAGGAACGGCGGCAGGCCGTGGCTGCGGGACACGTCCAGCATCCGGTCGGTGCGCCGCTCGGCGATGCTCGCCACGTCCGCCACACAGATGGCCAGGAAGTCCAGCACGTAGGCCACCGGGGCGCCGTGGAAGTTGCCGTTGGACTCCACCCGGCCGTCGGCCAGCACCACCGGATTGTCGATCACCGAGGCCAGCTCGCGGTCGGCGACCAGCTCGGCGTGGGTCAGGGTGTCGCGGGCCGCGCCGTGCACCTGGGGTGAGCAGCGCAGCGAGTAGGCGTCCTGCACGCGGTTGCAGTCCGGGCCCCGGTGGCTCTCCATGATCGCCGAGCCTTGCAGCAGCTCGGTCATCCGGGCCGCCGAGGTGGCCTGGCCGGGGTGCGGGCGCAGGGCCTGCAGGTCGGCGGCGAACACCCGGTCGGTGCCCAGCAGCGCCTCCACGCTCATCGCCGCGGTGAGGTCGGCCATGTCCAGCAGCCGACCGAGGTCGGTCGTGGCCAGCGCCAGCATGCCGAGCATGCCGTCGGTGCCGTTGATCAGCGCGAGGCCCTCCTTCTCGGCGAGGCGCACCGGCTTGATGTCCGCCTCCCCCATCGCCTCGGCGGCCGGCCGGCGCACCCCGTGCCGGTCGTGCACCTCGCCCTCGCCGATCAGCGCCAGCGCCACCGACGACAGCGGAGCCAGGTCACCGGAGCAGCCCAGCGAGCCGTACTCCTGCACCACCGGCACGATCCCGGCGTTCAGCAGGCCGGCCAGCGCATCCACGGTGCTGGCCCGGACCCCGGTGTGCCCGCTGGCCAGGGTGCGCAGCCGCAGCAGCATCAGCGCC